>CAYXCW010000005.1:0-108682 GCA_964463555.1 uncultured bacterium
TTCCTTGTCTTCCTTGTCTTCCTTGTCTTCCTTGTCTTCCTTGTCTTCCTTGTCTTCCTTGTCTCACAGTCGGGGGTTGAGGAAAATGCCGATGCCGTTGTGAACGCGAGCGGCAGTGCCGGGAGGGCGATTGAGGAGTTGACCGCCGAGGTAAAGGCTGGTAGAACTGCCGCCATCCAAATTAAGTGCATCAACGGCTCCCATTTGTTGTAAAATCTGAGCGATTTCACTTAAGCTTGGCCCGTTGCCACCGGTACGATTTCCGACAGTAACTATTAGTAAGGTATTGCTAGGGGCGATCGCGATCGCACTTCGCACCGCAGATTCTTTAATAAAGGAATCCCGGAATTGTTCGGCTTTGGCGTCGAGAACAATTTGACGATTTTGCAGCAAAACCGGCCCCGCTCCTAAAATTTGAGGATAGCGGACGAATTCACCAGGGACGGGAATGCTTTCGTAGCGCACTGTGGTACCAATGGGAAACTTATCGGCTAATTCTGGTTTGGCACGGATAACGAGCAGGTAACCATCAGATGGAATGGTAAAGGGTGTTTGTCCGGCTAAACCTGCTGGCGATTGATTGACAACTTGATTATTCGCAATCGCGACTATCGTTTCGTTATCGCTGAGGGGGGTGTAAGTAGTTCCCCATTCCCTTGTGTGCAGGGCAATTCCTGGTTGGATGTAGCCGCTGTTAACTGCTGTGACGGGCAAACGCTCTCCACCTGATGCGATAATGGCGTGATCGAGACTGAGATGTCCGATTTTAACTTCGCCGAAATCGTTCCAAGCGATCGCTCCCCGGTTGAGAATAGGACTGGATAACCACCTACCATCCCGCCTGATTGCCCCCAAAGGTAACTGAGTATTGCGATTAAAAAAACCGGCGTTAATCGCCGCCGCAGCTTGCCATTGCTGCGCTGTCTGAATTAAAGGCGCAATCCCCACTAATGTATCAGGATTGCTCCAGATCGGCTTGAGCGTCAAACCAGGCTGGCGGGGATTGATTTCCAGCCACACTACCGGAAACCGAGAAGCAACCTGTTTCCCCGATGAACTATCTTTGATTTCGATATACTGCTGCCTGTAGCGCAATCCTGGTGCCCAGAGAATATCGCGCTCTACCATAGTCTCTGGTTGAAAATCGATCGCGAGGCGGTAGGGATTGGATAAACTCCAAACGCGAGGACGCAAACCGTTGGGAATGTTGGCTCTAATTGTCGTTTGATTAGCAGTGCTTTCCAGCTTAATTGGGCATGGCGTTTGAGGAACTGGGCATAGTTCGGCGGCAGGAAGGGGTGGTATAAGTAGGTCTGGCTGTGTTTGTACTGTGTCTGCTACGCCAGATTTTATACTTGGTATTCCATTTGCCGGTACGGTTCTCACGAGAATTCCTGGGTCAGTTGCGGCATCAATAGTAACTTTTACTACATTACCTTCTTGTATTACTTGCCAAGGAGTTGGACGATCTAGATCCACGACAATGGGCAAATTAGACGATGCGGGCGAGTTTTGAGCTGAAAGTAGCTGTTCCTGTCGAATGTCTTGTAGGTTGGCGGGAGGCAAGTTAATTTGCAGCGTTGTGCCATCTGCTTGTAACTGCCAACCCATCGCTGTCGCTAAATCCGTAATATCTAGATAGCGGTACCGATCGGTTAACCAGGTTGCTAAAATCAGCGGTTCGGTTTGAGGCTGGGAAAACCACTGTAGAGGTTGTCGCGTCGGATTCCAAGTACCCAATAACTCAGCTCCCATTATCCGGGTTAAGCCGGTATCGCTAATGCCAGTGCGGATACTTTTATCCCTGGCACTTAGTTGTCGTTGGCTCCAAGCTACGGGTAAAATTCGCCCATTGACAGCGATTTGGTTCCCCTCAGTTAAATTTCTCTGGAAAGGAGAGTCGTTGGGAATCGATACTGGAAGTTGCTGGCTGAGTACAGTCATTGGTTTGGCTGGCACTAGCTGCTGTGGGATGGCTATAGAGGTAGAAAAGCTAGCAATAGCATTTTGACCCAACCACAGGGACGTGGTAACGATAGGTATAATTGACAGGGTGAGATAGAATGGATGTTTACGACCTGGCATAGGAAGATAAATACTTGGAAGGCCAGCGAGCTGCTGAGGGAGCGTTCCCTTTTGCGTCCGTCTCTGGTCAACTTAGCCCTCACATAATATCAAGAACTAATGACCTGAGCGTGGTAATCCTTTCTTCCTCGCCTTCATAATAAAGGTGTAGTACCGCACAAATAACCGAGTTGGTTGGGACAAACCTTCGGGAAGTGCGATCGCCAGCAAATATTTGCACCTTTTCTGAGGCTAGGTTTAACCCATCGTTAACCGATACCTGCATCCAGGGGATTGTGAGATGCAAGTTTTTTAGATAGAATCTTTATCCCTCCCTCCGATCGATCGAGAATGTATATATTTAACGTTGGATCTCCAGGGTTTATTGACCCTATCAAGCTAGGGTCTACTTTTGGCAAAAGGTTTTTCCAGCTGCGGACACCAAACGCATAGGTAAATCAAAGAAACTGAGCGTGTCAGCTTCACAATCGAGTTGTATAACCATCTGACGGTGTCAGGCAGTATAGGTGTCAATTGGAGTAAGGGCTGGATTGGTCGAGGGAACTGGCTTTAAGTTCGCGACAAAATCAGAATTTTTACGCATCCGAACTTGTTGTGGTCAGCACAAGCCACTACAGTCGGGGGAATGTTCGATCAATAAATTTACATCAGGATCAACGAGGAAACAGTTGCATGAGTCATCCGAATAACACGAGCGCGGATAATAACCAACAACAGGCGGGATATGCAGGCCAACGGTGGTTGGTAGAGGAACGGGATGCCTGCGGTGTCGGCTTTATCGCCACCCTTGAATCAGTCCCCAGCCATGAAATTGTGACCAAGGCTTTGTCTGCACTGACTTGTTTGGAACACCGGGGCGGTTGCAGTGCTGACCAAGATTCAGGTGATGGTTCCGGTTTAATGACCGCCATTCCTTGGGAACTACTGCACCAGTGGGCAGGAGAACAGGGGATTCAAATGCCATCCTCCGAACAAGTTGGGGTGGGGATGGTGTTTCTGCCCCAGGATAACTCTGTTATAGAAAAGATTCGCCCGGTTGTCGCGGATTTGTTACAAAAAGAAGGCTTAAGCTTATTGGGTTGGCGGCAAGTGCCGGTTTACGAGCAGGTTTTGGGCGTGCAAGCGCGGGAAAATCAACCCCAAATCGAACAGCTAATAGTTGCTTCAGAACATCTGCGCGGCGATGAACTAGAACGACACTTGTATTTAGCCAGGAAGCGGATAGAGAAAGCGGTAATTGGTAATGGGTCATTGGTAATAGGCAATCAAGAAGAATCTGCCCAATTACCCATTACCCATGACCAATTACCCATTAGCGATTTTTATATTTGCTCTTTCTCTTCTCGCACGATTGTCTATAAAGGTATGGTGCGGGCGGCAGTATTGGGAGAATTTTACGCGGATTTAAAGAATCCAGCTTATAAGAGTCCGTTTGCGGTTTATCACCGCCGCTTTAGTACCAATACCATGCCCAAGTGGCCTTTGGCGCAGCCGATGCGCTTGTTGGGACACAACGGCGAAATCAATACGCTGTTGGGCAATATTAATTGGATGGTGGCGCGAGAAGCAGATTTAGCCCATCCAATTTGGGAAGGGCGCTTAAACGACCTGAAACCAATCGTCAATGTCGATAACAGCGATTCGGCTACTCTGGATAACGTGCTGGAATTGTTGGTGCGATCTGGTCGGAGTCCGATGGAAGCGTTGACGATTATGGTGCCGGAAGCGTACAAAAATCAGCCAGAATTGGACGCCCATCCCGAAATTGTCGATTTTTACGAATATTACAGCGGCATTCAAGAACCTTGGGATGGCCCCGCTTTGCTGGTGTTTGGGGATGGTAAAAAGGTTGGTGCTACGCTTGACCGTAACGGTTTGCGTCCGGCTCGGTATTGCGTGACGCGCGATCGCTATATCATTGTCGCTAGCGAAGCTGGTGTGGTAGATATACCAGAAGCTGAGATTGTAGAAAAGGGTCGTTTAGGCCCAGGATGTGCGATCGCAGTTGACCTGGAAACTAAAGAAGTCCTGAAAAACTGGGAAATTAAACAGCGGGTAGCGGCAAGATTTCCTTATGGGGAATGGCTAAAACAGCGCCAGAAATTGGAAACTCAATCCCTCTTAGAAAATCCTCAACTCGACGCGCAAACTTTACTCCGCCATCAAACTGCCTTTGGCTATACAGCTGAAGATGTGGAAATGGTGATCGAAGAAATGGCAGCATCGGGGAAAGAACCAACTTACTGCATGGGAGATGATATTCCTTTGGCGGTATTGTCTTCTCGTCCCCACTTGCTTTACGACTACTTTAAACAGCGTTTCGCGCAAGTAACTAACCCGGCAATTGACCCTTTGCGGGAAAAGTTGGTGATGTCTTTAAGCATGTATTTGGGCGAGAAGGGAAACCTGTTAGAAGCAAAGCCTGAATATGCCCGCGTCTTGCAGTTAGATTCGCCGGTTCTTTCCGATACAGATTTAGAGCAAATTCGGAATTTAGAATCAAGAACGGCTACCATTTCTACGCTATTTGAAATTGCCGCTGGGCCAGATGGTTTAGCAGAGGCGGTTCGCAATCTTTGTGCCCAGGCGACCGAATTGGTACAAAACGGAACGAAGATATTAGTATTAAGCGATCGATCCCCCCTAGCCCCCCTTGATAAGGGGGGGACAAGAGGAGGAGGGGCTGTTAGTGGGGATACAACCTATATCCCGCCATTATTGGCAGTGGGTGCGGTTCACCACCACTTAATCCGTCAAAACGTGCGGATGAAAGTTTCTTTGGTCGTCGATACGGCGCAATGCTGGAGTACGCACCACTTTGGTTGTTTAATTGGCTATGGAGCCAGTGCGGTATGTCCGTATTTGGCGCTAGAAAGCGTGCGCCATTGGTGGTCAAATTCCAAGACGCAAAGTCTGATGGAACGCGGCAAAATTGCCAAGATTACTGTCAGCCAAGCTCAGAAAAATTTCCGCAAAGCTGTAGAAGATGGCTTGCTGAAAATTCTGTCCAAGATGGGCATTTCCTTGCTGTCTTCTTACCAAGCAGCCCAGATTTTTGAAGCGATTGGTATCGGTTCAGATTTGCTGAATTTAGGCTTTAAAGGTACTGCTTCTCGCGTCGGTGGCTTAAGCGTGCGCGAATTAGCCAACGAAGTGCTATCTTTCCACCAAAAAGCCTTCCCCGAATTAACGCTGAAAAAGTTAGAAAACTTCGGCTTTGTGGCTTACCGTCCGGGTGGCGAGTATCACATGAACAGCCCGGAAATGTCGAAGGCGTTGCATAAGGCTGTCTCAGCGGCAAAATCAGAAAGATTGCAGATTGAGGAGCAAAATCCGGGATCAAATCTCAAATCGAATCAATCTGAAATCTCAAATCAAAAATCTGACATTCCTGGTTACGACCACTACGAAGTTTATCAAAAATACTTGCAAGGTCGTCCGGTAACCGCGTTGCGCGATTTGCTGGAATTTAAGAGCGATCGCTCTCCTATCCCCCTCGAAGAAGTAGAATCGGCAGAAGCAATTATGAAACGCTTCTGCACCGGCGGTATGTCTTTAGGCGCGCTATCTCCAGAAGCACACGAAACCTTGGCTATTGCCATGAACCGCATCGGCGGTAAGTCGAATTCTGGGGAAGGTGGAGAAGATCCGCTGCGCTTCAAGATCCTGGATGATGTGGATGAGAATGGTAAATCCCCAACCTTCCCGCACCTCAAAGGTTTGCGAAACGGCGATACGGCTTCTTCTGCGATTAAACAAGTCGCTTCCGGTCGTTTCGGCGTAACTCCAGAATACCTGATGAGCGCCCAGCAACTGGAAATTAAAATCGCCCAAGGCGCGAAACCCGGAGAAGGCGGTCAATTACCCGGAACCAAAGTTAGTCCTTACATCGCCATGTTGCGGCGTTCTAAGCCCGGTGTAACCCTGATTTCGCCGCCTCCCCACCACGATATCTACTCGATTGAAGACTTGGCGCAGTTGATTTTCGATTTGCACCAAATTAACCCCAAAGCCGGGGTTTCCGTCAAACTCGTCGCCGAAGTTGGTATCGGCACCATCGCCGCAGGCGTCGCCAAGGCGAATGCAGATATTATCCAAATTTCCGGTCACGACGGCGGCACCGGCGCTTCGCCTCTAAGTTCGATTAAGCACGCTGGTTCTCCGTGGGAACTCGGATTGACAGAAGTGCATCGCGTGTTGATGGAGAATGAATTGCGCGATCGCGTCATCCTCCGCGTCGATGGTGGTATCAAAACAGGCCACGACGTACTGATGGGCGCTGTCATGGGTGCGGAAGAATTCGGCTTTGGTTCAATTGCCATGATTGCCGAAGGCTGCATTATGGCGCGCATCTGTCACACGAATAACTGCCCCGTCGGCGTGGCGACTCAGCAAGAACAGTTGCGGAAGCGCTTTACTGGTATCCCGGAACACGTGGTGAATTTCTTCTATTTCATCGCTGAAGAAGTTCGCTGCGTTCTGGCAAGGTTGGGCTATCGTTCGATTAACGAAGTTGTTGGTCGCGCCGACTTGCTGACAAGGCGCGACGTCCAGCTAACCAAGACGGGCGCTTTGAACCTCGATTGCCTGCTGTCGCTGCCCGATACCAGGGAAAATCGGGATTGGTTAAATCACGAAACCGTCCATAGTAATGGCCCCGTTTTGGATGACGAATTGCTTGCCGATCTGAACTTGCAAGTAGCGATCGCAGGCAACACTCAATACCACAGAACGGTACGAATTGTCAATACCGATCGGACAGTAGGGGCGCGTTTGGCAGGAGAAATTGCGTCTAAATACGGCAATAAAGGCTTTGCAGGTCATATTACCCTCAACTTTATCGGCAGTGCCGGTCAAAGCTTTGGCGCGTTTAACTTGCCGGGGATGACTTTAATCCTGGAAGGGGAAGCCAACGATTATGTTGGCAAGGGGATGCACGGAGGCGAGATTATTATTAAGCCGCCCGCAGAGGCTACCTACCATTCCTGGGAGAATGCGATCGCGGGCAATACCTGTCTCTACGGTGCTACCGGCGGCACCTTGTTCGCCGCTGGCATTGCTGGGGAACGCTTCGCCGTGCGGAACTCCCAAGCTGCTGCGGTAATTGAAGGTGCGGGCGACCACTGTTGCGAATACATGACCGGCGGCGTTATCGTCGTCTTGGGTAAAGTAGGCCGTAACGTGGGCGCTGGTATGACGGGCGGTTTGGCTTACTTCCTCGATGAAGATGACAGCTTCTCCTCCAAAGTTAACCGAGAAATTGTCAAAATTCAGCGAGTAATTACACCCGTCGGAGAACAGCAATTAAAAGACTTAATCGAAGCTTTCTCGGAACGTACAGGCAGCCAAAAAGCCAAAGATATTTTGGCTAATTGGTCGGCATATTTGCCGAAATTCTGGCAAGTTGTGCCGCCTTCGGAAGCAAATTCACCAGAAGCGAATCCCGAAATAGCGGCACAGAAAGTTCTTAGTACTGTTCAGTAGAAAAATCGATTTGGGAATCAGGTATTGCCTGCATTCCCTCTTCTGGTGAGACTTCTTGGTCAGGGGCTATAGATGAGGAATTAAAATTTTTCTCCTCGTTATTGATAGGAGAGAGGTGGGAATCCTCATCCTCGCTGTTATCTGCTGCCTGTTGGTTCACGTTCATTGCTAATAACTCGGGTATAGTGACAAACTTATATCCGAGTTTTTTCAATCTAGAAATAATTTCTGGTAAAGCTTTTACCGTTGCAGAGCGATCGCCGCCTCCGTCATGCATTAGTACTATTTCGGTAGGTTTAATCTTACGCATTACGTTATTTACCAACCGTTTTGCATCATAGCGGCGATAGTCTATCGAGTCTTTCGACCACATGATGATGGCATAGTTCTTCTTTTTGGCGTAATCAGCTACTCCGTTGGTTAAAATGCCACCAGGGGGACGAAAGTAGAGAGATTTTATGCCTGTGGTCTGGTAAATTAAATCTTCTGTATCATCAATTTCCCACGCCGCCGCAGCTTTATTCATCTGGCGGTAAGAATGGCTCCAAGTATGATTGGCAATCACATGTCCCGCCTCGGCAACTTCCTTACCGATCTCCGGATACTTCTTGAGCATTCGCCCGATCCAAAAGAAAGTTGCTTTGATATCGTTTTTCTCCAGAATTTTCAGTATCTTTAAGGTATTTCGAGGCGAAGGGCCATCATCAAACGTTAACGCAACTACTTTGTCTTTAGTTGCCAGTTGCACTTTCTTGACCAGTTTGCCCTGATACTGGGTTGGGGGTAAAAAACTTTTAACGGGTTGCGCCTCTGCCGCAACTTCCGATTTAGCATCGGCGATAGGGGTTTCGGGTGTAGAAATTGGAGTAGAAACAGGATTTTGCTCGGTATTCTGTACTTGTACCGTTTTAGCCGCTGGTTGGTGTACTATCCCGCTCAGAGCCATCCCCATACAGAAAGCGGAAATTAGCAGCGAGAGAAATACGATCGCTCGCCACACCAAGCGCTTACGCCGCTTTGCCAACTTAACTTTCCTCACACTCATATGGCCTTTGATTGTAGTGGCAAACTCAGCATATAATGAAGAGGAGAAAATTAAGATTGGCAGCAAGAAATTAATCGCAGCGATTATTTACTTTTCCCCCTCTCAGGTTGTGCCGCGCGAGACTAAAGCGATCGCGCCCCCGTAGCAGCCCCATTCCGCTTTCGATTGCCACTAATCAGCCTTCTCTATAGATTAAGTATTGAGTATTGATAGCTCTTTTTACTTCAAAGAAATATTAGGGAAGAATTTACCCCGCATCAACTTAGAGGAAGATAGCCTTGTGTTTGCCAGATCTGCTGATTCTTCTACTCGATTTTCAGAGCTAACGTTATAACAGATAGCGGTTTGCGGTATTCCTGGCATCAGCTCTACTGCCTGCTCGATAATACCGTCGATGTGTTGCGTTAGTTGCTCTGCGACATCTCGGTTTGGGGCTACAATAAAAAACGTTATCACTTGGTTGCGATTCGGGGCAATGCCAAAGGCACAGCCTCTTAATAGTACCCGGATCGAACTATTACAAACACTGTAAAAACGATTGAATAATTCTCCGTAAAAAGATTCAACTAACGAGCGATCGTCGAAACTTGAGTGAGATAACATATTTTGCTCCTCTTAAGGCGTTTGTTTAGCGCCAAAAATTCTTATAGTTATAAGATGGAGCATCGAGGGGGATTTTTAAGCGATCGCAGTCTTTAATCAATGTGACACGATCGGCTTTTTTAGGTGTTTAAAAGCAGCGATAACTTGCGATCGAAGTAGCAAGTTAAAAGCGATCTGAATCACATATGTTATGGGTAAGCATGAAGCATTCCGGCTCAAATATGGGGATAAAATCCTGGCGTCATTTTACCGGAATGCTTCGCCGTTACATTTGGGAATCTAGTCCCTTCTCGCAGTAGAGAGTAATGATTCGATTGGTAACCTCGGGAATGCTGAGGTTATCTGTTTGAATCTCAAAAGCATCTGCGGCTTTTTGCAAAGGAGCAACTTCCCGATTGCTGTCTTTCCAGTCGCGTTCGGAAAGCGCTTTTTCTAGCTGTTGCAAACTAACCTGTTTCTCTCCCTGCGCGCTCAAATCTTGCTGACGCCGTTTGGCACGTTCGCCAACCGAAGCCGTCAAAAAGATTTTAAGCTCAGCATCAGGAAAAACATTAGTGCCAATATCGCGACCTTCCATCACAATACCGCCCTTTTCCCCCCAGCGCTGCTGTTTTTTAACCATTTGTTGGCGGACGCTGCGATAAGCGGCGATCGCCGACACTTGAGAGGTTACTTCCAGACTGCGAATCGCCTGAGTGACTTCAAAGCCGTTAATCCAAACGCAAATAGGCGCGCTTGGTTCATCGCTTTGAGCCAATTGAATATCGCACTGACTGGTAATTTCTGCGATCGCTGGTTCATCTTCAATCGAAATACCCGATTTTAGCACCAGCCAAGTCACCGACCGATACATTGCACCCGTATCGAGGTACAGCAGCCCTAATTCTTTTGCTACTGCCTTGGCTACGGTAGATTTTCCAGCCCCAGCGGGGCCGTCAATCGCCACAATTGGTTTGCGGTTCTTCAACAGAATATTATCAATCAGGCGAGTAGCACCCAACCTTGCTGCGATCGCCAACAGTCCGACCTCCTCAACTTTGTCTAAAGGCATTAGAGTATTAGGATGTACCAACTCAACGTACTCTGGTTTAATCGCTGGTTCGCTTGCCAACTCCGCCTCTACTGCCATTTTGAGCGAGGCACTGACTGCTTCCCCAGCTTTAAACACTTTCGCAGCTTGCTGCAAGCTGCGATATAAAACCGCCGCTTGCTGTTTTTGCTCTGGAGTCAAATACTGATTTCGGGAACTAAAGGCGAGTCCGGATGCTTCCCGCACCGTGGGACAGGCTACGATTTCCACTGGAATATTCAGATCCGCCACCAAACGCCGAACGATCGCCAGCTGCTGGGCGTCCTTCTGACCGAAGTACGCCCTATTAGGTTGTACCAGATTCAAGAGCTTTGTAACAATTGTGGCAACACCCTGAAAATGCCCCGGTCGAAATCGACCGCACAAAACAGAGGTCATTGATTCGGGCGGAACAACTGCTGTACTTGGTGCGTCACGGCTCATAGACGATCCGCTGGACGCATTTCCCAGATCTGGAATCGCTTCCTCAGCAGCAGGGGCAAAAATAGCATCAACTCCAGCTTGTTGGCACAGTTGCCGATCCCGATCTAACTGGCGGGGATATTGCTGAAAATCCTCATTGGGTCCAAATTGCAACGGATTGACAAAGATACTGACAATAACAAAGTTATTCTCTTGCCTAGCTCTTTCAATCAGGCTTAAATGGCCTATATGCAAGGCTCCCATTGTAGGAACCAAGCCGATTGCCACATCCTGAGTTGATTGTCCAAACCGGCATCGACGCAAGTAGCAGCGCAATCCGGCAACCGTCGTAAACAGACGCACGGGTATACTCCAGGGTTCGACCAACTCGACCCATATTGACATCCTCCCCCACTAACCGCAAGCGGTTTAGTGGGGATTTCCAGCCTCACACGTCTTAGTTGAATCAGTTAATAGAGAAGCTAAGACGGCTCTTCAGTGGTTACGGTTTGCGTAGGAGCAAGCACTTCTATGCTGACAGGAGCTACCCCGCTTCCCATCATGCCGAGCATTCTAGCAGCGGCTGCTGAAAGGTCGATAATTCGACCGCGAACGAATGGTCCTCGGTCGTTAATCCGTACAACCACTGAAACGCCTGTGTTCAGGTTAGTAACTCGCACCCGGGTGCCAAAGGGCAAGCTGCGATGGGCGGCAGTCAAAGCATTTTGGTTGTATCGTTCGCCGCTGGCGCTGCGATTGCCGTGAAAACCCGGCCCATACCAGGAAGCCCAACCCCTAAAGCGGGATAGCACCGTGGTTAAAGAAACTTGTTGAGGTGAACGGCGGGGTGCAGGTGCGGGAACCCCGGCTATTTCCCTCACGGGTGGAGCGCCACCCAGCAGCCGCCGCAGCCGATTGGTGGCTTGGAGTGCATCTTGAGCCAGATTGCGGGTGGTATCTGGTAGCTTGGTGTCAGAATCGATTTCAACTATGTCCCGTCCATCAGCTTGGATGACATAGCGATCGCGCATCGGTCTGCCATTGCCAGCTCTGGGCTTAGTAGGAGTGGAATTTGGCTCCCCATTCCATCTGACGGTAATCGTGTTGGCATTGACACCGTCTCGGCTCAGCTGGTTGATGCGGGCTGCTACTGCCATTGCCCGCCAAACTGGATCTGCTGGGGATTGGCTTGCCTCATTTGCTGTTTGACCTTGAGCGTTGCTACTGCTGCTCTGTCCGACTTGTCCGATTTTCATCTCAGAGCGAGGTGCTTCTGCACCACGGGTAACGGTACCAGACTCAAGAAAGGTCAGGACTGGGATATTTTTGACATAAAGGGTTGCTGCTTTTCGCCCTGAGATTTCGTGGGTTTCAATCTTAGCGATCGTTTCAGAGGCGGTCAAGGTGGCAGCACTTAACTGATATTCCCCTTGTTTGACGGCTTCAACTGGTTGGTTATCTGTTGCTGCCGAAGGTGTTTGTCCTGTTTGGTTTGGCGTTGAGGGACTTGAGGCAGCACTACCAGCGGGCAAGGACTTCTGTCCTGTGTGGCTTGGTAATGACAAACTCGAGTCTCTAATACCAGCTGCCGAATAGCTAGCCTCCGGTTCTTCTGCAACTGCGTTGGTTTGTTGTGCGTTACAGGATGATGTCGTGCTGAGCGCAGTCGTTAGCAAGACGGCAGTGAGGCCATTCCAAAGTCTTTGATTCATATAGTCAGTCGTAAATCGACGTTGATACCTGAGCGGGGAAAGCTTTAATTGCAGTCTTCTTAACCCGCTAACTCATACTCATTCCGCGTTTGTTTCGGATTTTTAAACTGCAACAGCCTACCACGAAGTTTTTACTTTGGGGATCGGTGTTAGCCGTAACCGACCCGTAACTTTATCAAAAGTTTAAAATTGGTATACCGCGCAAAACCGTTATTTAATCGGGGTTTTTGGGCTATTCAGTCCGAAAATATGAGGGAAAAAAATTTAAGAAATCTTTATATTCAGTTGGCTGCATTTGTGGGTTATGACGGAACAACTACCAGTGCCGAGCAAAATATCGGGGATAGTACTGATGCAAAAACGCTAAATTCAGGGTGCGGCCTGCCTAAATAGCCAATGTCAACCGTTTTTGATCGCCAATCCCTAGTAAAATACCTGCTGAGGGCGATCGCATTCCCAGGTTTATGGCTCATGGATTATCGAGAAGCTGGTGTTGATGTAGAGGCAGGCCGTGCCTTTGTGGATAAAATCCGCAACTTAGTCCATCGCACTTACAGACCAGAGGTAATTGGTGGTTTGGGTGGCTTCAGCGGTTGTTTCCATCTACCAAGCGGCTACACCGAACCCGTTTTAGTTTCAGGCACTGATGGTGTAGGCACGAAACTAAAACTCGCTTGCGAACTCAACCGTCACGATACGGTTGGAATTGACTTGGTAGCCATGTGCGTCAACGATGTCCTCACCTGCGGTGCCGAACCCTTATTTTTTCTGGATTACTTAGCCACTGGCAAGTTAAATCAAGAGCAGCTCACTCAAGTCGTTACGGGCATATCTGCCGGATGCGAGCTTTCTGGCTGCGCCTTGTTGGGAGGAGAAACGGCAGAAATGCCTGGATTTTATCCCCCAGGAGTCTATGACCTGGCGGGGTTTTGCGTCGGCATTGTGGAAAAAAGCCAGATGCTGAATGGTTCGCAAGTCAAAGTGGGCGATATTGCCATTGGTTTGGCTGCTTCTGGCGTTCACAGCAATGGCTTCAGTTTGGTACGGAAAATTGTCGAAAGTGGCAATTTTAACTGGAGCGATACTCCTGAACAACTGGAAGGTAAAAATTTAGGCGAGGTTTTGCTCGCCCCTACGCGCATTTACGTAAAACCCGTTCTAGCTGCTCGTGCTGCCGGTATATCAATTCACGGTATGGCGCACATTACGGGTGGTGGGCTGCCAGAAAACCTTCCCCGCTGTCTAGGTGCAAACCAATCTGTGCAAATTAATACCAGTTCATGGCCCGTGCCACCGATTTTTCAGTGGTTAGCTGCTGCTGGTAATGTTGCTCCAAAAGCCATGTTTGAAACTTTCAATATGGGGATTGGCTTCGTGCTGCTAGTGCCACCAGAGCAAGCCGAACAAACAATCCGCTGGTTTGAAACCCAGGATATAGCGGCCTATGCTATTGGTGAAGCGATCGCTGGCTCTGGTGGTCTGCTGGGTATCCCAGAATGAAGACTGCTTATTGTTACCAGAAGCAATTTAGCTGCCTTAAAGTTCTGGTACTTGAAGATCTCGCTTATTGCCTGCATAGTGTTTGTAAATAACTTCCGGAGAATTACCTACCCACCTGGCAACATCTATTTTTGCTGCTAAAACCGATGCCCTTTGTCTGCCATATGGGGTATCAGCTTCTCCAGTCGAAACATAGAAGCGCTTGCTCTTAATTTCTCCTTGTGGGGTAAGTATGGGATGGGAAAAAACTAGCTGTAGTCTGCCATTTGAGGGTTTAATCTGTACATAACCGTTACTGGCTCTGCCTTGCGAGTTATTAGAGTACATAGGATTAAACAATTGGGGTAATCACCTTTATCTTACCTTTTAGCCCTAATTTACCGAATAAAAACCCCTGAAGTAGCCCAACTCCCCCTAAAATTCAAAGATCAAATACAGCGTATTTGATCTCTATAGAAGCTTTGAGAGCATGAAAGTGTTTGTATTTTTAGAAAGGCGGCACCCAGATTTGAACTGGGGTTGGAGGTTTTGCAGACCACTGCCTTACCACTTGGCTATGCCGCCCCGTTATCAGAGTTTTTAGTATACCAGATTTTTTTGACTATTTAAAATAGCCATCAAATTGACGCGATCGCTACCCCCAGCCCTTACACACCCGGCATCTTTCAGCTTTTTTACGGTTAATTGTTAAGAGATGTAACAATATTGCCATTAAAGCAGCTTAATGTCTTGACAGCATGATGGGGAATCGATAATCTGATATGCATACCCGGGTAGAACACTAATGAGTCATATGCAAGATAAACAAAAAGTTACGTTGTATCTTTCACCAGAGCTGCATCGTCAACTCAAAATCCGAGCAGCAATTGACTCAGAGCCGATGTCAGCGATCGCTGAAAGGGCGCTGGTTTTCTACCTAGCTCATCCAGAGGTGGTGGAGGAGGTAGAGGAAGCAACCAAAGGTCAAACTCATCGGGTTTACCACTGTCCGGAATGTACGGGTGCGGTGGTAATGAGGGAAGGAGAACTGGTTTCGCTGAACAAGCAACCAGGTGTGCTGCCGGATGAATCCCTATCAGTTGACAAAGTGCCTGTAAGCTCTGGAACCGCGCAACAAGGGGAGGAAGAATTAATTCCTTGTTCCTTGGTCAGGTAAGAAATATCCTGCTTAAGGTTAGTGCCAATAACGGTTGAGACGTTATAGCATCTGAGTTTAAGGGGAGTGTGTAAATGTCTGCTAACGTTTCTATTCGGTTGATAGTAGGTCGATGGCCATGCAAGAAGAACTCAACGTTCTAGTTCAAGCTCAATACCCTCTGATCTACCTGGTAACTTCCGAGGAAGAACGGGCAGAGCAGGCAATAGCAACAATCGCTAAAATCAGCAGACCTCAAAGACGAGTCTTTGTATGGACAGTCACCCACGGCCTAGTTGATTACGAGCAACCTCGCAACATCACCCAGCACAATACAGTCTCGCCAGAGGCAGCAATTGAGTGGGTGATGAACCGGCAGCGAGACCCAAGTATATTTATATTCAAAGATTTACATCCATTTATTGATTCGCCAGCGACAACGCGGTGGTTACGGGATGCGATCGCTAGCTTCAAAGGCAGCCAAAAAACGATTATCCTGATGTCGCCCGTGCAGCAAGTTCCAATTGAGTTGGAAAAAGAAGTTGTGGTTTTAGACTTCGCGCTGCCGGACATGGGAGAACTCAATCAAGTGCTAACCCAACATCTGGAACAAAATCGCGGGCGTCGTCTAACTACAGAAGCACGAGAAAAACTTTTAAGAGCGGCGTTGGGTTTAACGCAGGATGAAGCCGAAAAAGTTTACCGCAAAGCCCAAGTTACTGCAAGTCGGCTGACGGAAGCAGAAGTTGATATCGTTCTATCTGAGAAAAAACAACTGATTCGCCGCAACGGCATCTTGGAATACATCGAAGAAGATGAAACGATTGATGCTGTAGGTGGTTTAGAAGAATTGAAGCGATGGCTGAAACAACGCTCCAACGCATTTACAGAGCGAGCCAGAGAATACGGTTTACCCCAACCCAAGGGGATGCTAATCCTGGGAGTACCAGGTTGCGGTAAGTCTCTGATTGCCAAAACAACTTCTCGCCTTTGGAGTTTGCCATTGTTACGACTGGACATGGGGCGCGTCTACGACGGTTCGATGGTAGGTCGTTCGGAAGCTAACCTGAGAAATGCTTTAAAAACGGCAGAGTCAATTTCTCCAGCAATTCTGTTTATTGACGAATTGGATAAAGCTTTTGCGGGTAGCACGGGTTCTTCTGACTCGGATGGCGGTACTTCCAGCCGCATATTCGGCTCCTTCCTCACCTGGATGCAAGAAAAAACTTCCCCGGTGTTTGTAATGGCAACGGCGAACCGAGTAGAAAGGTTGCCAGGGGAATTTTTACGGAAGGGTCGCTTTGATGAGATTTTCTTTGTAGACTTGCCCACCACTGAAGAGCGCCAAGAAATCTTTAAGATTCATCTAACCAAGCGCCGCCGCGACATCGAGCGCTTTGACTTAGAGCAACTGGCTAAGGTTTCTGATGGCTTCTCAGGGGCAGAAATTGAGCAGGCACTGATTGCAGCCATGTACGAAGCCTTTGCTCAAGAACGAGAATTTACGCAGCTAGATATTATTGCCGCGATTAAATCGACGCTACCGCTGTCGCGCACCATGACCGAACAGGTTACGGCGCTACGAGACTGGGCAAGACAGCGAGCGCGGCCTGCTGCGGCTTCCGTCGCCGAATATCAGCGACTGGAGTTCTAAAAGTTTTCTCCTGCTCCCAACAGGAGGAAAGGCTAGCGAAAGCTAGCAGTTTGACACCAAGCCGTACTTTTAAAGGCGGCGAACTCTCTCAAAAAAAACGTTGTCGTTTGTTTTCGATCTCTCTAGGAGGAAATCCCAATGTCTCACTTCAGCACACTGCGTACCAAGATCACCGATGCCGAAATCCTGAAAGCTTCTCTGCGCGACCTGGGCATCAACGTTAAGACCAATGCTGACGTTCGCGGCTACAACGGTCAACGGGTTCGCTCTGACATCGTTGCAGTTCTGGAAGGCGAATACGACCTCGGCTGGTCTCGCAACAGCGATGGTTCTTTCGACCTGATCGCTGACCTGTGGGGTGTTGCTAAGAAGCACAACCAAACCGAACTGATCAACTCTATCAATCAGAAGTACGCAGTCAACAAAACCTTGGCAGAAGTCAAGCAACGCGGTCTGCAAAATGCCAATGTTAAATTGGTGCTGCAAAAATAGTTATTTTGCGCGTTCCCAAGCTCGCGGGTTAACCAACGGGAGGTTAGCCCGTTTTTCTTCCCAGTTCCTGATACAGGTTTAAGAAATGAAATATTCTATCCGCTTTAGGTGGATGGAGCGCGTAAATAAACGCCCTGCTGTTATAAGTGGGGCGTTTTAATTATGGGGAGATGGCAGCCTAAGGCGATCGCTTGATTAATGCATAGATTCATTAAATTGTCAATAGGGTAGCGATATGCCTCCGGTACGCTACGCGATCGCATCTAGAATGGGATCGGTTGAAGCAAAAGCGATCGCTAAATCTCAGAAATCCGCCCCTACTGTTCACAGCAATCCTTGTTCGCGCAACACTGCGTCCGCCCAAATTCTATCCTCTTCCTTCAACGGGGGGACTGGTTCGCGACGGTAATCAATTGCCATATCAAATCTTGCCTGATCGTATACCTCAACCAATAAACTCAGGGAAGAAAGCCACACTGGTAGGTAGCAAACAATATTCACACCTGTAACTGGCTCTTTCTTCTACTAAACGGCGAAGTGCAGCAGAAATATAGGTCATGTTGAAGGCAAATTGGTCAGATATTGTAGGCTACCAGCTTTGAGCATAATGACCAAATGTTCAATCCGTTCGTATTCATCAAGCTCAAGAGATTCTTTTTCAGTCAGTTCGCCAATTTGGCTGCGTTCTAGAAGAGTACGCAGACGTTGTTGCATTTCCGGTGTGGGACTAAAGGCTGCAATTTGTTCGGGTGTGGGATTACTGGCGAGAAAACTGAGAATGTAACGGTAAATGTGGGCTGGTAATGCTGGTTGTTGCAGACTCAGGGCGAGAAGTTCGGGGAGTCTATCTCCAACCTGTGCCAGTGCGACAGAGAGTTCATCGGGTACTTCCAGGATGATTTGAGCCACTGTGCGACACCAAGGGGGTAGTTTCTGTTCTTAATTTTACTGCGTGGGTGAGTTTTGCCCAATAAAGAATCGCATTGGCTTTGCGTGAGAAAATCGCTGTAACTGCATAAGGGTTCTCCAGGACATATTATGCTAAACTATCAGTTAAATGCCAATGTAGTAAAGCTCTTTTAGCAAAATTATCGAAATTTTTAAAGCCGAAAGCACAACGTTTTAAAAGTTTTAAGCGATTATTGATTCCTTCAACCACGGCATTAGTTGTTTTCTGCTCAAAGTAACCAACTACTTCTCCAAACCAGTTCTTGATAGTTTTTACTGTTTTTGGTAAAAAAGGTGTAGCTTTTAACAGCCAATCTGCTAATTTAAAAGTGCCTTCAGCTAAATTCTTACTTTGGTCAAAAATCAACGTAAACTCTTCTTTAAGGTCGTGCATCATTTTAATTGATGCTGATGCTTCTTTGAGCAAAAAAAGTTTTTGTTTTTGCTCTGATTTGAGGGATTCTTCTCTTTTAAGTAAAATATATTTACATCCTTTAAGGCTGGAAAATAATTTTTCTCTAGGTTTTATTTCTAAAGCTTGGGCTGTCTTTTTTTGACTAATTCTTCCTTGATTCAATTCTTCATGTGTTTAGTAACATGAAACCTGTCAACTGTAATTGCAGCTTGTGGACATAGTTTAGCAAAAAATTTTTATATTGTTGACATAAATCCATACTGACTTCCATTATAGTTTGGTTAAAAATTTTTTCTTTTTTGACGATGACCCCTGGCAAATTGAGTATTTCAGTTAGTTGATGTTTCACTTTTATTGCTGGTTGTTTTTTGGTTAATCAGCTATTATTTTAGCATAATATGTCCTGGAGAAGCCCGAAGTAAGGTTTGCTACTCAGTGGAATAATTCTTGCTCCAATTGGTCAAGAGTATCAAAGGTTGATATCTTGGTTGCGATCGCGCAGTATTCTTCACATCCCCACCTGACATTACCGATCTCAGCAGGCATATTAAAAGCCCTATCCCGTTGTGGCTAGGGCGGTTGGCGGCCTAACTGTTACATATATAAAACTTAGACAAAGCTTCTTTGTGAATTATTAAGGAATCGTAAAGTAAAATTAATCTAAGCCAGCTACGTAATTATTCTCAGTTTTTATATTCCAATGCATACCCGATTTGTTGCCAACCAATCCGTTCAAATTGCCGTACCCGAACAGCCGATACCGATTCAGCACTATTTGCGCCAGCCGCAACGACTCGTGAGTGCTTTGGTAGATTCCAGTCGCATGGAGCAACTCGGCGAGGAGCTTTTTCGCTTAAAAATGCGCCCGTTAAGTTTCTTAACATTGACCATTCAACCGACGGTAGATATGAGAGTCTGGTCTGAACCAGGAGGAACGGTGCGCCTAAAGTCAACAGGATGCGAGATTAGAGGGATTGAGTATATCAACCAACGCTTTGCTCTGTACCTGGTAGGGCAGCTTTATCCAGTGCAAATCGACAACACGATTTATCTTAAAGGAAGGGCAGATTTAGAAGTGCAAGTCGAGTTGCCGCCACCCCTCTGGCTAACGCCCGCCCCGATTTTGGAAGCAACGGGTAACAGTTTGCTCAAGAGCGTTTTACTGACAATCAAACAGCGATTGATGCATCAGTTACTGTTTGACTATCAGCGATGGGCAACAGCTGACACTGAGAATTCTGTTTCTATCCAGTCGCCGGGGTTACCTGTTGACAACCCAATCGTTTAAGCAAAACCCGCTATACTGCTAGCAGTATAGCGGGATTGATCCAGTTAAACTGATGCCAGCCCTTTAAGGGGCTTTCTGCGGCATCATTCGAGCTGTGAAGATCGATTTAAACTTTGCAATTACTTTTGGTGTTGGGTAAGTAGCTTGCCACGACGGACGCGATTTTAAGCGATCGCACCAAGCACTCAGCTTGGGATAGTCGCTCAAAGACACGCCAACTTGCGGTAAAAAGGGGATCATACTTCCAGCAGTCACATCGGCTAGAGTTAAATTTTCGCTAGCAAAGTAAGAGCGATCGCCTAATAAATTCTCAAAAAACTTCAGCACTGATGCAATTTTCTGTTTTGCTAGCTCGATTTTTTCTGCATCTCCTGATAAGCCTAAAAACACCGGCAATAGAGGATTCATAGCAGGCAATAACTCATTCACAGATACCAACTCCACCATCCGCACCACAGCTAAATCTTTTGCGTCCTTGGGCAACATACTCGGCGTAGGATACTTGGCCTCTAAATAATCTAAAATTGCCAAAGATTCGATGATATTGAAACCATCATCTACTAAAACTGGTATGTGGTGAAAAGGGCTAATCGCTAAAAAATCTGGTTTCAGCTGTTCCCCATCTAACTCGATCTCTACCAATTCAAACTCAAGCCCTTTTTCTAAGAGTGTAATCCAGACGCGGCAGGAGTTGAGAGAAATTGGTGCATGATAAAGCGTGAGCATGAGAAAACCTCTCGCATTAGAGATATATTTCAGATTTTAGATTTTAGATTGCAGATTTAATCCCCATCTGGAATTTAAATTAGAATTATTCTCACAATTTTCAGACACGGCAAGGACTGAAAGACCGACGATGTAAGGGCGAAGGGCCATGTTTTTGTAGCGCCTGTAAATGTTTGGGAGTGCCGTAACCTTTATTCGCGGCTAAATCATACTCTGGATACTTGCGAGCAAAACGCATTATCAAGTCATCGCGCCATACTTTAGCGATAATGCTAGCAGCTGCGATCGCAGGCGAAATCTCATCTCCTTTGATCAGGGTTTTTTGCTCAATCGGCAATAGAGGAATAGGCCATTTCCCATCCACCAAACACAATTCTGGCTTTACCTTCAGCTTAATTACAGCTCGTTTCATCGCCAACAACGACCCATGAAAGATATTCAGCCCGTCGATTTCTTCAACCTTTGCAAAGCCAATTTTATAGTCAATCGCGACAGCTTTAATCTGCTCCGCAAAACGCTGGCGACCCAGAGCAGTAAGCTTTTTACTATCCTTTAAACCTGCCGCAACCAGTTCCTCAACTGCCCAATCGGGTAAAATCACTGCTGCTGCTACCACCGGCCCAAATAAACATCCTCGCCCCACTTCATCCACCCCTGCAACTAGACTTGCAGAGGGGGTGAAGAATGCGGGGGAAGATAAAGTGATGGGATGAGTTTTTATTATGCGATCGCTCATTTTTATTTCCTCATTCCCCATCCTGAATTTACCTCTCGCCATCAACGTCCACAGCCGAAGAACGACGGCGGCGACGGCGTCGGATTAAACTATCCCCACCATCAGATTCCGTGGGAACCGCGCTAGAATCAACTACCGAAGTAGACTCTTCATCCTCTTCAGGCAATGGTACATTTGTCAAGGGTTCGCTCTGAAAATCTGGCTCCCCATCAAAATCTGAAGGTTCAAAGCCATAAGAAGAAACTTCCGGCATTTCTGAAGCATCTTCTTCCCTTGCCCTTGAAACTACTTCATTTTGACCATCGTTCCCCTGTCCCGGCAGCTTGACATTAACCACAGCAGACTTGGGATTCTTCACCTGCCGATTCAAGCGCACCAGAGGCGAAATTCCCATCAGGGCATAAACCTCCTGTTCCTCCGGAGTCATTTCTACCGTAACTACCTCTGGCGGAGCAGCTTCTGCCTTCACAGGACGCTGACGTTCGGATATTTCCGGGCGACCTACCTTGAGCGGCGCTGGAGAAAACGACGGTGCTGGGGAAGGAAGTTCGGTATCGCTTTCCCACTCTGAATCAGCCCCCACATCAGCAGATGCTGGGTTAGAAAACATTCCCCCGCGTCCGCTCGACTCCTCTTCCATGTCGCCAAACCCTCGGCGACGACGGCGACGGCGAGAGTTTCCCCCTTCTGACTGATAATTGGGATGAAACCCAAGACCCAGGTCATCGAGGTCTGTACCACCAGTAAAATCGAGGTCAGAGGTACTTTCTGGCGCGAATGCTTCCCTCTTGTTGTAAGGGGAAGTCACTGGCAATGACCGCTGCTCGCTCTGACGGTACTCCCGTACCGACGGAGAACGCTCGGCAACTTCTCCCATTCTGTCTGTCGTACCGCGCCAAGGTTCGCTCTTGGCGTAGGTAGGCCCAGGTTGCGGCTCTCTTTCTCTTTCCTTTGTCGTTTCTCTGAAACTACTCAGAGAAGGAGAGTAGGTATTTAACTTTTGTTCCCCTTCACCCGGTAATTCTGCTAAATGGCCCAATCCGCCACAAGTCGGACAAGTGGTACCAAATAGTTCGTAAATATTCTGGCCTTGACGCTTGCGGGTAAGCTCTACCAGTCCCAGTTCCGATAGTTGGGCAATTTGAGGTCTAGCTTTATCAGATTTCAGTGCCTTGTTAAAGTGTTCTAACACCTGTAGCTGGTCGCGCCGGGAATCCATATCGATAAAATCGACAATAATCACCCCTGCCAGATTCCGCAGACGCAGCTGACGGGCAATTTCCGTCGCCGCCTCGCAATTCGTCCACAGTACGGTTTCTCGAGCCGTCGCCGAACGGGTAAAAGAACCGGAGTTGACATCGATGACGGTCAGCGCCTCTGTCGGCTCAATAATGATATAGCCACCCGATGGCAGATCGACCCTGGGTTTAAGAGCTTCGCGAATCGCAGCGTTGACCCGGAAGTACTCCATAATTGGAATGCGATCGCGGTGATGGTCAATCAAAACCCCCTGCGGCGTCCTACCGCCACTCCAGTTGAGTAGGTGTTGCTTGACTCTTTTAACACCCGTGTGGGAATCCACCACAATCCGATTCACATCACCGCTGTACATATCCCGCAAAACACGCTGAATAAAATCATCGTCGCGGTTCAGCAGTGCCGGTGCGCGTACCGACTGTGCTTCTAATTGAATCGCCTCCCACTGTTTTTGCAGCGCTTCTAAATCTTCGATAATTGCTTCTTCGTCGCGCCCCTCTGCCTCAGTCCGAACCAGCAAACCCATACCCGCTGGTTTGATTAAAATAGCTAAGGCTCGCAATCGGTTGCGCTCGTTTTCGTTCTTGATGCGTCTGGATAGATTCACTCCCCGCCCAAACGGCATCAACACTAAATATCGTCCTGGTAAAGTAATGTTGCCAGTCAGCCTGGGGCCTTTGCTACCCGTCGGCTCCTTCATCACTTGCACTAATACTTTTTGCTGAGGAGTCAGCAACTCGGTAATCGCACCCGCCGTGCGTTTCAGTCGCAGCGGCCCCAAATCGGATACATGTATAAATCCGTTCCGTTCCGCATCTCCAATATTGACAAACGCAGCATCGATACCAGGAAGTACGTTCTCCACCATTCCCAGATAAATGTCACCAACTTGGTGCGTCCCCGTGGCAACAACAAGTTCTTGTATTTGATCTTCGGAAAATACAGCAGCAATGCGATGTTGTTCAGCGATAATAATTTGCTTTGGCATTCAAATTCCTCTAAATTTTGCAGCGATTACAGCGGCACAAACAACATGAAACAATTTCAAATTTAAGATTTCATCTTTCAAATTGAAATCTTAAACTTTGTATTTGATGTGCCTTTTACTGTGGCTCAAATGGTCTGAATTTCTCAAGGGAGAATCAACTATTTACAAATCCAGTTCTGATTGGATTGAGTGAAATAACAACTGAGGCTTGCAGCCATTCCTTGTCAGCATGGATTTAGCCAACCTGTCTGTAATGGTACAAACAATTGTGAGAAACCCGCTGGTAAGGGGCACTTGCTAGTAAACTAGCTGGCGGCAAATTTCATAGAAGCAATGGTCGCCGATAGGGCTAGGCAGTTTGCCCGCATTAACCATGCCTGAAACCTTCAGATCTTCAATGCGTATACCGCGGCTGGGTTTTCGCACGAGGGGTTGCGATCTGCCTCCAGCACGCTGCGCCAACGCAACCGTTAATCTGTTTATAAGATATCGCACTCAAAACATTGGTTAACAGATGTGGTTCTGCGCCCCTGCCGTAGAACAACCCTGAAGGCTTCAAACAGCCGCAACCGCTTCCATTATGAAGTATTTTATCACTCCATACCTGGTCAGGCATGGAATTCTTGGTTCTACGAACCCAACGCGCGCTGTTGAAGTTCCCCTCTCGGGTCAGATAAACGATAGGTGCTCTTTTAGGAAGCTCCCTATTTGGGAAAAAGCGATCGGGGTAAAACTTCGCGTCAAGCGTTAATCTCCGTGTATTCACGGTTTTCTAACATTGCCAAAAGTTGTATTTAGAGATACTCACTCGCGAGTAGTCTGGCTCTAAAGTCTTTGAGTTCCTGCTGAACAGAACTTGGTTAAACTTAAGCATATAAGTTTCACCATTTAACTAGAAATTAACTAGAAATTAATTCCAGAGATTCTGCTTCCTGTTTCCACAAAGGATGTCGGCATCTTCTTGTCTACAGGCGTTGGTGCAGGTCTTGCCAACCATACAGGTAACTTCACTCAGTATAACTCAGCTTGAGACTAGGTCAACTTTTCAAACTTTGGATAGCCAGTAACCTACGTATAGTCAAGCTTAGAGCCATCACCGCTTCTAAAAACCTCGTCCAAATCTGCTCGCAAGTAAACTAAGTTGTACCAGGGGAAGTTAGCGGAAAATCTTCCCAGAAATCTTCCTTAGCACTTTCGCTAACTTTGTTCGGATTGCTCCGTCCATTGTTTGACCAAGGATTAGCTGCTATAGACAGCACTAAACGGTCTGACTTTCCACCTAGTTATTCAGTTTGATATTAACCAGTTTCTAGTACGTGTCTTATAGGTTTCACACCTAACTGAGCTAGCTCGACCAGCGCTGGTTAAGCGTAACTTTATTGTAACCTATTACCCTTGATACCTCCCCAAAAATGACTGGCAAAGTGTATAGAGAGTATGTATTAAGTTGTAGTTTCACACTCCTTTAACGAGTCGGTGGTTGAGGCTTCCAGCAGCAGCTGAAGCCGGTGGATATGGAGTAGCTGAAAATCTTGCTGAGCAAGTTGTTCCAGCATCAAGATCAAGTGGTCGGGGCGCAGCTGAGAGCCATCGTTACGGCAGTTACCGACATAGCGGAGGGTGACCGACTCCTGGGCGGTTATATTCTCCTCTACCAGATCTAATTCAAACAAGCGATCGCGCAGATTCACCTGGTGAACTTGACCCGACTTGGTAGTTTGCTCGCTCCAAATCGCATCCTGAGCCTTAATCGCCTCGATCCAATTTTTCCACTCTTGGGTGGAAGCATTGGTAGCAGATGCCACCGCAATCAAATATTCAGCCTTCTCCAACAACCGAGTTGCAGCCATTGCCTTGAGGTCAATCTCTTCTACCCGGTAGACAGGTATATTTTCCGGCAGTTGAGCAACCAGTTGTTGTTGGAACGCCGCCACATCCATTCTCTGGGTCAACTCAAAGTCCACAACTTCCCCCTCGCTAGTCGCACCCAGAGGTAGTGCATTGGCGATAGAGATGCGCGGACCGGCATGGAACCCACCCGTATAGGAAATAGGTATAGACGCCCGTCGCACCACGCGGTCAAACAAGCGAACCAGATCCAGATGGCTGACCAAGGACATATCGCCCCGCTTGCCAAACCAAACTCGCAGGCGCATTGCCCGGTTTTGATTGGGTGCAAAGTGACCCTCAAATTGAGGGATAGGCGGTGGTTCTATGACAATATTATGACCAAAATCAGTACCGCAAACACCGCAGTGGGAACAACCCTCAAACGAGCAATCGGGAACGGTAGCTGCATCTAAAGCCTTTTGCAGGTCTGCCTTTAACCAGTTTTTATCGATACCCGTATCCAGGTGGTCCCAAGGCAATGGTTGATCTAGCGCTGATGATAGATTTGACCCTTCACCATGTTCGATTACCCATTCGCCGTTTTCTACCAGGCGATATTTCCAGGTTAAATTAGATTCAGCGATCGCATCAGTCCAAGCTGTAAAGGCTTGATCTAAACTTTCAAACCAAGAATCCATTCCCGCGCCCAATTCCCAAGCGCGACGCAAAACGGGCGCTAACCTTCGGTCGCCCCGTCCCACAAAATCTTCCATCGCCGATATCCGCACATCGGTAAAATTGGCTTTCGCCCCTTTAATGCGGCGGAATTCCCGGCGCAGCAATTCTTGCTTGCGTTCAAACTCCGCAGTTGACACCGAATGCCATTGGAAAGGGGTGTGGGGTTTGGGCGTAAAGTTGGAAATTGTGATGTTAAAGTTCAGTGGTTTTCTGCCTTTTGCCCTGCATTGTTGCTGCAACCAGCGCACAGTTTCGGCAATGCCCAGCACATCGGCGTCAGTTTCACCCGGCAAGCCGATCATAAAGTAGAGCTTCACCTTATCCCAACCCTGCTCAAACGCAGTTTTAACGCCGCGCAGCAGTTCTTCGTTAGTCAGCCCTTTGTTGATAATATCCCGCATCCGTTGGGTTCCGGCTTCCGGAGCAAAGGTTAGACCGCTTTGGCGCGTCCCGCCAATAATATTGGCAATATTTTCGTCAAATCGGTCTACACGCTGACTCGGTAGGGACAGAGAAATATTCTCGTTTTTCAGGCGATTTTTAATTTCCATCCCGACTGCCGGTAGCGCCAGATAGTCGGAACAACTCAAGGAAAGCAGCGAAAACTCGTTATATCCAGTTTGCCGCATTCCCTGCTCGATCGATTCTATTACCTGTTCCGGTTCCACATCTCGCGCCGGACGGGTTAACATCCCTGGTTGACAAAAGCGACAACCGCGAGTACAACCCCGGCGAATTTCAACCACCAGGCGGTCGTGAACCGTTTGGATGTAGGGAACTAAACCAATCGAGTAGGCAGGTATTGGCGTCGCTACTCGCCGCAGAATTCGATTTGGCACGTCGGGGCGGTTGGGATAGACCGAGCCATCTGCTGCCATATCGTAGAATTGAGGCACGTAAACCCCAGGTACTTGAGCCAAATCGAGCAAGAGTTCTTTTCGACTCAAACCCGCAGCCTTACCTTCTTCCAAAACCAAGCCAATTTCCGGTAATAATTCTTCCCCGTCCCCCAGGGCGATAAAGTCAAAAAAGTCGGCATAGGGTTCCGGATTGGATGTGGCAGTTTGACCGCCAGCGAAAATTAAGGGCCAGCTACCTTGCTCTACATTCCAGGGCTTATTATCCCATGCTCGCTCTTTCCAGGTGAGGGGAATTCCGGCTAAATCTAACATTTCCAGAATGTTAGTTGCCCCCAGTTCGTAACTGAGGCTAAAGCCCAAAATATCAAAATCTGTTACCGGACGCCGCGACTCCACCGCAAACAGAGGCGTTGCGGTTGCCCGCAATTTCGCCGCCAAGTCGGGGGCGGGTAAGTAGGCGCGATCGCACAACTGTCGCGGCTGGGCATTCAGAATGTTGTATAGAATAATATGCCCTAAGTTAGATGCGCCGACTTCATACACTTCTGGGTAAGTTAGTACCCAGCGCACAACAGCGGTATGCCAAGCTTTGCGAACTGCGCCCAATTCGTTGCCCAAGTAACGAGCAGGGCGGAGGATATCAGGTGTTAGTAATGCTTCTACTGCGACTGCCACGGGTACTTCTCTTATCGTTTAATTCCAGCGACAGGGGCATCGATCAAATATTGAAACCTCTGCCATCCCCCAGAAA
Organism: uncultured bacterium; assembly: GCA_964463555.1. Lineage (GTDB taxonomy): Bacteria > Cyanobacteriota > Cyanobacteriia > Cyanobacteriales > Aerosakkonemataceae > Microseira. The sequence goes on from CAYXCW010000005.1 coordinate 27,740, forward strand.
ACATCCGCTCCATAAACTTCCCCAGCTTTGGGGACAAATGGGAATCTGGGGCATGAGGCAGTACTTTGGCTGCCCTATTAGTTCATCATAATCGCTGTTGTCTGTGACAGGTGCGGGAAAAAATGTGGTTAATTTCCTGTAGTCAGGCCAAAACACTGCTACAGCCCCATTACAGGCGAGATAGCAGGCAAGGCCATAGTAGATTGGCGATAATTAAACTGTCGAGAGGATTTTATCGACTGTGGCTGGTGTGGGTGCGATCGCTCAACTATCCGTAGTACAATCCGCTAGCCGCGACATAACAGAGAATCACGCACGAGCCTCAATCTTGGTTTAAGCAGGCTGAATTAGCCTTACTTAGGATTTGAGCGCGGCTTCAAAGGCAGCGCGATTGGCAAAAATCTCAAACACCCGATCCAGCTGAGTTAGCTCAAAAATAATCCGAATTGAGGCTGAAAGCGAACAAAGGCTAAATTGATAGTTTTGCTGTTGAGCTTGACTAAGAGCAGAAACCAAGACCATTAGACCAGCACTATCTAAAGACTCCACCTGTTCCATATCTACCAACACTACAGTAGGCCGATCCTTTGCGATCGCAGATGTTAGCTGTCGTCCAAATTCAGGTGCGTTGGCGGCATTAAGATGGCCTTGAGGCCGGATAACTATCAGTTGGGAACTAGCAATCGTCGCGTGCATAATTCAATAACCCTGTGAATGGACAAACAATGGCATCAGATGCCTTTGACGTTAACGTTGGTTTCGAGTATCGACTACTCGGTTTGAGGGTTTTTACGGAATCTTCATCGTTCGACCCCATTTGCTTAAAGTTTTCAGCAAGCTTGGTTCGCTAAAAAGTATGCGGTTATACAAAAATTTGATTTCAATTGATTGACTCAGCGCGAACCTCAAGCCACAACAGTATAACCGCTAGATTCAGAAATCACCAAGTTAGCAAGCCTCCTTTTCCCAAATTTCTATCGAAAGAATGATTTTAGGCAATATAGCGCCAATCCAGATCGATTCAAAAACAAGTCCGAATGTTCCCCAATTCCCGCTTTAAGGGCGAATTCCGTAGCAGTTCTAGCCCAGGTGCGTCAATCTAGACAGTATTTAATGCTAAAATTAACAACTTATGCTCCTTACCTGTGACAGCCCCCAACTAGCTAATTTCAGCGTTTGAAAGCTTATTTACGGAAAATTCACCAATTTTCATGGTTTTGGCTTGCATTCAGTAAAAACGCGAACCTGGTTATTAACAACCATAGAAATCTACGATGAAATACGGTTGTCAAATATTAAAAAAATTGATTTGAGTTTAAATGTTTTCAGTGTTAATATTAATGCTTGCAATTATTCTCCTTCTGTCGATAGCATCGAAAAACTCGATTAAAACTGCTTGGCGCCAGATTGTGTAAATATACAGTGGGTTGCGCTCGGATGAGGTACACTTACTAGCTGGGGGAGCTGGGGAAATAGAACTAATTACTTCGCTATCTTCCTCAATATCAGTAATGCTGTACCTCTTAACAGCAACAATCCCTGTATATTTGATATAGATTTTTTAATTTCAACTTAAAAGCTGCTCCTCACTGCCAAGGTTAAAGCCACCTGTGAGTAAGATCACTAAAAGCAAAAGTACCAGATCACCCCAACAGGTAACCAGAAACGGGAAAATTTTTATATTATAAAGAGTTACCTCCCATAACCGTGGAAACTAAAAACGCGATTCGTCAACTGGTAGAAAAAGCTATTTCGATTAGGCGATTGACTCCAGATATTGAGAATGAAATTAACTATGAACTGACGCGCCTGGGTTATATTTCTGATGTTGATTACGAGGCGCTGGAATTATTAATGGATGAGATGGATGCTGGTAGGATTGCTTTGGTGCCTAGTTGTTGATAATCTTGCTAGGGAGAAACGTGACAAAAGTTCCTAGTCAACTAAGAATCACTAACTCAATAGATAAGCTAACGCGCAGCTAATTTGTATATTTCTAATATCGGGATAAAACTGCCAAACCCTCTCCCTGGCTCCCTCAGCTCCCTCAGCTCCCTCAGCTCCCTATGTACAAATTAAATGCGTAACAGCTTAAGAGTTAAAGAGCTTAATTTCTGATTACTAAAAGTGGTTCAGAGTTTTGTGGGGTGTAATCTCCTCTCACTTGGTTTTAATATACTTTGGCTAAATCCACGGACATTTCATCGCATTTTTCGATAACTTAAAAACTCTCTAAAATTGGGTTTGGTGAGCTTGCCACACTTGGCGGACGAAATGGCTGAGTTGTCTGTGTGCTAACTGGCATCCCTCAGATTGAGCTTTTAACGCCTGTAGCTGAGCCAAAAGTGGTATAGCTTCAGTATCGAGGGTAGTGCGGAACAAGCTTAAAGGCCAAAGCAGATCTGCACCTTGTCGCAGGTCATGTAAAATAGGCGGCTGTGGCACTGGCTCGACATCCAATGGGGCAGTCGCCAGCATTAAGGGGCGTACCCAACACAACTGACGCGATTCTACGATCTGAATCACTTCTGCGTACAGGCAAGTTCCCTCATGCTCTAGACAAACAATTTGGCTAGGCTGAAAGTTACAGTTAAAACCCATCGCTGCTTACTTGCAAAAAAAGCGGTCTCGGTGCTGTCTCCCGATCATTGTACTGTAGATGGTAATTGTGGCTTGTTACTGATGGCAGCAACCTCTCCCGCTGGTATAGCCAGTCCACTCGCGATTGAGGTTGGATACAGGTTAGATGGAGTTGGGCTGACAAATTGCCAGCTAGGTAGCTATAGCAAGACTTGAATGGTATAAATTAAATATTAAGTACTTTAAAGCTAAGATCAAAATCGAGCCGTTTGCTGCTAACAACGGGTCAGTAATGAGTTACTCAATTGTATTAAATTGACGGGGAGGATAGAGCCGTGTCTGTCGAGACCCTTGAAAAGCGTTCTACGTCTCGTAAACTTGCACCTCGCTACCGCGTTTTACTCCATAACGATGACTTCAACTCAATGGAGTACGTAGTACAGGTATTATTGACAACAGTACCCAATCTCACCCAACCCCAAGCCGTCAGTATTATGATGGAAGCCCACACGAACGGGATTGCTTTGGTGATTACCTGCGCGCAAGAACATGCTGAGTTTTACTGCGAAACTTTGAAAAATCACGGCTTAACCAGTACGATTGAACCTGAAGAATAGCAAAGAAGGCTAGAATTTTTGCCACTGAACCATTACCGTTTAGCCAGTCGCCCTGCCCCGATCAGGCTGGTTGTGTTTTTGTTCACCCTGCTTTTGCTCTGGGTGCCGGTAGCAGCGCCAATTTATTGGTTAGGGCGCGACCAAAACTCGGTCACTATCTTGACGATGGGGCTGTTATTCGCAGAATTTCTCGTCCTGGTGCGATTTTGGGGTCAGAAAGTTTACCGACAACCCGATCTGCTCAAAAGCTACGGTTTGGTGACAACGCGGCAGAATGGTTTAGAACTGCTGGTTGGATTGGCTATTGGACTGTTCTTGATACTGAGTTTATTTGGGCTAGAAGGGATATTGGGGTGGCTGGTGTGGCAGCAGCTAAAGGATTCCTTTCCCAGAGTAATTTTAGAAGGGTTAGGGAGCGCTCTGTTAGTTGGATTGGCAGAGGAGTTGGTGTTCCGGGGATGGCTGCTAGATGAGCTACAAAGGGATTACCGCCCCCGCGTAGCGATCTGGGCAGATGCGGTGATTTTTGCCCTGCTGCATTTTCTTAAACCCCTACAAGTGATTCTTCGCAGCTTGCCCACATTTCCAGCCCTGGTGCTATTTGGTTTAACTATGGTTTGGGCAAAGCAGGGTAGTCAAGGGCGTCTTGGACTACCCATTGGGCTGCATTCAGGATTGGTTTGGGGTTATTACATTATCAATGTAGGCCAGTTAGTGCAATATTCTGGTAAGGTTCCCGACTGGATTACAGGGGTTGATGGAAACCCTCTGATTGGGGTAATGGGATTGCTGTTTTTAGGTGTGTTGGCGTTTTGGATGAAGTGGCGAATGCGCCAACCCACGAAGACAGAGCGATCGCTAAAAAACAAAACTTTTTTTCCTCCACATATAAATAAACCGGGAGCGTAGCACCCCGGTTTATTTATGGCTGTGATTTTGAACTTTGCCAAGCAGCAGACGCAGTATTTCAGTATTGGTAAAATACAGCAGCGCCTATCGCTATAGTATGGTCTACATCGATTTGCTATTCATTTCTGGATGAGATGGATTATGAGAATTTAATGTGAGTTTTTCACTTAGTTGACCAATTAGGCGTTTCTCCTCAAAGGAGGCAGTAGCAGACTTTGGCTTGCCATAGTTAGCGACTACACCCAAGATTGGTAAGCGAAAAGTGTTTAGCTGACTGACGGCTTGGATGGCTGCGGATTTTTTAGTTTGTTTGACGCTTACCACCAGCAATACTCCATCGGTATGGGTAGAGATAAAACTGGCATCCACAAAATTCAGCAGATTAGGCGTGTCGTAAATAACTAGATCGAAGTTTGATTGAAGTTCATCTGCTAAATGCTGCATAGCAGGAGACGCCAGTTGTTTGGGAGAGTCTGGTAGAGGTTGCCCAGCAGTTAGAACAAATAAGTTTTCTGTTTGGTGCGATCGCTCGATAAAAACATTAGGGGATAATTTGTGCCTGAGTAGGTCGCAAAGCCCCCTGTGGTTTGGTAAATCTAACCTGATGTGAAGCTGAGGACAGCGCAAATTAGCGTCCACCAAGAGGACTCGCTGGCCTGCCTCTGCTGCCGCATAAGCCAGGTGTAAAGCTATGTTAGACTTGCCATCGCCAACTTCAGCCGAGCAAACAGCTAGCGATCGCACTGGTGGAGCCGAATAGAGAAACCGCAGGTTTGCATATAGCGAGTCGAAAGCTTCCGCAAAATTAGAGCTATCTTGATTCCTGTCGTGACTTTTGGGCATCCACTTCAGCAATCCGATTGATTTTGGTAATTTTTCTTTCTTTTTATCCAGTGGAATTGCTCCCAAAAACGGTACTTCAACCGCATCTTTAATATCCTCAACTGAATAAAACATATTGCGGAATTTTTCTAAGAGAATAGCCGCTAATAGACCCAGAAAAATTCCCGCGCCTACTCCCATCATCAGTTTTTTTCTATTACTTTGGGGAGCTGCTACTGGATTTCCATCAGCATCGCGTTCAATTTGAGGATCGGAAATCAGCTCCCACGGCACGTTCTTTTGTGCAGCTTCGACGCGCAGTGTTTCTCGCTGAGTCAAAAGTTGATTAAGTGTCTGGTTGGTAATCTCCAACTTCCGATCTATATCATTGTACTGGCGAGCAATAATCGGAAATTGCTGTGCTTGTCGCTCAAAAGCATTTTTAGTCTCTACCAATGCCCGATTCCGGGCCTCTAGGACTTGAATTTGGTTAGCCGTCTTAACCAATTCGTCAATTAGTCCTACCCGAACCGAATTTTGGAAAGATAATACTTGGGGTTTGCTGGCTTTAATTGTGGCATTTTGTCCCAAAATTCGCTGGGTTTCTTGATTCATTAATCTGAGTAAATTTTGTCGTTTTTCCTGTAAAGCTTGAATATTGGGACTATTAGGCGTAAAGCGAACAGCTTCCGTTGCAATTTGACTTTCTACTTCCTGTAATTTTTGCAGTAATGAAGTGCGGTTGGGGTCTTGACTTAACGCCGATGCTGCCAGTGCTTCGTCTGGTGTTAGCTCTAATTGTCTCTGAAGGTTTGCATACAGAATTCTTTGCTCTTGTAGATCCCTTTGAACTTGTAATTGGTCATCAGCTATTTTACGAACTTGATCGAATAATTGACTACCCTGTGCTTTTGGATCGATCAAAGTGTACCTTTGCTGTAGCACTTGCAACTGTGCCTGAAATTGATTTACTCTATTTTGTAATTCAGGCACTTGGTCGTCAATAAATTTTATTCCTTCACTGATGCGAGTTCTGCGCTCATCAAGACTATACTTCAAGTATTTTTCAGCCGTTTTCTTCAAAACCGACTCAACTTCTTTTGGATTTTCTCCTGTATACTTAACCTCAATAATCTTTGTTTTGGTAAACGAATCTTGCCCGATCCTTTGAACTATGAGTCCTTCTTTAAGTTGATTGGAGGTAAACTTGGGATGCTGAGTTTTCACTTGCTCGGTAATGGCAGATAGCATTGCCGGACTTTGTAAAATCTCCAACTGAGTTGGATAGTCCAGGCTAAAAGCTCTATCGTCAGGCAATCCTCCTCCACTGCGCGTCAGTGAAGTTGGTTCAGCCATTTTAGCTTCTGATGTGATTGGCTCTACCAAAAGCCGAAAACTACCTTCATAGGTGGGAGGTTCTTTGCCGCCGGAATTCAGAGAGGCAAACATTACTACTCCCGCTATCCCGGTAACCAAAAACGCTTGCCGCTGGAGCGTCCTGATAAAGGGACGCAGATTCAAACCTTTTGAAGGCGGAGCATTAAACTCCTCAAGGTCTTCTGATGGTAATTGCTGCAACGCTCTGCTATCTTTAACCATTTGTCAATTGCTATGCCGATTTGCTGACTCAGCCTGCCGCTGACTTAATCGATCTTCACCCACTCACATCGAGTATAGGTGAGGAAGATGGCGGGTGCCTTTTCCTTGGGAGGGAAAACAACGGTATCTTTATATTGTGACTCTTGAGAGCTAGTAAAAAAAGTGACAGCGATCGCTCGCATTCTTCCCAGGGTTGATAGTGGCGCTGCGATCGGGTTGCAGTGGCGATCGCCTGGATCGGCAATGCTCGATCGGTTCCACCCTAACAGATCTTGAACAGATCTTTTTAAACACGATCTTAACTGGTATGGGATTGTAAAATTCAGGTAAAGATAAAATTCTCTGGCTTTGGGTTGCCTATAATTTGCCTGTGACTTTCCTATAATTTGACTGATGACTATAGCCTATCTAGTTAATCAGTATCCCAAAGTCAGCCACAGCTTTATTCGGCGAGAAATCGCCGGACTGGAAGCTTGCGGTCTTCAAGTGGCAAGATTTGCACTTCGCTCCTGCGGCTCGGAACTGGTGGACGAAGCGGACAAACTGGAGCTAGAAAAAACGCGGATCGTGCTGGGAGTTGGGATTGCAGGCTTACTGGTTAATCTGCTCAATACGGCTTTGACGCGACCTGTGGCTTGGCTCAAAGCTTTGTGGTTAATGCTACAAACCAGCAGCAGGTCAGATCGTAACATTTTGTATCACTTCGCGTACCTGGCTGAGGCTTGCGTGCTGCTGGGTTGGTGTTCCAAGTTGGGCATAAAACACATACACGCCCATTTTGGGACGAATTCGACCACGGTGGCGATGTTGTGTCACGTCCTGGGCGGGCCAACCTACAGCTTTACCGTACACGGCCCGGAAGAGTTCGACGCGCCAAAAGCGCTATCTTTAGGAGAAAAGATCGAGCGAGCGGCTTTTGTGGTGGCGGTAAGCTATTTTGGCAAAAGCCAGCTGTTAAGGTGGTGCGATCGCTCAGATTGGTCAAAAATCCACGTCGTTCATTGTGGTGTAGATAAGATATTTTTATCTCAACCCCATACCCCCGTACCAGACACTCCCCGCTTAGCCTGTATAGGTAGATTGAGCGAACAGAAAGGTCACCTACTCTTGCTTGAAGCAGCTGCTCAGTTAGCTGCCGAAGGATTGAAATTTAAGCTAGTCTTAGTGGGCGATGGCCCATTGCGGCCTGAAATTGAAACTTTAATTTCACAACTAGGTCTTCAAGACCAAGTAGAAATAACTGGTTGGGCGAGTAACTCTGAAGTTCAGCGACAGATTCTAGCGGCGCGGGCAATGGTTTTACCTAGTTTTGCCGAAGGGTTGCCAGTAGTGGTGATGGAAGCGCTAGCATTAGGGCGTCCAGTCATCAGCACCTATGTCGCTGGTATTCCGGAACTTGTAGAACCAGGTGTCTGCGGTTGGCTAGTGCCAGCTGGCTCGGTTGAAGCCTTAACGGAGGTGATGCGCGTCACTTTGCAGCACCCTGTGGAAAAGCTAGAACAGATGGGGCGCGCTGGGGCAGAGCGCGTCGCTAAGCAGCACGACGCCGTGAAGGAAGCAAGCAAATTGGCAGCTTTGTTTTGCTCTAACATCTAGAAGTCACCGCTTGGTATCTCACCAAGCGTTGTCTATGTCAACATCTACCCTAATAGCAGTAACTGAGTACTGATGTGTAAAAATATTTTGCTCCCTCACAAGTTTGGTTTCCCCACTCGGAGACGCGATCGTGTCATCTATTAAACAGCTTGCAATTCGCGGGGCAGCTTGGACATTTGCTGCCTACGGGATGAGTATGATCCTGCGACTTGGCAGCAACCTGATCTTGACTCGCCTGCTCTTGCCAGAAGTATACGGCCTCATAGCTTTAGTCTATGTCTTCATCATCGGCCTGAACCTGTTCTCAGACGTTGGCATCGGTCCCAGCATCATTCAGAATAAGCGGGGGGATGACCCAGATTTTCTCAATACGGCTTGGACTATACAAGTTATTCGCGGCATTTGTCTTTGGATTGGTAGCGTTTTGCTCGCTTGGCCCGCTGCCAAATTCTATGAAGAACCCCGGCTTTTGTTGTTGCTGCCAGTTGTTGGTTTGAACGCAATTATCTCTGGGTTCAACTCTACTGCCTTGTTTACGCTCAATCGCCAAGTGACAATTGGTAAATTAGCGGTTTACGAGCTGGCGGGACAAGTTACCTCGATAAGTGTAACGATTATCAGCGCTTATTTTAATCCAACTGTATGGGCTATGGTAATAGGCGGCTTTGCATCGGCATTAGTGCAAATGGTGTGGAGCCATCGATTAATTCCAGATCAAACTAACCGCTTTACCTGGGATACAGACGCACTCAAAAATATTTTTTCTTTTGGGAAGTGGATCTTCGTTTCAACAGCTTTATATTTTTTCGTTTCCCAATCGGATCGGATGATTTTAGGTAAATTGATATCGCTTGAGATGCTGGGGATTTACGGCATAGCTTTTACTCTTGCTGACATACCGCGCCAAGTCATTTTAGCTCTTAGTAACAAAGTGATTTTTCCATCTTTTGCCAAGCTGGCTGACTTGCCTCGGGAAACGTTTCGAGCCAAAATTCTCAAGAACCGCAGACTGCTGCTTGTGGGTTTAGCTTTAGGATTGTCATTGCTGATCGGGTTTGGCGATCGCCTGGTTTTTATCTTGTATAAAAGCAATTACCACGAGGCTGGTTGGATGGTGCCGATCATTGCTTTAGGCATATGGCATACCACGCTGTATTGTACAACTAGCCCCGCCCTTTTAGCTCTGGGAAAATCTCATTATCAACCTCCAGGTTACATCCTCACTTTTGTGGCTATCAGCATCGGATTACCGCTGGTATTTTTCCAATTTGGCATAGTTGGGGCTATGTTTGTCATCGCCTTTTACGATCTTCCTATATACGCGGTAAACATGTATGGTCTTTGGCGTGAAGGATTAATTTGTTTGGAACAGGATATTGTGGCGACTGTACTATTGTTAGAGTTTCTAGGTTGTGTGTTGCTAGCTCGATATATTTTAGGTTGGGGGTTGCCTATAGATCAAATATTTTAGTAAAAAGGATAAAAATCTAGGGAAACAAAAATTCAGGATTAATTTGCTATTTAGCTAACAAATTAACGTATTTAAAGAGTTATTAGTTATAACTAATAAATGCGAAATGAAAAGAATTAAGGAGGAACCAAATGAAGCTGTTTCACATTTGTACAATCGCCAATAAATTAGAACAATACGAAGAAATGAAATCTTCATTCGTTGAAGCAGGATTTGATGATAGTAGGTGTCGATATTCAGTTTTTGACAACTCCAAAAGCAATATTTACGAACCCTACAGCACAATCAATTATATTCTAGCTAATACAGAAGAACCCTATATCATTTTTTGTCATCAAGATGTACTGATAAATCAAGGACATGGATTCGATCAACTTTTCAAAGTTTTAAAAGAGTTAGATCAACTTGACCCTAATTGGGCGGTTGCGGGAAACTCTGGGATAAACAATAACTATGAGCATATTGTAAAAATAACAGATCCACATAATACGCCTCTATGGGATGCTGGATTTCCACAAAAAGTTTACTCACTTGATGAAAATTTTTTTGTCATCAAGTCTTCTGCAAATATTGCTTGTTCCTCGGAATTGAGCGGTTTTCATCTTTATGTAACAGACCTATGCCTTAATGCAACTGTGAAAGGATACTCATGCTATGTGATTGATTTTCATATAACACATTTGAGTCGAGGGAATTTAAACCAAGATTTTTGGGACTTACGAACAAAATTTCAGAAAAGATGGAGCAGTGAATTTAGTTTCGGATATCTAAAAACACCATCTACGTCTATATTTTTGTCTAAAAATAAGGCAATGCGATATATATTTTCAAACTGGAGAATAATGTCGTGGGTTTTATCTAATCGCCGCTTGCGGAAATGGATGAAACTACAGACAATAACGGGTATGAGGGTTTGAGAAAATGTCTAAAATACACATATGACAAACAACCATCCTTCTAAAGTGACTATACATTGGAAAGAGCTAGATGTTTTGCGAGGCTTGGCTGCGCTATTGATGATAGTTAATCATGTAGGATACAATACGCTGCATCCCAATGCGATCGATGGCACATTAGGGGGAAGTTTATTATTTATTAGCAGTTTTGCGCCAGTGCTTTTCTTTTTCGTAACAGGTTTGGGCTACGGCATCCAGTCAAGCCAGAAGAAAAAGTTAGGTCATTGGTATGTAATTGTTAATAAATTAATTATACTATTGCTGGCAGATTTACTAATTCATTGGAGTAACGGCAGATTGCTGGGATTGGAGTTCCTTGGATTTATAGGTCTTTCGAGTTTAGTGTTGGAATTGATTAGAAGATCTAAGTCACCGCTAATTTATTGCATTATAGGTTTTGTGGGGATTTTTATCATCCGTTACTTGATCGGGCCAATTATTCATTCTTGGGGATACGATCAACGAGGTTGGTGGTTGCTAGATTGGATAATTGGCACTTCTGGCATCTCAGGAATATCTTACCCGCTTTCACCTTGGATGGCTTATCCATTGGCAGGTTACATTGTTGGGGCGGCTGCTATGGGTTATAGGGATTACATACAAACCCATAGATTGGGAGTGGTTTTTGGGTTATTAATGGTTGCGGGACTGCCAGCGATCGCTAGTCTTATTTTACTACAACGCGGCTCATCTTTCTTTCGTTGGGGAACCGTGAGTTTGGGTTTTTACATAATAAGTTTTGCCATCCTCTTAGTCAGTATTGCCGGAACATTAGCCTTGTGCAGACAAGGGAGATTAAATATTGTTCAAGAGGCTTTATCGCTCAAAGGAATTGCTTCCTTAGCAGTAGTGCCAGTGCATTATTTCCTGATTTACTTAGTGACTAACATGGGAGGAACGGGAGTAAGTTTATTGAGTTATGGGATGATAGCGATCGCTGTTTTAATTTCAAGCTTTTTATTGGCGCGCTTTGTGGAGAAACTCAGTTACATAATTCTTGAAATAAAGCAACAAAAAATTGTATGGTATGGACTTGCAGCGATGTTTGTAGTGGCGGCTGGTCTGACTCTGATCTATAACAGAGAAAGCACATCTCTAGTTATGTTAACCAGAACTTTTGGTCAGATTGTGCTGTGCCTATTGTTTGTGATTCGCTTGCCTTTGTAGTAAACCTTCGCGAGGATAATTATGACTTCAACAACGCAGATGTTTCGTTTCGATCCAGTTTACTTAGAAAATTTAGCTGATAAATATCGCGAGCAATACATCAATGCTCAGCCATTTCCGCATATTGTCATCGATGACTTTTTGCCGGAGTATGTATTAAACGATGTCCTTAAGGAATTTCCAAAACCTGGTGAGATTAAGTGGCAAGAATTTGAAAATAAGTCAGAAAAAAAACTAGCCTCTACTTCTGAATTGCAAATGGGAGATGCTACGCGATTTCTTCTGTACCAGTTCAATTCTTCAACTTTTATGAGTTTTTTAGAAAAGCTCACAGGTATTAATGGCCTCATCCCCGATCCCCACTTTGTCGGTGGGGGTCTTCATCAGATAGAAAGAGGCGGGTACTTAAAAATGCATGTCGATTTCAATCGGCATACCAGGCTTAAACTAGATCGCCGCTTAAATCTTCTACTCTATCTCAACAAAGATTGGAAAGAAGAATATGGCGGTCACATACAACTATGGGATAAAGATATGACGCGCTGCGAGAAAAAGATTCTACCCATTTTTAATCGCTGTGTCATTTTCAGTACAACGGACTTCTCATATCACGGACATCCCGATCCATTGACTTGTCCAGAGGGGTGGACGCGGAAGTCATTGGCGCTATACTACTACAGCAACGGACGACCTGCTGAAGAAATTGCCCATACCGAGCATTCAACCATATTCAAAGCTAGAAACGGAGAGGAAATACAGGAAGAAGAAACCTCACCCATGACATTCAAAACTGTTTTCAAAAAGCTAATCCCTCCGATTTTGCTCGATCTAGGAAACTCGCTGAAGAAAAAGTAGAAATTTATTTCGGCGAAATAGATAATGGCTAAGGTGCGTTTGGCGCTTTTGGTAACATATCTGAATTTTAAACAAAATTATAGTCGCCGTAACGCACCCTAAGCTGATGGTAAAAAGGCAATTAGCCATTAGCCATTATTATGCAGCGTAATAAACCCAAAGGGTGTTAATTTATGGTCATGCAAAAGCAAGCCTAGATCTATGTATAGTCCCCAAGCCTTCCTGGTAGTACTAGCCTGGTTTCCATTTGTTTTTTATTTATTCCAACGGTTTCCGCCTCAGCGGGCAGTCGTTATCAGTTTCATCGTGGGATGGTTATTTCTTCCAACCATAAATTATCCCTTACCAGGCATCCCAGATATCACCAAGATGAACGTAACTTGCTATGGCATTCTGCTGGTTACCTTGGTCAACGATGTAGGACGCATTACTTCATTTAAACTCGGTTGGGCTGACTTGCCGATGCTGACTTGGTGCTTAAGCCCTTTGGCTTCATCACTCACGAATGACCTGGGCTTGTACGATGGGCTTGCGACTAGCCTCGATACAACTATGACCTGGGGAATGCCTTATTTTCTGGGTCGGATATATCTTGGGACTTTGCCTGGGATGCGCCAGATGGCTATGGGGATATTCATTGGCGGGTTAACATATGTTCCTTTTTGCTTGTTTCAAACCCGCCTGTCGATAAATTTGCACCAAATGTTATACGGCTTTGCTGACCCTCGTACAAGTTTTATGATGTCAATTCGCTATGGGGGATATAGGCCAGCGGTGTTTATGGAAAGCGGTTTAATGGTGGGCGTATGGATGATGACAGCAACCTTAGCAGGTATTTGGCTGTGGCGAACTAGAGTCATCACGCAATTGTGGGGAATTCCCATGAACTGGCTTGTATTTGTGTTACTGATTACATTTGTATTGGTGAAAGCCACTGGTGCGTACCTATTGCTCGTATTAGGGCTTCTTTTCTTGTTTACAGGCAAATGGGCTCGCACCTCTTTCCCAGTTTTTCTTTTAATTGCAGCTATGTCATTTTACATGTACATGGGGGTGACCGGAACCGTTCCTCGCGATCAGATTGAGCAAATTTCGCTTAAATATACTAATCCAGAAAGAACCCAATCCTTAACTTTTAGAATTGATAATGAAGAGATGCTGGGAAAAAGGGCGCGGGAGCGGATCATCTTTGGCTGGGGAGGCTACGGACGCAACCGTGTATTCGCGCCGGATTGGAAAGGAGATATCGTCGATGTCTCAATTACTGATAGTTTATGGATAATTGCGTTTGGTATTAACGGTCTATTCGGGCTGGTTAGCATCTCATTGGCATTGTTACTGCCCCCTACAAGCTTGTTCATACTACGTTATCCAGCTAGTACTTGGTCTCATCCCAAAGTAGCGCCCGCAGCTGTGCTGGCTATGTGCTTGCCGTTGTACATGCTGGACTGTATCTTGAACGCTATGACTAACCCGATTTTTGCGATTATCAGTGGGGCGGTATCAGGGCTGGTGCTGAAAGAAGCAAAAACTAAACGAGTTACGGGGACTCGCTTATCGGTATCCCGGCGTTCCCTAGCCCAAGCAAGACCAAACTAGCCCAATTGAAATTGATTGACTTGAGGTCAACTTATAACAGTCAAGCTAGTTAAACATATGTCTCTATTCCATTGGCTTAAAAAAAACAACATATTAGCCTTTTTAGTTGGGCTATTAATGAGTGTAGTTTTGATGAGATTTTCGCCAAATTTATTTAGCAATAGTTCCCTTGAGCAAAATCTTAATGCAAACAACAAAATAGCTGTGGCGACAGTCAGCAATATTCCTAATTTGAATTCCCCTTTAGGAATAGGTCTTAATGGTATTGCTGACTGGTCAACTGAGTTGCCGTTTCTAGATGCTTTTAAATCCTCTAGACAATGGTTTACTCAATGCGTGAGTGGAGATCCAGGTTGTAATGGAGAATTTGATACGCAGGAATATAATCTGTTAAATTTAGACGAAAATGGCTGGGTTAAGTCTTTACCAAGTCCAGAAGAACCTCCTAAATATACTCGTGTAAGTACTTTGTTATTAAGAGAAATACCCAATCGTTATCCTTCTGGGAAATATGTGGTTTTGTATGATGGGGAAGGCACGATTGAATATGGTTTTGATGCCAAAAAAGATACGGCTGCCTCAAGCTCTGGAAGGGATGTGCTTGATGTAGATGCAAAAGGAGGCGGCGGTATACTGCTGACGATCGCTTCTACCGATCCTAAAAATACGGGTAATTATATCCGCAACATTAGAGCGATCAAGTCTGAGTATGAAAACAATTATAAAGCTGAAATATTTAACCCAATTTTTATAGATAAAATTAAAAATTTTAGAGTATTGCGCTTCATGGACTGGATGAAAACAAATCATTCAGATCAGAAAGAATGGTCTGACCGACCTAGACTAGAAACGGCTTCCTATGCAACTAAAGGAGTGCCGATAGAAATCATGGTTGCTTTATCTAATAAACTCAAAGCTGACCCGTGGTTCAATATGCCACACCAGGCTAATGATGAATATCTCACTAAGTTTGCTCAGACAGTTAAAGATACTTTAGAACCGAATCTAAAAGCTTATGTAGAGCTTTCTAATGAAGTTTGGAATTGGCAATTCCCCCAATCTCATTATGCTTTAAAACAAGGTAAAGCCCGGTGGGGAGAAGATAAAGCAGATGCTTATATGCAATGGTATGGTATGCGTACAGCTCAAGTGTGCGATATTTGGAAAAGTGTTTTTGCCGATCAAAAGCATCGTGTAGTATGCGTGATGGGGACTCAAACAGCATGGGAAGGGTTAGAAAATTACGCTTTAGATTGTCCCTATTGGGTTGCCGAAGGTAACAAACCTTGTTATCAACATGGAATAGATGCTTATGCAATAACTGGATATTTTAGTGGGGGGTTGGGTCTACCTGAAAATTCCAGCACGGTAGAGTCTTGGTTGAACGAACCGGATGGAGGTTTTGGTAAAGCATTGCAGCAATTAAAACAAGGGGGTTTACTAGCTGGGTTTAAAGATAGTTTGCCAGATGTTTATAATCGTTTTATATATCATGCAGATGTGGCAAAAAACAAAAATTTTAAATTAGTTGCTTATGAAGGGGGGCAGCACATTACTGGTGCAGGAGGAGTGGAAAATAACGAAAAACTAACTAAGTTTTTTATTGAATTAAATAGACATCCGGAAATGTATAACATATATACACAGTTATTGAATGATTGGAAAAAAGCTGGAGGAACGCTGTTTATGCACTTTGTGGATATAGGTCAACCGAGTAAATGGGGAAGCTGGGGAGCTTTAGAATATGTGGAGCAAAACGGCTCGCCTAAATACAATGCCTTGATGGAATTTATTAATAATAATTCTTGTTGGTGGGATGGCTGCCAGAGGAATTCAAATCAAAATTAATTTAACAAATAGATTAGATGCACGAAACACGATGAAAATCAAGAATATTAAAATTAAAGGGAAATTATTTACTACCAGGAGAGTTAAGTGAGTAGATTTTCTAAAAAAATTGGAGTAGTGGTGATTGGACGCAACGAAGGCTCGCGCTTAATCCGCAGCCTGGAATCGGTTGTTGATAAATCGGGTTCAGTGGTGTATGTAGACTCCGGGTCTACCGATGGAAGTTGCGAGGTGGCACGCGATCGCAATGTTGAAGTGGTCGAATTAAACATGTCAGTTCCCTTCACCGCCGCAAGAGCGCGCAATGCTGGCTTTGAGCGGCTGCGGGAAAAATACCCCCAAGTCGAGTACGTCCAATTCATCGACGGGGACTGCGAAGTTGTCAAAGGGTGGCTGGAAGCCGCCGCCGAAACCTTGGACAATAACCCCAACGTAGCTGCCGTATGCGGCTGGCGACGGGAACGTTACCCAGAGCGCAGTATCTACAATCGCATCTGCGATGTAGAGTGGCGGATAGGGCCGGTAGGAGAAACCAAAAGCTGCGGCGGAGATGCGATGATTCGCGCCGAGGCACTGGCAGAAGTTTCTGGCTTTAATCCCACCGTAATTGCCGGAGAAGAGCCTGAGTTATGCGTGCGACTACGCCAGCGGGGATGGAAGATTATACGGCTGGATGCCGAGATGACCCTGCACGACGCCGACATGCACCGACTATCCCAGTGGTGGATGCGTGCCAAACGTTGCGGACATGCCTATGCCCAGGGTTATTACATACATGGGGCATCTCCAGAATGTATGTATGCCAAAGAAATACGTTCCGGCTGGCTTTGGGGTCTAATCCTGCCCTTAGCAGCATTGGCACTAATGCTTCCTACAGGGGGAATTTCCTTGCTCGCCTTTGGTCGCTATCCTCTGTCGGCACTGCTGACAACGTACAAGACGCGAAAACGTGGGTTTGCTTGGGTTGATAGTATAGCTTGGGGGCTATCTTGCGCGGTGTCGGCATTTCCTCAAGTTTTTGGGGTCGTGAAATTTCACCGCGATCGCTTATTCAACAAACAGCATCAAATCATCGAGTACAAAGCTCCACAAGCACTAGAGAGCAATGTACTTCAACCAACTAATTCTACTCAATTGAGCCGTTAGCTCGGTGGCTATATGGTAGAAAAAAAAGGTATGTTACTCGTTGTACCCGTTCCTTTTCTAGCTATTTTTCATCAGCGTAGCGAGTTAATCAAAAAACATTTACCCAATTAAGCAAGAAAGTTGCAAAATAAAAAGTTTGAAAGAGTAATAGCTTTTATGTCTAACTCGATAGAATCAAACAATCGGCTCGATTTACTCGTAGTCATCCTGAATTACCGAACAGCCAATTTAACCATTGACTGCTTGCACTCCTTGGTGGATGAAGTGCGAAGTCTCCCTGATACCCGCGTTATTGTTTCTGATAATGCTTCCGGTGACGGCTCTGTGGAAAAAATTGCCGCTGCAATTGACACCGAAGGCTGGAACGAATGGGTATCGCTGATGCCATTAGATCGCAACGGCGGCTACGCTTTCGGTAACAACGCTCCCATCCGCGCCGCCCTACAGTCACCCGCTTCACCCCCGTACTTTCTGTTGCTCAATCCAGACACAATTGTCCGCCCCGGAGCCTTACAGGCGCTGGTGGACTTTATGAACTCTCATCCCGACGTGGGAATTGCTGGTAGCCGCTTGGAAGATCCTGATGGCACGCCCCAGTGTTCTGCTTTTCGCTTCCATACGGTACTCAGCGAACTTGATTCCGGCTTACGTCTGGGTGCGGTGTCGAAATTATTGACAAATTGGATAGTTTGGCCTCCGATTCCAGAAGCTGCAACTCGAACGGATTGGGTAGCTGGAGCAAGCATGATTGTCCGCCGGGAAGTGTTTGAGCAGGTGGGCTTGCTCGATGAAGAATATTTTATGTATTACGAGGAAACAGACTTTTGCTTGCAGGCAAAAAGAGCTGGCTGGAGTTGCTGGTATGTGCCTCAAAGTCGCGTTGTCCATTTAGTCGGGCAAAGTTCTGGGGTGACGGACACCAAGCGTCCACCCAAGCGTCTGCCTCAATACTGGTTTGATTCTAGACGCCGATATTTTTTGAAAAACTATGGTTGGTTGAAGGCGGCTTTAGCTGACGCTGTTTGGGCTTTGGGCTTTGCTTTCTGGCGGCTGCGCCGAGTCATTCAAGGCAAGCCGGATAACGATCCGCCAAATCTGCTTGAAGATTTTCTACGTAATAGCGTGTTATTTAAGGGAAATTTATTAAGTACTACGCGCCTTGAGCCAGTAGTTAACACAACTTTGTCATCGAAATAGTGCAGCAAAGGTAAATTTATGGTCACGCAACCCGAACTGATATCAAGTGTAAAACAGCCAGAAACTACCGATCTGGGGCTTTGGGAACAAATTAAAGAAGATTGGATTGCTCACGGACGGGATTGGACGCTACCAGGATTTAGAGCCGTTGCGGTGCAGCGATTTGGTGTGTGGAGAATGAAAATTGCACCGAAGATACTGCGGGCACCTTTTAGCATTCTCTACCGGATGTTGTATCGAAAAATTCGCAACAGTTATGGAATTGAGTTACCTTATACGGTGAAGCTGGGACGGCGCGTTATTTTTGAACACCAACATGGCATCGTAATTCACGGATATTGCGAGATTGGCGATGATTGTTATATCCGACAAGGTGTAACTATCGGCAATCGTTACCTGGATCGCCCGTTCGAGGCTCCGAAATTGGGCGATCGCGTCAATGTCGGTGCCGGAGCAAAAATCCTGGGTGGTGTAACTATTGGCGATGATGTCAACATTGGCGCCAATGCTGTGGTTCTATCAGATATTCCCTCCGGTAAGACTGCGGTGGGTATCCCGGCTAAAATTCTCAACTCTTCTAAATCTGAAGCAAATGGTTGAGTTAAATCTTTTTTTTGCCCTTTACCACTGAACAGCCACAAATCGCACTCAATGCCAACAAACCCAATAGAGTAGAAGGTTCGGGAACTCTTTCCACCTCTCTTTCAGGATTGCTCCATTCTTTAGGGCACTTAACTTGTTGTGCAGGGAATGCTAAAGCTGGATTTTTATCTTTATCTATAAAAAAGCCACCATAACTTCTATTGGGAATCCACCGCTTTTTGGATAAGTATAATCTTCTACTTTGGGTCGATCTACACATTCTTTCTGATTGGAATTATTGGTTTTCATCCAATCCATAAAACGCAAGGCTGTGAATTTATTAGTTTTTTCCAAAAAATCAGGATTAAATATTTGTGATTGCTAGAGGTTTTCATACTTTGCTGGAACTACCCGAATGTTGCGAATATAGTTACCAGTTTTATGAGTAACGGTAGAAGTAATTGTCAGATATATCCCACCTTGAGATGGATTTACATTAATTACATTTCTTCTCAGAGTTGATTTTAATTTATCTTTTTGAGCAGGCCACTGATATTCTATAGTCCCTTCCCCATCGTACAAAACAACGTACTCTCCTCCAAGATAGTTAGCATTAAAATCTGTAAACATTACTGTACTGACACGAGTATATTCAGGAGAGTCTTCAGGAGCAGGTAACGACTTAACCCAGCCATGTTCGTCTAAGTCTAGCTTTCCATATTCTTGAGTATCCCAAGAACCACTACATTGCGTTTCTCCATATGCACACTGAGTAAACCATTGCCTTGTCAATCAGTCAAAGCCTCGCACGAATGATGCCATGATGCCCCCAGCTTGCCAGCAAGTTGGGCTACCAGTCTACAAGCTGATTTCTAAGGGCTTTTGGCTGGCAAAAACGGTGGATAGCTGGTTTTGAGGGTTACTATTACCGATATTGCGATTGGGAATTGTATCAATCTATTCGGCTTACTCCTTTTTAGAGAGTCAGATTGATTGGCTTTAGGCCATCATGGTTAAAAGCAACGAGAAATCAAATTTTTGGCGCCTGTCGCTTTGATCTCCCCATCCGTCTTACACCATAAATACAGCGATTCTCGCTGTTATAAGCTACAAGAGCGCTGAAGATCGGGAAGATGACGAATATGAAGAAGATGGGTAAGATGGGGAAGTCATTACTTTTATTTCGTTACCTCCCTTATCTCTATCCGCTTCATCATCTACCTCATCCGAGCGCAACCCGCTATATCTGTGGTGTAACGATCGGTACTTACGGAAAGCAACCCCGTTTCTACGAAAAGTCGTTGGTTTGGCAACCAGAGAGCAACGAAGAAACCGCGATTATGGCCTCGTCGTGCGTAGTTCCCGACGATGTTGCCTCCCTGTATAACAGCGCTATTATTGTATTAATAAATACGTTTTGTCTAGCCAGGTTACTTAATAGTCAGCCAATCAAATTAAATTTTATCATCTGGAGGATAAACGTTAAAAGCAAGGCAGGTAAAGTACGTAAATATACGCATATAAAAAATGCTCATATTTAAACGAGCTTTAAAATCAGCTAAATTGATTAAAATTAGATGGGGATATCGGTATATTTGACTAAATACGAAGGCTAAGAGGAAAAAAGCTCCGTGAAAACACTAGATCTAACCTGAGCCAAAATAATGAATTGCCAAAATCGGGAAGACGAAGTTAAAACAAAAGTAGGTTGTTCTGTTGTCGCATCTAGCTGAACGTTTAAGAGCAAGTTGAGAGGTTACCGGGGGTAAAAATGAAGCGAGTCAATATTCTCAATGCATCTATCGACAATTTATCTAAACAAGAGCTACTGGAAAAGCTAAACGAACAGGGTGGAATTGTCGTAACCCCAAATGTAGACCATTTAATGCTTATGCAAAAAGATCCTGAGTTTTATCAGGTTTACAACCAGTCAAATTATAAAGTTTGTGATAGTAAAATAATATTTTATGCCGCGAAATTATTAGGGAACCCAATTAGGGAAAAAATATCAGGATCGGACTTTTTTCCAGCTTTCTACGAATATAATAAAAATAATGAAGAAGTTACTATTTTTATATTGGGGGCAAAAGAAGGAGTAGCGAAAAAAGCCCAGGAAATAATTAATCAGAAAGTAAAAAGAAAAATAGTTGTGGGTTCCTATTCGCCTTCGTTTGGATTTGAGAAGAATGAGAAAGAATGCGAAAAGATTGTGGATATAATTAATAAGTCAGGAGCGACGGTATTGGCAATTGGAGTAGGTACACCCAAACAAGAAAAGTGGCTTTTCAAATACAAAGATAGGCTAAGCAATATAAAAGTATTTTTAGCAATTGGAGCTACCATTGACTTTGAAGCTGGTAATAAGATCAGAGCGCCTAAGTGGATGAGCGAGTTAGGGCTGGAGTGGCTGTATCGGCTGATACAGGAGCCAAGGCGTTTGTGGAAAAGATATTTAATAGAAGACCTTCCTTTCTTATGGCTGGTGATCAAACAAAAGCTCAAGCTATACAAAGACCCACAGGCTCAAGAATGGGTAAAAGATTGGTCAACACAATGTGTGGAGAAAAAATTTGAGGAACCGTCTCAGGTGAGTTGACAAATACTCTCAAAATCAAGCGCGTGCTTGGTTGGTGTTATTGGGTTTGAGATTTAGCCCCTTGGTTTGAACAAAATACTTGCAAGTATTGTTATTAGACTGCGATTATTAAGCGTGCAGCCCGTGTTTTTACTTGTTGATATTGTTCTGTTAGGAATAGCCCTGGGACTCCTAGTTCCAATCGGGGTTGTTTTTGTTGAATGCAGCGCCGCTTTATGGCCTAGCCAAAGGCAGGGCAAGGAAATTAGAGGCATCCGACCTCGAATTGCCGTACTGGTTCCAGCTCATAATGAAGCGAAAGGAATTGGTACAACGCTGCTGAAATTAATCCCACAATTAACAGCTTCGGATCGGTTATTGGTAATAGCCGATAATTGTACTGATGGAACGGCGGCGATCGCTCGCAACTGCGGCGCAACGGTGGTTGAACGGCAGGATCTCGATCGCCAGGGTAAAGGCTATGCCTTAGACTACGGTCTGCGGTTTTTAGATGCTAATCCCCCCGAGGTAGTCGTAATGGTCGATGCAGATTGTATCGTCGCTCCCGGTACAATCGACCGCATATCCCGAATTGCGATCGCTACAGGACGCCCGGTTCAGGCAACCTACTTGATGGAACAACCCGCCAACCCAAACCCAAAAGATGCCGTATCTTCCCTAGCTTTTCTAGTGAAGAACTTAGTCAGAACGCGGGGACTCGAAAGGCTGGGACTCCCTTGCTTATTAGGCGGGACGGGAATGGCGTTTCCTTGGTCAGTGATTCGAGAAGCACCCCTAGCCAGCGGTAATATTGTTGAAGATATGCAGCTAGGGTTGGATTTAGCGATCGCCGGACATCCACCAATATTTTGTTCCCAAGCTAGAGTCACAGGAGTTCTTCCCCAGCAGAACCAAGCAGCTGTGAGTCAAAGGACGCGCTGGGAACACGGTCACTTGCAAACCTTGGTGAAGCAAGTGCCGCTATTAGTCAAAGAGTCGGTTCGTCAAAGACGATGGGACTTGTTAGCGATCGCGCTAGAATTATGCGTGCCGCCCCTCTCGCTTTTAGTCATGTTGTGGATAGCTGCCTTGGGGTTGGCGACTTTAGCGGGCATCTTGGGAATGGCATGGACGCCAGCAATTTTACTAGCAGCAGAAGGATTGCTAATTTTAGTCTCGATTGTTGGCGCTTGGGCTAAATTTGGACGCCGGGAATTACCGCTTTTAACTCTTTTGGCGGTGCCTTTTTATGTACTTTGGAAAATTCCCCTCTATCTGACTTTTATCGTCCGACCTCAAACCAAGTGGATACGCACCGAACGGGATGCAGTCGATGCTAAATAGTTAGTTGCTAATGGCTAATGGCTATTTGATTCAAAGCTATTTGCTGTTAGCTATTAGCCAGGGTGCTATTTATTCAGGAAAGCTTGCCCAATCATCCCAACGAGATGGATCGATATCGGGGGCAGAAGGTCTTTGTGCCGCATTGGCGGGCATTTCCCAATGGGGTGGATCTTGGGGTGGTTGGGGAGGTTGCTGCGGTTGGTATTGCTGCTGGGGGGCAGTGGGTTTATCCCTTAACTCGCTTTCTAACTCAAAAGCCATTTGCTGGATCAAACGTACCTTATCTACTGACGGAAGTTGTTTGGCTAGATTCAGCACTTCATGTAAATTCACGAGTTTTTCTCAGTCACGCTTCGCCAAATTGTACCACCGTTGAATGCGTGCGATCGCCTGCAAATTTGGTTTTACTGGTACTACCCATTTACCAGGCTATCCTTCCACTTGAGAATGTTCGCTGTGAGCAATTTTGAAAGGAATTTTTAACTCTTCGAGTGGTTGCCCAATTTGCTCCAGAGATGTTCCGACTAGACAAGCTCCGGCTAAATCTACTCCATCTAGATTAGCGCCTTCTAATTCCGCACAAAGCAAATTTGCTGCGGTTAAATTTGCTCCAGCAAGATTCGCCCCGCGCAAGTCAGCCTCTTCCAAATTAGCATCGCTCAAACTGGCTCCTCGCAGGTCAGCGCCACTCAAATCTGCGCCTAAAAGATTAGCGCCTGTGAGATTTGCCCCGCGTAAGTCAGCACTCCGCAAGTCTACTCCCTGCAAGTTTACACTCATTAAATTGCCACCGCTTAAGAAAGCACCGGCAAAAGATGCCCCAGTCAGTTTTGCCCCCATTAAATTAACGCCTCGGAGGTTCGCACCGCGCAAGTCAGTACCCGTTAAGTCAGCTTGCATTAGGTTTGCCCCTAGTAGGTGAGAGCGCAAGTCAGCCGATGCCAGGTTAGCGCCTAAGAGATTAGCACCTTCTAACTTTGCTCCTGGCAATTTTGAGCCGCTAAGATTTGCTCCCACAAGGTTAGCACCTGCTAAATTAACGCGACTTAGGTCGAGATTGGATAAATCTTCATCTTCTAAATCCGTACCTGGTAAATATTTGAGCTTGCCCGACTGCAAATTTTCCATACTCGGTAATTGGTAATGGGTAATTGGTTAGCTGTCAAAAAGGGGACAATAAGTTGAGAAAGCTCCCGGATGATTACTGACTAACTACATTAATTTTGATATCGCTTTGTTCGCGATCGTCAATTAGCCACATGCCCGCACTGACTTTAGGTGGCGTTATAGTTAGGTTGAGTCCCTGTTGCAAACCTTTGACTAAAATAGTTAGGGTTTCTATCAGTTTAGGGTCCCAACGCTCTCCTGAAAGCGCCTGACAATCCGATAAAGCTTGAGATAAACTTTCTGCGCGGCTCTTTTGTGATAAATGTTGACTAAGGCGCCATTGAAAATCTATAAGCAACCCCAAAATTCTCGATTCCAAGGGGATGGCATCATATGCTAAACCGGCGGGAGTGCCGCTGCCGTTCCACCATTCGGTGAGGTGAGTGATAATAGATGCGATCGCTCTCAACTGGGGCATGGCACGTAATGCCTGTACTTCTGGCATTAACGGGCAGCAAGACGGATCGGAATTTTGGCTGGCATAGTTGAAAGAAGGCACTAAGCCGTGAAGCAATCCGGCGAGGCGCAAGCGCTTTAATTGCCACGCCGGTAAATCTAAAATTTGCCCCATTGTTTCTGCTAGCGCTGCTACTTCTGCCGTTGACATTGGGTTTCCCGTGTTCGCCAACTCCATCAGCTGCGCCATCCGCACGAAAGCTTGTAACTCGTTAGAAACCAAGTTCATATCTAACGCTTCGTGATGGGATGCTGGTATTTCGGCGTGCTTGTCCCCAATTAAGTCATCATGGCTGGTCTGAAGGTAATCTACCACGCGGGATACAATCGCACCCAGATCTTCGGGTTCCTGGTTTCCCGCGCTGGGCAGGGCTTCAAGCTGCGCGGTTAATTTTGCTTTTAGTTCTGGGTTATAGTGCCCGATGTGAGCGATCGCTAACCCTACCGTCTCCCTGACTAACGCCGGTTCAAACGTCCAAAAACCGTAAAATTTGCGCTCTAAGTCCGCTTCTGGCTGCCCCCCCGTTCCATAATCTGCTGGCGATAGCTCTTGACAAATTACCATCGCTGTGTAATGAGGCGATAAAATCATTAAGTGCCACTCTTGCGCTACGGGATCGACGGGAGCAAGGCTGACTAAGTCTACATTGGGCAGCTGGCTGGTGGGATGTTCGGCAAAGCCACTATCCGGTGCTGCCATGATGGCAATTTGACTGGATTTCCCTGCTATTTCGCCATACCGATCTGCCTCTTGCAAGTACCACTTGCCGCGCTGAAATGCTGTAATAACTATGGGCGAACAGTTTGAGGATAAGATGCTGTCTTCTAAAGCGTGGCAGAGGGCAACTAAAGTGTTTTTGTAATATACGCCAAAACGTAGCGGTCTTGGTCCGGTTTTGTGGGCATCTGACAGCTGTTGTAAAATAGAGCCTTCTAACATGGTTTTGGTAAGTGGTAATTGGTAATTGGTAATTGGTAATGAGGATTGCAGATTGCAGATTGCAGATTTAACTCAAATCTAAAATTTGAAATCTGAAATCTAAAATTCTCAATTACCCATTACCCATTACCCATTACCGAGCGATTACTAGCTGTTTTTGTTTGGTTTCGATGGGAGCGTTGAGGGCTGATTCTAAGTCGGCACAACCTAGTCTTTGTTCTAATATTCTCATAACTTCGCGTCCAAAATCATTGGGATTTTGTCGCCAAGCTTGCAGGCAAACTTCCCCAAAGAACGAGCCTAATGGTTCTGGGTTCCAGAGGAGTTTTTTGGCTGTCCAAGGCATTAAACTCATGGGATCGTAGCCTGGTTTGAGGATATTGTTTTCAAAGGCGTATTCTTCTAAATGGGTGTGGGGTTGTAACCCAATGAAGAAGATTGCCGGTTCGACTTTGTCGGCGCCGAAAATTCGCTCTAGTTCGCGGTGATAGGCGATGGTTTGGCGAATCGTTTCAGGACGTTCGTCAATTACATTAAAGGAGTAATTGACGGAAACTATATCGTTGAAACCGGCGGCTTTTAAGTCGCGGCAGTTTTCTAAGACGGTGCGGAGGTTGTATCCCATCCGCATTTTCCGTACCAGTTCTTGGGAACCGCTGGTGATGCCGATTTCAAAATAATTCATGCCAGTTTTTACCATCAAGTCGCATAATTCTGGCGTCAAATTATCTGCCCGAATGTATGCTGCCCAGTGGATATCTTTCATTCCGGCGTCGAGGACTTTTTGCAACAGTTCGACGGCGTCGTCGATAAATTTCCGCGCTGGGATAAATTGGGCATCGGTAAACCAGAAGTTGCGGATGCCGCGATCGTATAATTGGCGCATCTCGGCAACGACTTCATCGGCGGGATTGATGCGTACTTGTTTGCCTTCGATGACGGTGTAAACGCAATAGCAACAGTTGTGGGGACAACCGCGCTTGGTTTGGACGCCGACGTAAAAGTCTTGCTCTTGCAGGTAGTATTGAAATTCGGGCCAGATGGTTTCGATATAGTCGTAGTTGCAGGCGGTTTTTTCGATCGGGGTAGGAGGTTCGTGGATCATGCGATCGCGCGGCGCAGTCTCTCCTACTACATAACACCTTTCGTTGCTAATATCTTGCCCCCGCAAGAGTTTTTCCAGCAAGGTTTCGCCTTCGCCTACGGAAACAATTGTCCCATTCGGTAAGCTTTTACCTAATTGCTCGTAAAATACGCTCACCGCACCGCCGCCAACCACCGCACGGGCATCGCTTTGGTATTTTCTGGCGCGTTTTAGTCCCCGCTTGATTAACCCCAGGTTGCGCCACAGTTCCGTATAGTACGCTGTGGTGACGCGCAACCCTCCCAGCGCCCCCCGCAATCTGATCAAAGGATTCGGGGCGTAGTAAAACTCAAAGGCGTGTTGGAGTGGGTTACCACCTCTACCCCCCACTGGTGCATATATTTGGATATCTCGCCAAGAAAATACCAATAGGTTGGGTTGAAATTCATCTATGCAGGTATCCAAGGCAGGGGCAAAATCTAGGGGTGGAATCGTTCCCAAATCGAAGATGCGCTGTTCTACCTCTGGAAATAACTTATGCACGCGATCCGCAAGGTAGACAACCCCGATGGGAAATATAGGGTTGCAGGGCAGGCGGACATAGAGAATTCGATTTGCCATTGCGGGTATGTGGATTGGTGAGTTGCCAACAGTCAAATCTAATTGATCGGGATTTTAAACCAGCCGTTCATATAACTTTACGATACCGCAGACTTTATTCATCTGCCCGGTTTTAGCTTAAAATCATGCCTTTGCTTAGCTGAGCTTGTATCAACTTGTAAAATATATAAGAAAATCTTAACCTATCGCAAGAGCGATTTTACGGTAGAATCCTTATGGAATGGCATGTTGGTAGTCACAGTTACAAACAACGGGGATCGCAAAATGCTAAGGTGCATATGTAATCGGTTTTGGCATCAGTTACCCTAGCAGCTATGGCTCAAATCCTTGATCCCTTACCGCCTAACTCCAGCGATCGCATTCTCTGTTGCTACGTGAATGCGACGAGCAAGGTGCAAGTTGTTCGGATTACCAACGTTCCCAACTGGTACTTCGAGCGGGTGGTGTTTCCGGGCCAACGCCTGATATTTGAAACAATGTCTGAGGCGCTGCTGGAAATTCATTCGGGCATGATGGCAAGTGCCATCTTATCAGATAAAATACCGTGCGATCGCTTGCGAGTCGAGGAACAACCTCAAGTCTCTAGCGAAGCAAGTCAAAAAGTCGAAGAAAACATCGCTTTCCATCAAAAGTCAGAAAAAACAAACAAAACTTTAGACAAAACAGCATCTTTAACATCACCCGTTTTAGTAGCTGTAGAGTGAACTACTCCGCCCTGTAAGAGGGCGGAGCTTCCGTACTCACAGGGGAATGCCTCAGCTTGGACTTACGTCCTAGTTTTGGTCTTACTCCCCCTCCTACGGCAGAAACGGCTGCTCCATCCGTTTTGAGCATTCTGATTCCTTCTGCTCTAATGTTCGTTGCGGCATTCCCATCCCTGTCATGATGGGTTTTGCAATTAGGGCAAGTCCATGCCCGCACATCTAATGGCATTTCAGACATTTGATGGTAACAATTAGAGCAGAGTTTGGAACTGGGAAAGAATCTATCAATTTCAACAAGCTTTCCGCCTTTGCGTTCAAGTTTGTAGGCTAGGAAATTGACGAACATTCCCCATCCAGAATCAGATATGGCTTTAGCTAAATTATGATTCCTTACCATGCCTTTAACATGAAGATTTTCGACGATCGCAGCTTGGCTATCGCTGGTCAACTTATGACTAAGTTTGTGTAGAAAATCCTGCCTCGCGTTGGCTACTCGTTCATGAACTTTAGCTACAAGGAATCGGTATTTGTTTCTAGAGTTACTTTCTTCTTTTTTGCGATCGAGTTTTCTCTGCTTGCGTTTTAGGTTTTTTTCATGTTTAGCTAAATGCTTCGGGTTGTCATACTTGGAAACCTTTTCACCGTCTGTAACGACAGCAAATTGTTTTACCCCCAATTCAACCCCATAAATCTTGCCATCAGCAGTTTTAGGAGTTTCGCCTTCTACTTCAAATAAAATAGAGGCAAAATATTTACCCGCTGGTGTTTTACTAACGGTTACGGTTTTGATTTTGCCGTCTATAGGACGATGAATAGAGGCTTTGATTTCCCCAATATTTCCTGGTAATTTGACAACACCATCCAGGAATTTTACGTTTTGAGGATACTGGGCATACTGTTTACCTTTCTTAGATTTGAAATTAGGAAATCCAGCAATTCCAGCAAAAAAGTTTTTGTAGGCTACGGTTAAGTTGAGTGTTGTTGCTTGTAAAACTTGGCTGTAACACTCACCCAACCATTGAGTTTCCCGATCTTTTTTGAGCTTTGGAAGTAAAGCATTCAGGGCTGACTGCCCTAAACCTTTACCCGTTGCTCTATATTCATCAATACTTTTGTTTAGTGCAAAGTTCCACCACCATCGGCAACACCCAAATATTTTTGATAGCTGGTGCTGCTGTTCCTTGGTTGGATATAAGCGAACTTTGACTACTTTTCTAAGCATTAATGGAATATAAAATTTACAGTAACAGGATAGCACAAATATAAGAAATTTGACATTCCCCGCTCTAAAGAGACGAGGATCTGTTTATCGGGTAGGTGCAAGATGTGAGTATAGAGACGTGCTACTAGACATTGCTTAAGTTCTCTGGTAGTAGGATCTAAGCATAAAGCTTCCCACTACCTATTACCCAATTTGTGAACCTACCTGATTTTATTTGGTTATGGAGAATTGCCGCCTGGTCGATGGGGCTGTCCATCGCGGCTTATCTGTTGTTAGCCTTATCGGGCATTTGGATGTTTTATACGCGCACCTCTGGCAGGCAAAGACCTAGCTGGGTGCGATCGCTGCACTACACTATAGGCAGCATCATGGTCGGTTTAGTTCTCCTACTCCTAACCATTGGCATCGTCGGTACTTTGGGCCATTATGGTAGTCTGGGTCATTCCTCCCACCTACCGGCAGGGTTAGCAGTTGTAGGATTAGTTTTATTATCGGCAGGGAGTGCGATCTTGATTAGCCCGCAATTTGCTTGGGCGCGACTTTTTCACATTGTCACAAATATTGTTCTGTTTGTCGGCTTTGTTTTGGTTTCCCTTACTGGATGGGATGTGGTGCAGAAATATTTACCCTGAACCTTGTGCGATCGCGATAGATAATTTAACGCAAGTTGCTAGTTACAAATATTGTCGGTTCGATCCCCCCTAACCCCCCTTAAAAAGGGGGGAACCGGATTCTTAGTCCCCCTTTTTAAGGGGGATTTAGGGGGATCTAAAATGCTTGACCTTATAACTAGCAACTTGAGATAATTTAAGTTATTTCCAGCCTTGGTTTGCCTGTTCTAGAACGTAGGCGGAAACATCCTCAATTTCCGCTTGAGTTAAACGATCTTTGTAGGCGGACATATTGGCTTTGCCGTTGGCAACTAGGGTAGCGATCGCATCAATTGTATTGACTTTATTCCGTTCTAATGCTTTCAGTTTAAGCGTCTTATTCCGCCGGATAATATTGCCACCGTTAATATGACAACCAACACAGTGAACTTCAAAAAGTTTAGCGCCGTTGGCGGTATCTGCTGCCAGCACAGGAGAAGTGAAAGCGATCGCGCATACTATTAAGATACCCAATCCAGCAATTAACCATCTTTTCAAGGCAATTCTCCTGAGAATATAACCTGAGTAGTGACTTAGTTATTTCATCATTGTTGCGGCGATCGCCAGCAAACGCTAAATTGTTAATCAAGTCAGGTAATATTCTATCGTGTTAACCAACCCCATGAATCAACTTTCATCAAAAACCGAGTCAACTTCTGTCTTCCGCATTTCTCCTTTGATCCGAATTACCTTATTGTGTCTATACGTGGCTCTTACAGTTCCCTTACCTTTTTTGGCACAAGTAACGGCAGCACCCATCCCCTCAGCTATTTTATGGTTTGGGATTGCCATTGGCTTAGTTGCTTTATACGCAGCTTTATGCGAACGGGTAATTTTAAATGAGCAACAAATTCAGGTCACATACCCGCGCTGGGTGCCTCGCTTCTTCCGCCAAGGTTGGATATTACCTTGGGCAGATGTCAAAGATTTGAAAATGCGTACTACCGGACAAGGCGGGCTAGTTTATTATTTTCTAAGTAAATCTGGTCAAGCTTATTTACTGCCGATGCGCGTAGTAGGATTTGCCCAAATGGTGAAGCAAGTACAAGCAAAAACAGGCATCGATACAACGGATATCCGTCCATTATCACAACCGTGGATGTATTTAATTTTGTTAGGATTTACCCTGTTATTGTTCTTAGTAGATGCTTGGACAATCTTGACAGCTATGAGTTTGGGTAAGCTGACATAGTAGTTAGCGATCGCTAAAAACAAACTTAAATTTAGGATTGCGTTGATTTTGAATACTAAAAACAATCCCCAATTGTTAGTTGAAGGCGTCAGTTTAGCTGCGCCATTTGGTTTATCTTATTTGCTACAAAATATATCTTTTGAAGTTTTTTCAGGAGAAAGAATTGCTATAGTAGGGCCATCTGGTGCTGGTAAAACCTCGCTCTTGCGCCTGTTAAACCGACTTAGCGAACCCACCAAGGGTTCAATTTATTTGGAAGAGCGACAACTGGGTAAAATTCCGGTGATTCAGTGGCGGCAGCAAGTAACCTTGCTGTTGCAAGAAGCCAAACTTTTAGGGATGACGGTGGGAGAAGCGATCGCGTATCCCCTAGTTCTACGCCGCCTAGAGCCACAAAAGATACAAGAACGCCTATCTTACTGGATGGAGCAGTTACGCATCCCCCAGGACTGGCTAGGGCGCACGGAGGTGCAACTATCTGCCGGAGAGCGACAGCTGATAGCGATCGCGCGTGCCTTGGTCATCCAACCTAAAATTCTATTGTTAGACGAACCAACTTCTGCACTCGACGTTGGTCGTGCTTCCTTGGTTTTAAACTTACTCCAACAGTTACAACAGCGCCAACAAACAACAATTTTGATGGTGAATCAACAACTGGAACAGGCGCAGCAGTTTTGCACGCGAGTTCTACACTTACACCAGGGTCAACTGATGCAAGATTTACCAGCGACTCAAGTAGACTGGCTGCAACTGCGGGCAACTTTAATCGAAATAGAAAGGCTGGCTGCTGAAGAATGGGAATAATTTCAGATTTAAGATTGCAGATTGCAGATTTACAGCGATTCTCGCTGTTATGAGGTACAGCATTACTGATATTGAGGAAGATGGCGAAGTAATTAGTTCTATTTTCCTATCTCCCCAGCTCCAAGAGCTTCCTCAGCTCCCCCAGCTAGTGAGTGTACCTCATAAAAGCGCAACCCGCTGTAAATTATAGGTAGGGATTAAGGGCTAGGGGAAGAAGGTTTGCCAATCCAAGGTTTCAGAAAGCGATCGCTCCCTAAATACTTTGGCAGTTGCTATAAATCTAAAATCTACAATCTCAAATCTAAAATTTTCTGAGATTGCAGATTTAAATTAAATCTAAAATCTACAATCTCAAATCTAAAATTTTCAGCGCCAATTACCGTCTAATGCGACCATGCTGGGCGTACCAGAGGTAGGTGGTTTTTTGTGACTGACAGATTCATCTCCTTGACTTTGATTCAGCGTGAGAAAATCCGGGTTAAATCGGTAACCCACATTACGGACAGTTTGAATTAAACTCGGTTGCCGGGGATCGGTTTCCAGTTTCTTTCGCAGAGAGAGGACGTGGGTGTCTATCGTGCGCGGATTATCAATCGCATCGGGCCATGCTCTATGTAACAGTTCCGAACGACTTAAAGGCATTCCCCCAGCTTGAGCCAGGACATAGAGCAGGCTAAACTCTTGGGGGGTTAAATCTACCAGTTCGTCCTTAAAACGGACGCGGCGCTGCACCAGGTCAATTTTGAGATCGCCATAATCCAGGTAAGCGGGTGGAGTCGTCGCGCGCTGGCGTCGAATCAGCGCCTCCACCCGCGCCAAAAACTCTTGAATGCCAAATGGCTTGGTCAAGTAGTCATCTGCCCCTGCTTTCAAGCCAGCGACGATATCAGCTTCGCTGTTGCGGGCAGAAAGCATCAGAACAAATGGCATCTGTTGCCGTTGTAGCCAGCCGCAAAACTCCAGAGCATCGCCGTCCGACAGTTCGGTATCGAGAACTACTACCGTTGGCTGGCGCAGGTGAAAGACTTCCCTAGCTTGGTAGATGCTGGCAGATTGATGCACGCGATATCCTGCCTGCTGTAAGTGCCAACCGAGTAGCGATCGCAGGTGCGGATTACCTTCAACAATTTGAATTCCTACAGAAACCACGGAGGCTATATTCCTTCGCGTTATTGACCTTCAACTTAACACCAGACCCGATTACAATTTTGTAACACCCGCTACTTCGGGGGCGACAGGATTGGGCTTGATCTTAGTGCTTTCTAGCTTTTGGGGCAACCTCTTTACCCGGATACAAGCCCAGCTGGGAAGAATATTAAATTATCGTTACAATTATCCTAACCTAGTGGTTCCAACCCCAGTGACCGAGCCGGAACAAAAAGTAGCAGAAATCGCTCAGCAGATACAGGTTTTCCTTTGCCTGCTTGATTATGATGAAGCTAAGCACGATGCGCCAGCGGGGTGTAGGCATCAAGCGATCGCGCGACTGACCGAACCTAGCCACCTGGACTTAAATATTGTCCAGTTGAATAATTTTAACAAAATCTTTATCTGCCAGCCGGGGATAGAGATTCTGCGGTAGTCGAATGAAGATGCTATGCTTAACGCCAATAATTACCGACGGTAAACACCGGCAGTAATTTCCGCCCTTACCGAGTTCAGACACCCAATCATGCTTCAAGATACACAAACGATTCGCCACTATCAAAAACTGACCGACGCCCTAGTCGAAATGTGGAATCGAGGCTACAGATTCAGCGATTTAAGGTTGTATTTAGACGGATATCTCGCCGCCCTACGCCACACTAACGCGATTGAACCTTATCTAATTAATCGTTTAGAAGAAGAGTCAACTCGCTACATCTACGATCCATCCAACTTTGAAATGCCTCAGCTCCAGCCTGAGACTAAGAGATCTGACTATTACTAGCTGTTTCGGGCTGGGTTATCAGTTCAAGCTAGCTCAAACAAAGATCGAAGCGGCTCCGATCGGGGTGGCAACTGCCACCCTAATTAATTGGAGGATTAGAGACGGGTGCAAGAGCGAGCATATCAACGAGAGTAGGTTGGGTTGAGGTACGAAACTTAACTTTGGCTGGTTGCGTTTTACTGAGCTTCAACCCAGCCTACTTGATTGACAAATCGCAAACGTGACAGGCTTCGATGCCAGAAAAAACTTCTGTTACCTCCAAGTCTGGTAACAAGTGCTGAGAAAAAACAGGCGATCGCGCAATACAACCAAGCAAAGATTAACGCCGCTCCCATAATCTTTCCCATCGAACCCATCGATAATACCATGTCCGTGAGGCTTTGGCATCTCTCGGGGGGCGGGTTTATTAACTCAACTGGCTTGGGAGCAAAGGAAACTTGTAAAACCCGCCCCTACAATAGCTTTAACCACTAAGAAGCTGATAACCCCGCTTTAAACAAACGGGGCTATCAGCTTCTTAGACTTATTTGGGTGTCAGTCTTAATCGTAGAACCCGATTTCAGAAAATCCAGGCTTTACGAAGCAAGAGCGACTTCTACCTTTTGCTGTAACTCACCTTTTTGATACAGCTCGATCATGATATCCGAGCCGCCAACAAACTCACCGTCAATATAAACTTGAGGAATCGTAGGCCAGTTGGAATATTCCTTAATTCCCTGACGGATTTCGTAGTCTTCGAGAACATCTACGGTTTCGTAGGGGACGCCCAAAGTATTCAGAATTTGCACGACATTGTTGGAGAAACCGCACTGGGGCATCAACTTGTTGCCCTTCATGAAGACTACAATCTTATTTTGCTTGACTAGATTATCAAGGCGTTCTTTCAGTTCTGGTGTCATGATGTTACCCTTGCGATCGCTTTATTTTCCTGTACTAGGTTCCAGCGGGGTCGGTTCAACAATATTACCCCTACCAAACGGGTGGTTAACCCAACCATTATGTTTGCTTAATTAATCAAACTAGCAGCTTGCTAGCCTTCGGGAGCAGAGGTATTGAGCGCCAGAGCATGAATGGCTTCTGTAGCCATTGCTTCCCGCAGAGCGCCATAAACCATCTGATGCTGTTGCACTCGATTCTTACCTTCAAACAGCGAAGAAATCACCTTTACTTGATAGTGATCTCTAGTTCCAGTTAAGTCTTGAACCTCAACCTGGGCGTCCGGCATTTCAGCCTTGATCATCGCTGCAACCTGATCCGGATTAATCATTCGATTCCTTTGCTCTGAATACTGACAGTTAAACGCTTTGATCTTAATTTTAGTTTATCTACCTGGAGGATGAAGACGCGGGGGCATTACCAGATCTGGGGAAAGGTGCATCGACAAAACCCAGCTCTAATAATTGCTGGTAAGCTTTTTTACCCAACTCCCGCGTTGGGTTTTGACTGCGAACAATTTGCACCAGCAACGGTACAGCCAACTCTGGCTGATTTTGCGCCCGATGTACCAGTGCCAATTGATACGTTGCTTCATCTCGCATTTGAGCCGTTTCGATGGCTTTGCGGCGTTGGCTATCGGCTACGCGGTTATCAATCCCTGAAAAACTGGCGGCTAGCTCTTGATAAAAGTTGGATAGTTGATTAAAAACTTGGCGAGCATCCTGAAGTTTCTTAATTGCCAAAGCATAATCCTGCGCCGAAACTGCGTTGCTAGCTTCAGCCATTAGACGTTGCCCGCCTTGCAGGCTGAGCAGACTGCTATCTTGATTTAAAGGACGTAGCAGGTTTGGATCTGTTTCGTTAGCTGGCTGTGCTGGATTGGAACCTGTCGGCAGAGCCGATTCCTGTGCCTGAACATGCACTGGCGCCAGGGGATGCAAAACTGCCATTAGCGGTAGAACCACCAAGCCAGTGAAGTTGAGGAAACGAGCAGTTGCAGAAGGGATCATGGAGCTGTTTTGCGCCAAGGCACAAATACGACGGATAGACTTCGGAGTATATTACCATTACTGGGCAAAAGTGGGTTGATAATTGCTGGCAATCTTTGTGCAACCTGCTAGTCGATCGGACTCAATCGATCTAAGCCCAACCGGCAAGCAGCTTTGGATTGGGGCGATCGCAACCCAACTGCAAGGCTCTAAGCGCCTGCTCTAAATCCGCGGTTAATCGTGCGGCACTGCGCTTGTTCGATTCAGTTTTGATGCAGTAATCAGCTACCTGTAGGGGCGAACCAATGCGGATTTTAACATCACAGCCTTTGCTAGCGAAGGAAGTACTGTAATCGATGTTAATTGGCACAATTTGAACCCCTAAGCCTGGTTGGCTTGATTCGGCTTGCAGGGCGATGCGAGATAAACCGGGTTGCAATTTATTGACTGGGTGCTTGCGGTTTTCGGAAAGGTATCCACCCTCTGGGAAAATTACCAAGGTTTCTTTTGCTTGCAATAACTCGATGGCGTGACGGATGCTGCCAATTCCCGGATGGTTGATGTCAACTGGGAAGCCACCGAAGCGACGGATAAACCACCCTTGCAATCCCCTCATTTCATCTGAGGTAACCATAAAGCGCAAATCTCGCCCCGTAATCTCGCGCCCTGCGGCAATAGGAACGAGAAAAGAATCCCAGCGAGAGCGATGGGTAGGGGCTAGAATTACTGGCCCGTTTTTGGGTAAATTTTCTTGTCCCATTACTTCGATGTTGCCGAAGTAATACGGTAAAACAACGTAGCGCGCCAAGGGATAGGCTAAGGAACTGAACCAAGGGGAAACGCGAGAAGTGACTGTTGCCACTTTGTTGGGATGGGTAAGGGCGAGAGATTTGTCGGAGGATTCGAGCTGTGTCATATCAAAAGGCGGCTGGTTACAAAAGCATCCTTATTACATCACCGTAAAATTTCTTTGGTTAATTGTGTTCTATCCGATGGACACTTCTGGTGGTGTCATGAGCTTTTACAAGGCAATTATTGCCGGTTTTTACTACAAGTGTGGGTGAATCGGCATGAGGGATATGATACCTTTACTTGCTGATTCTCTTCATCACCTTTTTTGGGCAAACCACGATTGTAGCTGGTGGCGACAGGCAGATTCTAATATGCCACCGATGACGGATAAGCGGTGATTCGAGCAAGGGCTATCGGGGATATTAAGTACGGTGCGGATGGCACCAGTTTTCGGATCGTCCACTCCATAGATTAGCTGATTCAACCGGGCGTGAGCGATCGCACCAGCACACATGGGACAAGGCTCTAACGTAACGTAGAGCGTGCATTGGTTGAGGTGCCAGGTTTGCAAAATTTTACTTGCTGCTCTAATCGCGATAATTTCTGCATGGGCTGTGGGATCTTTGTCCCGCTCTTTTCTATTTTGCCCTTGGGCGATCGCATTACCAGCAGCATCAACAATTACCGCTCCCACTGGCACTTCTCCCGCTTCACCCGCCGCTTGTGCCAGTTCTAGCGCCTGCATCATCCATTTTCGGTGAATCAGATAAGCTGCATCATCAATCATGGGTGGTGATATTTCAATATTCACGCCTTTAGGTTGCTGCTGGTTGCGTTAATAAAGTGTCCAGTTGACCTTGTCCGTCTAACTGATAAATATCATCACAACCGCCGATATGTTGGTGATTAATAAAAATTTGCGGTACGGTGCGGCGTCCGTTAGCTCGTTCTGACATTTTATTTCTCGCTGCTTCGTCGCCGTCGATTTTGTATTCGGTGTAGTTGACACCTTTCCACCACAGTAATAATTTGGCTCGAATGCAGTAAGGGCAGGTTTGCCAGGTATAAATTTCTACATTAGCTTTGATGCGTTCTGGATGGCGACCAAGGATAGGGTTGAGGAAGTCTAGCATGTTCTTTTCCCTGTCTCTTCTGAGTCAACTGGTTCTAGGTTATATCATTGGCTGGCAAAGCGAAATAGCATCTCTCTTACAGCGGATAATTTTTTTATATTAAGCTAAATATAAAAATAAAATAAAGACGGCTTTCACTTTGTACATTCAGTTGATAAAATACACCATCTAAACTGATATTACATCTTTTTTCTACAGCCTTTTTTTCTGTTTAAGACCTATCCTCATGTAGGTAAAAAACAGATGATTTCAGCGGTCTTAGGATGACTAAGTCCTAGCTTTGCCTGCATTGATTTTAAATCAGGAGTTACGCACGGCGATCCTAGAAACCGGGTTGCTGCGTCGCTCTTTAGTTTCCCAGCGACCATTTTTCATAGAAACCTGGTTTCTTTGCGTTTTCCCAGGGATTGAGGAGGTGCATGTGAATTTTTATTGGTTTGCCAATCGGAGAAATCTCTGGCAGCAAAATTCATGGTTATAAAAGCATCGATCAATTGAGTGATGATGCAGAAAGCGATCGCATTGAGTTGATTTTCTCCCAGTCAGGGAGAGTGAGAGGAAGAGAGATTTGCCGTACTGCTGTCGTAGCAGGTGTTGAGTTTTAAAGTTAGGAGAGGTAATTGCAATGGCAACGCTGAATACACCAAATGGAGATGGAGGTCTTCGCGTCACAGTTAATGAGTTTGGTGGTTTCGGTTCTAGTAGTTCTGGGGGATCGAATGCGTTTTACAATCCTCTCGGGGAGCGTGGGGAAGCTGGAACGGTATTTAATTCTGGCGTGGCTATCCGTTTTGGGCAGGAAAGGAATCGTCAGTTTTTAACAGATTTACAGGGCGCCCAATTTACACAGCAGAATTCCACCAGTGCTGACAGTACTTTTAGGTTTCGAGATTTAAACTTTACACTCAATCAAACAGTTGCAGAATTGCGGGTTGGGGAGGCCAGGGGAGGAAGTACATTAATTCAAACTTACAATATCACCAATAGCGGCAACAGTCCGCTCAGTTTCGATCTGGTGCGCTACATGGACGGCGATTTGCAGTTCGATGGCAGCATCAGCGATGCAGGCGGATATCTGATTCGAGACGGTCAGGAAATTTTATTTGAAACTGATAGTGGGGATAATCCTCTTTTTGCCACCAGTTTTGTCGGATTAACGGCAACGGGGGGGTCGGTTGAATTGCCCGGAAGGTTTGAAGTTGATAGTTATTCGGGTTTAAGATCGCGAATTATTAGCGGTGTAGCATTAGATGATGCGATCGCAGGGGATGGCCCGGATGCGGATTTATTTATAGACAGCGATCCTTATGATGTTACCCTCGCTTTTAATAACCGCTTCGTTCTCAATCCCGGACAATCTACTACTTATACCACCACGACAATTTTCGGTTCGGGAGCGCCGCAAGATGTCAGGCTCAATCCTGGCGAACCACAGCCGCCGGTTGAGCCTCCTCGTCCCACCCCACCCCCTCCCATCGATAGAACTGTCCCAGACAACATTCCCAATACCATCTCCACCGCGCAGAATTTGAGCTTTTTACGGGGTTCCCAAAGCATCAGCGACTTTATCGGCGGTTTAGATGGGAATGACTACCTCAAGTTCCAGCTGCGTCAAAATAGTACGTTAAATCTGGCGCTGACAGGCGCAACCGCAGATGCAGACTTAGCAATACTCGATCGTCAGGGTCGGCAAATTTCCACCGTGAGGGCGGGAAATGGCAGCGACGGCAGGCTAGATCTTGATTTGGCGGCGGGGAATTACTACCTGCGCGTCTATCGATTTGATGCCGTTAGTACGCCCTATACTCTCAATTTGACAGCTACGCCCGCCCCGCCGCCGCTTCAAATCCGGGGAATTTCGCCGAATACGGGTAGTAGTGCCGGTCAAACGACGGTAACCTTGTTTGGCGATCGCTTTACCCCCGATACTCAAGTCAGCTTAATTGATAATGCAGGCAATGCGCGTCCGGCGACGAATGTCACCTGGTTTGACGATCGCACAATCTCTGCCACTTTAGATTTAAGCGGTCTTCCTATAGATCGCTATGATATCCGCGCCACCGATCCGGCGGGAACCGATACGGCGGAGGATGCTTTTAACGTCAACGTCGGTTCGGTGGGACAGGTAGAGATTTACCTGAATGCCCCTCGGCAAGTGCGTCCCTTCGGCACTCAGTTTGTCACCATTACTTATCGAAATGTTGGGGATACTGATGCGATCGCACCCCTACTAAACTTGGAAGTAGAAGGAGCGCGATTGCAACTTCCCGAATCTGAAGCATTTACAGAAAGTCAGATTCAGTTTCTAGGGATTAACGATGAGGGATTGGCGGGAATTTTACCACCAGGCGCATCGAATCGCATTACCATTGCCTTTGAACCAACAGCTCAAATCGGGCAAACGATTAACTTCAAAGTCAATGGCGCTGAAGGCAATGCCCCGATTGACTGGAATGCTTTCAAAGACCGAGCTAGACCCAGTTCGGTTTCCAGTGAGGCGTGGGAGAGGATTTACAGCAACTTCGTCGCCGCAGCAGGCAATACGGGGGCAGACTATCAAGCGTTGTTGGTGGAGAATGCCAATACCCTGAGTCAGCAAGGGGAATACGTCGCCGATGCCAACCGCTTGCTGGCAATGGAGTTCCAAGAGCCGGGCAACTTAGATGCTGTATCCGACCGCTACAGACTTGGTTCCTTTGGTCGAGGGATTCCCTTTATCGGCGATACCCAGGTAATTGCGGACAGCAACGGTAATATTTCGATCGAAAATGGTGCCAGCGAACGGCGGTTTCAACGACAACCCAACGGCACATTTCGGGCGGAATCACAAGCAAGTGGGACTTTGACGCGAGACGGGGACCTGCTGCGGCTGCGGGAAATAGATGGCACGGTTGTCACTTTTTTAGCCAACGGTCGGATTGGGACGATCGCCGATACCAATGGCAATACAGTTACAGCGAATTATACGAGCGATCGCTTAACCAAT
Source organism: uncultured bacterium (assembly GCA_964463555.1). Classification (GTDB taxonomy): domain Bacteria; phylum Cyanobacteriota; class Cyanobacteriia; order Cyanobacteriales; family Aerosakkonemataceae; genus Microseira. Next base: position 68,209 of record CAYXCW010000005.1, read on the forward strand.
TTAGTAGCATCCAACGGGAACAGCATCGCTTTTACCTATAACGAGCAAAACCGCATCACCAGCGTCACCGATAGCACGGGTCGCACCACCAGCTACACTTACAACCCCACCGGCGAACTGATACTAAGTAAAACAGACGCATCGGGGACAACAAGTTATACCTATAACGATCGCTTTGCTATTACTTCGATTACCAACCCTGGCGGCACCCAGACGGTGTTGGAATATGACGAGCGCGATCGCCCCATCCGGGAACGCCCGGGCGACGGTTCCCCAGGTATTACCTACAATTACGGAGAAGAAGGCAAAGTCACCGTTACCGATGCTACAGGTTCAACCGCGGAAGTAACGCTGAATGACGCCGGACAAGTGACCCAGATGCGGAATGCTTTGGGTCAGCGGCTGCAAATTAGCTACGACGAAATGGGCAATCCTACCCGCATTGTTGCACCCGGTAATACGGCGACGGGTTTTACTTACGATGGCGCAGGCAACGTTATCGGTCAGGTCAACGCCTTGGGACAGCGCACTCGGTTTGCCTACGAACCCAATTTCAACCAACTGTCCCAAGTTACCGATGCACGCGGTAACGGCCTCAGTTATAGATACGACAACCGGGGTAACCTGTCGTCCATTACCCATGCTGACGGCAGTCGCGAGAGTTTTAGCCATGACAGCCAAGGCAATGTTACAAATTATACTAACCGGCGCGGTCAGACGATTGCTTACAGCTACGACACTCGCGGTCAACTGTTGCGTCAGGAAAATCCCGATGGGTCTTTTCAGGCGTATACTTACGACGCACGGGGCAACACTACATCAATTGCCGATAGTCGGGGAAGCATTGCCCTAGAATACGATACCGGCGATCGCCTGACCAAAATTACCTATCCTAACGGACGTTCTCTGGCGTATAGCTACGATGCAGCAAATCGGCGCACGCGCATGGTAGATGGCAATGGCAACGCGGTTAACTATGCTTACGATGCGGCGGGACGGTTAACCAGCTTGACCGATGGTGCGGGGAATGCCATCGTCGCTTACACCTACGATACAGCCGGTCGGCTGACGCGGGAACAGAACGGCAACGGCACATCCACCACTTACAGCTACGATGCCGTAGGTCAGCTGACAAGTATCGTCAACCTCGCCACAGATGGTGCGATTAATTCCCGCTTTGACTACACCTACGACGAGTTGGGAAGGCAAATACGCACCAATACCTTAGATGGCAACTGGACTTATACCTACGACGATATTGGTCAGCTAACGAGAGCGGTTTTTGCTTCCACCAATCCAGAGATTTCCAATCAAGACCTCACCTACGTTTACGATGCCGCCGGAAATCGCATCCGCACAATTGAAAATGGGGTGACCACTAACTATAGAACCAACAATCTCAACCAATACACGAATGCGGGAGAATTCTCCTACACCTATGATACCGATGGCAATTTGATCGCCAAAGTTCGAGGCAATGAAACCTGGACTTATGGTTATAACAGTGAGAATCAATTAGTTAGGGTAGTTGAACCCGATGGCACAATCACCGAGTACGAATACGATGCTTTTGGCAATCGCATCGCGGCCATTGATAACGGTCAGCGGACTGAATATTTAGTTGACCCCTTCGGCTTTGGAGATGTAGTCGGGGAATATGACGGTAATGGGAATCTGATTGCTCGTTATACCCACGGTTTGGGATTGGTGAGTCGGGCAGATTCCAGTAATACTAATTATTACGACGCCAACTTTTTGGGGTCAATAGTTGGTTTAACTGGCGCTTCAGGAACCTATCTCAATCGTTATACTTATCGACCCTTTGGCGAGGAGATTTCGGAAACAGAAACCGTTGCCAATCCCTTCGAGTTTGTCGGGCAGTATGGCGTAATGGAAGAGGGAAATGGCCTCGATTTCATGCGAGCCAGGTTTTATGACGGCAAAGATGGCAGGTTTACATCTACAGATCCGATTGGCGTTGCGGGAGGAGATACAAATCTGTATCAATATGTGGGAAATGCCGCCAATCAATATATAGATGCAGAAGGAAACTTGCCAATTTTACCCCTAATCCCAGCAGTAGCGGGAGCCTTGGGTAGATTTGTGCTGGCAAACGGTGCTTTTGGTTTATTAAATGCCGCTACTGGATTTGCTAAAGCTAGTTACTGCAATGAAGACTATGGTTGGAGAGACGCATTAGGCGACTTTGTTTCGGGAACTTTAGATCGGGGAATTTCCCAAGCAATAGGGGGTCAACTGCCAAATCCTACAGGACTTGAAGCCGCAGGAACTGGCGCTGTCAGTGGTGGTATTAGCGATACCATTGGAGACTTAATTAAAGGTAAAGATAGTTCTTTTGGAGAGTTTTTGGTTAGTCGGGGGATTGACGCTGTATTTGGTTTTTTGAGTACTCGTCCCAAATTTGGCAAGCTGCCTGACATAGTTCAAGAAAGCTTGAAGAATTTGACCAAAGCTGTGGTACAAGGTTGTGACGATAAAAAACCTCAAAGTCCCACTCCTAATATCCCTACCAGACCGATTAGAAGTGGTTCCACCAGTGTCGTCGCTTCCCTCGACCCTAACGATATTATCGGGCCTTCCGGTTTCGGTGCAGAAGGTTGGCTGGTGACTCCCCAAGTTTTCCCTTATACCGTTCGGTTTGAAAACATTGGTGACATTGCTGCCGTCCTGGTGAAAATCACCCACACCCTCGACGCCGACCTTGACCTGGAAACCTTCGAGTTAGGGGATTTTGGCTTTGGCAACTTGATTGTAGAGGTTCCCGAGGGTTTTCAGAATTATAGCGATCGCCTAGACCTCCGCAACACCATCGGCGCCTTCGTAGACTTTGAAGCCAACCTCGACCGCGCCACCCGGACAGTTACCTGGACGCTAACCACCATCGACCCAGAAACCGGCAGACTGGCAACGGGAGTTGAAGACGGTTTCCTCCCTCCCAACGTCAACGGCAGCGGCGAAGGTTTCGTGCGCTACACCATTGAACCCAACGCCAATCTCCCCACCGGCACCGCTTTTGATGCCCAAGCTAGCATCGTCTTCGACACCAACGAACCCATCGTTACCCCTCGCGTTATCAACACCGTTGATATTAGCGACCCCAGCAGCAGGGTAGATATTTTACCCGCCACGGTGCCGCAAAACTTTACCGTTTCCTGGACTGGTACTGATGAAGGCAGCGGTATCGCTAATTACGATGTTTACTTATCTGTAGATGGTGGCGAGTTCAGTTTGTGGCAAGATAACATCACCGCTACCTCAGCAGTTTATAACGGTGAAATTGGTCGCAGGTATGCCTTTTACAGCGTTGCCACAGATAATGTAGGTCACGTCGAAGCTGCATCTAATACGGCGGATTCCCAAACTTTAGCCACTGCAAATAATGGAGCAATTCTCACTCGCAGTAGTGTCAATGACAAAGTATTTACAGTTGCTAGCCCAACCCGATTAAAACTAACTTTGAGCCAAAATAACAGCACTCAAGTAAACGAAATCGGAGCCTTTGTAGTCGATGACGATGCTGGAACGATTAACGGCATTACTCCCGGCGCTGCTGGATATACCGAAGCAGCATTAGCCAGGGCGCAAGTAATTTTCAGTGCAATTAACGATTTACCTCAAGGTTTTAATCAAAATCAATTGTCTCGGATCTTGGGAGAATTTGCAGCCAATACCCGCCTCGGTTTTTACGCGGTCAAGCATAGTCCCATTAACTCTGTATTTCGCGGACAAGAAAACACCGTATTTTTGGGTACAGTTGGCAATAATAATCCCTTGCAAATTGCCAATTTAGAGAACAACAGTTTCTCTTTAGAGTGGCGCACTCCTGACGGCAGCAATCAACTTAACTTGGATATGACGCTGCAAACCACTAGCGAAACTCAACCATTGGGTACGGCAACGCAAACACAACCCCAAGGGGAAATGTTAGACCTGCGAAACATGACAACCGATACAATCAATGTTAGTTTCACCGTCAACCGGGAATCAAATTACGATAGCTCAATTGGTTTCTATCGCGTAATTGACCCCGTCACGGGAGCGATTGACACTGGCAATGGCATTGTGCGACCAGGTGAGGCAGGATATGCTCAAGCAGCTGTGAGAAATGCCCAAAACTTGGGGATTAACCTCAGCGTCCCTAACCAAAGTTCGGCATCCTTTAACGCCTCGCTTGATAAATCGCTTTTTGCACCATTTATTATTAGTAATGGTACTTTTGAAGAAGTATTGAATGGAGAGAAACTCAACCGAATTTATTTCTCATTTATCGGAGGAAATGCAGATGGTGTTGACCATATCCAGATGCTAGGAAGTAATATTTTTGGTTTTGAAGATAGGCGTGGTGGTGGCGATCGCGACTTCAACGATATGATTATTAGAGCTGATTTTGTTGTCAGTTAAAAGCACTAGCCGCGGCGGGTTTAACGAAAACAGAAACCGGTTTTATTCGTAGCTCTCTTTCCTTGCTCAACAATTTTTCACAGAACGAAAACAGAAACCGGGTTTCTTCGTAGCTCTCTTTCCTTGCTCAACAATTTTTCACAGAAACCCGGTTTCTTTCCACGGATTGATTGGTAAAACCCGCCCCTACAACATCAAAAATTAAACACAATCAAAGCTACCGAATATGATATTACGCATCGATCCCCCCAACTCCCCTTGCCAAGGGGGGCTTTCCAGTTCTCCCCAAGGGATGGGGGGCGAAACTTTACTGGTAGATTTAGCTACACTCGACGAGAAAATCCAGGGAAGGTCTGACCTGGGGATCGGCAATATTACCGAGGCTAAAATAGTGGAAGCTACTGGCTGGGTAATTAACGAAAAAGGCCAAGTTGTGCTGCTTGCTACTGCACCGACTCCCAACCTTGTTTGGCTCGCTGACCCGGCTTGTAGGAGCGATCGCTAAACCTTTCCAACAATAAAGGTATAAAATGGCACTCAATCCAGAAGGTTTTTACAGTCTGACTTCCGGCAACGATAATTTTCAAGTGACTCCAGGATTGCTGGTGGGTTTACCAATTGGATTGGTGGCTTTAGATGGCAACGATACCATCAAAGGCTCTTCAGACGCCGAAATCATGAATGGCAACCAGGGTAAGGACTTCGTCTACGGTGGTGGCGGCGACGACACTCTGTATGGCGGTAAAGATATTGATGGCGTGTTTGGCGACGAAGGGAAAGATAACGTCAACGGGAATCTGGGCGATGACCTGGTGTTTGGGGGAGCAGGAGACGATATAGTTCGCGGGGGTAAAGGTTCAGATCTGGTGTTTGGGGACTTGCTAGCTGATAATACGGGGAAAGCTGGCCCTGGCGGTAACGATATTCTGATTGGAGATTTTGGCAGCGATTTCCTGATTGGCGGTGGGGGTAGCGATATTTTTGTCCTCAGAACCGATACGGTTTTGCAAGATCCCAATAGTGCGGATTTGATCTTGGATTTTGATAAGTTTAGCGATCGCATCGGTTTAACCGGCGGCACCACTGAAGCTAATATCTTGCTGAAATCGGAGAATATCCCAATCTCAGAAGCTCTCAGCAGTCCAGAATTGGTGAATCTCGGCCTTACCCCTGACATGATTAGACAAGCATATATTTTCACTACAGGTGTAGACATCGATCCCAACGGCGATGGTCTAATTAGCGGTACTTCAATTGGAATTAACGGTTCGGCGGTGCTGGGTTTTGCGATTAATACTACGCCAGCCGACCTCAGCGGTCGTTTCACTGAGATAGATGTTTAAGCTATCAGAACCGATTAGGAATGACGCGCGCCGACGCCAGAAACCGGGTTTTGACCTAGTCCAGGGGCTACTTTAACGAAATTAGAAACCGGGTTTCTTGGTAAATTTCTTTCCTGGCTCCACAATTTTTCGTAGAAACCCGGTTTCTTTGCGCCAGCCCGATTTAAGTTATCAGAACCCCTTCAAGTGGAGATCCCCATTCTGATAGACTTTAAAACTGTTAAGGCCACACGAAACTTCGGAAAATCAAGCAGCTGGAAGGACGGACACCGTGATCGAGAGTAGCATCGGTTTAGAAATTATTGAAGTAGTGGAGCAGGCAGCGATCGCATCTGCTCGCTGGATGGGGAAAGGCGAAAAAAACACCGCCGATCACGTGGCTGTGGAAGCGATGCGGGAACGCATGAACAAAATTCACATGCGGGGTCGGATCGTGATCGGTGAAGGGGAACGGGATGAAGCTCCGATGCTCTATATCGGTGAAGAAGTAGGTATCTGCACTCGCGAAGATGCCAAAGCATTCTGCAACCCAGACGAACTGGTTGAAATCGACATCGCCGTCGATCCTTGCGAAGGCACTAACTTGGTCGCCTACGGTCAAAATGGTTCGATGGCTGTGTTGGCAATTTCGGAAAAAGGCGGGTTGTTTGCTGCACCCGACTTTTACATGAAAAAGTTGGCAGCACCACCCGTGGCGCGGGGTCACGTCGATATCAATAAATCTGCTACCGAAAACCTGAGAATCCTCTCTGATTGCATGAACCGCGGCGTTGAGGAATTGGTAGTAGTAGTAATGGATCGTCCCCGTCACAAAGAATTGATTCAAGAAATTCGCGAAGCGGGAGCCAGAGTGCGGCTGATCAGCGACGGCGACGTTTCTGCGGCGATTTGCTGCGCTTTTTCTGGATCGGGCATTCACTGCTTGATGGGTATTGGTGCAGCACCAGAAGGCGTAATCTCCGCAGCAGCTATGCGTTGCTTGGGCGGACACTTCCAAGGTCAGCTGATCTACGATCCCGAAGTCGTCAAAACAGGTTTGATTGGCGAAAGCAAAGAAGGCAACCTGAAGCGACTGAACGAAATGGGAATTACTGACGGCGATCGCGTGTACAACGCCGAAGAACTCGCTTCTGGCGAAACTGTTCTGTTTGCTGCCTGCGGCATCACCCCAGGTACACTAATGCAAGGGGTGCAGTTCTTCCACAACGGCGCTCGGACTCAAAGTCTGGTAATTTCCAGTCAATCGCGCACAGCCCGATTTGTAGACACAATCCACATGTTCGACAAGCTGGAATACGTGCAACTGCGCTAGGAAAATTTGAGATTTCAGATTGCAGATTTCAGATTAAATTAAGTTAAATCTGAAATCTGCAATTTGCAATCTGAAATTACCAATTACCAATTACCAATTACCAATTAGCAAGCTTGCTCTTTAGAAAATGAATATTGCAGTCGTAGGACTTAGCCATAAAACCGCAACCGTAGAAGTTCGGGAAAAACTGAGCATTCCAGAACCCCAAGTGGAAGGCGCGATCGCTCACCTCCTCAGTTATCCCCACATCGAAGAAGTCGCCATCCTCAGCACCTGCAACCGTCTGGAAATCTACATCGTCGCTAAAGAAACCGAGCCTGGGGTGCGGGAAGTTACCCAATTTCTTTCCGAACATAGCAAAATACCCGTTCCCCACTTGCGTAAACACCTGTTTATCCTGCTCCACCAAGACGCGGTGATGCATTTAATGCGCGTTGCGGCTGGTTTGGATAGTTTGGTGTTAGGAGAAGGACAAATTCTGGCTCAAGTCAAAAATACTCATAAATTAGGCCAACAATACAAGGGAATTGGCTCAATTCTCAATCGATTATTTAAACAAGCGCTGACGGCAGGGAAGCGAGTCCGCACCGAAACCAGTATCGGGACGGGTGCTGTGTCGATCAGTTCGGCGGCGGTAGAATTAGCCCAAATGAAAGCGGATAACTTAGCTGCGTGTAAAGTCGCTATTTTGGGCGCGGGTAAAATGTCGCGCCTGCTGGTACAACATTTGTTGGCAAAGGGCGCAACTCAGATTGCAATTGTGAATCGTTCGATGCAGCGATCGCAAGAATTAGCCAATCAATTTCCCGAAGCCCAAATAAACCTGCATCCGCTATCAGAAATGATGGCAGTTGTTGCCGGGGCAAATATTGTTTTTACCAGTACTTCTTCCACCGAACCGCTGTTAAATCGCACCAAATTGGAAACCGTATTAACAGCCAGTTGCTCTTTGATGTTATTTGATATTTCCGTACCCCGCAACGTCGATGGGGATGTCAACGGAATGGCTAATGTCAAAGCATTTAACGTCGATGACTTAAAAGCTGTTGTGGCGCAAAATCAAGAAAGTCGGCGACAAATGGCGCAAGAAGCCGCCGTATTGTTAGAAGAAGAAGTCGAAGCTTTTGATAGCTGGTGGCGCAGTCTCGATACAGTTGAAACGATCAACTGCTTGCGAAATAAAATGGAAACTATCCGCGCCCAAGAGTTAGAAAAAGCTTTATCTCGTCTGGGTACGGAATTTTCCGAACGCCATCAAGGCGTAATTGAAAACCTGACGCGGGGTATTATCAATAAAATTCTCCACGATCCGATGGTACAATTACGCGCGCAGCAAGATATCGAAGCGCGGCGCAAAGCGATGCAAACATTGGAAATGCTGTTTAATTTGGAAGCAGATTCTACTGGCGAACAGTTTAGTTAGCTGATGGAAGGGAATTTCAGATTGCAGATTTTAGATGTAAATTAAATCTGCAATCTTAATTTTTTAATTATAATTCTATCTTGTCTGATTCTGTAGCGATCGCCTCAAGCTCCATTTGGAGCTGTTCTATTGAGGGTAAACTATCGCGCAGCGGCTCAGGGAGTGACTGGCGCAATTTAAAAGTTGAAACACCAATCGGGTTACCCATATCCTGAAGCGCATACTCCACAGTAGTTTTGCTCTTACTTTTACAGAGGATGATGCCGATGGTGCGATTATCGCTGGAAGAACGGAGCAGATTATCAACCGCTGCCACGTAGAAATTCATCTTGCCAGAGTCTTCCGGTTGAAACTCTCGCATTTTGAGATCGATGATTATATAACAGTGAAGCTTTACATGGTAGAAGAGAAGATCGAGCCTGTAATCTTTACCATCAACTTCAATCGGATACTGGTTACCTAAAAAGGCAAAACCTAATCCAAGTTCCAGTAAAAAATCGCGGATGTGTTCGACAAGACCTTTTTCCAGTTCTCGCTCCTGAGCATCTTGATTGAGAGTGAGGAAATCGAGGTGGTAGGGATCTTTCAGGAGGTTTTGAGCCAGATCGGATTGTGGTTTTGGAAGCACTTGCTGGAAGTTGGTAGTTGCTCCCCCCAGACGTTGGTGAAGGTCGGTTTCAATCTGAAGCACCAAGATATCCCGGCTCCAGCCGTTTTCCAGAGCTTTCGCAGCGTACCAAAGTCGTTTCTCATGCGACTTCAACTTTTCAAGCAAGGCGATATTGTGCCTCCAGGGTAATAGTGCAACGCTGCGTTGCACTATTTCCATGTCAGGGTAGGCTTCCGCAAAGGAGCGCATATACTTGAGGTTTCGAGATGAGAATCCGCTTACATCAGGGAAGTCTCTCGCCAGATCCTTTGCTAGCTGATCGATAATTTTTGCTCCCCATCCTTCCTCTCGTTGCCGTTCCAGAATCGAGCGCCCAATTTGCCAATAAAGGGCGATGAGTTCCTGGTTGATGGCGAGAGCTGCCCGAACTTGAACCGTGCGGATGCGCTCTTTGAGGTTACCTAAGAACTCATCGTAGTTGTCAGGAAGGTGAGATTTTTGGTTCGGCATAGTTAGCACAGGAGTAGAGGAGCATTCTGAGCTGAATTCCCTGATGAATTCGTTTGAAAGAGCGATCGCCGAGTATCGTGTCCCTACGCAACCACGGCGTGAGGTTTTTTATTATTGAGATACATTCTGGAGGTGATGGAGATGATGGAGATAAGGAAGTGCGATCGCACACCAAGAGCCAGCAGATCCAATCATTCGGAGGTTGGGTTTTGTCCCTCTGACCCAACGTACAACCAATTAACTACAACTAATTAACCAATTTTTCCGGCTAACTTAGCCATTTATTTACTATGCTACGCACTTGGCACGAATACACAAAAGCTGAGCCAAGCTGGCGCAAACTTCGTATAGTCATGGTACAATCTACTAAAAACTACGTTGCTTTACTGCTAGAAACTGCCCATACTGATGCGGGTATTTACCGCGATCATCTCCACCGCTATCTTTGGACATTGCAACAGTACCCTAAACTAATTGCTGCTTTTCAGGAAGTGTTCAATTTAACCACTCCGGTTGTCATCGAGCAAATGCAAGCTTTTAAGCTTAATAGTATGGGTTTAGTCAATTTGTGCGGCAATTACGTCACTTTGACTTGTAATCTGTATCGACAGTATTTTAACGAGTAAATCCTATGTAACTCAAGTTGCTAGTTATGAATTCAAGCATTTTAGCTCCCCCTAAATACCCCTCCCGGGGGACTAAGAATCCGGTTCCCCCCTTCATAAGGGGGGTTAGGAGGAATCAAACCGACAATATTTGTAACTAGCAACTTGCTTTATGTAGCAAAAAAAAATAGCCCTCTGGGTAGATAAATTATGGCTTTTAAACGTATTTTTCGACTGGTGTTGCTGCTTTTGGGACTGTGGTTGGGGTTTGACTTTGTTTCCTACCTGGTGACGGAAATTCTGTGGTTTCAAGAAATCGGAGATTTGCCAGTATTTCTCACCAGAATCAGAACCCAATTGGGATTGTGGGCGATCGCATTCGGTATCACAGCAGCGTTTCTCCTGTATAACCTCGATCTAGCGCAACAACTCAAGTATCCCACGGAGATGGGCAGAGAACTCCAGGAGCAGAAGGGCAGAGGGGCAGAAGGGCAGAGGAGGGAAAATTTTTTACTGAAAGAATCTGGCCTGAGACTGCGTTGGTTGCTGCCCATCGTGCTGGGACTGATGTTGCTGGTAGCATTAATGCTGCTGCACTACGGTGAGGTTGTCTTCAGCTTTTGGCATCCGGATCTGAAGAAACCTTTGATATCGCCGCCATTACCGCCACGCTTCGATCCGACTGCAATTGGGGAATTGTTCGTACCAGAATTGCAAATTTGGCAATTGGGTTTAGTGGTGGGAATTGCGATCGCTATTTTTTGGTTAGGCCAATTTTGCCTCAAAGCGATCGCGCTTGCCCTCAGTTTATGTTTTGGTGCGATCGTTTCGGCACACTGGGATAAAATTTTACCCTATTTCCATCCCACCGCATTTAACCGCACCGAACCGCTATTTAACCGCGATATTAGTTTTTATGTCTTCAGCTTACCTGTTTGGCAACTCTTGGAATTCTGGCTGGTGGGATTATTTTTATATGGATTAATTGCAGTTGCCCTGATTTATCTGCTGTCGGGAGATAGTTTGAGTCAGGGCAGTTTTCCCGGCTTTTCTTTAGTCCAGCAACGCCACTTGAATGGATTGGGCAGTGGCTTTATGCTGACCGGAGCTTTCAGTTATTGGCTGCAACGCTATGAACTGTTGTATTCGACTCGCGGAGTTGCCTACGGCGCTTCTTATACCGACGTGACGGCACAGTTGCCAGCTTATACGACGCTGTCGCTGGTGTCGCTGGCGATCGCTGCTTTCCTATTGTGGAAAACTGTGTTTTGGTTGCCAACAAAGAAGGCAGAAAACCTTAAACTTACGCCGATTTTATTTATTACCTTATTTTTCCTTTTAACTGGTTCCTATTTAATACCAGTTTTAGTACAACGCCTAATTGTTCAACCCAACGAACTGGCGCGGGAACGTCCTTACATCCAGCGCAGCATTGCCCTCACCCGGCAAGCATTTGCTTTAGAAGATATTGACGTTGAAACCTTCGATCCTGACAATCAACTCAACTACAATACTATCGGAGCAAATCCGCTCACTATTCGCAATATTCGCCTTTGGGATACTCGTCCGCTTTTAGAAACTAATCGCCAGTTACAGCGAATTCGTCTTTATTATGAGTTTCCTAACGCCGATATTGACCGCTACACTCTGAAAGTAGAGGGGGGAACTGAAAAGCGACAGGTAATTTTAGCAGCCAGGGAATTAGATTACAGTGCCGTACCCTCTCAAGCTCAAACTTGGGTGAACGAACACTTAGTTTATACCCACGGTTACGGCTTTACTATGAGTCCCGTTAATACTGTCGCAGCTGGGGGTTTACCGGATTATTTTGTTAAGAATATAAGCGGGCCTACTGGTACGGGAAATGGCGGTGCTTTGCAAACTTCTAGCGCCAGCATTCGTGCTAGCATTCCTATTAGTCGTCCTCGCATTTATTACGGGGAGATTACTAATACCTACGTTATGGCTCCCACTAAAGTCCAAGAATTAGATTATCCTAGTGGGGAAGATAACGTTTACAACACCTACGATGGTTTAGGCGGAATTAAAATTAGCAATTGGTGGCAGCGGTTGCTATTTGCCCAATATTTGAAAGATTGGCAAATGGTTTTGACTCGCAACTTTACCCCCGAAAGCAAGTTATTAATTCGCCGCAATATCAACGAACGAGTGCGCGCGATCGCTCCCTTTTTACGCTACGATAACGACCCCTATCTTGTAGTCGCCGATGCCGAAGGACTCGGCACCAGAAGAGACGTAATAACTAACAATTACCTATATTGGGTGATCGATGCTTATACGACGAGCGATCGCTACCCCTATTCTGACCCAGGAAAATATGAATTTAATTACATCCGCAACTCGGTAAAAGTCGTAATTGATGCCTATAATGGCTCGATTTTCTTCTTCGTCGCCGATGCCAACGATCCACTGATTAAAACCTGGCAAAGTATCTTTCCGAAATTATTCCAACCTTTGAGCGAAATGCCGGTCACGCTTCGCAGTCATATCCGGTATCCAGAAGATTTTTACAGTACCCAATCCGAGCGCTTTTTAACTTACCACATGACCGACCCGCAGGTATTTTATAACCGGGAAGATCAGTGGCAAATTCCTCAAGAAATTTATGGTAGCGAACAGCAGCCGGTGCAACCATATTATCTGATTATGAAACTGCCAACGGCTGCATCAGAAGAGTTTATTTTGCTGCTTCCTTTTACTCCCACTCAGCGGAATAATTTAATTGGTTGGTTGGCGGCGCGTTCGGATGGCGAGAACTATGGCAGGCTGTTACTGTACCAATTTCCCAAGCAAGAACTGGTTTTTGGCCCCGAACAAATTGAAGCTAGAATTAACCAAGATCCAGCGATTTCTCAGCAAATTTCTTTGTGGAATAGGCGCGGATCGCGAGCAATTCAGGGGAATTTGTTGGTGATTCCTGTTGAGCGATCGCTTCTCTACGTCGAACCATTATACCTGGAAGCAGAACAAAATAGTTTGCCTACATTAGTTAGGGTAATTGTCGCCTACGAAAATAGAATCGTCATGGCAGAAACTTTAGAACAAGCACTTCAAGTAATTTTCCAGCCTAATAAACCTCAAGCACCTGCTATTATTCGCTCAGTAGAATCGGCGAATCCATCTCCCTAATTCTTTTACATTCCCCCTTTGTTAAGGGGGGTAGGGGGGATCGGATTTTGAAAAAAAATTTCTATGTTGAGTTAAGCTTATCAACTCAACCTACGATGATTCAAATCAATCGAAAAAACTATCATGCCACTTTTTAGAAAAGACGTTAATTTCTTCTTCGATCAACCTATCAAGCTTCTATCTTGGCATCGTCTAATGTTGCAGAATAATTTGAATTCCCTGGGTACAATGAACTTACAGCGGGTTGCGCTGTTATGAGGTACACTCACTAGCTCTTGGAGCTGGGGGAGCTTTCTTGATTTGTTCCTGGGGAGAAGAAGTCAAACACATTCACTTCCACGTCATTCCTCGCACCAGAGATATGCCTGTAGGAAATTTCAAACTTTTAATTTACCTGCGAATGATAAAAATATTGAATCAACTAGGTTTAAATAAATGGGTAACTGATGAAGAAGCAGCCGCAGTTGCTGCCAAAATCCGCCAAGAAACGATCGTTTAAGAACTTACCCGACAAGCGATCGCTCCTACTTAAATTTATCTTCACGTACACATCTAAAATCCGTAATTTCACGGTTGTTTATCCGAGACATAAATAATATGACTGGTTAACAGGCGATTCTATTTTGGCTAGATTCGAGTTTATCCTAATGGATTCCTTTTCGTCCGATCGTAATTTGCTAATCAACTAATAAAGATGACAGGCATTTCTAAATTAACTACTCCCTCAGTTATTTCTGCTACCGTTCCCGATTGGAGTCGCGAAAAAATTGAACGCTGGTGGAGTCCAAACCGTCAACTACTGAAATCGATTCGCAAATATCAAAAATGGCAAGCTTATGGAGGTACGATAGGACGCTTTTTTCAAATTGGGAACGTGCTTCAGTATCGGTTTTGGAGTATTGTTACGGGTGCTGAAATTCCACTCAACTGCAATATTCAAGGAGGATTACTCCTACCCCATCCTAATGGAATTGTAATTCATCCAGAAGCGTCAATCGGCCCTAATTGTCTAGTTTTTCAACAGGTTACGATTGTGGGGGGTGTCAAAATTGGCGGACACGTTGATATAGGTGCTGGCGCTAAAATTATTCGCCCAGTAAGCATCGGCGACCACGCAAAAATTGGTGCAAATGCCGTTGTTCTTTGTGACGTACCTGCTGGAGCAACAGCCGTTGGAATTCCTGCTAAAATTATCCCCACGCTCCCTATCGATTAAAGCTGATAGATTGCTTACATTGCCGATGGTAAAAATTAGATTTCACCTTGAAAATTCCCAAAAATAAATCTGCAATCTGGAATCTAAAATCTGAAATTCTTGCTATTGTCCTAAATAAGCTTCCAGAACTTTCGGGTTAGTTTGAATTTCGGCGGGAGTTCCTGATGCGAGATTTTTTCCTTCTGCGAGAACCCAAACGCGATCGCATAACGACATAATCACGTCCATGTTATGTTCGATAATCAAAAATGTCATGCCTTCGCGATTCCACGTGACGATGCGATCGCATATTTGTTTAATCAGCGTCGGATTCACTCCCGCTGCCGGTTCATCCAACAATATTAACTGGGGATGAGTCATCAAAGCCCGTCCCATTTCTAATAGCTTCCGCTGTCCTCCTGACAAAGAACCGGCATAATCATTCGCCTTTTGCGCCAATCCAACCGATTCTAGAATTGCCATTGCTTCTTCCCGCAATTGTCTTTCTTCTCTTTTGATTTGCGGTGTTTTAAACCAGACATTCCAGAAATTTTCACCCGTTTGTTTTTGGGCGGCTAATAGCATATTTTCCATCACCGAAAGTCGGGAAAGTACTCGCGCCACTTGAAACGTGCGAACCATTCCCATTTGGGCAATTTGATGGGATTGTAATTGTTGAATCGGTTCGCCATCAAAAATCACCCGCCCCCGATCTGGACGAATAAAATTAGAGAGTAAATTAAATAACGTAGTTTTACCAGCACCATTAGGGCCAATTAATCCTGTAATACTACCTTTTAATACTTGAATTTCGGCTCCATCTACTGCTTTAATTCCACCAAAACTTTTATACAAACCGCTAGCTGCCAGTAACGGAACATCTAAGCTTCGCGGTTGAGTTTTGACGCCTTCTGAGCGATTGTTATCTGTTTCAGACACTGTCAAAGGAATTGCTGACGGCGATACCGATTCTGCTGCCGGAATATCTTCAATTTCTGACAGAATATCTTCCACATCTGAAGATACCATTAATGGAATTTCTGTTTGCGGTTGTTCCGAGGTTAGATCTTCAATTTCTGACAGAATATCTTCTACATCTGAAGATACCGTTAATGGTATGTCTGCTGGCGATCGCTCTGGCGCAATATCTTCAATTTCTGACAGAATATCTTCCACATCTGAAGATACCGTTAATGGGATGTCTGGTTGCGATTCCTCTGGCAGAATATCTTCAATTTCTGACAAAATATCTTCCACATTTGAAGATACTGTTAATGGGATGTCTGGTTGCGATTTCTCTGGCGGAATATCTTCAATTTGGGACAGAATATCATCTACATCTGCCTGGGACACAGTCAGCGGAATTTCCCCGGAAGGCTTTTGTGGTTCTGATGACAAATCTTCTATATCATTGAGGATATCCTCGATATTTTGAGGCGGATCGAAAGAGATATCAGAATTTTTTTCGGGCTGCTTATTTGCCAAGGGTCAATTCCTCCTTTTTGCCCAAGATACCTTGGGGACGCCAGCGCATCAGTAGGATTAAAATCAAACCAATTACCATAATCCGAAAAGCGCCTAATCGGGAAGCATCTAAAGGCATAATTTGAGGTAAAACAAAGCGAGTTACCGCATCGTAAGCCCAATAGATAATAGTTCCCAAGATTGTACCTATATTGTTACCTGCGCCGCCCAAAACGACTATTGTCCAGGCATCGAAAGTTACAAGCGGTTCAAAATTACTTGGATAAACCGTGGTTAACTGCCAAGCGTAGAACGCACCAGCCAGACCAGCGATCGCTCCCCCTAACATTAAAGCTTGCAACTTGTACCAAAACACATTTTTACCCAAAGCTTTGGGAATTTCCTCATCTTCGCGGATGGCTTTGAGGATTCTACCCCAAGGCGATCGCACGAATCGTTCTAACAGCCAGAACACAAAAAACAACGCCAACAAAGCCAGTACCATTAACGCCGGTTTGGAGCCATCTAACGGCAGCGGGAACCCTTGCACGCCAAACACTCCAGACTTCCATTCCTTACCGATGGGCAAATCCTGATTGTTGACTACCAGGCGAATCACTTCCGAGACGCCAATCGTCACAATCGCTAAATAATCTTCCCGCAGTCGCAGCGTTGATATCCCCATCAACAATCCCAGCAGCGCCGCTAAAGCCATACCCACCAAAGTAGCGAAGATGAGGGGAACGCCCTGCAAGCTTAACAGTACGGTAGTATAAGCGCCAACCGTCATAAAGGCGACATGTCCGAAGTTAATCAGACCTGTAAAACCCCACTGTAAGTTTAGTCCCAAACAGAACAGGGCAAAAATCGCCGTCGAAATCGCCAAAAAGACCAGATAGCCAACCATACAGAATTTCGGGGATAAAATGGCAGAACTTGCGATCGCATTACAGCAGATTTCACTATGAGTGAAGTACAGCCAGTAGGCTTTGTTTGTATAGCGGCACCATTAATGGTGCCGCTATACAAATAAATGTGTACCATCAAAGGCTGCAATCCGCACTAACTCCCCCCAAACAGTTTACAGGGCGAGTAGGATGGTAGCCAAAGCTACGCTAAAGCATTTTACTGTAGCGCAGCGATTCTCCCAAGGAGACGCTACGCGATCGCGCAGTATCGACAACAACTATCGATTTTTGACTATGGACTTTACCAAACGTAGGTTACGCCGATTAAACGACCAAATCTTTGAATTTATAGAAGAATCCTGCCCAGAGGAAGACCTAGAAAAATCCTGGAAAGTGATGCAAAGTCTATATTACGACCTGTTCATGCTCAGAGCGATCCGCGAAGCCAAGGAAGCCGTACAGCCAGGGGATACCATGCTATACGAAGAAGCCTTGCGGATATACCGTTCTCTGTAAATTGCTTTAACTTCAAGACTCTCACCTATTCAGCAGTTAGGTCATCTGCCGAATAGCTGTTTTATTTTGTCATCGGAATGCGAGGAATACACCAACTTATGGTAAACGAAACCAAAGAAAGCCAGTCTATAGGGCTTGATCTACGTTACACGCGATCGTTTTTAGTCGATCTGAGGGACTTAGAGTTCTCAGATCAGGAGCGCATATTCGCACTCATATTTAAAAAATATAGACGCCTCGAGAATATTTACGACTTGCCAGGACTCGTGAAGCTTGACGCCGAAGGCACTTTATACCGCTGTACCCTAGACAAGTACACCATCGGCCTGGAATTAAAGGGTAATATCATCAAATTTTGGCGAGTCCTGCCGACGCCAGTTATTTAGAAGCTTTCTTGAGCTGGGGAAGCTGAGGGAGCTGAGGGAGCTGAGGGAGCTGAGGGAGCTGAGGGAGCTGGGGGAGCTGGGGAAGCTGAGGGAGCTGGGGGAGCTGGGGGAGCTGAGGGAGCTGAGGGAGCTGAGGGAGCTGAGGAACAAGTTCTACTTGCTCATTTTCCTTGTGTCTTCCTTGTCTCCCTTGTCTCCCTTGTCCCCCTTGTCTTCCTTGTCTCCCTTGTCTTCCTTGTCTCCCTTGTCTTCCTTGTCTCCCTTGTCTCCCTTGTCCCCCTTATCTTCCTTGTCTCCCTTGTCTCCCTTGTCTTCCTTGTCTCCCTTGTCTCCCTTATCTCCCACACCTCTTGCTAAGTTGAAAAGATACTTGAGGATGAGATTGGCGATGGAGGCAGCGTCCTAAACTGAGGTTAGACAAACAACTCAGGATAGGATTTTTTGCTATGGATGCCTCGTCACTTTGGCAGCGTTACCAAGACTGGCTATACTACCATGAAGGATTGGGATTTTACCTCGATGTCAGCCGGATGCGGTTTGACGATGCCTTTGTCGAGTCAATACAGCCCAAATTTCAGAAAGCGTTCGCGGATATGGCAGCATTGGAAGCAGGAGCGATCGCTAACCCCGACGAAAACCGTATGGTGGGACACTACTGGCTGCGAGATGCCGAACTCGCCCCCACCCCAGAACTCTTTCAAACCATCATCGATACCCTAGAAAGCATTGAAGCCTTCGCCCAAAAAATCCATAGCGGCGAAATACATCCCCCCAACGCCCCCAAATTTACCGATATTATATCCATCGGTATCGGCGGATCTGCCCTTGGCCCTGAATTTGTCGCCGAAGCATTAGCCCCCGACTTTCCCCCTCTGGCGATTCATTTTATCGACAACACCGATCCCGCTGGGATTGACAGCCTCCTCAACAAACTGAAAGACCGCTTAAACACTACCCTAGTCATAGTTATCTCCAAATCTGGCGGCACTCCAGAACCCCGCAACGGTACGATTGAAGTCCAAAAAGCCTTTGCCCTTCAAAACTTGGACTTTCCCAAACAAGCCGTCGCCATCACCGGCGTTGACAGTAATTTAGATAAACTAGCCAAATCCCAAGGTTGGATAGCAACTTTCCCAATGGAAGACTGGGTAGGCGGGCGCACCTCGGAAATGTCTGCCGTCGGTTTACTCCCAGCCGCCCTACAAGGTATCGCCATTCGCGATATGCTAGCCGGTGCCAAAGAAATGGATACCGCTACCCGCGTACCAGATCTAAAAAATAACCCCGCCGCCCTCCTCGCCCTCTCCTGGTACTACGCCGGAAACGGCAAGGGCGAAAAAGACATGGTAGTGTTGCCTTACAAAGATAGCCTGCTGCTATTTAGCCGCTACTTGCAGCAGTTGGTAATGGAATCTTTGGGGAAAGAAAAAGACCTCGACGGCAATACGGTTTATCAAGGCATCGCCGTCTACGGTAACAAAGGTTCCACCGACCAACACGCCTACGTCCAACAGTTGCGCGAAGGCGTCCCCAATTTCTTCCTCACCTTTATTGAAGTATTAGAAGACAGGCTTTCCCCATCCCCAGAAATCGACCCCGGAGTCACATCGGGAGATTATCTTTCCGGTTTCTTACAAGGCACGCGCCAAGCACTGTACGAAAATCACCGCGATTCAATTACCGTCACCATCCCGCAAGTTAATCCTCGCACCGTTGGCGCATTAATTGCCTTATACGAACGCGCCGTCGGTCTTTACGGCTTCTTGGTCAACATCAACGCCTACCACCAACCGGGCGTCGAAGCCGGTAAAAAAGCCGCCGCCGCCATCTTGGAATTACAAAAACGAGTCGTCCAGCTGCTGCGCGACGAAGGTAAGGCGCTTTCTATCGCTCAAATCGCCGAGAAAGCTAGTGCTACTGACCAAATCGAGTCAATTTACCAAATTTTACGCCACCTCGCCGCGAATAATCGCAGCGTCAGCTTAGAAGGCGACTTCAGCAAACCCGCCAGCTTAACCGCCAAAGCGCTTTAATTCTCAGCCCTTCTCCACCCAGTGGAGAGGGAGTCCCAGGCACTTAAACCCGACTGAAATTGTCGGGTTTTATATAGCATACTTTGGATAGATATTGTCATTCAATTAACAAATTTTTAAAATCACTACGCTAAACTGGAACCAAATACCAGATTCAAGAGTATTGGATAGCACCAGTGAGGTAGTGAACATGAGTCAAATCAAGGGAGTAGAAATCCGCCAGCTAGCCTCGATCAAAAGCGGTATGAGTCAGTTTTATACACCTCAGTCGAGTAATGAAACGATGCTGGTGCAGATTCCACCCCATACGGTAGAAGATTTATTTGTACATAGATTTCAAACAGACCAGCTATTAGTAGTCAGGGGAAGTTGCGTGCTAGTGACGTTGGAAAATCGGCAATATAAGTACACATTGATGAGCGATCGCCACCCGATAGTAGTCACAATTCCGCGAGGCGTACTTCACGGCGCGATTAACCTCAATGGAGAACCCTGCTTGATGGTCAATGCCTTACTGCGTCATGGCCCTGCTTGGGAACGGGATTATCGTCCCATCAAGCCACCATTCCCTTACGATTTAGCGATCGCTGAGGCTTTAATCAAAAAACTTGATTGCCCAGCGGTTCAGTTTTAGATTGCATAAAATAGAGGCAAGTCAAGATCTAAAATTCGCAATTCTTAGATCTAAATTCGACTTTTTTAAACAAATATAAATACTTAGTCAAGGAGTGACTAGAAATGACGACGAATGATAGGCCGCGCCCGTACCGTCGTCGCTCCTGGGCAGAGCCTTATAAAATTAAGGTAGTCGAGCCGCTGAAGATGACAACGCGCTCCTACCGAGAACAAGCGATCGCAGAAGCTGGTTATAATACCTTCCTACTGCGTTCGGAAGATGTTTATATAGACCTGCTCACCGACAGCGGCACCTCAGCCATGAGCGATTACCAATGGGCAGGAATGATGCTAGGCGATGAAGCCTACGCCGGTAGTAAAAACTTTTATCACCTAGAAGAAGTTGTCCGCAAATATTACGGCTATCGCTATATCGTACCAACCCATCAGGGACGAGGAGCCGAAAACCTAATTTCGCAAATTTTAATTAGGCCAGGAGATTATATTCCCGGCAACATGTATTTCACGACCACGCGCTTGCATCAGGAATTAGCAGGCGGCACCTTTGTGGATGTAATTGTTGATGAAGCGCACGATGCTAATTCCCTACACCAATTCAAGGGAAATATAGACCTAGAAAAACTCAAAAACCTGATCGAGAAAGTTGGCGCCAAAAAAATACCCTATATCTGCGTAGCAGCTACCGTAAATATGGCAGGCGGACAGCCAATTTCGATGGCAAACTTGCGCCAAGTCTACCAAATCGCCCAAGAATACGGCATCCGCATCATTTTAGATGCCACCCGCGCCGTCGAAAACGCTTACTTTATCCAACAGCGCGAACAAGGGTATGGTAATAAAGCCGTTGCCGATATCTTGCGCGAACTTTGCTCTTACACCGATGGTTGCACCATGAGTGGCAAAAAAGACGCCCTCGTCAACATCGGCGGCTGGCTGGCACTCAACGACCCCAACCTCTACGAAGAAGCACGCAATTTAGTTGTAATTTACGAAGGGCTGCATACTTACGGTGGTATGGCGGGACGCGACATGGAAGCAATGGCGCGAGGCATCGAAGAATCCGTACTCGACGACCACATTCACGCCCGCGTAGGTCAAGTTGAATACCTGGGTCAGAAACTACTCGACTGGGGTATCCCGATTGTTGTCCCCATCGGCGGTCATGCCATCTACTTAGACGCCAAACGCTTTTTCCCCCACATACCCCAAGACCAGTTTCCCGCACAGCGCCTAGCTGCCGAACTTTATGTAGAAGCTGGCATTCGGGCAATGGAACGCGGTATCGTCTCTGCTGGGCGCAACAAAGAAACCGGCGATAACTACTATCCCCAGCTAGAACTCGTGCGCCTAACCATCCCGCGCCGCGTTTACACCCAAGCCCACATGGATCTTACTGCCGAAGCGGTGGAAGAAGTTTATTGCGATCGCGAACAAGTACGCGGTTTAAAAATGGTTTACGAACCGAAATATCTCCGCTTCTTCCAAGCCCGCTTTGAGCTTCTCTAGCAAAATAAATAGAACTTCCTGTATCTTACTCTTCTCTTTGCGTTCTTCGCGTCTTCGGGGTTCCATAAAAAAGAGGTAATTGAACCGCGAAGACGCCAAAGACACCAAGGAAGAAGAAAGAAGTAGAGGCTCTTCTAGCATAAAGAGTTAGCTTGGTTAGGTGCTGGAAGCTGCCTATTGTTACAAATCTTGATATTTTCTGGATTTAGTAACGCACTTGCTGTTTGCATTTGCAATTTCTCCTGATTTTCAATCCAATCCAACACCCCTTGAGCAGAACGCAAGGCACCTTCAATAAAGCCGTGGTAATCAGAGTAAGCCTCGCCGCATATATGAATATTTTTATGCTTGTCTTGGTCATTGATGAGGCTAAAGGCTCTTAAGCGAACAATTACTTCCCATGACTTGGTATTAGGTCGCCATGCATGACAGGCAGCGCCATAGGGTTCCTTACCCCAGTCATGAATACCAAAATCTTCAATTGTTCCCTTTAATTCTTCGACAATTTTGTGAGTTGGTGTACTTTGAAATTGCTCCCAGTAATTCGGCAAGATCAAACTTTCAGAAGTTTAAACATTTTGTTTCTCTATTTCAAAACTCTTAGCCAGATATTTGAAAAATCGCTCGACTAATCGCAAATCTCCTCTAATTTCTGCTTGCTCGTGATTGTTGGGAGCGAGTATGTAATCGTGCCAATATTCTGTTGCAGGGCAATCGGTATAAATCATCACCATCCCTTTGCCGTTTTTGTTAAAAGCGGAAAAGTCTTCTTTGCGGATAAAATACTCGTGACTTTTGCGGTAAGGCTGGTAGTAAATTATCCAACCCGTATCGTTTTTTTTCTTTTCCACAGTCATATCATCGGGTAACTCGATTCCTGCATCGAGAAATTCATCGCGCATATCTTGCGAAACTACTCTTTGATCTAGCTCTGTTTCATATTGCTGCTTTCTGTCTTGAGCGAGTTGAAGCGAGTGTTCTTGATAATAATGTACTTCTCTGGTAGGAAGCGTATAGGCTCCGGTTTGGGGTTGAGTATCTTCATCCCACCAAGGAGTATCAGTGACAAAAAAGACCTTTAAAAGCGGAACGGAAATTACCGTATCTAAGGATTTTCTGATGCTTTCAGGGAAGTATGGCGACAACCGCAGCAAGGGACTTTTTGGTAAAGCTAATATGACATGTTTAGTCAGAACTTCTTCGATTTCGCCTCGAAAATAGAGCCTCACCAGTTCGCCTTCAGAACGCATCCCGATCAATTCTTGGTTGCCTTTTCGAGTCAGATTGTCAAATTCATCGAGTTTTTTCAGCAGTTTTTCAGTAATCTGTGCCGAACCGCCTTTGATTCCTACCAACCTGTCGTGAGGTTGCAACCCGCGCAGCCAAAAAATAATCCATTCGATGGCATTGGGATTTTGGGCAATCAGGTGGTAAAAGTTACCGATATCTCTAATCTTCAAAATAGCGCGATGGCTTAAAACATCGCTCAAAGCATTCCAAAAACCGCGAGTGTATAATAACTCTCCGTTGGCTTTACCTCCTTGTCTGGCAGTTTGGCGTAAAATGTTATAGTCATACTGCGGTGCAGATGCCGGTTCTTGTTGCTCGAATTTAGCGATCGCATTGTCCATTTCCTCTTTAGACATGCCATCTTTGTACATTCCCAAAACTTTTAAAATTCCCATTTCTAGCAGGTTTAAAGGATCTTCCTGCCATCTTTGTTCTTCAGGATATTGAATATTATAATCAGGCCATTTTGGTTTAGCTGACTGATACGGCGGAAAAGGAGAATACTCTAAAGTCAATTCATCTAATAAATTCCTCAGTAACTTTTGCCCTTTTTCCTCATACCGCATTGGGCCAAATTCAGCTTTAAATTCTTTGCCTTTTCCCATCAGTACGGTTTCAATCCGTCCTCCCCAGCGATTTGACTTTTCAAACAAAGCCACTCGCTGATTCTTTTGCGCCAATCTCAGGCTACAATACATTCCCGCAATGCCACTGCCGATTACTACAGTATCGTAAGTTGGTATTTCACGTTCGGTTATCATTCATTCCTCCTGCAACATTGCTTGCAGTAAACTCATTTATGGAGGTCGAAAAAATCGCTTCATCTTGGTTATTTCGCTATAAGTTCTTGAGCTGAATTTATTTTCAAACGCAATTAGCAATTAGCAAAACTCAGATGTAACATACAACACTCATACTTTAGTGAGATATTGCGATCGCTCTCACAATTTTTGAGATTTGCAGCGCTAGACTAGAAGCGAACCCAAGATTAAAGCTAGAATCTCAAATTCATCGAAATGGAGAGATAAAGGCAGAATTTCTGCCTTTATCCTTCATCCTTACTCTTGATTTTTAGTCTTTTTTACTACGAAAGTAAGCTGGGAGAAGTCAGAACAAAAACATCTCTCGTTCCTAAACCCGGAGAAAGCGGTTTAATCGGAGTAGTGAAGTGGAAAAACTCGCGATCGTTAACTAATAGTAGCTCTCCCGCCCTCAGAACTTTATTAAAAACGGGCTTTTCCTTTTTAGCTACATACAGATGAGTTTCCCCACCTGCAATATTTTCTCTATCAACTGCAAAAATGCCTACAAACTCACAGCCATCTCTATGAATGCCTTCCGGTGCAGGATTGCCGAAATTATCCGGCGAACAAGAAGTTCTAATTTGATGCACCCCGATTTCCACTCCTGGATTGAGCTTACAGTAATGGCTAAATTCAAACACCAGCTTCTTAAACTCATCGAGTTCTATCATGGCATCATCAAGCTCGGCAAATTCTCTTTTGATTCCGCCAACTAACGGATTATAGTTTTTGCTTTGAAAAAGATAGCCGTGAGGCAGCTTGACTAACTCATTACCGATAATTTTAAACCGGGATAATCTTCTAGTTCGATAATTACCTTTTATGTAAGGGTCAACTGGAAGATCTCTAAAAAATCGCTTAAAACCCTCTAGCTCGATCGAATCGACTTTTTCTAAAGCAAAACTAATCGCGTAAGCAGATTCCGCTGATCCCCATAGCGTTTGCATTTAATCTAGCTCCTTATTCGTTGCTCCCATCTCCACCATTTCTTTTTGGAGACTTATAGTTACAGTGTAGATCAATTTTTTTTATAGTGGCGCTAACTAGACTACAAAAAATGCAAAGTTATGGTAAAGAAGATCGAGTAGCAAAACCCCGCCCGCCGAGCCAAAAACCCGGTTTCTGCGTCAATCTCGCTGTTGGAAACCCACGATTTTTCGGAGAAACCGGATTTTGTTGCGTCAGTCCTCTTCCTTTTGGTTTAACCGCGCACTGCTTTCACCAAACTTTGGCACCCCCGCAGGAAGACGCCCACATCGACGCCGAGGGCGATATACTGCACTCCAGCATCAATCCACTGCTTGGCGGTTTCTGGGCGATCGGCAAAAGTCCCGACGGCTTTGCCAGCGTTGCGGATAGTCCCGACGGCGTTTTGCATCAGTTCGATGACGCGCGGATCTTGTACTTGTCCTGGAATACCCAAACTTTGGGATAAATCGTAAGGGCCGAGAAAGATAACGTCTATGTGTGGCACGCTGACAATCTCTTCGAGGTTATCCACGCCGCGTTTGCCTTCGACGTGAACTACAACCATAGATGCGGCATTCAACTGGTCTGTAATTTGCGTCCCGGCTGAGGAGTAAACCCCCGCGCGGGTGTAAAATGAAAGACCGCGCTCTCCTAAAGGGCTATATTTAGCTCCCCGAACCACAGCTTCGGCGTCTCGTCGGCTTTCGATCTGAGGCACTTGAACACCCGCGCTACCAATATCAAGCGCGCGTTGAATTTGGGGCGCGTCGTTCTTACGAACGCGAACGATGGGGGATAATCCCGTGCAGTCTGCGGCGCGGCAGAGGTCTTCAGCCACCAATGGGTGCAGGGGGCCATGTTCCAGGTCAATAACGGCAAAGTCAAATCCCGCATGTCCGCAGATCTCGATCAAGGCGGGATAGGCGCAGTTAACAAACAAACCGAGTACGACTTCGCCTTGCTGGAGTTTTTGTTTGAGTTGGTTGTTACGCATTCTCTCACCTAAGACAGTAGCTTTAAAAACCGATCTTGTTTAAAAAATTGGTCAGGGTATCTACGTTTTGGGTCGTCTTAACATAGGCTAGGGATAGGGATGCTAGCCATCTGTGCTCCATGTCATTGCTGATTGTATTTGTAGATGATGACCCAGGGATTCGCTTGTCTGTCAGCGATTACCTGGAAATGTCCGGTTATATGGTCATGACGGCTAAGAATGGTCAAGAAGCGCTGGCTTTAGTGGAAGCGTATCAACCGAACTTGCTCGTGACAGATATTGTCATGCCAAAAATGGATGGCTACGAACTCGTGCGACGAGTGCGTCAGCGACCAGAATTCCGCTTGCTACCTGTAATCTTTCTCACGGCGCGAACGAATACCGAAGAACGGATTCGGGCATATCAACTATGCGATTTTTATCTAGCCAAGCCGTTTGATATCAAGGAACTAGGGGCAATGATTCGCAACCTGTTGGAGCGAGATCGGGTCTTCCGAGATTCGCTGTTACAACAGGTACCCACCAAACCACCAGAGCAGGATGAAACTACTCCAACGCCCACGAATACCTGCAAGCTAACTAAGCGAGAGCGGGAAGTACTCGAATTGCTGACTCACGGTCACTCGAATGGGGAAATAGGCGAGCATTTGCACCTAAGTCCCCGTACAGTCGAAAAACACGTCACCAGCCTGCTGAGAAAAACTTTAACCAACAATCGGGTAGAACTGGTGCGGTTTGCAATGGAAAATCATATGGTGGAATAGGTAGCAGGTAGGTTGGATTTATTGATCTTTTCCTACTAGCTGGTGCTGGTTGATAACATATTTCAATAGCCCTTCGCAGGCGTCCAGTAGCAAATCGATTACCTTATCGAATCCTTCTGCTCCACCATAGTAGGGATCGGGAACTTCTTTCAGGGTATAACGGGTGCAAAAATCGCACATCAGTCGCACTTTGTCGCGATATTTTCCAGCTCGATCGAGCAATAGTATATCTGAGTAATTATCTCGATCCATTGCCAGAATCAGATCGAAGTTTTCAAAGTCTTCTTTGTGAAACTGACGAGCGCAACCCTTCATCGGAATTCCCCGCTTAGTCGCAGCACCAACCATGCGGCGGTCGGGCGGACTACCGATGTGATAGCTGGAAGTTCCAGCTGAATCACAAATAATCGAGTCGCTCAAACCCGCTTGTTCGATCAAGTGATTCATAATATTTTCTGCCGACGGCGAACGGCAGATATTACCCAAGCAGACAAACAGTAATTTGTATGGCATTCGTCGCAAGTCTGAATAGCTTTGTAATCACTTTACAGTTCTATGTTCGCTTTAACCAGATGCCTCTGATACCAACCGAGTTTGCTCCTTGATAATCTGCGTGAAAGCTGTCACCGACGTGCCATGCTTCTTCAGGGGCACACTCGTGTTTTGCCAAACCCTCAATAAAAATTTTCGCTTCGGGTTTCGCTGCACCGACTTCGGTAGAAATGGTAATCGAGGTGAAAAAGTCTGCCAAATCCAGGGATTTGAGTACTAAGTACAGACGAGAGTCAAAATTAGACAGCACGCCCAATTTAATCCCGGCGTTGTGCCAGTGTTCTAAAGCAGGAAGAACATCGGGATAAACTGTCCAGGGGTCGGCGGTGGCAAAGTGGGTATATAGCTGGATAAAGAAAGTCTCAAAGTCTTTAAATTGGTCGATAACTCCAGCCAGTTGGAAAGTTTGGAGAGCGATCGCACTCCACCAGTCAAACTCCCGTGCCACTATCTGTTCCAATTCTACCCCCGGGAACGCCATCGGACTGCTTTGCTTAAAGCTCTTGTAGAAAGCATCATCCAACACCGACGCCGCAACCTCTACCCCAAAGTCTCGCGCTATCTCACCGTAAACTTCACCCACGCTACCTTTAACGCCAAACAGCGTCCCGACGGCATCTAAAAAAATTACCTTTGGTTGAACCATTTTTGGAATTTTAGATTTTAGATTTTAGATTTTAGATTTGGAATTATAATACGCTATCTTCTAGCGATTGAGCTATTTTAATCTGAATTAATTTAAGATAGTTATTTTTTTAATTCTAAGCGATAGCGATACAAAGCAACAGGTTTTTTACCGGCAGCAAAGTAATTTGGGTCTTGGGGAGACAGGTAAACCGCTGTAATTTGATCGGCTTCTATCAACGCTCCTGCTGTGTTTACTTTGTGATAGGCCGTGGTCGTTTCCACCTCATTTAAGTATATATCTTTTGTGCCGCGAAACACTTGCTGGCACACTTCTGTGCTGATAAATATATCCGGCGAAGGCATCTCGGTTCCTCTACTGGTAACCACTGAAATTAACTTGCGATCGCCTCCAAGAGAAGTAATTTGACGATTGGGATTATCCGCATCGACCTTAACTGAAAAAATCGAGCGATCGCCCAAAACCGCCTTACCAATATTCAACCCATTAAAAGCGCGATCCGCCACCACCAAACCCGCCAATTTTGAATTTTCACTCCCCCCATTATTAAGGGGTAAAGCGGATTTTCGATTAAGAACGGGAAAATTAAAATTACTAACTGCTTGAAATCGAACTAAAAACGACACAGGTTGATTTAGATAGCGGCGATTACTTTCAAACCCAGGCGTCACAATTTCTGGTGCTAAAGGAGCCGCTAAATCTACCAAAGTACTCCTAACCTTCCAAGTCCCTACCATCCAATCAGGATAAATCAAATCCTCAGACCCTACAACCGCCTGCACGGGCGGTTTACCCTCCCAATTAGGAAATTGCGCCAACCGCTCCATCAAAGGCCCAGCGATCGCCTCTCCGCCCCAGAGCAGGCAGACTAATACCAAACAAAAACTCCAAAACCTTCTCAACTTCTCTTGGCGTCCTTCGCGTCTTCGCGGTTCAAAAATTAAACAGCTTCCACAGGCAAAGGTTGCCAAACTTCCCCATATTTTTCCCGCAAAGCCTGCCATGCTTCCACTTGTCCCGGTTCGTATTCCCCAGGTTTACCCCACTGAAGAAAAGCACTCAAAGCCGGTTCTTCCTTCTCATCCAAAAACCTAATTGTATAAGTGGTAAAATTTCCCCGCTTCGCTTCACCCGTTTCAAATTTCACCCGCTTAATTGCATCCATATTCAAGTGAAACTCAAAATCTTCGGCGTGCATATTGGCGTATTTACCTTTAGGCAACTCCGCATAAAACAGCTTCCGAATCGAACTGCGTACTTCTAGTACAGCAGCGCTACTCGTGACGATTAAACGCAGAGTTCCCAACTGTTCGCAAGCTTCCAGAAATTCTTTTAGATTGGTCATAGGTAATTGCTAATAGAGTAACTTAGCTACCAGCTTTTTCGTGTCGTTCGTAAGCTTCTACAATCTTTTGTACCAGAGAATGGCGCACAACATCTGCTTGGGTTAGCTGACAGAAACCAATATCCTCTACATGTTGCAGAATTTTTTGCGCCACAGCTAGACCCGAGGCTTGATTCGGCGCTAAATCGGTTTGGGTAATATCTCCAGTTACGACCATGCGGGAACGAAATCCTAGCCGCGTCAGGAGCATTTTCATCTGAGCAGGTGTGGTATTTTGAGCTTCATCGACAATCACAAAAGCATTGTTGAGAGTGCGTCCCCGCATGTAGGCAATTGGCGCCACTTCAATGATGCCGCGTTCCATCAAATTGGGGATTTTTTCTGGGTCGATGAGTTCGTATAAAGCATCGTAAATTGGACGCAGATAGGGGTTGACTTTTTGCTGGAGATCCCCTGGTAAAAATCCCAACTTTTCACCTGCTTCTACTGCGGGTCGAGTTAAGATTAACCTTTCGTATTCGTTAGCTAACAGTGCTTGAACGGCTAAAACAACTGCGAGGAAGGTTTTACCGCTGCCAGCAGGTCCGATGCAAAAAGTCAAGTCGTGGGTGCGAATAGCTTTAACGTACTGCCGCTGACGGAAGGTTTTGGCGCGGATTTCTTCGCCTTTGCGGGTACGATAGAGAACATCGCGCTGTAAATCTTGTAACTCGTCAGAGCGGTGGGTATCCAGGGCGTGACGCGCGGTGAGAATATCGACGCTAGAGATACTTTTACCTTTGCTCCAGAAATCCTCAAGCGATCGCAGCAATCTTACAGCCAGGTCAACTTGATTTTCAGTCCCTTTGATCTGCAAGTCTTGTCCCCGCATTACCAGCGTCGCGCCTGTTTGCTTCGACAGGGTTTTGAGGTTTTCCTCTTTTTCGCCAGATAGAGCGATCGCGCTTTCTATACTTGGCAGTTGAATCGTCGTGCCCTCTAACATTCGTTTAAAGAACCTTTCAGCAGATTAACCACCTTGCTTAATTTCATGACAACAAATTCCCATAAACAAAGACGCCTGTCGGTTCTGCATTGCAAAAGCATGGCAAAAGCCAAGCGCTACAAAGAGAACTTATCAGTCGCAAGCTGCTACAGGCGTCCAATCGCGTCTGATCGGAGCGGCCTTCTTTGCCTCCCCACCAGCGTTTCTAGTGCGATCGCTTGCGGGAAGCTTCCGCCTTACGCTTGCGGCGGAGGCTGGGTTTTTCGTACCGTTCGCGACGCTTAACTTCGGACAAAATACCGGCTTTTTGAATCTTCTTTTTAAAGCGTCTTAACGCCGAATCTATCGATTCATTTTCTCCTAAACGGACTTCTGCCACGCGCTGTTGTTCACCTCACTTATGCTCTTACTTTGGATTGTTAATTAACCACTGATTAGTTACTTGTAGAGACGTTGCAGTTAACGCCTCCACAAATAATTGTACCCAAGTGCTACAGAACCTCAAGGTGCTGCGATCGCCTTTCATTCCCATAGCTTTTAGCAACTGGGATCAAAGGCGAGCATCCTTTTTTGTACTGGTTTTGCAACTTTTCCCATCTACATGCTAGCTGGGGAAGCGGATTCTGGGAGAAGACCTGGGAACCGGAGCTTTGCGAGCAGGGGAACTTCTGGTGGGAGGCTCATAGCTTCCCGCACCGTTTTCTCTCTCTGGGCCTATACCGCCGTAAATATCCAGGTAGACTGATTGTCCAGCTGCTTTGGCAGCCGCTTCAATCACAGTCCGGATTGCCTGAATGTTCCTGCCACCCCGACCAAAGACTCGGCCTTTATCTTCTCCTTCAAACGCCAGACGAATCCAAACTTTTGGTTTGCTGGGGCTGGTTTCGCAGTCTATCTTCAACGAACTTGGCGACTCTAAGAAAGGCTGCACTAGAAATCGCACCAGTGCAGCATAATCTGGCATAGCTACTTGGGCTGGGATGGACGATTTACTGGGTGGCTGAGGCGCCGCGGACCTGCTCGAAAACATTAGCTTTTTCCAAGATGTGGCGAACGGTGTCAGTTGGCTGCGCTCCTTGTTGGATTCGCTTAACGATCGCAGGAATGTCTAGCTTTGTTTCGTCGGTTCTGGGGTTGTAGAAACCCAGTTCTTCCAAAGGACGACCATCGCGACGCGAGGTACTTTTCATGGCAACGATCCGGTAGCTAGCTTCCCGCTTTTTGCCGTATCGTTTTAATCGAAGTTTGATCATGTTACAGCAATCATGCTCTCAATTGTGACTAATCATCCATTGTACGTCTTTCGCCTGGTACTGGAAAATTGCCAGTTTGACGGAAAAACGTGATGTTTAAGTTTCCTACATTCTCAGTGTGGCTTGCCCAAGGCTGGTTTTGCAAGGGTTGCCGCCGCCGACTTTAAAGCTGACCAAAGCCTTTTTTCTTTTTCTCTTTTTTCTTTTTCGGCTTAGCTGCCCCCTGGTTATAACCCCGCCAACCGGGTGGTGCTGGACGGTTGCCACCAAAGGGAGAAAGCCCTGGCATACCAGCAGGCATTCCGGGCATGGCAGGCATCCCGCCTCCTTGTCCCATTTGCTGCATCAGACTCCGCATTTTTTGGAAATCGCTTACCAGCTTGGCGATATCCGATTCTTGATAGCCGCACCCGCGGGCAATCCGACGGCGGCGACTGGGAGAGGCCGACAGCAAATCCGGGTTTTGGCGTTCCTCTTTGGTCATCGAATTAATCATCGCCTCAGCCCGCTTTAACTGGGCTTCTCCTTGCTGGAGTTGGTCGGATGAGAGCTTGTTCATCCCTGGAATCATCTTGAGCAAACCGCCCAGCGACCCCATATTTTTCAGCAGCCGCAACTGTTTGAGAAAATCTGTAAAATCAAACTTCGCTGCCAGAATTTTCTCTTGCATCTTGGCGGCGTCTGCCAAGTCCATTTCTTCCTGCGCTTTTTCCACCAGCGTCAGGACATCTCCCATCCCCAGAATCCGCGACGCCATCCGGTCTGGATAGAACGGTTGCAGCGCTTCTACTTTTTCCCCGACGCCGACAAACTTAATCGGCTGACCCGAAATCCGCCGCACCGAAAGCGCTGCCCCACCGCGCGTATCCCCGTCGAGCTTGGTTAAAATCGCACCCGTAATGCCGATTCGATCGTGGAAGGTGCGGGTGAGGTTAGCTGCCTCCTGCCCGGTCATCGAATCCACTACCAGTAAGGTTTCGTGGGGTTTAACTGTCTCCTTGATGCGGGCTAATTCCGCCATCATGTCTTGGTCGATTTGCAAGCGACCCGCTGTATCGATAATTACAGTATCGATACCTTCTGCTTTTGCTCTTTCTACCCCTTGACGGGCAATTTCCACTGGGTTAGCATCAGTTCCCAGTTGAAATACGGGTACGTTAATTTGCTGACCCAGGGTAATTAGTTGGTCAATCGCCGCCGGTCGATAAACGTCCGTTGCTACCAGTAGGGTAGAGCGATTTAACTTTTGCAAGTGCAACGCCAGCTTAGCAGTAGCTGTAGTTTTACCCGTCCCCTGTAACCCAGCCATGAGTACGATAGTCGGGCGAGTTTGTGCTTGGGCTAGGGGGACATTGGTTTCCCCCATCACAGCTACCAGCTCGTCGTAGACAATTTTGATAAACTGCTGGTCGGGTCGCACGCCAGCAAAAACTTCGGCTCCTTGTGCCTTGACTTCGACCTCAGCAATAAAATCTTTAACGACCTGGAGGTTGACATCTGCTTCTAGCAGGGCGCGACGCACTTCCCGCAGCGCCTCTTGTATATTTGACTCGGAAATGCGATCCTGCCCCCGCAGTTTCTTCCAGGCAGCTTCTAAGCGTTCGGATAGCGCATCAAACATAGAATCGGTACTTTATTGAGATATTTCTTAACCTTACACAGAGCGTGTTGCTTCTTGCTAGCACTGACCGCCTTGCTTTAGACTAATTCTAAATCTTGCCGTTTCAAGCATCAGTGTGCCATCATCGCAAAAGGTTAGTCTTCCTGCCAGGAGTGACGAGCGGTAGCTCGACAATTATACATAATTGCGATCGCTATTAGTCGAAACGTTATCAGCTTCTGTTTCCTGTCAGGAGCAATATCGAGCGGTTTTCAAAG
Organism: uncultured bacterium; assembly: GCA_964463555.1. Classification (GTDB taxonomy): domain Bacteria; phylum Cyanobacteriota; class Cyanobacteriia; order Cyanobacteriales; family Aerosakkonemataceae; genus Microseira. Next base: position 101,707 of record CAYXCW010000005.1, read on the forward strand.
CTTTGTTAGCTTAAAGTGCAATTTTTTGGAAAAACCGCTTTAAGCTGAAATTATTTGAGCAAGATTGTTGGGAATAACCAAATTCATCAATTGAAAATTAGCCGTTTATAAACTGTTATCGTTAACCTTTAGATCGACAGCAGCTTGAGATTTCATTCATGGCAAAAACTACTAATAGAAGAGCAAAGAAGAAATCCAAAAAACAGGCTGCATCTAAAACTCCTCAACTCAGCCCAAAGGAGCAAGCCGCATTAAAAAGGCAGCAGGCAAAGCAGCGACAAGAATTCATCACTTACACCAGTGCCGTCGTCGGTGGATCTATCTTTCTTGCCGCCATCCTATTTCCAATTGGCGGCGTTAAAGCCGCTGTGGGGGGATTTGCCGGGATAGTCGCAATGTGTCTGTCCTTCAAATACTACCGTCAAGCGCTGTGGGCATTCCTCATCTATGTACCGTTTGGCGGCACGGTCGTGTATGCCATTGGTGGCGGAAATGCACTGTTCCAGCTGGCAAAAGATGGTTTTTACATTCCAGCAGTCATTACTCTCTATCAGGAATGCAAGCGGAAACGGCAGCCGTTTCTGATTCCCGAAAAGCTCAAACAACCGCTGATATTTTTACTGGTGCTTTGTTTGCTGACGCTGTTGATTGTCAACGGCGCCCAGCAGTTTGCTCCGAAAAAAAGCGGTCAGCCGATTATACTCGGACTGATGGGGCTGAAAGTTCTGCTCGGATACCTGCCCCTAATTACCTGTGGTTACTACTTAATTCGCAACAAGAAAGAATTGCTGTTTTTGACCAGAATGCATCTAGTTCTGGCGATTATTTGTTGTGCTTTAGGCTTCATTCAGTACTATTTCCTCCTCAGTGGCAAGTGTCTGGGAACGCGAGGGATGTCTGGAGAGGCTTTATTTAAGGCAACCCTGGAAGCTCGATGTTTGGTGGGTGGCGCGCTGGTGTTTAGTCCTGAGGTGGGGATGATTCGCTTGCCGGGGACGTTTGTATCTCCCTGGCACTGGGCTTGGTTCTTGATTTCTAATGCCTTTTTGACCTTTGCTACTGCCTTTAGCGACCCCTCGCCCCTGTGGAGAATTGGCGGTTTGATTGGCATGGCAGGAGTTTTTGTCAATGCCGTTATTTCCGGTCAAAGAATTGCTCTGGCGCTGGTTCCGGTGGTCACGATTATTTTATTGGTGCTAACGGGTCAAGTGGCTAACCTGAAACGATTTATACCCATAGCATTAGGACTTGGGGTACTGGGTGCAGTTGCTGGGGCGATGTTCCCGGAAGTTATCCAAGAGCGGGTGCAAAGCTTTGTTGACCGCTGGAATGCTTCACCCCCAACTGAGTTTATTGCCGCTCAAGCGGGTCATACCAGTGGCGACCAAGAGGGAATTTTTGGGGCGGGTTTGGGACGCGCCACCAACTCGGCGCGAGCTTTTGGCAACGTGCAGTTAATCGAAACTTACTATCCAAAAATATTCCATGAAATCGGGCCGTTGGGGGTGCTGGCATTTTTAGCACTGGTGACCACCCTAACCTTCGTGACGTTCAAAGTTTACCGCTCGGTGAAAGAAAAAAATTTACGCAGCTTTGGTGCCTGTTTTTGGGTGTTTGTTTTGATCATCAGTTACAACACCTACTGGTATCCTTTAGATACCGATCCGGTTTGCGTTTATTACTGGTTTTTTGCCGGAGTGATTTTAAGATTGCCGGAAATAGATAAGGAGGAACGGGAAAAATTAGCAGCAGAGGAGGCAAACGATCCAAAAAACAAAAAGAAACAAAGTCTTAAATCTAAAAAAACTGCTACTGCCAAGAAAGCAGCTTAACTGATACATAATAAAGCTGGTGGCTAGGCTAGCACTGAATAAAGGAGTTTATTAACCGTGACTTGGCCTTTGATTTCGGTAGTGATTCCCACTTACGGACGCGAGGAACCCCTGCGCGACACGATCGCAGATGTGTTAAAGCAAGACTATCCCAATTATGAGGTACTGGTGGTCGATCAAACCAAGACGCACCAGAGTGAAACCCAAGCTTATTTGGAAAAACTGGCGGCGGATGGCAAAATTCGCTGGTTTCGCGTTGATTGGGCGAGTTTACCAGGGGCGCGGAATTATGCGGCGCGGCGGGCAAGTGGGGATATTATTCTGTTTATTGATGATGACGTTCAGCTCAAACCCGGTTATTTAGCCGCCCATGCCCGTAATTATATAGATCGTCCGGAGGTGGGGGCAGTCGCTGGGCGAGTTTTCGACCGGATGAAACTAACCGATTCTGGGGGAGAATTAACGATTGAGGATTTACCGCCCCAAGCAATGGACCCTGGAATTGCTTGGTATTATATCGATTTGGTGCATACAGTAAAGCCGCAGCAAGTGATTTCGGCACGAGGCTGCAATATGTCTTTTCGCCGGGAAATTTTTAGCAAGCACGGACTGCATTTTGACGAAAGATTTAGAGGCAGTGCGGTGCGGGAAGAATCGGATTTTTGCTTAAGGTTGCGGCAAACTGGTTATAAGATTTGGTACGACCCAGAGGCAGATTTAATTCACTTGGGCGAGGAAACGGGGGGCTGTCACGATATTAGTACGCGCAGTCTGCAATACCAAATTACTTTCTACCACAACCACTTCTTAATGGCGTTGAAAAACTTAACGCCTTGGCAGCAACTAAGATTATTTGCTCGCTTGTTTGACTGTCACGTGTTGGGAAATCCTCCTTGTAATAAAAGCGGTTCTCCGATCAAAATCATCACTCGCGGTGGCTTCTATTCCCTGGGATTTATTAACGCCCTGGGAACCTTGCTCAAATCTACGATTAATGACGGTCAAATTTACACTCAACAAGATAGCGTTAATGGGTAATGGGTAATGGGTAATGGGTAATGGGTAATAGGTTTTCTTTGATATTTTATTGCTATATTTTTACCAATTACCAATTACCAATTACCAGTTACCAATTACCAGTTACCAATTACCAATTGCCAAAGTTATGAAGATTTTAGTTGCTAGCCATACCTATATTGTTGACCTCAATCGCGAAAAGCTAAGAGCGTTAGCTAATCTGGAACCGGGAATTGAAGTTACCGTGGTTGTGCCGCGCCGCTGGCAACCAGGCGGGGTTCAAAATAAGACGATTGAAACGCAATTTTTACAGGAAGGTTCGTTTCAAGTTGTGCCGGTTTCTAATTTTAGTCAAAACAATCAAGGATTGCTTACCTTTGGGGCAGACTTGATTTCTTTGTTGCGTCGATTTCGCCCGGATATTATTCAGGTTGAACAGGGTTCTAAGGCTTTGGCTTATGCTCAATTTATTTTCCTGAATCAGATGCTGGGATTAAAGGCAAAAAATGTATTTTTTACTTGGTGGAATTTGCCTTATGAGTTAAAGTTCCCCGTGTCTCTTCTGGAAGCTTATAACCTGAGCAACACTGATGGAATTGTAGTAGGCAATAAAGATGGCGCTGATATTTTGCGGCAGCGCGGCTACAATGGCCCGATGCAAGTTATGCCGCAATTGGGTGTGGATGAAATTAGATTTCAACCTCAGCGTCAACCAGAATTAGCGGCTAAATTGGGGATAAATTCAACGGATTTTGTTGTGGGTTTTGTGGGGCGGTTTGTTGAGGAAAAAGGATTGCTGACGCTGTTATCAGCGCTGGCTGGTTTGCAAGATAAACCCTGGAAATGGCTTTTACTAGGGCGCGGCCCGTTGCAATCAAATTTAATGGAACTCGCAGCAGAAAAGGGGATAAAAGATAAACTGATTTGGGTTGAAAGCGTTCCCCACGATGAAGTGCCTTGCTATATCAATTTGATGGATACTTTAGTGCTGCCTTCTGAAACAACTTACAAGTTTAAAACTCTGACGGCAGCGGGTTGGAAAGAACAGTTTGGTCACGTGTTGATTGAAGCAATGGCTTGCAAAGTGCCGGTGGTTGGTTCTGATTCAGGTGAAATTCCCCATGTGATTAAAGATGCTGGTTTAGTTTTCCCAGAGGGCAATGTGGAAGCTTTGCGAAATTGTTTATTGCAGTTAATGGAAAATAATGAATTAAGAGAGAGTTTGGCTGGTTTGGGTTATCAACGGGCTATGGAACAATATACTAACAAAGCTTTGGCTAAGCAATTGTTGGAGTTTTATCAGGAGATTGGTTAAAAAAGAAGATAAAGGAACCGCAGAGGCGCAGAGGACGCAGAGGAATGGTAGGAGAAAGAGATATTAAGATAAGAGAGGCAAGTAAACATGAAGATTTTTTGATTGCTAGGCATTTTTATCAGCTGTGGCGAGACAATGATGTTCCTCCCCAGTCTATCCAGGATGACTGGCTTGAAATTACGCTTCAATTTATAGAAAGGGCGCGTCAGGAACTCGGCTACAAGGCTTTTTTAGCAGAGATTGATGGTGAAGTGGTTGGATCTGCTGGGTGTCAGCTTTTTGCTGGTTTATACCCACACGCGCTAGCAGATGAATACCGGAAATATGGATATATTTGGGGTGTTTATGTTGAACCGCCTTTCCGGGGACAGGGTATTGCGAAAAGACTTACTGCTATGACTGTGGATTATTTAAAGTCCCTTGGCTGTACGCAGGCTATTTTACACGCTTCTCCATTAGGGAAACCAGTTTATTCTAGTCTTGGCTTTTCACAAAGCAATGAAATGCGGTTGAATCTGATTTGAAAATGGGTAATTGGTAATTGGTAATTGGTAATAGACTTATGTTAAAAATTAAGTATAGGGCAGGCGAGACGCCCACCCCACAAGAGTTTGTGCGGAGGTATAGCAGGAATTAGGCAACGACTTTTATTATTTGATGGTGCGTTAGCGATAGCGTAACGCACCCTACATATAGGCTCTACATATCATTTGATGGTGCGTTAGCGATAGCGTAACGCACCCTACATATAGTTACCGATTACCAATTACCTAAGATTATGCGAATTCTGCAAATTGTTCCTTCAATTTCTTTAGTTTACGGTGGCCCTAGTCAAATGGTACTGGGTCTTTCTGGTGCTTTGGCTAGGGCAGGGGTTGAGGTGACGGTTCTAACTACTGATTCTAATGGAGATACGGGGCAAGCGCCGCTGGATGTTCCTTTAGATCGTCCTGTGGAACAAGATGGGTATCAGGTGCGGTATTTTCGCTGTTCTCCTTTTCGCCGCTATAAGTTTTCCCTCGATTTGTTGGGTTGGTTGTATCAAAACGCCAAAGAGTTCGATTTGGCACATATTCATGCTTTGTTTTCGCCTGTTTCTTCTTGTGCGGCGACTGTGGCGCGATCGCGCAATCTACCCTACATTCTCCGCCCTCTCGGCACTCTCGATCCCGCTGATTTACAAAAGAAAAAGCAGCTAAAGCAAATATACGCCACAGTCCTAGAAAAACCTAACCTCGCTGGTGCTGCTGCTATCCACTTTACCAGCCTCCAGGAAGCTAAAGTTTCGGAACGGTTCGGTGTTTCTACTAAGGATTTGGTTATCCCCTTGGGCGTCCAGTTACCCACCACCAATTCCCAATTACCAGTTACCAATTCCCCATTCCCAACTTTGCTTTATATGTCGCGGATTGACCCGAAAAAGGGGTTAAATTTGCTACTTCCAGCTTTAGAAAATCTTTTAGCTCAAGGGTTAAAGTTTCATTTTGTCCTGGCGGGCGGAAATCCGCAAGACCCGGATTATGAGGGGAAAATCAAAGCGCAGGTGCAGGCATCGCCGCTAGGAGAATATACAACTATTGCGGGATTTGTGACGGGCGATCGCAAGCTATCCTTACTACAACAAGCCGATTTGTTCGTCCTGCCTTCTTACTACGAAAACTTTGGCATTGCGGTAGCTGAGGCGATGGCATCTGGAACGCCGGTGGTAATTTCAGATGGCGTTTATATTTGGCAGGATGTACGAGGCGCAGAAGCTGGCTGGGTGTCCGCTCTTACCGTAGAATCACTGACTCTAGCATTAAAATTAGCACTTGAAAGCGAGCAAGAAAGAAAGCGGCGGGGTGAAAGGGCGAAAGAGTATGCGGCATCGCATTATAGTTGGGATGCGATCGCGCAACAAACCATCGCGGCATATCAAAAAATTCTGTCCCAGCGTGCATAAATTGTAAAAAGATCTAAAGCCCGACCGGAATACTGGCTTTTATGGCACAATCGCAAAGTAGATATCGGTTTTAAGATCGGGGTAAACTTGTTATGACGCTTAGATTAGGCGATACCGTACCCAACTTTACTCAAGCCTCTAGTGAAGGGGAAATTAACTTTTACGATTGGGCAGGCGATAGCTGGGTAGTTCTATTCTCGCACCCGGCGGATTATACACCAGTTTGCACGACTGAATTAGGGGAAGTCGCGCGTCTGAAGCCAGAATTTGACAAGCGTAACGTGAAAGCGATCGCTCTGAGTGTAGACGATGTAGAATCCCACAATGGCTGGATTGGCGATATTGAAGAAACCCAAACCGTTAAGCTCAATTATCCGATTCTGGCAGACCCGGATAAAAAGGTTTCTGACCTTTACGACATGATTCACCCCAACGCCAGCAACACGGTAACAGTTCGGTCTGTTTTCGTCATCGACCCGCAAAAGAAATTGCGTCTCACCTTTACCTATCCTCCCAGCACCGGGCGCAACTTTGATGAATTGCTGCGAGTAATTGACTCACTGCAACTGACGGATAATTACAGCGTGGCAACTCCTGCCAACTGGAAAGATGGGGAAGATTGCGTTATTGTCCCATCGCTCAAAGATCCAGAAGTGCTAAAAGAAAAATTTCCCAAAGGATATGAGGAAATTAAGCCCTATCTGCGGATGACCCCTCAACCCAACAAGTAAGGTAAACTCACATCTTGCACCTACCCGATAAACAGCCTCCAAATAAATTTGGGGCTGAAAGCTTAAGTTAGCTAAAGCTAACTAAAATCAAGGTTTTAACCCGTTTCAACGGGTTTTAGCTGTAGAGACGTTACATGTA
>CAYXCW010000006.1:0-106373 GCA_964463555.1 uncultured bacterium
TTAGTCTCCCTTAAAAAAGGCGGAACCGGATTCTTAGTCCCCCTTATTAAGGGGGATTTAGGGGGATCGAAAACGCTTGACCTCATAACTAGCAACTTGAGTTAAATAGATTTTGGATACAAGGACTTTGGATTGCAACCGAAGTTTTTTTGAACAGAAAACCTCTAAAATCTGAAATCTGAAATCTGAAATCTGAAATCTCAAAAACATCGCTCAAACTGAACCAAAAAGGAAACAATTGAGTCATGACTGATAACCCATTTTTAGGAGATCCTAAATTTTCTGAGTTTTCCAAGATTTTTGGTTTGCCCCAGCTACCGACTGCTGGGGAAACTCCAGATACGGCTTTGAACCTGGGGAGTATTCAAAATCGCAGTTTTGGTGGTTTTGTTGGGGACGCAGAACCGTTTGATTTTTATCGCTTCAGTATCGATCGCCTGAGCAATTTTGTTTTGAATATGGATAACCTGAGTACAGATGCAGATGTATATCTGTACCAGGATGCTAATAATAATGGCGAGATCGAAGTTGATGAGCTGATCGGTAGTTCTGAAAATGCGGGAACTGAGGCAGAAAAACTGGACATTCTTTTAAATCCGGGTAATTATTTCGTTTCCGTCGAGCAGTTTGAGGGTGATACTAACTACAGGTTGAACTTACAAGCAACGCCGTTGAATAATCCACCAGATGCAGCTGGTAATACACTGCGTACTGCTCGCGACTTGGGGCTTCTGGGTGTGGATGTCAGATTGAGCGATTTTGTGGGAAGCCCTGACACCAATGACTTCTACCGCTTCACAATTGACAGAGATAGCCGTTTCGGGGCTTACTTGACTGGGTTAGCGGCTGATGCAGATATCCAACTGCTTCAAGACACCAACGGCAATGGGTTGGTGGAAGATAATGAAGTGCTGGATTTTTCCGAAGGCGGGGGAACCGAGGCAGAATATCTGAGCGTAGGAAGATTGGAAGCGGGGACATATTATGTGCAGGTGTCCCAATTTGAAGGCAATACGGCTTACCAGTTAGGCTTGTTTGCCGATCCTGATAGCGCGATCGCACAAGAAGTATTCCTTCCCATCAGCGGCAATCAAACGATTCAGGGGACTTTAGAAAGCAGCGACGCAGACAATCCCGATCGGGTTGGTAGTTTTGCCGATGAATATTTGCTAACTGATGTTAGAGCTGGTCAGCAAGTAACAGTTAACCTCAATTCGAGCCAGTTCGACACTTATATTCAAGTGGTGAATATCATCACCAATGAGATAATTGCCGAAAATGATGATGTCTCTGATAACAACACTAACTCGAGGCTGACTTTTACTGTAGAACCGGATGCAGAATATGCGATTCGGGTAACGAGTTTTGACCAAGATGGCGCAGGCGCGGGTAATTACACCCTAACCACCAGCAGCAGTAGCCCGATTGTAGGCGCGATCGCTCCCGGTCAAACGATCAATGGCACGTTAAGCAACACCGATTTGCGAGATGCCGGAGACGAAGGTAGCTTTAGCGATGATTATCAGTTAAATGGAGTTGCTGCGGGTCAAATAGTTCAAATTAACCTTAACTCGGCTCAATTTGATACTTACTTGCAACTCGTCAATGCAGCGACGGGACAAGTTATTAGTTTCAACGACGACGATAACGCAAATACTACCAATTCTCAACTCACATTTACCGCGGCTGCCGGGGTACAATACCTGGTGCGGGTGAGTTCTTACGAAAACGAGGTGACGGGCAACTACACGCTCAGCATTGCACCTCTGCTTTCCTCTGCACCACCCGATGACACTCCATCTGATGTCAGACAATTTATTAGCAGTAACTTTAACGATCCAGGACTGCGAAACCTGACCCTAAACCTAGTCGCCGATGGTAGTTTAAATCGCAACGACTTGCTGAGTTTGTTTGATAACTCAGTTGGCGGCGATCGCATAGTCAGTGCCAATGAGTTGAGCGATTTCAAACTGATTGTTAACAACAGTACCCTGTTTAATACCCCCGATTCTGTTCGCTACCTGACGAATCGAGTTACTCAAGATGCATCGCCCAACTTAGGTGCAGATCAATTTCAGTCGATAGTGGGTCGTTGGTTCCGGGGAACTGAAGCACCAACTCCCATATTTAGCCAAAGCGATCGCACAGATACTGGCGAACCTGCTAAAGTCTTCCAGTTAGAGTATGCCGCCCTCTCTGGCCCGTTGTATGCTGCCAGCATCCGACAACCCAGGATTGGTGATATTAACCAAGGTCAATTGGGCAACTGTGCATTCTTAGCCGCTTTGGGAGCCACTTTTGGGCGGCAATTTGATGATGCTGGCAACCAAACCAGCGCCATCATCAATAACATGATTGTTGACAATGGCGATAACACTTACACGGTACGCTTTTACGACGAAAAAACCTTACAAGCCGAGTATGTGACTGTAGATCGTCGCGTCGTAGTAGATCCAGATACAGAAAACCTATTTGCTGCGGCAGTTGCTGGCAGGGAACGCGATCCGCTTAACCCCAACAATGGTGCGATTTGGGGGGCGCTGGTTGAACGCGCTTATGCTCAATATCGACAAGATCCAGGCCAAACTGGTCAACCGGGTTATAATGCCATCGGTCGGGGAGATTTCGTAGCGCCGCCGCTGACTCGCATCACCGGACGGCAGGCACAGACCTATGACTTGCAAGGTCTGTTTGCCGATACGATCTCGTTTGAGCAAATCCAGGCGGCGCTAGGGAATGGTCAATTTATCCAAGTAGGCACGGGAGGGGCTTCGACTCAAGATAAAAGCGGTTTAATTGTTGGCGGTCATGCCTATTCAGTCACGAATGCCTACGTCACCCAGTCGGGAGAACAGCGAATTGTGGTACGCAATCCTTGGGGGGTTGATGGACGAGTTGTTAATGGTCAGCGCGTAGGTCGGGGCAATCCTAACGATGGATTTATCGATCTGTCTTACAGTGAATTTAGGACTTTCTATCGCAGCGTTGGCATTGCTTAATTTGTGAGGCGCTCCAAACCGGGTTTCTCTAAAGAAACCCGGTTTCTCAATGCTGAGGATTAAATTTTAGATTTCTGGCAAAAGTCGTTGCTTATTCCCCAGGTATAACTTCATCTAATACTTGCTGGAATTCTGCCAGAGAATTGATAGCGATCGCTCTCGTAAAAAGCGATCGCAGCACAGCCGCATCGTTTATCCCATTGAGCGCATCGACTATAGAAGTTGGCACTTCTCCAAACCGAATCTGTAAAAATTGAATGATATAGTTTCGACTCGCTTGGACAATGCCTTGTTCAATGCCTTGTTCAATTCCTTGTTGAATCCCTTCTTCAATTGCTAGCCGTTCAATACTGGTTACGTAACGCATTCTGTCTGCCTCCTCGTAACTTCTCACTACTTCTTTAAAACCACGAGCCAATGCTTCTGGCAATACCATTATCCAGTCGATGAACCGAAACAATTGCAGAACATCGTCCCGGCGGTAGCCTCGGTCGTACAAACTTCTAACCAGGCTTAATTTCCACTGTAGACGACTCTCTGGGTTTTGTTGCGTTGCCTTGGTCTTCAAATGCGCCATCACCACCACCGCGAAGGGATTGGTGTTTTGTGCCAAACTTTCCCATTGCGCTTCGTAGTCCAAGATTTTGGCAGCGGGAAACTCTAAACTGACGCGACATCCCCCTAGTTCGTAACCATAGCTTGAAGGTCGCCAATTTGCCCTTTCGTCTGCCAAAATCGCCAAACTAATCACCCGCTGTTGGTGGCGGTCAAATAAGCGGTAATTGTAGGTGTACATCCGCTTGGCAAACTCGGTATCATATCTGCCTTGGACTTCCACGTGAACCAGTACCCATGCTTCTGTGCCTTCAAGTAGCCAAACTTTCGCTACTTTATCTACCAAAAGCTTGCCAATTTCTGCATCAGGTTCTAGCTGTTGCAGTTCTTTGACACTCCGCAATCTAAAAATCCGCGGATTCTTAACTCATAGGGAGCGCAACCGCTTTACCCTCATTAAGCATCTTGACCGTTTGCCCAACGGCTGCAAGTCCTCTAGCAAGAACTACTTGAGCGGCTGCAACGTCTCTATCTGTTATGTAGCCGCAATTTTTACATGCATGAACGCGGTCTGACAAATCTTTTTTACCTGTGAATGTTCCACAGTGAGGACAAATCTGGCTTGTCTTTCTGCTATCTACTTTCTGGAAGTAAACACCGCGTTTAAAGCAACACTGTTCTAATATTTGCAAGAATTGACCCCAGCTAGCATCTAAACAATGTTTTCCCAACATGCCTCTAGATAAGCCGACTAAATTCAGGTTCTCTACAAATATTGTTGAGGCTTGGTCGCAAAGTTGATGTGCTACTTTCCAATGAAAGTCTTTTCTAGTGTTAGCAATGTGTTCGTGCAGTGAGGCTACTTTCATAGTCGCTTTGCGCCAATTATGTGAGCCTTTCACTTTGCGACTAACTCTTTGTTGCAGCAATCTCAGCTGGCGTTGGAGGTCTACAAAGAATCTAGGGCGACTGATACAAAGGCCATTAGAAGTAGCGATAAAACTTATTAATCCTACGTCTACACCCAATGCTTCGGCATTTGGTGTAACTTTTGGCACAGATACATCCCACTGTAAAGTAATCATGACATACCAGCCCGATGCTCTTTTAACAACACGAGTTTGTTTAACAACAGCATCTTCTGGAATGTCGCGGGAGGAGCGATATTTTACCCAGCCAATTACAGGCAATTTAACTGCTCCATTCCTGAGTGGGTTTCTCCCTGGCTGAGAGAAGACAAAGGAGCGTAGTTGACCTACTTTCTTAAAGCGAGGAAAACCAAAATTGTTTTCCCACATTGAGGTAAAAGCATTTTCCAGTCTTTTTAACGTTTGCTGTAAAACTTGCGCTGCTACCCGCTTTAAATCTGGGTGCTGCTCTTTTGCTATTGTCAAAGATTTGCATTGACTAACAAAAGTGGGACGAGGTGTATCTGCCTCAATAATGTACTCAGAATGTAACGAACAATAGTTTACTTGACAAGAACGGGACTTATACCAGTGCTTGCGTTCAGCCAAAGCATAATTGTAAACTTTTCGGTTAATCTCTAACCAGTCTTCAAAAACACTTATCTGTTGCTTACTTGGTTTTAGTCGAAATTCATAAGTTAAGCAAAACACTTGTTGTTACCCCCTATTGCTCCTACTATACCGGACAAACAAACGATAGGTATAATAAGTTATGTAACAACTAAGGTGACTGCACGGTAGATAAAGAAAGCCGATCGTAGCCGGAGGGCGATCGCTCGCTATATTCAACCTGCATTAAATTTTGTTAAGATTGACTTTGGCTTAGTGCCATTGCCTGCCCAAGCCAAATATTTATCCTACTTGTAAACCTGCCCACCTGCCCCCTGCTTCCTCGGAGACTCTTAATGCTGCGACTCGAACATATCTGTAAAATCTACCCGACTGGCGAAGTCCTCAAGGATGTTAACTGGGAAGTTAAAATAGGCGATCGCATCGGTTTAGTCGGCGTCAACGGTGCGGGTAAATCTACCCAACTCAAAATTATCGCCGGAGAAATCGAACCCACCGCCGGTGAAGTCATCCGCCCCGCCAGTTTGCACATCGCCTACCTAAATCAAGAATTTGACGTAGACCCCTGTCGCACCGTAAAAGAAGAATTATGGCGCGCTTTCTCTGAAGCAAATAATGTCCACGAAGCTTTATCCCAAGTGCATCGGGACATGGAAACCGCCAATCCAGAACAGTTGGACAAACTGATCAACAAAATGGATAAGTTGCAGCGGCAGTTTGAAGCCCTCGACGGTTATGGGTTAGAAGCCCAGATTGACAAGATTTTACCCGAAATGGGGTTTGAGGCGGCAGACGGCGATCGCTTGGTTAGTGCCTTCAGCGGCGGCTGGCAAATGCGGATGGGTTTGGCGAAAATATTGCTGCAAAAACCAGATTTATTGCTGTTAGACGAACCGACGAACCACTTAGATTTAGAAACGATTGAGTGGTTAGAAAATTACCTTAAAGGGTTAACTACCCCGATGGTAATAGTTTCCCACGACCGGGAGTTTCTCGACCGCCTTTGCACCCAAATTGTCGAAACAGAACGCGGAGTTTCTGCCAGCTATTTAGGTAACTATTCGGCTTATTTATCCCAAAAAGAAGAAGCAAAAACCGCCCAATTAAGCGCCTACGAGCGTCAACAGAAAGAGCTGGAGAAACAACAAGCATTTGTTGATAGATTCCGTGCCAGTGCAACGCGCAGCACGCAAGCGAAGAGCCGCGAAAAACTATTAGAAAAAGTTGAAAGAATTGAAACGCCGATTTCAGATGTAAGAACGCTGCACTTCCGATTCCCGCCAGCACCGCGCAGCGGCAGGGAAGTTGTAATCATCAAAGATTTGGTGCATACTTATGACGACAAGATTCTATTTTTAGGGGCAGAACTGTTAATTGAACGAGGCGATCGCATAGCCTTCCTCGGACCAAACGGTGCCGGTAAATCTACCCTGTTGCGCCTAATTATGGGCATGGAACAACCTTCAGAAGGCCAGGTAAAATTAGGCGATCATAACGTGATTCCCGGCTATTTTGAACAGAATCAAGCCGAAGCTTTAGATTTGTCTAAAACTGTCATGGAAACAATTCATGATGAAGTACCAGATTGGAATAATGAAGAAGTTCGCACCCTGTTAGGAAAATTTCTATTTAGCGGCGATACTGTATTCAAAAAAGTTGAAGCACTCAGTGGAGGTGAAAAAGCCCGTTTAGCTTTAGCTAAAATGCTGCTGCGTCCAGCAAATTTATTAATTTTAGACGAACCGACCAACCACTTGGATATTCCCGCTAAAGAAATGCTGGAAGAAGCGCTAAAAAACTACGATGGAACCGCGATTTTAGTGTCTCACGACCGCTATTTTATTTCCCAAGTGGCGAACAAAATTGTCGAAATTCGCGATGGAGAGTTTCGGGTTTATTTGGGAGATTATCACTACTATTTGGATAAAATAGCAGAAGAGAAAGAACAGGCGCGACTGGCGGCAGAAGCTGCCGAAAAAGCGGCTAAAAAAGCGGCAAAAGATGCTGCTAAAAAAGCTAAAGAAGCTGCCAAGCGAAAATAGTTATAGTGTAGTGGCACCCTTAAGGGTGCCACTACACAAACGAAGTCCGCAAGACAAGGACTATTAACTCAAGCAAAATAAAGTGTATTCTATAAGGACTTATATGATGTCCGTTGATTCTTGCGGGGTCGGCTTCCCGCCTATCCCAGCCCTAATAATCTTAGGGTGCGTTACGCTGTTGGTAACGCACCCTAGTCGGTAAAGATGCACTGAACGAGCACGGAGGGATTTGAACCCCCGACACCCAGGACCGGAACCTGGTGCTCTATCCACTGAGCTACGTGCCCTTGCTTTAGAAATTATAGCATTGGCGATCGCACGCAACCCCACAAACATTTCAGATCCCCAACATTCCTCTCAACATCGCAGGCATCGGCAAGACGATGACAACCAACAAAGCAATTGCCAACAGTCCCCAGAAGTCTCGCCCATTGTCGAGTGCGGTGACATCGTTAAGTGCCGGTTCATCAGTTGCGGGCATCAAGAATAATAGAATTGCCCACAGTAAAAACCCTGGCTGCACCAGCGACCATCCTAGCAGCAAGAACCGCGCCACTTGACCGATTGCGATCGCGGCTTGTTGTCCTAACATGGCATGGATGATATGACCCCCGTCGAGTTGTCCCACGGGCATCAAGTTCAATGCGGTGACGATGACACCCAGGTAGCCAGCTACCGCTACGGGATGAAGATCTATCGCCATGTTGGGAGCCAAAGCACTACCCAAGGTTAGCTTACTCAACAGCGTCATCAATATGGAAAACCTGGGGTTAAACGAATCGAAATTTAACATCCCTGACTTGTCGGACAGGGTAACGACGCTGGAATTGGCTAAGCCCCAAATCAAGAAAGGTATCGTGGCAATAAAGCCTGCAAAAGGTCCTGCGATCGCGACATCAAACAAAGCTTTACGATGGGGTACGGGACTTCGCATCTGGATAAACGCCCCAAACGTCCCCAAGAAAAAAGGCACGGGGATAAAATAAGGCAGCGTCGCGCGAATTTTATAGCGTTGGGCGGCGAGATAATGGCCCAATTCGTGGATGCCCAGAATCGTCATTAAAGATAAAGCATAGGGCAGTCCTTGCAGCAAGATACCTGGGTTAGATTTCACCGCTGCTTGGGTGATGTTAGCGATCTCGGCACCAATAATGGTAGTGGTAAATAAAGTTACCAGCAGCAGGGTCAAAGCTATACCCGGTCGCGTTAGGGGTTCGCTGTTGCGCTTCGCCTCGCGATGTGCTTGGGGATTGGGGACGAGGGCGAAGAAGGGTTTGCCGGTGAAGTCTTCTTGAAACAGAATATAGAAGCGATCGCTAAACTGTGCTTCAATATTCTCCTTGATTGTCCTGTAAGCCACTTCTGGATTGGAACGCAGGCTGCCTCGACAAATCACCGCTTGAGGTCGATACTCCAGGTTTTGCAGGTAATATACCGACCAGGGAAAGCAATTGCGGAGGGTCGCTTCTTCTTCAGAGGTTAGCGCCCGCACAGGTTGCTTTTGGGCATCCCCGTTGAGAGTTGGCGCCGCCACTGGCGAATCAGTTGTCTTAGGTTCCTCTGGGGTTAGTTCTTTACGCCCCAAATGAATCAGCCACCAGTACAATATCGGACAAATGATAAACGGGCCAAGCAACAGCACCAAAGGCATCTGCCGTTGTTCGCCGTAAATCCAAATCCAGGCACTCCAAATAAACGCGGGTGTCATCATCACCAGCCACAATATCCACACGGGTGTTTTTGTGATGCTGGCGACGCTGCGCTGCACAATGAAGTAAGTAACCAGTCCCAGTACTAGGAGTAAAAATAAGTTCATTTTATGCCCAAACCAGCAAGGGCTGTCTTTGACAATATTTTTGCATTTCCACCCAATCGAGAAACGTTGGGGGCGACAGCTTATTTCATTGTAAAGAACGATGTCAATATTCTGCTCGATTGTCCCGCTTGGGACGCAGAAAACCAGCAATTTTTACGCGACCAAGGAGGCGTCCGGTGGCTGTTTATCACCCATCGGGGGGGGATTGGCAAGCATGTCAAGGAAATTCAACAAACCTTTGGCTGCGAAATCCTGATTCAGGAGCAGGAATCTTATCTGCTACCTGGGTTAACTGTCAACACCTTTGAGAAAGAGTTTACTCTCTCTCCGACTAGCCACGCGATCTGGACGCCCGGACATTCTCCCGGTTCTTCTTGCCTTTATGAGGGCGAAAATGGAGGCATATTGTTTACCGGGCGTCATTTAGTGCCAAATCGGGAAGGTAACCCCGTCCCCTTGCGAACTTCCAAAACTTTCCACTGGCGAAGGCAAATTAACAGCGTCAAAATGTTACGCCAAGTTTTTACTCCCGAAACGCTGCAATATATCTGTCCGGGTGCCAATACTGGGTTTTTGCGGGGGAAAGGAGCGATCGCGCCAGCCTACGAGCAATTGGCGCAACTCGATTTAGATGCGTTGCTGCTAGAAAAACCAGGACTCTGAAAATTTTAGATTGCAGATTTTAGATTTAAGATTTAAGGCAAATCTGCAATCTAAAATCTGCGATCGCTTGTACCTCAGTAGAGCGATCGCGGATTTATATTATCATAAATATATATGATATTTCAGTTAATTTTAACGATAAGCTAAAAGTTTTCAGCAGGAGGAATGGCAAGATGCAAACGTTTGCAAAAACAGCAGGAAGTACCGAAACCAGAGTAAAGTGGCTAACCTATCTATTTTTACTGGAAGAATATGTAGCAGAACTGGATGCTATCATCAATGGGCCAGCAGCTTTTGGTAATCCAGTTTTGTCTCTGTCTGACCGGGACTGGGAATTTTTATTAGACATGATGTTAAACCCCCCAGAACCTTCTGAGGGGTTGATTGCATTAGTTAAAGAGTGTCGCGATTCCTAAGAGTAAAACATTGTGGCTTGGATTATATCTCCAATAGATGCTATAGGGCGCAGCACGAGTAGTCTCAGAAAAGACCCCTTTAACTCTGGAAACCCTGAACTAGATCGATATCTAAAACAATATGCTCTGAAAAACGATCGGGATGGAATTTCCAGAACTTTTGTCGCTTTTCTATCTGAAGATAGTCAGACGATCGCTGGCTATTATTCTTGCTGCGCGGGTGCGATCGCTAGTGAAAATTTTCCTGTCGATCTACGGGAGAGTCTGCCTAAATACCCAACTCCAGTTATACTAATTGGCAAGCTAGCTGTGGATCGGTCTATGCAAGGAAGAGGTTTGGGAAAGCATTTGCTATTCCACGCTTTAGAAAATGCACTCAATGTATCGCAAAAAGTGGGTGTTTTTGCAGTTAGAGTTGATGCCATAGACGAAAAAGCCAAGGGATTTTACACAAAATCTGGTTTTAGGGCATTGCCGGATATTCCTCTTTCCCTTTATCTGCGGATTGAAACATTTAAACAAGCTCTTATGTGAAAATTTCAGATTGCAGGTTAAAGATTTCAGATCGAAGACAAATCTGCAATCTAAAATCTTAAACCTGCCATTACTTAATCGCATCCAAAATCGGATTAGAAATCCAGCTAACGCCGACTTTTAGTTGATGTTCTAATCCAGGCATTCGATACAGATACGCGAGGCGACGCATCAGGTATGCAACTTGACCATCGAGTTTCAATCCCATCCCTGTATAAGTAGCGCTATCGGTTCCCAATGTCAGCATTTCTCCCAAATTCTGATAGCGGAAAGGCAGCATTGGACGCTTAGTCACGGATGCCCAAACATTCCAAGCGGCATAATCTGATTGTTGGAAAGCTGCTTGCGCGGATGGGGGAACAAGCTGTCCTTCATTGTCGCGACATTCGGCTAAATCTCCCAACACAAAAATTTCTTCACGGTCGATTGCTTGCAGCGTAGGTGTAGTCACAAGTTGTCCCCTTTGGTTTTGTTTGAGGGGGAGATTTCGCACTACGGGAGAGCCTTGCATTCCCACCGTCCACAGCACTATATCCACAGGAATCGTGTCTACAGTTCCTTTGTACATCAAGGAAATGCTATCGGCTCCAATTGATTCAACGCTAGTTTCTAAATCGAGCCAAACGCCTTTTGCTTCGAGGGTTTTAGTTGCGTTTTCTCGGTTATATTCTGGGGAGTTTCTGAGAATTTGATTGGCTTGTTCGATAATCCGAAATCTTCCCCTTTCTCCTAGTCTATCTGCCAGCTTGCAAGCTAATTCAACGCCGCAATAACCGCCGCCGACAATCGCGATGCGAATTTTGTCTTTGTCGGATTGTTCTAAAACTCGCAGTCGTTCTTCCAGGCGATAGGCGTCGGCGAGGGTGCGGAATGGAAAAGCATAAGATGCAGCGCCCGGTACCTTGTCCAGGGGCGATTCTCCACCCAGGGTTAAAATTAAGCGATCGTAGGGTATCTCCACGCCTTCCTGCAATTGCACTCGCTGCTGTTCTACATCAATTCCAGCAACAGTTCCTTGACAAAAACGCACTCCTGTGTTATTAAGAACTTCTGCAAACGGGGGGGCGATTTCCCAAGATTGGAGTTCGCGAGTCAGGAGTTCATAGAGGAGGGGGATGAAGAGGAAGCGATCGCTTTTGTCCACCAGGACAATTTCCGGCTTTTGGGTTCCCTCCCAAGGTAGTTGGGAGAGGCGCAAAGCGGTGTAGAGACCACCAAAGCCTCCACCCAGGATACAAATACGTGTAGGTTGCTCTGTCATGGTTGAATCGGCGCGAGTCGATGGTGGGGAACTCTTTTCAGGATAGCAAGGGCAGGGGGGCTTCAGGGAAAGGGGGGAAAGGGGAAAGGGGGAAATAGGGAAATAGGGACATACTGGGGGAAACAGAGGAGAAAAGAGTCGGTAATGCAAATAGGAACAAAGGAAAACGAAAGCTTTCCCCAATTTCCCCTTTTCCCCTTTTCCCCTTTTCCCCTTTTCCCCTTTTCCCCTTTTCCCATCACCTGGATTCCCCATCACCTCTGCTCTTCTGCTGTTTGGGAAAGTAGAAAGATTTGCCGCTACAAGACGCTGGCGGGATGAAATTTTCTTCGGGGGAATGATCTAATAAAGAGTATGTTAGGTCTAGCCCGCAAGCACCAGAATTTGTCCACATATAATCTATAAATTTAAACGGCAAGTGTCCGGCGGGAGCATTGGTTTGATAGGTGATTCCAGAAATGGCATTGGAGTTTTGTTGATCGCTGAGTTTCCAATTGATCTGCTTAAACAATTCATCGGGTAATGAGGTTTTCTCGTAAAGTTGTTTTTGGACGCTCAAACCAAACTTGCCGTTGGAATATTGTACCCATAATTGATCGATGGCGCGTAAAGTGGGTGCGATGCATTCTGGTTTTTCCCCAGTTGAACAAGGGTTACGCGCGATCGCGGCAAAGGTTTCTTCGTCTGCTTCTTTCCATTTTTTGGCTGCGAGTAAGTTACGCAGTTTGCTTAAGTCTGGCGTATCGTTTGGGGTTGGTTTTGCTTGCGGATCTATTGTATAAACTTGTCCGGGTGTTTCCTGACTCTGCTCTTGGTTATCGGCTAGTTTAGAAGGAGTTGACGCGGGAAGTTTAAGCTGCTTTTCGGCATCTTTTAACCCGGTTTGGTATTCGGTAAGTTGTTTTTGAGCCAGTGCATATTTGGGGTGAGATTTTGGCACTGCTTGGATTAAGTCTATTGCTTGCTGCCAGCGATTTGCTACTAGCGTCCAATCTTCTTTAGTTTGAGCAATTTGGGCGATATTTTTAGCGCTGATGGCTTTATTTTCTGCTTCCTGGAAGGCGTCTGTTTCGGGGGAAGCTAAAGTCACGGGTGAAGGTGGAGGTGCAGCGGGGGGAAGAGGGGATGGGGATGGGGGCGGGGATGGAGGTGGTGCTTGCTGGATGACAGTGCAAGCATACAGCAATACCGTCCCCGCGATCGCTGCACTGTTAATTGCGATAACGAGTTTCATAGGTGATGTTGATGGGCGAGTCGAGAGGGTTACCAGGTTACGCGATCGCGCAACTTTTCCATTAAACTAGATCCCACTCCCGGTACTTTGTCAAGGTCTTCTAAAGAAGTAAATGGTTTTTCCTGTCTTGCTTGAATAATTTCTTGTGCTAATTTCGCCCCCACTCCCGGTAAAGCTTCTAATTCTGCCTGACTTGCTGTATTCAAATTAACTTTTTGCTCAGTTTCTTCTTGGGTTTGCTTGGGAGATTCTGTTATTATCTGCGGACATTGTTGTTGTTGCGCTTTAATTTTCCGCTGCATCCAATCGGGTACGCCCAGAAGCGCATTTCCATAAAGTCGCTCGAATTCGCGCTTAAAATGAGCCGCGACTGTCTGACTTTGAATTACTAAAACTGTCTCGTCATTGTTCCGATCGGCTGCTAATGACCAGTTATGAGAACCCGTGATGACAATTTGATCGTCAATTAAGCCAAATTTGTGATGCAATAAATCGCCTTTTAATAACTGAGGAACGCCGACGGTAGAAAGGGGATTTCCCCAAGGACGGTTATGGGGTTCGTACTTGCATTTATTAGCAAAAGCAACTCCCATCATATCCAAGGCTTCGCTGTAGCTGCGATAGGCGAAATCTGGGTCGATTAAAGCGCGTACTCCGACTCCCTGCTGATGACTTTTTTGTAAAATATTGACCAGATTCTGTTCTGAAAAAACAAATAATGCCAGATCGATTTTAGCGGTAGCTTTTTTTAAGGTTTTGCCGATTAAACCGTTACTGCTTTCATCCCAAGGTAGCCTTAAAGAAGTGGGAGAAAATTGCAGGGAAACGGTTGTATCTCCGAGTTGGATTTGTTGTACTGGACGATAAGGTTTTTTGACGCCAAATTGACTATCGGGTTTGCCTCCCTGCCCATCGCCCCACATGATGTTAAACTCTTGGGTAAATAAGGCAGCTACTTCAGAACTGGTAATTTTCAGCAAGTTGTTAGCATTGCCCAAAC
Source organism: uncultured bacterium (assembly GCA_964463555.1). GTDB lineage: Bacteria > Cyanobacteriota > Cyanobacteriia > Cyanobacteriales > Aerosakkonemataceae > Microseira. The sequence continues at coordinate 14,059 of CAYXCW010000006.1, forward strand.
TGCTGGTATTTTTAAAGTCGCCGTGGATGTCAGAAGTAGTAAAATTAGCCGAAGTGACGATAACTTTTACGCCATCGACGATAACAAATTTGTGGTGCATTAAACTGCTGCCTTTGGAACCATCTGCCGTATCGTCGATTATCGGTATACCGGCTTGTTTTAAAATGACCAAAGCATCACCATTGTTGATTTCATCGGGAGTGATATTGTTATCGCGATCGCTATCGATTAAATAACGGAATTCTTGGTAGCGATCGCGTTCCCTTTCCGGCAGTTTTTCTACCTCAGCCGCCGTCAAGCTACTGTAAGGTCGGCTATAGTTATTTTCCAAGATTATCCTAACTTTAACTCCGGCTTTTTTTCGGTCGGCTAATGCTTTGGCAATTTCGGGTAAGCGGAATTCTTGAACGGCGATGTCTAGGGTGGAATTGGCGGAAGCGATCGCATCCACAATCACCTGCTCTAAATTATCCCCATCGCGCCTTTGATTGCGATAAGGTTCGATATATTCCGAAGCCTGGGAATGATTAAAATAAACTTCCACAAAAGCATCTTGAGGTAAAGGTTGAGGTCGCGTATTTTGGGTTCTGGCTTGTTGACAAGCGGCGCTAGTAAGTGCTAATAAAACAATCGCGCCCAGTCGCAAACAAGAAGATAAAGAAAACATTGGTATGTCGTGGGATGATGCAAATCTGATTGACAGATTTATCATTCCCAAACAGCAAGTTAAAATTCACCTTCAGAAACCCGGTTTTTCTAAAAAACCGGGTTTCTAGCTGCTTCCTTGTCAGACGTTAATATATAGCCAGTAGCATCCTTAAATCCTATGTTTCCCGCCAAATATCCCGTGCCTCAAACCGATCCGCCCCTCTCGCCGAGAGAAACTCTCCCGACGATGTACGATCTTCCTAGCGAAAACCCGGAGGAACCTGGTTTGCCCGACGAATTCCACGACTTTCAACCGCAATTATTAAGCCAAACTTTTCGTCCGTCAAAATATCCGGCATCGCGAGTCTTCTGCGGCAGCGACATCAATTTATACTACGACGTGCGCCATCCTCTATGGTACAAAAGACCAGATTGGTTTGGAGTGGTCGGCGTCCCTCGATTTTACGATGATGTTGATTTGCGCCTTAGTTACGTGATTTGGCAAGAAGGTGTGAATCCTTTTGTAGTTGTGGAGTTGCTTTCGCCGGGGACGGAGAAAGAAGATTTAGGAGAATACGAACGGGAAAAACTGCCTCCTGAATCTTCTTCTAGTGCAGTTAATGGACAAGCAATTAAACCTGAAACTGAAAATAAACCGCCGCGAAAGTGGGAAGTTTACGAACAGATTTTACATGTCCCCTATTATGTAGTTTTCAGTCGTTATACTGACCAGTTACGAGTGTTTAAAATGGTAGGGGCGCGTTACCAAGAACTTAAGTTACAAGCGTCGCGAATCTGGATGCCTGAATTAGATTTAGGTTTGGGTTTGTGGCAAGGAGAGTTTCAAGGATTGGATCGATTGTGGTTGCGTTGGTATGATATTCAAGGCAATTGGATTCTTACTGATACTGAACAAGAAGCACAGCGCGCCGAACAAGAAAGACAGCGTGCCGAAGAAGCTGAATCTAGGGCAGAACAAGCTGAATCTAGATTAGACTTGCTGATGCAAAAACTGCGAGATGCCGGGATCGATCCAGATCAATTTTTGCAGGGTGGGGGTTAAATTGAGGCAGGAGAAATAAGGTCGCTGACTTGGTAGAGTTCATCTGATTGTTTTACTGAATCAAGCAATTCTTCTTGAAACTCTTCTGTGTCCTCAAAGTAAAGACGCTCCTCCAACTCTATATCGCTAATACCGAGCATTTCGGCAACACGTCGCAGTGAAAGCTTATCTTCTTCAACAGCACGGTAGGCAAGTTCGATGAAAATTCGAGGAAGTCGTTCTTCTATAGAAAGAAAACGCTTTCCAAATTGATCGGTAGAAGGAGTGTAACCAAGATGTCGTTCTAAAACAGCAGGTTGTACATTGCTAAAATTCTCCTGAGACTTGGCTATTCGGTTTTCTTGTTCCAATCGATAGAGCATCATCTCATAGCTAACTCCGAAGTAGCGAGATAGATGCACAACCTCTGCTGGATGGCTAACAGTCTTCACTTTCAAACTTTGCAAACGCTCTTGCAATGCCTCAGAAGGAATCAAAAAATTTGAGGCAAATTTGTCAGCGAAAGTCCCTAACAGAGTACGATCGCCGTGCTGGTAAATTATTTTTTCTTGGTCATGCTGGTAGAGACTGTAAGCCCATACTTGAGCCAAGCGGAACGAGCGGCAAGTATTTGCCTTATCTTGGTTAAGAGCGATAATGTGTCCCAGCTTTGGGTGCGGAAAAAACAATCCTGCGATCGCGTTTTCTTCCTTGCCGAAGGGAATTGTAAAAACAAGCAACCCTTGAGCTTCTAAGAAGCTTTGTAAATTATTCAGGGGAGCGATCCCTAAGTTGTAGTGGCTTCTGGCTTTTTGAGCTGCGAATAAGGCTGTTTGAGCATCCTTCAAGCGAGAGTTGTCAAGGGGTGCAAAAGGTGGATGCTTTGACTCAGGAAACGGAGTATCTGTTTCCCTGTAGAGTTTCTCTAAGGCATAAACCTTCTCAATTAAACGTCCAATTCCTGCCTTACTGGAAGTTGAAATTGTTTCGGAACCAAGGCGTAAGGCTTCTTCCCAGTCTGTTTGAACTACCTCTTCGCCAAAAAGCGATCGCAAAGAAACTCCATAAAGCCTCGCCAGACGCTCCAAACTCAAAGCATCTACCCGACGCTTACCACTCTCGTACTGGTTCAAAGCAGCCGAGGTCACATCTATAAATTGCGCCGCTTCAGTTTGAGTCATGCCAGCTCGCTCGCGGGCGACACGCAAACGCTGACCTAAGATGTCGTAGTTCATTGGAGTCACGCGAATAAAGAGCCTCAGTTAGAGGAGATCTAAATCTGAGTCTTTTGCTGAAAGACTTTCAGACTTATGGTTCTATATTAACACTATGTTAAACTAAATGCTAGTAAATTTTATTTTTAACACTAATGTCAAAAAAGATACTCGATACTGTGGTTTTACGGGTTATGAGCTTTGCTCACCCACGGGGTATAGATATACTGCTAGAAGCTCTTAATATCTCTTCGGCTTGCTTCCCTACTGAAATTTACAACCGAGATGAGAATAGTCGCGCTCTAGAGGAGGATGATGAGGGGTTAAGCGAACTAGCCAAGGGACTGCGATTCGCTCAGCGCCAGATTCAGCAGCTTCCTCCAGCCCGTGCTGCGCGCTATCGCACGTGGATAGGGAACTCACAGCAGCTACCTCGCCACTTGACGCAGGGAAGTTCATTCGTAGAAACTTTGACTGTAGAAGAACTCTGCGAGCGATCGCTTCTTCAACAGCAGTACCCAAAATGCGATCGCGGTGAGGCTAGCTGCTTAGTATTGGCAAAGCGCTACCAAGAGCAAGCAGTGTTCCTTTCGGCAGATGGGGAGGGCTGCAAGGTAGCTGAAAACCTCAACATCCCTTATCTCACTCTGCTAGATATACTTGAAGCTTGGGTTGAGCAAAAGCAGCCAGATCCAGAAGAATTCGATCGTCTAATCAACGGTATGGCTAACGCTAAATTCGGTCTGAAAAAAGCCTTTAAAGAAGAACTACGGCGAAGATTGCAAAATTAGATGGTGTAGGATGGGCAAGATGCCCATCCCCTTCCTCTTCCCCCTAGTCCAAGTGTCCCTTTCCAGTTATGTACGTTTTGCGATCGCTTACCCTCCATCCTAAACTATTTGGTCTTTTCCTATCGCTGCTAGCTTTGTTTTTAGCTTGTTTTATTGCTATTCGTAGCATCGGTATTCCAGAGATAAAAACTAACGAAATTCTTTGGGATACTTGGGGCGTTCCTCATATTTTTGCCAAAGATCGGGAAAGCGTCGCCCGTCTTTTTGGTTGGGCGCAAATGCAAAATCACGGTAACTTAATTTTACGCCTCTACGGTACGGCAAGGGGACGCGCCGCCGAGTACTGGGGACAAAATTACCTCGATGCTGATAAGTTAGTCAGAATCATGAGTTTTGCCGATTCTGCACCCGAATGGTATCAAAAACAAAGCCCCGATTTCCGCCAATATTTAGATGCTTTTGCAGCGGGGATGAACGACTATGTTAAACAAAACCCCGATAAAATACCCGATGAATTGAAAGTTGTTTTACCAATATCGGCGACGGATGTTCTCGCTTATATTCAATTAGGATTTTTTAGCTTTATCGCCCAAACTGGAGGATGCGGACAAGTTGCTAACTTGGAAAGATTGGCAGGAATGGGATCGAATGCGTGGGCGATCGCTCCTTCTCATTCTACTACGAAACACGCCATGTTGTTGGCAAATCCCCACCTAGCATGGTCTGGCGGTCAAACTTGGTTTGAGGCACAATTAAAGTCACCAGAAATAGATGCCTACGGTGCAACTTTAGTCGGGTTTCCAGTTTTGGGAATTGCTTTTAACGATTATCTGGGTTGGACTCATACAAATAATACTATAGATGGATGCGATTTGTACAAACTTAGTTTATCCGAGGGGGGATATCAATTTGATGGACAAGTGCGCGAGTTTGAAACTTCTAGAGAAACGATAAAAATTAAACAAGAAAATGGTAGTTTTAAAGAAGAATTGCTAGTAGTAAAGCGGTCAATACATGGCCCCGTGGTAGAAAAAGAGGGAGAAGCGATCGCAATCCGCATCGTCGGCGTAGATCGATTCCCCGCCTACGGGATTGTAGAGCAATTGTGGAATACCGCCAAGGCAAAAAACTTCACCGAATTTCAAGCAGCACTTCAACAACACCAACTGCCATTTTTTAATGTAATTTACGGCGATCGCGACGGTCATATCATGTATCTATTTAACGGATATGTACCGATGCGAAACCAAGGAGATTTTAATTATTGGCAGGGTATTGTCCCTGGCGATACCAGTGCAACTTTGTGGGAAAAAATACATCCGTTTAGCGACTTGCCGAAAGTTATCGATCCTCCCGGCGGATGGGTGCAAAATTGTAACGATCCGCCTTGGAGTGCGACATTTCCCCAACAACTCGATGCGAAAGATTTTCCGCCTTATATAGCACCCCAGTTTATGAGTTTGCGATCGCAGCGTTCGGTACGAATGTTACAGGAAAGCGCCCGGATCTCGTTTGATAAACTAATCGAGGATAAGTATTCTACCCGGTTGGAATTGAGCGATCGCATCCTCAACGATTTAATTGCTGCTGCTAGACAATACGGCAATCCCTTAGCGCGTCAAGCGGCAGATGTATTGCAAAAATGGGATCGCAACGCCGACGCCGACAGTCGCGGTACGTTGCTTTTCCAATCTTGGGTAGAGGAAATCAGATCTCAACGCGGTGACTTGTCTGGAATCTTCGCCACGCCCTGGGATGAACGCAACCCGCTTACCACCCCCAAAAGTTTAGCCGATCCCCGCGCTGCGGCTCTTGCCCTGCAAACTGCCGCAACAAAACTTCAAACTGCCTACGGCGCGTTAGATGTGCCTTGGGGTAACGTGATGCGGCTACAGCGGGGTAAAGTAAACTTACCCGGTAACGGCGGTGCCAATAAATTGGGTATTTTCCGCGTATTCGAGTTTGAACCTATCCCGGATGGGCGATTTCGAGCAGTTTTTGGCGATAGTTATATTGCGGCGATTGAATTTTCTCAACCGATAAAGGGTAAAATACTCAACACTTACGGCAATGCTACGCAACCCGGATCGCCTCATATCGGCGATCAGTTGGAACTTGCGGCGCGTAAGGAGTTAAGATTTGTGTGGCGTAAGCGACCAGAAATTGTTGCTCACTTAGAGTCTCGGCAAGTTTTCTAAACTCTGCGAATGTAAACGATTCTCGAAGATTTAAAATATTTAGAATAAAAGCTATTATTCGTGGCTTTTGTGCCTTATAGACCGCCACGGTCTTTAAGGCAATAGCCCTATGGGTGTGTCCTTTTGAACTCACACCGCATGTGTTATGCCTAGAAGAAAAAAGACGTTTCTGTGCGGTCACAAAGGATACGGGCAAGTTTGCCATCTTTGTGTCCAACAACAAGTAGAACGGGACCAAAAAAAACAGCAAAAACTAGAGTGGGAAGCTACTTTCGCAGCAGATCCGATCGATTTGAGGGATTTGCCAAACCACGTAGTCGTCAAGGCTCGCGTGGTAATTGCTGCGTTACAGAACCAAAGGCATTATACAGAATTTGGTGGCAAGCGATTGCGACACGATCGCTTCGTCATCAGCATTCCCATTACCCGTAATTACCGCATGATCTGTCGCGACTGCGGTAGCGTCCTGGTTCCCTGCCAGGTCTTGTCCCACGAGGATTATAATGTCCGCAAACCTGGAGGATGAGGGAATTTTAGATTTTAGATTTGAGATTTTAGATTGTAGGAAGGTGTGGCTGAAAACGAGCCAGATAGACTACAATCATGTTACATTTGACTAGACTCAGACATTATATTTCTTATGGCTCAGTATCAAAAGGTTGAATACCGCATCGGCAAAGATGGCAAAATTGTAGAAACCGTCCTTAACGGTGTGGGTGAGAGTTGTACAGCTAATACTGCCGGACTCGAACAAGCACTGGGTGAAGTAGAATCTCAAGAACTACTGCCAGAATACTATCAAGATGAAGAAAACGTGACGATTGACCAAAATCAATCGCAGAAAATGGGTAATGGGTAATGGGTAATGGGTAATGGGTAATAGGTCATAATTACCCGCTACCAATTACCAATTAGCAATTAGCCATTAGCAATTAGCAATTACCTAATATGGATGACACGAATTTATTTTGGTTCGGTTTGCTTCTGTGGTTGGTTATTATTTTGCTAGGTTTCAGCTTCTTTGGTTCTCAGAGAAAAGTTGAGGATAGGGGGAGAAACGATAGGATTAATGCGAGTAGAGAAATCGAAGAATTGCGACAAGAATGCTTGCGACTTCGAGAGGAGTTACAGCAGCAATCTCGCCAACTAACTGTTGATTTCCAGAGTAATACCTTCTCGCAATTGCAAACATTGCTAACCAACTATCCTAGCGTTCGCCAAATGGTGAAAGCGAAACCAGATTTACCGGCTAAAAATCTAATTTCGCTGTTTATACCATTGGATAATATGTTGAAAAGTTGGGGATACGAACCAATTGGTTCGCCTTGGGAACAAGTACCATATAATCCCCAACTGCATCAAGGCGATACGGATGATTTGACCGAAGGGGAATTAGTTTATGTCCGATTTGTTGGGTATCGAGACAATTCGCGCATCCTTTCCCCCGCCAAAGTTAGTCGCACTTTGCCTATGCCGTCTAAATAATAAGCAGGTGAGCAATCTTTGTAGGGGCGGGTTTTACCAATAAAACCAAATTCGCTTCTACCAACCATTTTATTCCTAACGACTGAAGTCGCGGCTACACAAACAAAGACCGCCTGCGCGGTCTGTAAAAAGCCGATTTTTTGCATTTCTTTGTCTAAGATTTAGCCGCGATCGCAAATTACCAATTACCAATTACCAATTACCAATTACCAATTACCCAATGATTATTGCCATTGATTTTGGAACTAGCAATACAGTAGTTTCTACGTTAGATCCGGTGACGCAGACGCCACGGACTTTGAGATTTAATGGTATTTCTCGGTTGTTTGAAACGCCGGGAGGTGCGGTATCGGTGGTTCCGACTTTAGTGTATGTTCAGAAAGACGGAATGGAGTTTGGGGAAAATGTGCGATCGCAACGCCTCTCCTCTAGTCAACCAGAGCGTTTTTTTCAATCATTTAAACGCGATTTAGCCGCAGATTTTCAGCCGCCACCTCGTCAAATAGACGGCAATAGTTACTCGGCAGAATATGTATCGGAACTGTTTTTAAAAGAAATTTGGCAACAGCTATCATCGGAAAAAATCAACCCAGATAAGGTAATATTTACCGTCCCCGTTGGCGCCTTTGAACGCTATTTAGACTGGTTCCGCGACGTTGCAGAAAAACTAGGCGTCGCAGAAGTTCAAATCGTCGATGAATCCACCGCTGCCGCTTTGGGATATGCAGTAAACCGACCGGGTTCTGTGGTTTTAGTCGTAGATTTCGGCGGCGGAACTTTGGATTTAAGCTTAGTTCGTACAGCTGCAACAACTGGTGGAAAAAAAGTCTTAAAAGCCGAAGTAATTGCTAAATCAGATGCTTACGTTGGCGGTGTTGATATTGATGTTTGGATTGTAGAACATTATTTGCGGAAAATTGATTCATCGCGTTCAGAAATTAAAGAAATAGGCTGGCAGAATTTATTAGAAATAGCAGAAAAATTGAAAATTCAACTTTCAACTGCACAAGAAGCGTCAGAAAGTTGGTTCGACGATGAAAATTTTATCGCCCACGATGTAAGTTTAAACCGAGACGAATTAGAAGAAATATTAGAGAATCAGCAATTATTAGAACAACTGCGGGAAGCATTAGATGAAGTTTTAGCGATCGCGTACAGCAAAGGCATCAGTAAATCCGATATAGAATTAGTCGCAATGGTGGGAGGCAGTTGTTTAATACCCGCCGTGCAGCAGTTGATTATATCATACTTTGGTAAATCGCGCGTACAAGTTGGGAAACCATTTGAAGCGATCGCTCACGGTGCATTAACCTTACCTCAAATAGCCAAAGTAGAAGATTACTTGCGCCACGGGTATGCAATTCGTTTGTGGGAACCGCAAATTAAAACTTATTCCTATTTGCCATTATTTGAAAAAGGAACTAAATATCCTTGCAAATCCGATGAATCGGTGACATTGCAAACAGCAATCGATGGACAGCGAGAAATTCGTTTAGATATTGGGGAAGTTGCAGATATATCCCAAGCAGAAGTCACCTTTGATATGAGAGGAAGAATGACCAGCAGTCACTTACTGCATCAATCGCAATATCGCTCATTAGAAAGCCATCACGAACAAGTTTGCGTAGCCCATTTAGATCCGCCTGGAAGAACTGGAATCGATCGAGTTGAGGTATCTTTTGAAGTGAATGAAAGCCGAATACTATTGGCGACGGTGAAAGATTTGGTGACGGGGAAAGTGTTAGTGGAAAGGGGAGCGATCGCTAAACTCCAGTAAGATTGTTAAATCCCCAGCCCGCCCGGAAATAAATTTCCGGGCTAATAGCGAAAATCCATTAAAATGGATTGAAGAATTATCAAGTCTTCTTGAGAGCAATCAACGAGAGATTTCTGATAGCGATCGCGCAGAGCAAAAAATAGCGATCGCTAAACTTCAATAAATTAGCTAAAATTCAGGAGAAGCGGTACTTGTACTTTGAGGCAGAAAGAATATGACGACCTTATACGATGAGATTTTCAGAGTAGCATTGTCCTTACCCGCAGGGTTACGCGCCATGCTAGCCGAACACTTACTTAAAAGTCTAGATTCCGCGCAGCAAGCAGAAATAGATGCGCTTTGGGCAGAAGAAGCAGAGAGAAGAATTCAAGAAATTGAGCAAGGTACTGTTGGGTTAATTCCAGGAGAACAAGTATTTCAAAAATTACGCTCTAGGGGGCAGTAATGGCTTATGATTTCCACCCTGATGCTCAGCGAGAGTTGGAAGACGCTGTTGCTTATTATGACAGTATAAACGGCGAACTTGGCGATACTTTTATTAACGAGGTTGAGCGGACTATTCAGCGAATTGAAAAGTTGCCGTCAGCTTGGTCTAAGCTATCAGAAAATACAAGGCGATGCGCGATTATCCACTGCTAGAGCGCCAGTCCAGTAAACGAGGTTGACAGAAGCAATATGATGTGGGTGTATAGATAGACCTTGGCAGGGCGAAGCATTCGGGAATAAAATTAGTTGGTGATTCCGATTAATTGTCGCCCGAATGCTTCGCCCCTACATAATTCATATCTTATTATTCTTGTCAACTAATTCTACTGGACTGGCTCTCTAGTGTCAGTACTCTACCAGAGTAATCCAGGACAGCGAACATCTAAAACAGGCTCAGCCAAAGCATCCTCTAACTGTAAAACTACAACTATAATACAAGAGGCAATCCACTTTAATCGCTGCAATGGCACACAACCAGCCAAGATCCTACGATGTCGTTTTAGGGGGACAAACCCCAACACCCGTTAATGCTGCCGTTTTGGGAGGCGTTGCAGGCGTCAAGCGGCGTTTAACCAGCCAAAATGTCGCCCAACGAGTAACCGCACTCTCAGAAGCGCTGAAATATGGACAAGCGGGGATAGATTTAATCTTTCAATCGCTCAAAGATGAATCTTGGCAAGTGAGTAAAACCGCTTACTTGCTGATTCAAAATTGTGAAGAATTGACTTTAAAACGGGCATTACAAGAATACAATCCCTATCAATTATTTGAATGCCTGCACAAACATCCAACGGCACAGTCTACGACTTATTCTGTGGCGATTAGTGCCGATGGACAATATCTTGTCAGTGGGGGAAGCGACAAGAAAATTGTTGTGCGATCGCTCCACACCGGCAGAATCATTCGCACCCTCTCCGGACATACCGATGGCGTCAAATCTGTCGCAATTAGTGAGTCGGGTCAAACTCTTTTTAGTTGCAGTTGGGATAATACCATAAAAGTGTGGAATCTGCAATCAAGTAAAGCTCTGGGAGATGGATTATTGTATACATTCGCAGAGAGTGAAGCCGGTGTAAATTGTATCTGCATTGCACCCGATGGAAAGACTCTAGCGACGGGTAATGAAGACGGGAATATTGGGTTGTGGAACTTAGAAAAACAGGCAAATTTTCGCACCTTGACCGCACATAAAAATGGGATTAAATCCATTGCTATAACACCGGATGGAAAGATGTTAGCGACGGGTAGTGCCGACGAAACAATCAAAATTTGGCATCTCCCCACTGGAGAATTATTGCATACCCTGGAAGGACATTCAGAATGGGTAAAGAGTTTGGCAATAAGTCCCGATGGCAAAACTCTCATAAGCGGCGCGCAAGATAAAACAATTAAATTGTGGAACTTGCAGACAGCAGAATTGTTAAATACCCTAGAAGGACATTGGGATGAAGTGACCTCAATTGCTATCAATCGGGATGGAAACACCCTCGCGAGTGGCGGGGGAAATTTAGATCAAACTATTAGAATATGGCATTTGAAGACAGGGACGCTGTTGCAGGTTTTAGAAGGACATTTTAATGGCATATCTTCTATTGCCATGACTCCAGATGGAGAGAAGATTGTTAGCAGCAGTTGGGATAAAACAATCAGAGTGTGGGGGGCGCGATAACTGTTGATTTGTAGGGGCGGGTTTTATCAGAAGACTGTCATACCACTTGTGTTGTTTTTGAGGTTTGTAGTAGCGCTTTAGCGCTACAGCGGATTGCTTTTCGAGTGAGGTACAGCCTTTTGGCTTGATTGTGTAGCGGCAGCAAAAATGGCAGCCGCTACACAAACTTTCGCTGTACCTCATGCGACTGCAATCCGCTATAAAAGTGGCGAAGACAGCGCTACTACAAACCGAATTTAATGTGCCAGTTGGGTAAGTTCTGTAGGAAAAAAACCAACAATCTGAATAAAACCGCCCCATTCGTGGGTGAAAATAAAGATGCGACATGGCATTTACTCTAAAACAGAACGTTGAACCGCCAAAAGAGTAATATCATCAAATTGCTCTGCCCCTTTAGTATGGGATAAGACATTCCGGCTAATATAGTCTACAAGCTCGGACGCTTTCGGGGGGGAAAACTGAAGCAAATGACGTAACTTTTCAATCGTGAAAAATGATTTTTGACAATCCCGCGCATCCGTCACTCCATCGGTAAAACCGAACAAAATTTCATTGGGTTTGAGATAGACTTGACTGATGCTAAAGTTAGCATTAGATAAAATTCCAATAGCTGGACTGGTAGAAGTTAATACCTCTCGGATTCCCTCTTGTGGATTGAGGATAAAAAGTGGTTCGTGTCCTGCATTAACATAGGTTAATAGCCCGGTTTTTGGATCTAGTATGCCAAAAAATATGGTGGCAAACATTCCTAAAGAACCGTGATAATGGGCAACATAATCATTAGTTAAATTCAGAGATTGTAAGGCATTTAAATGAGCTAGATTAACCGTACTATAATCACCTATCCATCCTCCTTTAGGTTGATACATTTCTAATAAATTAGATGCGGTTCCTCGCAATTTTGTTTCTTTAGAAAAGATGCGGATGAGACTGCGAAATAGTGCCATAAATAAAGCGGCTCCTACTCCCTTATCACAAACATCAGCGATGGCAATGCCTATGGCATTATTCGATAATTCAAAAATATCATAGAAATCCCCTGCCACTTGTCTAGCTGGTTTAAAGTATGCGGAAAATTCCCAACCTGATTTAAGAGAAATTTGTTTTATTTCATCATCGTTGGGCAAAAAGTTAAGCTGAATTTGCCTTCCTTTTTCCAATTCTAAATTGAGAGCTTTTGAATATACTTCTATCCTATTGTAGCTATTTTTTAGAGCTATTTCTGCTTGCTTTCGCTGGTCGATTGCCTGATAAATTTGTTGATACATTTCCTGAAAAGTAACAATCACTTCTCCTAATTCATCATTGCGCTTGAAGAAATTAGAATCAAACTGAGGATGGGGTTGATCGTCACAAATACACTCAGCCGCTTTTCTTAAATCTTTTCTCAAGTTAACGACAGGAGCAATTACAATTCGCTGTAGTGCGATCCAAGTTCCGGCTGTGACAACTAAAGAGATAATTATCACTAATCCAATAACTCGTAAAATGAAACCGCGTACTCCTTGCTCAACCATTGTTGCATCATGACGCAGAATAAACAGATAATCTTGACCCAATTCTAAGGCTGTCCACGCTACATCATAGCGAGATAGCTGATAATCTAAGAAATCCTTTTTTTCAGCAGCATCTACATCTTGAAACAGCAATCCTGGTTGTTCGCCAAATGTTCCCACTTTCTGACCATTAGATTGATAAAGAGAACCGCCAACAATTACAGAACTTCCTTGCAGATTCGAGAGCAAGTTTAAAACATTTTCTGGAGCAGCTTGGGGAGGAGAAACTTTCATCAAAATTGAAACTTTTTCGGTGGAAATTTGTTTTAATTGACCGAGTAATTCTTGTTCTCGTCGCAGCACAGAGGGAACTAAGATAATCGCTTCGATGATGATAACACTGGCAAACAACCAGAAAACCACCCGTCTGGATAAGCGAGTTTTAAAAAGTTTAGCAAGTTTATTTAACATATTTATTTACCAAGATGACGATAAACAACTAGAATATTGCGATTGCGATCGCCTACTCTCTCGTAAGTAAATCTATCCACGCCTTGAATCGCTAAATAAACTCCTAATCCTCCGATCTTTCTGGCTTCCAAAGGTTTGTCTAAATCATCAGGAGTTCCTTCTCTTATAGGATCGTAGGGAATTCCCGTATCTTCGAGACAAATAGTTACAGCACGATCGTCAATGTCTGCGTTTAAATGGATATCGCCTTGCTTTCCCACCGCTTCGTAGCCATAACTAATAATATTGGTGGCGATCTCATCTACCGCGAGACGCAATCGATAAGTTGCTTTTTTATCTAACTTGGCATTGCTAGCTACAGCTAAGACATACTCAGAGAGAGTATCTAAAGAATCAAAGCTGCCTGATAAAATTAGAGATTGCATGGTGTTTATGCCTGGAGCGTGAATGCTAAATAATATTGACACTATGATGAAAACCGACTGTTCTCAGAGTAGAGACGATCGTTTCCGATGCCCCGGTAATATCAATATCTACCTGAGAACCCATTTTCTGTTTAGCGAATACAAGAACGCGCAATCCGGCACTAGACATATAGGATAAATTTTCCATATCTAGAATCAGTTTGCGGATCGCTTGTTTGGCAGTTTGTTCGATAGTTTCTTGAAAAATTGCGGCGGTATTGGTCGCGATTTCGCCCGTGAGGGTAATCGTTGCCACTTGATCGATGATTTTTAAGTCTGTTGTCAAATTCATATTATTTGCCTACTAGAATAACAATCGAGCGATCGCCTACTAATATCCCCGTCTGATTCTCTAATAACGGTTCTTTTCCCAATTGCCAAATATCATGAGGATGAGGACATCCCGTATTAGCGAAAATGTGCCATTCTAAACCAGAAGGTAAGCCCGGTAACTCAAAATCGAGAGGACAATAGTGCATATTCATCGCTACATAAATATAGTCATCTTGCGCGTGTTTACCACACAACAGAAAAGCGAGAACGCGACTAGAATTAGACCAATCAGCAGACCATGCTTTAGTGCCATGCCATGATATATCTGCGTAGCCACTGTTCATCCTATCAGTATGATGGAAATGAGCGGCATTTCTTAACGCAGAGTGGGCATGACGAAAGGCAATACAAGTCTTAAAAAAATGGAATAACTCAGCATTTTTGTCTAGAAGTTGCCAATCTAACCAATTTAATTGAGTGTCATGACAATAGGCGTTATTATTGCCTTGTTGGCTTCGTCCGATCTCATCTCCCATCAGAATCATCGGCACACCTTGAGAGACAATTAAGAGAGCGATCGCATTTTTCATCAACCGCTGTCTTAGGTTTAAAATATTGGCATCGTCCGTCCATCCTTCTGCCCCACAATTCCAACTATAATTATCATTTCCGCCGTCCTGATTATGCTCTCCATTGTCATGATTGTGCTTATCGTTATAAGAAAACAAATCAGCAAGGGTAAAACCATCGTGGGCAGTAATAAAATTAATTGAAGTCGTCGGTAGTCTGCCAGAATGTGCGTACAAATCGGGAGAACCTTGGATTCTTTGCGCCATTTCTCCCACACATCCTTCATCTCCCTTTAAAAATTTACGGATGCGATCGCGATATTTGCCATTCCACTCCGACCAACGACCGAAAGCCGGGAAAGATCCAACTTGATACAATCCCCCCGCATCCCATGCTTCAGCAATTAATTTGCATTTAGCCAGAATCGGATCGAAAGCGAGGGATTCTAATAAAGGAGGATTAGACAGCGGTTTACCCCAAGGATCGCGACCAAGAATAGTTGCTAAATCAAAGCGAAATCCGTCGATATGATACTCACTTGCCCAATATCGCAAACAATCTAAAACCAAATTCCTGACAATCGGATTATTACAATTGAGCGTATTTCCCGTGCCGCTAAAATTAAAGTAATAACCTTCGGGAGTCAGCATATAGTAAGTTTTGTTATCCAGTCCTCGAAAAGAAATTGTTGGCCCGCGTTCGTTTCCCTCAGCAGTATGGTTAAAAACCACATCTAAAATTACTTCAATCCCGACACGATGCAAGTCTTTAATCAGCGTTTTTAACTCATCTACCTGCATTCCCCATTTTCCTGTAGATGCGTAACCCGCTTTCGGGGCAAAAAAACCGACGGGACTATATCCCCAATAATTGACTAATAATTCTCCCGTTTCGGGATGAATGCGAGAATTTTCAAACTCATCGAATTCGTAAATTGGCATTAGTTCGATGGCATTAATTCCCAGTTCCTTAAGATAGGGAATTTTTTCACTAATTCCTGCAAAAGTACCCTGATGTTTCACCCCGGAAGAAGGATGCTGAGTGAACCCGCGCACGTGCATTTCATAGATAATTAAATCTTGAGCCGGAATTTCTAAAGGTCGGTCATCTTCCCAATCAAAATCATCGAAAGCAATCCGGGCGCGATGTTGATAAATATCCTGCCAATTAGGCGCTATTCCCCACTTATCTCGACCGCCAATAATTTTAGCGTAGGGGTCTAAAAGTATTTTCGTTTTATCAAACCAATGTCCTGCTTCTGGGTTAAATTCCCCATCCATGCGATAGCCATACTCTAAATTCTCGTAGTCGAGATCGAAAACAACCATACTGAACGCATTCCCTAAACGAAACTCATCGGGAAAGGGAATTTCAGCGAAAGGTGCGGCAGCATGTTTTTCAAACAGGACAAGAGTACAAGATTTGGCATGACTAGAAAAAATCGAGAAATTAACTCCAAATGGCACTAAAGTAACGCCAAAGGGAAACGGTTTCCCGCGTCTAAGTTTGAAGGTTTGATAACGATGAGTAGGATGGATATCGATGCGTTCCATAGTAGGAAATTGGGTTTATTAGTAATTGGTAATTGGTAATTGGTAATTGGTAATTGGATTTATTGGCAGTCTAGTCTTGACCAAGACTTACGCAAAGTTTTTATATGTAGGGTGCGTTAGCCAGCAGAGTAGGGCACCATGACTCCATATTTAGTGTCCTTGGGTAAGTCCTGTTGACAATTACCCATTACCCATTACCTATTACCAGCGTTAAGGGATGTAACTAGCAACTTGAGTTATTTAATGAAGTAGGGCTAAACCCGAATCTACGGTGTCGCTGATGGTAAAAAAATTGAGAAAACCAGTAACTGCCATCGTGTCGGCGATTTCTTCGGATAGTCCTACTAACACTAACTTGCCATCGAAAGCGCTAGTTTGACGGTAGAGAGAAAGAAGAAAGCGTAAACCGGCACTCGACATATAATTGACTTGCGACATATCGAGCAGAATTTTATTACCCGAAGTTGCTAAAGGCAAAATTTTGCCTTGAATTGTGGGCGCTGTGTTGGTGGTAATGTCTCCTGAGAGGGAGACAACAGTTATAGTTTCTAAGGGATTGATGGTGATTTCCATAGGTTTAAATTGGCGCAATTTGTACTTTTAGTTTTACCCTGTCTTTGCTGTCAGGGAGAGTGACAGTTAATCCTTGAGAATCGAAATTGGTGTATTTTTCTCCGTCAATCTCACAAGCTTTAATTTTGATACTGTTTGGGGGTAAAATATCGGGCGATACTCGAAGAATTCGCTGGTCAAAGCCATCCGCTAGAGGTTTAAAATAGAAGTCCATCGGCTGTTTATAAATCAGTAAATTCGTGTAAACTGCCGCGAGGTAACATAATTCTGTAGAGTGATAGCCACTCATAGAATGGGAACTTTTATTGCGTTCGTTTCCTCCTGCTAAATAAGGCATTCCATTCGCAAGGACATTGAAATAAACGCCCCCATCTTCAGTGTCGAGAAACCATGCGTTGTAAAATGATGCAGCTGCTTGCGCTAGTTGGTGATATCGAGGGTTTTTCAGACAAGCTGCGAGGATGTAATAGGCTAATATTGCTTGTTCCTGTTGCCACCAAGCTTTGCGATCGTGCCAAACAAAACGATAATATGATTCGTTGTTTTTTAAGCGACGTTCTACGACATCATACCATCCTCCACGAGTGCGATCGCTTCCCACTTCCGGCATCAGATCGGCGATTTTGCAGGCTAATTCCAAATATTCAGATTTCGGTTGAATATTGTACATCCGCAACAGATTCCAAGCGATTTTCAAATTATGTCCCACCACGGCACGATCTTGCTGCCATCCCCAGGATCTATCCGGTGACCAATCAGCATAAAATCGTTCTTGTACAAAGGGGCTATATCCGTAATCGGGAAAGCGTTTCACAATCGTATCGAAAGTATTTTCTAGCATTTGAAAATACTTTTGTTCTCCCGTTGCTAACCAAAGATTGATTAGGTAAGCAGGGGCATGATCTCCGATGGAATTCCAGTTTTTTTTGCCTTTATTCTGTCCTAATGCTTCGCTATGAGGATCTAGAGTCACGGGATCTAGATGAGAGAAATAGCCCCCATACTCGCTGCGATCGCGGAAAAATTGCTCGAATAGTTTAACCGTCAATCTTGCATCGTTGAGAATGCGAGCATCGCCATTAATCCGATAGGTTTGCACTAAACCTGCTAGGGCATATATTTGTTCGTAGGCAGGGATAGCATAGTAATCATCGCTAAACTCGGAAGCAAATATTTTTTGTTCGAGTTTATCCTTGACATTAATCCCGTGATACCAATAAACAATATCGTTATCAATGTCCAAAAATCTCATGTGTTCTCGCAGATATTCTGTTCCCTTCTCCGCTGCCTCTAAAAACGGTTCTTCCCCCGTCATTAAATAAGCAGTAGCAAAACCATAAACTAAGCGAGAAATAGTATCAGTTTCTTGACTGTAGTTAGTCGTAGAACGAATTCCCGCTAGACTAAGATGAGTCCGATAGTGACGATAATCGATGCCATCTTTACCAAACTGGGCATTGAGATAAAAGTTAGCCAAAGAACGAACTTGATTCACCCACCAAGTAGGATTTTCAAACAAAAAACGATCGACTTGATAACCGACAAAAACCAAGAATTTCACCTCGAAATCGGGACTATCAGGATAAAAAATCCCATAGGCATAAAGATAGCGTCCCGATTCTAAAAGCGATCGCATTTTCCCCGTCACATCAATGTAACTTTCATCCAAATTTTGTAACATTTTGGCATAAGCCATCGGACTGAGGACGGTGTGAAATTCATCTCCAGCGCTGGTTTTAATGCCTAAGCGATCGCCATCGGGATTAAAATAGGTGACATACCCCGCAATTAGGTCAGAAGTCGGTGTTTTCATGATTTTTCTATCTGAGACAAAAACACAGTCATAAATTCTTCGACGACACCTGGATGTCTAGCAGAAATTAAATTTCCATCCACATAAGTTGCGATCGTTTCGCCGCTTTCATAAATTGCGATCGCTCCTGCATTCTCCACATCGGCGATAATATTATGAGCGCAGGTGACTTTTTTACCTTTTAGAAGCGTTCGATCGGCACAAAACAACCACAAACTATGACAGATAGTGCCAATTTTCAATCCTTCTGTATGTACCGCTTGGCGCAGAAATTCAACCGCTGGTGCTTGACTGAGTTTCCCCGCTTCTGGATTAACTTGATACCGCAGTCTATCCATCGCGTAACCCCCGATTAAAATCAATCCTTTGTAATCGCTAGGGTTAACCGTTTGCAAGTCAATTGTTACCGTAACTTCTGCTTCGCGATCGTTTCCCTTGAAAGTGAGTTTTTCTTGTCCCCAAAGATGGGAAATATATTCCACTTCATACCCCCACTGAGGGAAGAATTCATTAAACCGTCGGTACTCAGTTTCGTCAAAATGTTCCTCGATGAGTACCCCGATTTTACCTTTGATTTCCTGGTTCATTGTTCGCTTACAACTCGATCAAATTGACTAACTCATCGGGGGCATAAACATCTCGATAAAACGTCAATTGTTCCGTTTTCAGATACACTCCGCCTTGATGTCCACGCCTTAAAAAGGTGACATTTCCTTTCGCTAACGTCTCATTCGTTTCGTCATCTACACATTTCCATTCAAAGTAGACGACCTCGTGATGAAACATCACAATGGGCCAACACATAGTCACGTTTGGTTGTGCGATCAATGCCCACCAATGTTTTTCTCGTTCTTGTTGCTCTTTCAAGCCAACATAGTGACCATCTTGACATAGATACACCAAATCCTCGCGATATTCTCCGGTTAAAATATCTCCTCTTCCTTGTCTCAAAGCCTCGCAATGAGTAGGCCACCATTCTTTATTTTCTTGCTCGATTGTTTTTGCAGGATAGGTAGAATTAATGCTGGGCAGATCTGGTTGCTTTTTGGTAATCAATTCTTCAGCAAGCTGAATTAATTTAGCCTGCATATCCTCGGAAATTAACCCTGGTCTTGAGTAATCAGCCGATAAGTTTTGGTAGTAGTTAACTCGCTTTTTCATTGCCGCTCTTCTCCTATCTCATCACGCAACTACTAATACCGTTTTTCCATCAATGCGCCACGGGGCGGGTTGATTTTAATTGTTTGTTTTTGTCCCTGTTATTGGTAAAACCCGTCCCTACAATTGTTTGATCTGTTCTTTATTTCTGGTAATCTTGCCGTGCCTTTTCAAACAGTACTTTTGCTTTCCTTAAAACTTGATTAAACTCTAACTGTTCTCCATTCGGGCCTTTGCAATAAACCAGCGTCCAACCCTCAAAGTCTCCGAAATCGGCACCGTAGAGTTTGCAAGAGTTATATTCAGATGCAACTTGTTGCCTTTCTGCTTGCGATCGCACTGTCACAATCCGGTTACACTTGACTTGATCCATCCCCCGTTTATGACATTCTGTTTCTAAATCCTTGACAAATTTATCCACATCTACATCATCTTTGAGATAAAAAGAGATGTGCATAGAATTGACAAAAGCCGGACTAGAATAGGCATGTTTTGCCGGAAAAGCATTACTTCCGTTCGGTGCAGCATTAGTATCTCGATACTGAAGAATTTCCAGAACCACATTATCGAACTGAATAAAATAAAGGTCTAACTTTTCCGCCCCATCTCTAAGATTAGGCACGCCAATACTTTTCGGATCGACCCCTTTTTCTATTGCCTCAATTTCTTCCTGTTGAAATAGGGTATTGTGCATCGTATCCCCCGCTAAACCGATTTCGGGAATAATAATTTTACCTCCCAGAATCTCGGTATAGAATTCTAAGGCTTTTCCCATATCTTCGACGGTGATACCAAAGTGATGAACTCCTTGAAGTTGTTGACTTAAAGCCGATACCGGCTTAGATTCAAGCATGTGTGAGGATGGAATAGTAGTCATAGCCTAGCGATAGTTTTTTGGGTGTCTAGATCGTTTACAGTGGAGCGTATTCTTTGTGAGGTATAGCCTTAAGGCTTTGTTTGTGTAGCGGCAGCATTAATGCTGCCCGCACACCGCTGTCGAAGGTGTACCTTATACGGCTGCAATCCGCTGTATACGAGGATTATCATCGTTTGGATTTAGACAATTTGAGAATTTTTCTTTTTTCCTTTATTCACCAGCAAGCCGATGCCTAAAACGCTTAAACCCATGACTAAAGAAGGTTCGGGAATCGGTTGCTGAACATCAACTCCTGAATTGTCAACTTGAAACGCACTACGTACATCGTTTCCATTGGCATCTGTTGCGGTTAGAATCTCGATAATTCTCAGATCCGACAAACCATCATCGCTCAAAGCCGATCCGACTCGATAGCTAGTCGTGAATAAATCGATTGTCGTATTCGGCGCAACACCAGAACCGCTTAAAGTTGCGCCTCTCACCTCAGATCTGGGATTAGAAAGATCGATGCTGAAAATATTTAGATTGGGAAATACTGCCTGACTGCTGCTATTATCTAAACCGATTAACGGTAATTCAGCCGGATCGCGAGCAACGCTAAAAACTAAATTAGTTAAATTGGCTGTTAATCCATCAGTATTGAGGCGAAAAGTGAAATCAATCACATCGCCGATATTAGTCGATCGATCGAAAATTGGATCGCTATCTAACTGCTTCCCGCTAGGAACTAGACTTAAAGAAGCACTGTAAGCAGGCATTCCGACTAAAAGTAACGTGGTGGTAGCAGCTAAACTGCCCCAACCTAAAGATGTCGTTAATTTCATACAACTTATCTCCTAACAATCGTGCGGAAAACCATGATAATTTTTTCCCTGACATAGGGAAGGGGGGAACAGTTGAAATGCTCCAACTAAAATTCAGCTTAGAAGCTGGACCTGCCGCATGACAATGGAAAAAATATTGATTTAGTAAAAATAGTTGATGGCAAACTTTATTAACAATAAATCCAAAACTAATTATTCAGCGTAGTAGTAGTGATGACAACTTGTTACCCAGAGAAAGATCGTGATGATGATCGTAGACAATCTTAATTTAGGGATGTTCTCATGCGATCGCACCGAAAGGTGTTTGTATCCCTCAATACAAAAAATCCCAACTTCTAGCCCTTTCCCTTTCCCAGATTGTCCGCAATTAAGTCAAATCTTCAGCTATATCGACGCTAATTACTGCCAAAATATTGGTTTAAACGATATATCCCAAGTTTTCGGCTATTCCCCTTCCTATCTCACCAATCTAGTACGTCGTTTGACCGGAAAAACCCTTTATCAATGGTTGATCGATCGCAGAATGTTTCAAGCACGCTACTTATTATTAAACACCGATCTGCCCGTTCATCAAATCGCTAGATCGGTCGGATACGAGGATGCGGGGCATTTTATTAAGCATTTTCGCCAACATCACGCCTTACCTCCCAAAACATGGCGAGAACATAGGAATTAGCAGATCGTATCTGCGCTGGCTAGGTAAGCGATCGCAGCCCAAAACAAGTATCATATAATACAAAGTTTTGGGCTATGCGATCGCCCCTAAGAAAAAAAACACAATGCCAGAAAACCCCAATCAACCCAGAGAATACGATGCCGTCTTGGGCGGACAAAACCCACCCACATACGCAGCCGTATTAGGCGGAATTCAAGGAATCAAAAAGCGCCTCTCTAGCCCCATATTAGAAGTACGCATAAACGCACTTTCTGACGCCCTCAACTATGGAGAAAAAGGCTTAGACTTAGTTTTGCAAGCCTTGCAAGATGAATCGATGCCGATAAAAATTGCTGCCTATTCCTTACTTAAAAATAGACAGGAAGCGAAAGTCAAACAGCAGCTAGATAACTTCCTCCCTTTCTTTGAATTTGAAGTAGTTACAGTTGATATAAAAGGACAGATAAATAGTCGCGATCGCTACTATGCCCGATTTTTCACAGAAGACTTGGGAAATGGCATTAAATTAGACATGGTTGCAATTCCAGGTGGAACTTTTTTCATGGGTTCCCTGAAAACTGAAAAAGAGAGGCAAGATTGGGAAACTCCCCAACATCAAGTAACCGTTCAACCTTTTTTTATCGGCAAATATCCCGTGACTCAGGCACAATGGCAAGCTGTTGCCGCACTGCCTAAAATTAATCTGACACTCAATCCCAATCCATCTTGTTTCAGAGGGGAAAATTTACCTGTAGAAAATGTATCTTGGCACGAAGCACAAGAATTTTGTAAGCGACTTTGGGAAAAAACGGGGAAGATTTATCGCCTGCCTTCGGAAGCCGAATGGGAATACGCTTGTCGTGCAGGAACAACAACACCTTTCCACTTTGGTGAAACCATTACCAGCGATTTGGGTAATTGCATTGGGGTGCATAGCTATCGCGAGGAACCAAAGGGAATCGATCGTAAAGAAACGACACCTGTAGACAATTTTCCTCCCAATGCTTTTGGACTATACGATATGCACGGGAATGTTTGGGAATGGTGTGCCGATCCTTGGCATAATTACTATCACGATGCGCCGAAAGATGGCAGCGTTTGGATATATGGTGGGGATAATCAATATCGACAGTTGCGCGGTGGTGCGTGGTGCTACTATCCCAGGTGCAGCCGTTCGGCATTTCGTTTCAAAGCTGAACCAAATTCTAGATATCCCTGTATGGGTTTTCGGGTTGCTTGTTCCTCGCCGTGGGATCTTTAGCCCTTTTCCTTTTTCCTTTTATGTTTCCTAAAGGCGGATGAAAAATTGTTGGAAAAAATGCCGTATTTTGTAGGGGCGAAGCAGTCGGGCGACAGTTTATGAAATTCATACAAGATCTAAATATCCGACTGCTTCGCCCTTGTTTGAGAGTAATGTAGATAGAGGTTATTTGTGGGAAAGGGCGAAGCATTTGGAGATATAAACCCTGGTTTGGCTTCCCAGATAGTCGCCCAAATGCTTCGCCCCTACAATGTTGGTTTCGGTCTTGTTTGAGAGTAATGTAGATAGAGGTTATTTGTGGGGAAGGGCGAAGCATTTGGAGATATAAACCCTGGTTTGGCTTCCCAGATAGTCGCCCAAATGCTTCGCCCCTACAATGTTGGTTTCGGTCTTTCTGTCCCAACTGCGTAAGTCTTGTTCATATAGCAATAAAAATATCATGCCAGAAAATCCCAATCAACCAAAAGAATACGATGCCGTATTGGGCGGACAAAACCCGCCCATCAATGCTCCTGTCTTAGGCGGAATTGAGGGAATAAAAAAACGCTTCGCCAGTTCAATTTTAGAACAACGCATAAAAGCACTTTCTGACGCCCTCAAGTATGGAGATAAAGGATTAAACTTATTGCTGCAAGCATTGCAAGATGAATCAATCGAGGTGCAATTTGCTGCCTATTCCTTGCTTAAAGATAGAAAGAAGCCAAGAGTAAAACAGCAGTTAGATGAATTTCTGCCTTTGTTTGAATTTGAAGTGGTGACAGTTGATGGTTTTGGGCAAATAAACAGCCGTCGCCGTCACACTGCCCGATACTTTACAGAAGATTTGGGCAATGGAATTAAATTAGAAATGGTTTTAATTCCAGGTGGAACTTTTCTGATGGGTTCAGAGGAAAAATCTTACGAACAACCCGTACATCAAGTAACCGTCAAACCTTTCTTTATGGGCAAATATCCCATCACTCAAGAACAGTGGAAAGCGGTGATGGGATATAACCCTTCCAGTTTCATGGGTGGGAAACGACCTGTAGAATATGTATCGTGGCAAGATGCCGTCGAATTCTGTGGCAAATTATCCCGAAAAAAGGGGAAAAAGTACGGCCTACCCAGCGAAGCCCAATGGGAATATGCCTGTCGTGGGGGTACAACAACGCCTTTTCATTTTGGGGAAACTATTACCCCCGATCTAGTCAACTATAACGGAAACTACCCCTATGGTTCTGCACCAAAGGGATTTTACCGCCAGGAAACAAACCTGGTGTACCGTTTTCTATCGAATGCCTTTGGACTGTACGATATGCACGGCAATGTTTGGGAATGGTGTCAAGATGTTTGGCACCGTGACTATAACGGTGCGCCCGGTGACGCAAGTGCTTGGGAAACTGGTAACTCTAATTACCGAGTGCTGCGCGGAGGTTCATGGGATGGGGATGCGGTCAGTTGCCGCAGTACCCATCGCGTCGGATACGCGCTGGGCGCTAGGCACAGGTATTTCGGGTTTCGCGTGGCTTTGGCTTCGGGTTTTGCCGCATTCTAGTTTCTGGTTGCGAGAATTTTTCTCTACCCTGTTTAGGCTTGATGCTTGGCTCTATGGGAATTTGCATCGTTGTTTTAGTAGCATTGTCCGGCGAAGATGAAAGTGTTATGACTGAGAATCAGAAAACAAAGATTCGAGGTCACGATAACCACTGACTACGCGAGCTACATCAATTCCATCTTCTCGTGGAAAGTAAAAAACAATATAATCCTCAACTATAAATCCTCGCAATCTAGGAAAAAGATTTTCGTAACTTTTCCCCATATTAGGGAATCCCGCTACTAACTTACATCTTTCTCGTATCGCATCAAAAAGTCTATTGGCTGCATCAGGATTCGTCTGAGCAATATACTCGCAAATTTCATCTAAATCTTGAATTGCATCATCGGAAAACGCATAACTACTCATGGTTGAGACTCCGCAATTCTGCGAATTTTCTCGCGGAATCTCTCAAAGACAACCTCGCCATCAGTGACTTGTCCCTTAGCAATTTGCTCGTTAGCACTGGCGATTTTCTGACGGAGTTCTTCAAGTCGCCTTTCATCCAACGCGCGATCGCGTTCTTCTAGCAATTGTAATGCTTGTGATATCACCTGTTCAACTGTTTCATATCTACCGCTTTTGAGTTTTTCTTGAACGAACTTTTCCTGTTCTAGAGTAAAGGATATATTCATGAGTTTAGTCTCCTTTAATTTAGACTTGATGGTGCGTTACGCTACCGCTAACGCACCCTACACAATTCTGAGGTTTTAGATTTCAATCTGAAATCTGAAATCTAAAATCTGCAATTCCTTACACCCAGCGCCCTACAACTACGCGCACGGTTCCATCTTCTAGGATTTCTTCGTCTTCGATGTTGAAACCCTGTTCTTGTACCGTCGCCATTAAGGTTTTGTGAGCATATTTTTGGGAAATTGAATTAACAAATTCTTGCTGATTAATACTCGCGCCCCAAAAATCTGCGACGAGTTCATAGTTTTCACTCCGGCGGCGAAAGCCCAAGTCGTAACCATTTGTCTGGCGAATGACATATTCTGCCTCGGTGGTATCGCCTTGATATCCGCGCACGAAGGTATTGCAC
Source organism: uncultured bacterium (assembly GCA_964463555.1). Lineage (GTDB taxonomy): Bacteria > Cyanobacteriota > Cyanobacteriia > Cyanobacteriales > Aerosakkonemataceae > Microseira. The sequence goes on from CAYXCW010000006.1 coordinate 39,972, forward strand.
TCGACTTTATGCCCCAATTCTTTTAATACTTGGTGCAAAATTTCGCCGTTTTTGATTTGGACTTTGATTGTGGTGAAATGCGACATGGAATTCTCCAATTTCAGATTTTAGATTTGAGATTGCAGATTGATTGGATTTCAGATTTGTCTTTTTCAATCTTAAATCTGCAATCTGCAATCTGCAATTCCTTACGCCCAACGTCCTACAACTACCCGAATCGTACCATCTGCTAAGGTTTCTTCTTCTTCAATGGTAAACCCTTGGGCGGGGGCTGTTGCCATCAGCATGTGATAGCCGTAGCGTTGGGTTAATTCGTTCACCCATTGCTGTCCATAATTGTAAGCGCGATCGTAGGAGGAAATCGTTGCTTCATAGGTGCCGTCTTCTTGCTTTTTAAAGCCGAGATCGTTACTGGCTGCACCCAGGTATTTGCGGCGGATAATTACTTCTGCTGTTTCTGGGCGCAAGTCGTCTTGAAAGCCGTAAAGTCCTTGGGCGGTTTGGTGAACTTCAATTTTGTCTTTGAAACCGATATCTTCTAGGGCTTTTACTAGGGCATTGACATCGCGGATTTGGGTTTTGATGGCGGTAAAGTGAGACATACTCGCTCCTTTAATTTCAGATTTGAGATTTCAGATTGCAGATTTAGTTAATTTCAGATTTTAGATTTGAGATTGCAGATTTGTCTTTTTAAATCTTAAATCTTAAATCTGCAATCTGCAATTCTCTTCAATCTACTTCTAATGGTCCGATTCCTTTTTGAATTGTGTATTGTTTTAATTCCTCCGCTAGGTGAGTATCTTTGGAAGCCGTTCGCGCGCCTGCTTCGGCTGCCCATTGTTTTAATTCTTGGATTTGGTGACGCGCGATCGCAGCTAATGGTACTGTCTCTTCTATTGCCCGTAATATATCCACGGTGGTGAAATCTTGCCTGTTATTCCCAAATGCCCGATACATGGCATCGATAATTACCTGCTCAATTTCTGCACCGCTGAAATTTTTGGCATTTCTGGCTAACAATCCTAAGTCAAATTCCCGCAACCGACTGGGGCGCAAGCGTTGCAAGTGGACTTTAAATATATCTTGCCTTTCGCTTTCTGTGGGCAAGTTTAAAAAGAATATTTCATCAAATCTACCCTTTCTTAACAACTCCGCTGGCAATATTTGCACGTTATTCGCCGTCGCTACGATAAATACCGGGGTGGTTTTCTCCTGCATCCAGGTAATCAAGCTACCAAAAACCCGGCGAGAAGTTCCCGAATCTCCATCATATCCGGCGGTGATATTTCCGAAGGCTTTATCGATTTCATCGATCCACAAGACGCAGGGTGCTGTGGCTTCGCAAATTTGAATTAACTGACGCACGCGGCTTTCGCTTTCCCCAACGATTCCGCCAAATAATCGCCCGGTATCTAAGCGTAATAAAGGCAATCTCCATTCATGGGCAATCGTTTTAGCGGAAAGGGATTTTCCCGTGCCTTGAATTCCCACAAGTAACACGCCTTTAGGATTAGGAATTCCATATTTTCTGGCTTCTTCGGTAAATGCCTCTTGCCGCATCCGCACCCACTGTTTGAGATTCTCCAATCCACCGACGGTTTTGAGGGATTCTTTGGTGGTGAAAAACTCTAATATTTCCGTTTGGCGAATCGCTTGCTTTTTCTCTTCCAAGATCAGGGCAATATCTGTATCGTCTACTTGTTGTTTCGCCGCCAATGCTTTCGCCAAAACTCGACTAATTCTGGCGCGACTTAATCCCTGACATGCTTTTATTAACTGTTCTTTGGCTAATCCGCTAACTTTGAGTTTGCTGGGAACTACTAACAGGTTAATTAAGTAATCAATTTCCCGCACATCTGGTAAAGGGAAATCAATTACTGTCGTTTCTTCTCGCAATTCGGCGGGTAATTCTAAAACGTTAGAAGTGAGGATTAAAGTTTGACGCGAAGTCTTCAATTTTCCCACCAAATTCCGCAACTCCCTGACAATCGGAGAATGCTTATCGCTGTAAGGATAATGCATCCTTAAATAAGGGTGTAAATCCCGCAGCACAAAAATAGTAGAATCTTGCCCAGCGGCTTTAGCAATTCTCCCCAATGCCGCCATCACCGATCCTTTATCGGCACCATTATCATCCCACCCGCGGACTATATCCCAAAATAATAATTTGCGCTGCTCTTGCTGTTCGGCAACCTGATATAATACTTCCTCAACCGGGTCTTCCTCCGCCGTCACCACGTACAGCAGCGGATAACGCGCCCGAATCATTAAATCTAGCTGTTGCACTAATCCCTGATGCGGTGTATTTTCAGGTGACTGCGGCTGTTTGTTCATCTTGCCTCTACGCGAATGCCTACGGCACGGCTGCGCCTAACGCTACCCCGTACATCTCTTTTATCGTATTACAATTATGAGCGCAATTGTAGTATTAATTGCCGGTTACTACCAGAAGGACAAGTAAGCGCGAAGATAGAAAAGGAAATCCCTAGCCCCTAGCCCCTCAAAACCGATGCAAATCTACTTGGACTATAGCGCGACAACACCAACCCGTGAAGAAGCGATCGCAGCAATGCAGCATGTCCTTACCCAACAGTGGGGCAATCCTTCCAGCTTACACGAGTGGGGAGGGCGGTCTGCAACTTTGTTGGAACAAGCGAGAATGCAAGTTGCTGAGTTAATCAACGCCCCCGCCGAGTCAATTATATTCACCTCTGGCGGTACGGAGGCGGATAACTTGGCAATCATGGGCGTGGCGCGACGTTACAGCCAACCTCAACATATTATTATCTCCAGCGTCGAGCATTCCGCCGTATCCGAACCCGCCCACTTGTTGGAACAATGGGGATGGCAAGTAACCCGCTTACCCGTAGATAATTGGGGGCGGGTGAATCCTGGCGATTTAGAAAAGGCTTTGCAACCGAATACGGTTCTAGTTTCGATTATTTTTGGTCAAAGTGAAGTCGGGACGCTGCAACCGATTGAATCGCTTTCAGAGATTGCACGTAACAGAGGTGTATTATTTCATACTGACGCTGTGCAAGTTGCGGGACGGTTGCCCATCGACGTGCAACAGTTACCCGTGGATTTGCTTTCGCTTTCGAGTCATAAAATTTACGGCCCGCAGGGTTCTGGGGCGCTTTACGTGCGTCCTGGAGTGGAGTTGGTACCGTTGTTTGGTGGCGGGGGACAAGAAATGCGATCGCGTTCTGGGACGCAAGCTGTCCCCAATATCGTCGGTTTTGGCGTGGCGGCGGAACTGGCAGCGCAAGAGGTAACAACGGAGACATTGAGGTTGATAGGGTTGCGCGATCGCTTGTTCGATCTCCTCGCCGATACACCCAGATTAATCCCCACCGGACACCGCTTGCACCGCTTACCGCACCACATCAGTTTTTGCTTGCAAGACGCCGATGGGGAACAACTCAGCGGTAGAACAATTGTGCGTCAGATGAACTTAGCGGGAATTGGCATCAGTGCCGGTGCTGCTTGTAATAGTGGAAAACTCAATCCCAGTCCGATTTTGTTAGCAATGGGATACAATTCCGACGTGGCAAAAGGCGGAATCAGGATAACTTTGGGACGCCATACAGAAGCAGCAGATATTGACTGGACGGCGATAGTATTAAAGCAAGTTTTGGCAAGATTAATGCCAGAGCCTGCCTTATCGAAAATCTAATCTAGAAACCTGGGTAAAATTGCTATGACTACCTTTTATTCTACAGAGCTTTCAGATCGCAGCTATCCCGATAGCGATGGTAAACCAATGTCAGATAACACAGAACAGTATCGTTGGATTGTCATTATTAAAGAAAACTTGGAGATTCTATTTGCTAACGATCCTAATGTTTTCATCGCTGGCGATTTGCTGTGGTATCCTGTGCGTTCTAAGTTAGCTCCTTCAGTAGCACCCGATGTAATGGTAGTATTCGGTAGGCCAAAAGGAAAACGAGGTTCCTATAAACAATGGCAAGAAGAGAATATCCCACCCCAAGTTGTGTTTGAGATTCTTTCATCCAGCAACGATGCTGAAGAGATGGAACGCAAGTTAGAGTTTTACGATACCTACGGAGTGGAAGAGTATTATTTATACAATCCAGACAACTTTCAACTGGATGGATGGCAGCGCCAAAATGGACATTTAGCTAAAATTTGGCAACTGAATAATTGGATTAGTCCTCGACTAGGAATTCGATTTGATACCAGTGGAGGCGAGTTAACAATCTATCGTCCGGATGGAGAGAGATTTTTGACTTCGGTGGAATTGGCACAACGGGTAGAACAGGAACAACAACGGGCAGAACAAGCGGAGTTGTTATTAGAACAAGAAAGACAACGGGCAGAACAGATGGCGGCTTACTTGCGATCGCTTGGTGTAGATCCAGACAACTTGCCATCAAACTGATAAAAATAATCCACAACTATAGATATGAAAGACTCAGAACAAATAAAAATCTGGGATTCTCAAGATTTGTCACGGAAAAAACAATGGTATTCGCCTGTAGCAGATGCCTACAACAAGGTAAGACCGCGCTATCCAGAGAATCTGATTCATCGGGTTTTAGAGTTAACCCAACTTCCGGCTAAAGCAAATATTCTTGAGCTAGGATGTGGCCCAGGAAATGCCACAGTAGCATTCGCAAAACTTGGTTTATCCATGCTATGTCTTGAACCTAGTAAAGAAGCTTGTCAGTTCGCACAAATCAATTGCGTTCAGTATCCAAATGTGGAGATTATAAATACCACGTTTGAAGAATACTCACTAAAAAATAACAATTTTGATGCAGTTTTAGCAGCAACTTCTATCCATTGGATATCGCCAGAAATTAGATATCAGAAAGCAGCGGACGCCTTACAAGAAAATGGCGTTTTAATTTTATTGTGGAACTGCGAACTTCAGCCCCAAGATCTGGTTGATCAAGCGTTGCGAGAAGTTTATCAAGTACGCGCACCGTCTTTGCTGGCGCATTATGAATCAAGACAAGCTCAAACAGAAAGTCTGAGAAGTTTTGGACAGGGCGTTTTAGAGTCTGGTCGATTTAAAGATTTGGTATCCGAACAGGTTCTCAATGAGGTTACTTATAGCACTAATGATTATTTGATGCTTTTAAGCACTTACTCGCCATACATAGAGTTAGATCCGCAGGTTAGGAATGCTTTATTTGAAGGTTTGAGGGAAAAGATAGAAGATGATTTTAGCGGAAACCTTCAACTTTCCTATGTTTCCGCTTTTCATATTGCCCGAAAAATCGATTAAATTGCAGATTTTACCCAGATAACCGACTGATTCAACCAGTCGGTTATCTGGCTTATAACCCAATCGGGTGAGGTGGGATTTATTAATTTTGTATTATAGTTGAATTATGCATTAAATTACAACTCGGTATGCTCACTTTAACGATGCGCCCCTATGGGGATGAAGGGGATAATGACGCGATCGCTCACCTGTTCAACACCTGTGCCGCATTTGATCGCGTCGATCGGTGGATGTCTGTTAACGATGTCCGGTTGGCGTTTGAGATGCCATCGTTTGATAAGACGCGAGATATGCGCCTTTGGGAAGATGCGGAGGGCAACTTAATTGGCATGGGCGGGATGAGAATTTTAGAGTCAAGCGAGGAAATCGATGCCTCGTTTTGGTTTCGCGTTCATCCTAACGCCTCTGGTAGCGAACTGGGGAAGCAAATTATTGCTTGGGGCGAACAGCGGATGCGCGAAGCTAATCCCAAACCTGGGGTGCGGGTGAAGTTGCTTTGCGGTAGTCGCGATGATAATAGACGCCGCATCGCATTATTAGAAAGTTGCGGTTTCAAATCTGAGCGATTCTTATTAGATATGGAAAGGTCGTTGCTTGTACCCTTTCCACGCGCTCAGTTTCCAGAAGGTTTCACGCTGCGTAATTCCCAAGGAGAACAGGATAGCGAAGCGTGGACAGCAATGCGAAACCAGACGTTTATCGATCATTGGAATTATCACGTTTGGACGGTTGAGCGGTATCGCTACTTCTTAACTGATCCCCATTACAAACCAGAGTTAGATTTGATTGCCATTGCTCCTGATGGCACGTTTGCAGCTTTGTGTTTCTGCCATATAAACCCAGCACAAAATGACCAAATCGGACGCAAAGATGGCTGGATTAATACTCTTGGTACCCGGCGCGGCTTTCGCAGAATTGGATTGGGACGCGCCATGTTACTCGCTGGTTTGCACCAATTGAAAGCAGCGGGAATGGAAACAGGAAAACTCGGTGTCGATGCGGATAATCCCAATGGTGCTTTGCAGCTTTACGAGTCGGTTGGGTTCCGTAAACTTCACACCAATATCTCTTATTTCAAGTACGTTTGAAACCAAAATCACCTTTATGCTAACGCTAACAATGCGCCCCTACGGGGGTGAAAAAGATTTAGAAGCGATCGCGCACCTCCTAAACGCCTGTGCAGCATTCGAGCTACGGGATGATTGGACATCGGTTTCCGAGTTGCGCTTGGAATTTGAAGATCCATCGATAGACAAACAACAAGATATCCGCCTTTGGGAAGATGCAGATGGTAAGTTAATTGGCTTTGCTCAAATGTGGATTCCGCCATCCGGTGACAACGATGATGGCTATCTGTGGTTTAACGTTCACCCCCAATATCGTGGCGGGGATCTGGAGAAACAAGCGATCGCGTGGGGCGAACAACGGATGCGCGAAGTTGCGGCTTTGCGTGGAGTGTCCGCGAGGTTGCGTGTGCGTAGCCGCGATGATAATAGACTTCGCATGGCTTTATTAGAAAGTTGCGGTTTTACACCAGATCGCTACTTTTTGAGAATGGAGCGATCGCTTGTCGAACCACTTCCAAAACCCCAGTTTCCAGAAGGTTTCACCCTCCGCCAACTACAAGGCGAACAAGAAAGTGAACCGTGGGTAGAAATGTTCAACCAAACCTTTATCGACCACTGGAATTATCACCCTTTCACGGTTGAGATGCGCCAGCACTGGTTAACTGACCCCAATTACAAACCAGAGTTTGATTTAGTTGCGATCGCTCCCGATGGAACTTTCGCCGCCTTCTGTTTCTGCTATATCAACCCAGAAGAAAACGAGCATTTCGCTCGCCAAGAAGGCTGGATTGCCGATCTTGGAACCCGACGCGGCTTCCGCAAAATTGGGTTAGGACGAGCCATGTTACTCGCTGGTTTGCATCAGTTAAAAGCATCTGGAATGGATACAGCAAAATTGGGCGTAGATGCAGATAATCCCAACGGTGCCTTGCAGCTTTACAAGTCCGTCGGCTTCCGCAAACTGCACACCAACATTTCGTACTACAAAGATATCTAACTCGTTACCAGGCTCCCGCCTGGTAACGCACTCCTGGAGGCTCTGCCTCCGGGGTGAGGCAGAGCCTCTACCCCTGCGTTCCCAGGCCGAGCCTGGGAACGAGTAAAAAAACTTTTTGTAGACCCTTGACACTCTTGTAGTGCTTATGTAGTATGTAAATACAGCGCACCCAAAGCAGAGGTAAAAACCTCTACCCCGCGCTGAATCCGCACCTTGAAAACTGAATAAAACATTGCAAATTCCAACGGACGTTTATGGAGGAGTCTCGAAACAGAGACTAAAACCATCCATGTTGTTACTTTACACAAAACTGTTAGGTTGGCTGCCGACTTCATTTAAGTCGAAAATCCAACCGCAGTTTAATTCCAACCCATCCGAGACGGAATTAGAACCCCAAGGTTCTGACTACTTCAGACAAACAAAAGTCACTGAAGAATTCCGTAAAGTTCAGCAAGTCTATCACCTAGAGCGGCGCTTCTTGTTGTAAGAATAATTCAAGCGTCAGCAGTTCTCCCTAGATAGACTTCTCTTCAATCTGAAATCTATAATCTGCAATCTAAAATTATCAAAGGAGGTGCTGACAATGGTACATATTCGATTTGAAGGACGTTCCTACGACCTAGCAGAAATTCAACTAGGCGTCACCGCTACAATGAACGATACAGCGATCAAAGAAAGACTAGCGCAGCACTTTGATGTTGCGAGCGATCGCTTCCAACCCTACGTAGTCGATCGGCGTCCCAGCGGCGACTTAATTATCCGCCCAGAAGCCGTTTACGGCTAAAACAATTTCTGATTTGAGATTTAAGATTGCAGATTTGAATAAATCTGCAATCTGCAATCTTAAATCTGAAATTCATACATTATGTTAATCGTTGAGAGAAAGCAATGCGCGCCCTAATTTAGAAAGCTTACATACTAGCTCATTTAGTAAGAGCAATCGACCTAAAAGCGATTGGTAGCGGGTGCAAATCCCGCGTATGAACAAACAGCTTTCTTAACTTGCGCGCAGTGTTTTACTCGACGCTATACCGAATCATTTATACCGAACCCATTAATTGTCCCGCGCCCTAACTTGTAAAGCCTACACACATAATCCAACTGATAAGTCGTAGGTGCGAATCCTACCAGCCGCGTGAATGATGCGGCTGTAGTTCAGTAGTAGAACAATCGGAGTTGTCAAAAGCTTTATTAACTTGCGCGGGGCATTAAAAATTTCAGATTTGAGATTGCAGATTTCAAATTTTATCAATTTGAAATCTGCGATCGCGCCAAGAAACCGGGTTTCTGGCATCGACGTGCGTCGTTTTTTTATTAACTTGTGTAATTCAAAGGAGAGGAAAATGCTTTTACTTCACCGATATCAGTCCAATCTATTTACAAATAATCCGAATCAAAACAGCAATCGAAATAGCGCAACAAGCTTAATTTATGAGCGAACATCGCTTGGATAGAATTGTGATTGAACGTCCTCGCAGCGGTTTTAGGCTGAGTTCGAGGAGAATTAAAGGGCAAAAGAAAACCCTTCAAGAAATTACTGAAATTGCCAGCACAGATGGATTGCTTTCTCCTTATTTAATCAAGGTAAGGACGAAAACCAAGTATTTCTCCGACCATTTGGGGCCAATGCGTCGCTGGTTGCGTTCTAAGGTAGGACAACCTTGGGATATTGTCTACAACGAACTCTGTCAGCGGATTGATACAAAAACTCTATGCGGTCAACATCTTCTTTTTCATGTATGGCAATTTGTAGAAAGAGAAGTTGATTTAATTGATGGAGTACCTTACAGGAAAAATGGATACAGATACTTTGGTTGGAGGGGTGAATTACTTTACGTTCATCCTGAAACGGGGATTCTTTGTCAAGCAGAACGAGAGAAAAAGAAACCTACTCGAAAAGAGAGCGATCGCTTAATTCTAGACCAGTACCACGAATACCGCAAACTGAACGATATCTGGTTTTTAGTAACGTTTCAAGACGAGCCACCAGAGGTAGAAGTTCAAGGTATTCACTCTGGGGAATACTACTATTGGCATCGAGGCTATGCTGTCAGCAAGCGCCAGTGTAACAAGAAAGAAATTAAGTACATCATGAAGCGACTAAATCCTAATTAACTATTTCACTTCGCGCCCTAATATAGAAAGCTTACATACTACCTAGCCGAATTGGTACAGGCGCTTGATTGAAGATCGAGTCCCGCAAGGGATTGTGGGTTCAATTCCCACGATAGTAACCAAAAAAGCTTTCTTAACTTGCGCGAAGTGACCCAGATTGCATCTTGCACCTACCCGATAAACAGCCCCCAAATAAATTTGGGGCTGAAAGCTTAAGTGAGCTAAAGCTAACTATAATCAAGGTTTTAACCCGTTTCAACGGGTTTTAGCTTTCAGCCAGAAATTTATTTCTGGGCTTGGCGCTTATCTATAATGGTAGTTGTCGCCGCGCCCTAACTGATAGAGCTTACATACTTAGTTGTGTTATCCAGTTAAGTCAAAAAAAGCTCTTTTAACTTGCGCGGTGACCTTTCACTCGCAAGCGTGCGACAACTATCTCCAGTCAATTTTAGATTTGAGATTTAAGATGTCAGATTTGAAATTGCCAATCTAAAATCTAAAATCTGAAATCTGCAATTATTTCAGGAGGTAGCCATGAATACAACAGAACGCGACTTGCGTTTAGAAATGCTTAACAGCTTGCTCACCACACCCCACCGCAAGCTAGAGCAAGTCGCAGAAATTCACAAATTAATAGTAGAACTCGACCCCATTTTTTACGGACATTTAGCAGTTTGGTATCAGCAAAACGGCGATGTGCGCGACCACAAAGAAGTGTTCGTCGGTAACTTGCTTACCAGCAATTTAACCGAACATCGCGATGCAGGTTTTGTCATGTTGCAACAGTTTCCGCCTTATGAAGTATCGCGGATTGTGGACTTCATGAAGCAGCATCGCAATAAAATGCCTCGTTCTGCACGCACAGCGGTAACGCGCTATCTCAAAGAACGGGAAAAGAACCCGGCATTCTTTGACCGCGCGGCGCTGCGGGGACGCAAGGCGATGAAGCATTTGTATGCGACATTGCACATTAAGCCCAATGTGCGTGCAGATGCGGTTCTGTTCAAGGATGCACCGCCAGAAGATAGCCTTGCTTTTGTTCTCAAACTGTTAGCAAAAGCTGCGACACCCGCCGAACAAGCACATCTAATAGTCGAGCATAATATTCCTTACACGATCGCAGTTGGTGCGGTAAAACAGGTAACGCCGACGGTGCTAGTTGCATTAATTAACTCGATGTCGCCTTCCGAGGTAATTAATAACCTCAAGTCGCTGAAAGATCGGGGTGCAATGGAACATCCAGAAGTGAAGGCGCTGATTGATAGCAAACTGGAAGAAGCACAGAAAAGCGATCGCATCTCCGCCTACAAAGCAAAAATCGCCGCCAACGTCACAGAATTGGATGCAGAAACTGCCGCCAAACTGGAAAAAGTCACCGACGAGCAAATTAAAAAGCGCGGTAAAATTGCCAAAGCAACGGGTTTGTTAATCGACAAATCTGGTTCGATGGAAAACGCCATCGAAATTGGTAAGCGACTCGCCGCTTTAATATCCGGTATTACCGAAGCAGGATTGTTTGTTTACGCCTTCGACACCGTACCTTATCCAGTAACAGCAAAAGGTACAGAATTGAGCGACTGGGAGCGTGCTTTCCAGCATATCAAAGCAGGCGGCGGTACTAGCATCGGTTGTGCTTTGGAAGCAATGCGCCTGAAAAAGCAGTGGGTAGAACAAATCATCTTAGTAACAGATGAAGGCGAAAACGCTGCACCTTATTTTGCTAACGTTTACGACAATTACTGTCGCGATTTGGCAGTAATGCCCAACGTGGTAATTGTTAAAGTAGGTAGCACCAGCAACTACGTCGAAAACCAATTAAAGCAAAAGCAAGTGCAAGTAGATACCTTCACCTTCGCCGGTGATTACTACTCGCTACCCAACCTCGTCCCAATGCTATCTCGTCCATCCCGCCTAGAATTGCTGATGGAAATCCTAGATACACCGCTACCCGTGCGGGATGATAAGTAGATCGAACTCTAGAATCCCGGTTTCTCGAAGAAACCGGGATTCTTTCTCTACCTTATATCATGTCAGTTAACTTTGGTTGTGCAACCATTTTTGATGGTGTAGGGGCGGGTTTTACGAGATATCTTTGCTAGCAGCGCCAAGGGTAAATAAACCCGCCCCGGCTTATGCTATCGATACAACCCGACATGATATTAAAAAATTGTCAATCAAGCCAAACTAAAAACAAAATGAAGGAAATACCAGTAAACCTCGTCCAAGAACTGCGCCAAAAAACAGGCGCAGGCATGATGAATTGCAAAAAAGCGCTGCAACAAACCAATGGAAATATAACCAAAGCAACTGAATGGCTGCGGCAAAACAACATCGGTTTCACTCCCACAAAACTTTCCTCTACAACAGCAGGAATTATTGGCTACTACATTCATACCGGCTCTCAAGTCGGCGTGCTGATAGAAGTGAACTGCGAAACAGACTTTGTAGCTCGCAGCGAGGAGTTTCAAAACCTCGTGCGAAACATCGCCATGCAAGTTGCAGCTTGTCCAAACGTCGAGTACGTTAAAGTAGCAAACATCCCACCCGAAATTGTCGAAAAAGAAAAACAAATCGAAATGGGGCGGGATGACTTAAAGAACAAACCAGAAAACATCAAAGAAAAAATCGTTCAAGGGCGAATTGAAAAACGTCTCAAAGAAATGTCTTTGATGGATCAGCCCTACATTCGAGATCAAAGTATGGCAATAGCAGATCTGGTGAAGCAAGCTCAAGCTCAATTCGGCGAAAATATCCAAGTTCGTCGCTTTGTCCGGTATACACTAGGCGAAGGCATTGAGTAATCACTGTAGGGTGTAGAATCCTGGTACCTCCTGCGGAACCAGGATTCTCAGCCTTAGTTAGGTGGATAGTGGCTCATCTTCTGCTAATCTAGAGAATCAGGTTTAGAATATGACTTAAGACTGAATACATGAGTGATGAGGGTGAAAGCAACCAAGAACGTCAGGCAGTTTTTCAGCCTGAGTTTTTAGAAGACCTGGAATACTGGATCGAAACAGACCGCAAAATGGCACTCCGTGTAATCAAAATGGTCAAAGAGATTCTGCGAAATCCATTTGAAGGCATTGGTAAACCCGAACCACTCAAATATGAGTATTCTGGCGCATGGTCGCGTCGCTTGAATAAAGAACACCGCATTGTTTATCTAGTCAGTGATGACCGGATTGATTTTCTCAAAGCACGGTATCACTACCAGTAAATAGCTTAATTGTGGTTTTTCCCGTTAATTGGAGTTAGAAAATATGTCAACCCAGATTACATACGCTGATGCTCAAGAAAATTTAGATCAAATCTGCGATCGCGTGCTAGAAACTGGGGAGGCAATAGTTATTAACCGTCCCAATGGTAAGAATGTTGTCTTGATTTCTGAAGCTGAACTGGCAAGCTTAATGGAAACACTCTACTTGCTGCGATCGCCTGCTAATGCAACTCGCTTATTAACCGCACTACAGCGAGCTAAATCAAGAGTCATTCAACCTCAAACAATTGACGAATTATGCCAAAAATTTGGCCTTGAAGAAGATCAAGATACTGATAGCCAAATAGCAGCCGCTAGTTAAACTCTACGATCGAGTCATATAGTGTCCTGTAGTATCGGACTTGTATGGTTAATGGTGTTGTAGAGGCGGGTTTAACTAGATACCTTTGATCGCCAGCGAATTATATTGATAAACCCGCCCCTCGCGCGATGCCGATACAACCGGGCATGATATCAAAAAGCATAGGTTAGGTTTCCTTATCTCAACCCAACCTATATCAAAATCGCGAATTAATTAACAAGTAAAACCTGACAAATTATCGATCCGTGCAAGCCCAGGTAGCGATGGTGCAGGCTCCCGTACCGCATTGCGCGATCGCATTTGCTTCGGCTTCTTCGCGGCTTTCTGCCCATGCCCAACCGAGGTTTCTGCCATCTTTGGCGACAGCGCCGCAAGCATTCTGAAACCAGACTTGAATTTCGCAACCAGCTTCCCCACATTCTTCTAAGGCAGCTCTTTCAGCCTGTGCGCGGGTGGGGTAGTTGTAGCCATAACCCCAAGCACCAGAATCGGATGTAGCGATCGCACCATAGTTATCCTCGGCAGCGAAAGCAGCACCCCCCGTTAACCCTTCAGCCAAAACCAGAGCGATCGCAAACATTCCCAGACGTTTCTTCATATTTAATCAACTCTTTTGCAGCGATTTGTTTGATTAGTACCAGTTTTCCCACATTTTTTGAGCCTGGGTCATCTGTAGATCTATCGATCGATCTGATTTGTGGAAACTGAATTTCTGTAATTTTACTGTTGTATCGGTTAGAGAGGTGGTCTTATGAGCGAACTGAAAGATGTTTACAAAGCGATCGCGCAAGCAGTCCAGCAGCAACTATCCCAAGAATATCCCGCTGAAAAAACCTACGTATCCCCCCAAGAAATAGTAGAAAATATCCCAACTAAAAACCAGCAAAAGCAAGATAAAACATAAAAAAATCAGGAGGTGAACGCCATGACCGACATGCAAACCGCTTACAAATTAGCCGCAACAGCCGTGCGCCAAAGGTTCGCAGAACAACATCCAGATGATTTGCAAATACTTAACAACATTGGCAAAGATGAAGTTGCAGTTTATTCCGGCGCTTACGACCGAGTAGAAGATATTCTGCACTGTCTGAACGTACCAGTAACTATGAACCCGGATGCAAATAAACTAGAAGCAAAAATTATTTTTGTAAACTGCTCCGGTTCCTACCACCAAGATTTAATTTCCCAGCTGGCGCGACAGGTGGAAACTGGAAAGTGTTTAGTAAGTTCTGACTGGGCGTTAGGTCACTTAATTGCGAAGGCATTTCCCAACACGGTACAGTGGACGCAGCGTTCCACAGGCGATGAAGTTATCGCCGTAGAACCAAGTTTAAATAGCTTGTGGTCGGAAGTCGTCGTACTGGGTGCAGAACCTCAATGGTGGTTAGAAAGCAGCAGCCATCCCATCGAAGTGCTGAACTTTGAGAAAGTGCGGATAGAAGCAGCCAGTCACGAACTATTGGCACGCTACAACGCGCCCGTCGTTGCAGTAAGCTTTGATTGGGGCAAAGGGCATGTTTTCCACGTCATCAGCCACTTTTGGTGCAAGCGAAGTCGCACCCCCACACCTCGCCACCAAGCCCCCTGCACCGACTTCCTCAAAACTGGCATGAAATTAAGCTCAGAAGGCGTCGAAAAAGTTCTGCATCAAGCAGGCATCAACCCAGATACGCTAAACTTTGCTCAGATCCAAAGTGCAGCAACCTCGACAGAATTAGTAGCCCAACTCTGCATCCGCGCAGTCAAGGCGACCTAGAAACCGGGTTTCTTGCTGCGATATCTGGTTCTAAATCAACTATTTTTCCTAGAAACCCGGTTTCTTTGCGTAAGTCTCGCATCAAAAATCTGTCGTCAGTAGCTGTAGTATAATATAAAACAAACACTGGCCTGTAGCTTGCAAGCCAGTGTTTAATAAACTATAAAAATTAGCTTGTGAACGATACTCGTTTAGTTAAAATCAGCAAATATCTCAGCAAACATCTACGGCACGCACCAGATCGAATAGGTCTTAAACTTGCTGAAGGTGGCTGGGTAAAAGTGGATGAACTTTTAGATGCTTGTAAAAAACACAATTTTCCCATTACCCCCGACGAATTAAATGAAGTTGTTGCACGCAATGATAAAAAACGGTTTTCATTCGACTCGACAGGGATTCGCATTCGCGCTAACCAAGGACATAGTGTAGAAATTGATTTACAATTAGAAACCGCTATTCCTCCAGATGTGCTATACCACGGTACAGGAGAGGGTGCAGTTGAATCGATTCTTAACACGGGTCTTAACAAAATGTCGCGACACCACGTACATCTGTCCAAAGATATAAATACGGCGCGAACGGTAGGAAAAAGACATGGTCATCCGGTGGTTTTTGCCGTCAATGCAGCAAAAATGCATGAGGCGGGTTATACATTTTACTGTTCCGAAAACGGGGTGTGGCTAGTGGATATGGTACCACCGGAATATTTAGCGATCGCTTCCTAATAACAACCACCACAGCAAGCATAAGAAAAATAAATTATGTTCTCAGCATTTGGCAACAACGACGACAATTCAGGAAAAAACAACCCCCAAAACCGAGGCTTACTCGGCGCTGGGTGGCGACCTTTAAACCGAGAACTTAACTGGGAATATTTGTTCCATCTTGCCACTAACGATACTTGGGAACTTTCCCATAAAGCCCTCGATTTAATCAGCAATCTTGGCGATGCTTTAGGGCGCAATCAATATTCTTGGTGGGCTAATATCCTCCATGTCTTTTCTGACGATACCCGCTACCGCATGGATGAGTTTTGGAATTTCATCACCCCCGAACCACCCATCCCAGATTATCGCTACAGAGACGTTCTGTGCAGCGAAACGCCTATAGTTCAATTAGTCAGTCGCGACAGCATTCCCATTGATTACGTCCTCAACAAATTGCGGGAAATTACTGTTCTCAAAGTCCTGGAGTTATTAGGGCGTCCAGATTTAATTACGCAGTCTTGTTTGGAGCGACATTTTTATTATCCCGTCGAGCGTTTTGTTAGCTGGAATCGTCTCGAAACATTAGGTACGGTTTATGCTTATTGGTCAAAATACAAAGTTTGGCTGCAAATCGAAACCTACGAAAAAGGACGTCGCTGGTATAGCCTAATTTCCCAGGATTTAGCCCCGCTGATTAACAAAGCAACTTACAATATGGCAGTCATACTCAGCGGTTACAAATGCCGTGTCGGACAAGTTAACAGTCTATATCCAATTCGGTCATTTCCCGATGAAATTCAAAGCTTTACTGACAAAGTTCAGCAAGCAGTTTTAGACCAAAATCAGCTAGCCGTTTTAGTACATGGAGAACCCGGAACTGGTAAAACAGCCTGGACGCAAGCCGTAGCTAAAGAAATTTTAGTACCTCTGGGGTTTGTAATTTTTATCCTCGATCATGATGCAGTGCAAAACTTTGTTCCACCTACGTACTTGCAGCGGGTTTGCATTATTATCAACGAAGCGGATAACTTAGCGCAAGACCGAGCCAGCGAAGCCGCTCAATACAGTAACAAAACCGAACATATTTTGAGTTTATTAGATGGAACCTTGTACCAAAGTGTAATTGAAGAAGGGGGAATTCAAGATAAACAAAAGTTTGTCGTATTGATGACTTGCAACACAACAGAAAGATTAGATCCAGCTATGTTAAGAAAAGGGCGGATTGATTTGATGTCTGAATTTGTTCACAAATTTGTTTGAAAATAATGTAGGTATGGCAAGAACTTACAAATATGTAGGCTCGGATGACATTCGACTTCAAGTAGCTGGTTTCCCAGTCGGTACGCAAATTAAGTCAGTTGGCGACCTTGAAACTTGGCTCGCTCAAAGCAAGCAAAAGCCAAACAATTGGGGAATAATGGCAGCAACTTTCGTAGTAGATGAAGAAGGTTATCTCCGCATTGCAGACCGTCATTCCGAGCATGTAGCTTGTGCTGGCGGTCAACCTGTCCTATCTGCTGGAGAGATATTTTTTACCTACAGCGACCAAGAAATAGAAGTGGCTGAAATTTCAAATCAATCAACAGGTTTTTGTCCTGAACCAGAATCTTGGCCTCAAGTTGCTTTAGCTCTTGCTCAAATTCCGCTTTCTCATCCTGGTAAATTTACTACCGAGTTTATTTTCCGCCGCTGTCCTGCCTGCGGTCAAGCGAACGTAGTTAAGGAATGCTTGTTCTTATGTGCTGTTTGCGGGACAGAACTTCCAGAGTATTGGAATTTTTAGTTTATGACCAACAGGAAAGCGATCGCTTCCGTCCTCAAAAACATCATCGCTAAACCATGCTGGAATGTTAAACAAGGCTACGGTTCATTTATAACCTTTGAATTTGGAGAACCAAAATTAACCTGTTACGAATTTAAAAGCCGCCAATATAATATAACTGAACGCCACATTTATGTACATGGTGAATGGCATTTATGGATTTATTGTTGCGATTGGAAAATTTTTCAAAACGGTTATGAAAATGCTCGCTGTGAGTCCAGCGATAAAACTATTGACAAAGCCCTAAGTTACTTAGATGGTCAAAAAATAGTCAGCATAGAAATCGATTCAGCCAACAAGATTTGTAGCTTTAAATTCGATCTGGGTGGCTTGTTGGAAACTACCAGTGGGGACTATGAAGCACTTACAAACGAGTGGTTCCTATTTGAACCATCGGGTTATGTTTTATGTTACCGCAACGATGGCTGTTACAGTTATCATCCCAGCAATAGTAGTGATGAGTCAGCAATATGGCAAAAAATTGATAACCAAATTACTGTCATTGACGACATTGAATAAGAAGTGTAACTCACCATCCGGTGCGGTGCGTAACGGCGCATAATCGTAATTTTCATTGCCAAATTTAGCCAAAAAATGCGCCTAACGCACCCTACAGTCTACAGTCAACAACTATAAAATAGAGGTGATGTTGTGGCAGATATCCGCAAGCTACTAAATCAAATTGCCGAACAAGAAGCACAACTCAGCAAAACTCAATTCCTTGCGCCTTGCGTTTATAAAGGATTTGTCCGCACTAAAGTATCTGGAATTATCTACACTTTCACACCCAAACCGCGTAACTTTGAAGGCTGGGGAATCTTTCAACCTGTTACCATTCACAGCCAGAGTCAGGGAACAAGCATAGCTGAATTAGTTGATGAACCCAGTTTGCCACAATTGGCAGAATATTTAAAGTTACTTCTACCGTTTCGCTTACGATTAGCTTATAGTTTGCAAGGCAAAACATGGCTGGCTTATCCTATTAACGAATCAGATGCTAAACAGCGCATTAGTCATGTAAAACCAGTGGCAGTACATTTAGTCACAGAAGGGGTAGCATTTGAGTGCGCGATCGCACGCTACGATGGACGCACCTTCTTCTTTGAAGAACTCGACCGTAGAGCCGATCCAATCGTAGCCGAAAACCTGCGCCAAGCCTTCAAAAAACAAACGCCAATCGAAGAATTACGCTTTAAAGGCATTACCCCAGAAATGCGTACAGCCTACGATTTGGCAACGCAACGAATAGCAAACTGGCAGCAAAAACGCGACGAGAAGCGCCTAGCAGCCGCCTTAAAGCAAGGTGGCGGCAATTTGGAAAAATTTAGCAAACGCACCGACCACTGGCTAGTGGAATGGACAACCGCCGATGGCTTGCGTCACACCTCTGCGATTAGCAAAAATGACCTCACTGTCATCAGTTCTGGCATCTGTCTAAGCGGGCGCGATCGCGATTTTGACTTACAATCCCTAGTCGGCGTTATGGAGAATTTCAGATTTTAGATTGTAGATTGCAGATTTGAGATTTCAAATTGGCAATCTACAATCTAAAAATTCCTTCAATCTTCTAAAATATGCCATCTGCAATCTGCCATCTAAAAATTCCTTCAATCTTCTTAAATCTCAAATCTAAAAATTCCTTCAATCTTCTTAAATCTCAAATCTAAAATCTCAAATCTGAAATCAAATTATGTTCATCTTCTTCCACGAACAACTTTATCGCACATCCCAAGTGATGGCGAAGATAAAAGACTTTCCAGTAACGGTATGCGGTGCGGGTGCGTTAGGCGCGAATATCACCGAAAGCCTCGCCAGATCGGGCTTTGAGACACTGAAGGTGATTGACCGCGATCGCATCGAAGAACGCAACCTTTCTACCCAACCTTACTATCGCTCAGATATCGGTGCAATGAAAGCCAAGATGCTGGCGAATTCTCTCTATCGCGCTTTGGGAGTCAATATAGACGCACAATCTAAAGAACTCACCCCAGCCAATTCCTCACAACTGCTGCGCGATAGTGGTTTAATTATCGACACTTTTGATAACAGCGTCGCCCGCAAGACTGTAAAAGATTATTGCGAAACCGCCAACCTGCCTTGCTTGCACGTGGGATTGGCTTCTAACTACGCCGAAGTAATCTGGAACGAAGTTTACCGCGTCCCGTCACCTGCAAACGATGATGTCTGCGATTACCCCCTCGCACGCAACTTAGTAACCTTAACCGTCGCCGTTGCTTGTGAAGTTGCGATCGCTTTTGTTGCTACTCAACAGCAACAAAGTTACACCGTTACCGTAGCTGACTTCGCGGTAAAGTCATTCACGTAGCCATTAGCCCTATCTATCACTCCAAACGACTAAAAACCCTGTAGTATGCATGATAACTACAGGGGTTGAATGGTTGCTTTCGTTGTTATCTCAAGTTGGTTTAATTACCTTTCGCTAAAACTGTTTCAACTCGCCAGCGTTTTCGGCGGAGAAGCTTCCATTTTGGCTACAGGGAGGGTATTTAACTCGAAATAGGGAAGCTGTGACGATTTTAGTAACGAGGTTGACGGGCACCCCGGTTATTGTTACCCCAGCTACCAGAAGGTTGCCTTCTATCTTCGCGAGGCTTAGCTTTATTAACTTTAAGCTCTCGGCCCATCCATTCGGCTCCATCAAGGGCTTCAATCGCGGCTGTTTCTTCAGCATCCGATCCCATTTCCACAAAACCAAAGCCGCGAGAGCGACCAGTTTCGCGGTCTGTGGGGATCTGGACCCGTTTAACGGTTCCATACTCTGAAAAAACATCGCTTAAATCTTGTTGGGAAACCTTATAGGACAGGTTGCCTACGTAAATCGACATTGACTCTCTCCAAATCAGACGGACATGTGAATAATTTTGATTCGGAGAGCCGCCTTTCCATACCAACTGTCAAGACTGAAAAAAACACTGCACCGAAATCAAAAACTGATCAGTAGCTTAGCACAAAATCTCTTGGGTAGGGCAAATCTTTATATAGCAAATTTCTATTTTGATCATAAACCCAACGGTAGATTTCTTTTGATACCGTTAAAAATTTCTGGCTTAGCTATGTCTACAATAAGGCTGGAGGCAAAAAAAATCAATAAAAGTAAGCTAAAAAGCTTTGACTGCAAGGTATATAGCGTTTTTTGCCGCGGTACGAGTGCCCGAGTTTGCGATCGCGCCCTACTGCCACAAAAACCCTAGCCAATACTTGCAAAATTATCGCTTCCTACTTGTTAAAGTTCTGCTTTACCAAGTCGAGCAAATGTAACTTAGTAAACATTCCCATTAAAGTTTAGTTCGGGTTAATCAAAATAAATTTGGCGATCGCTATATAAATCTACCTTTCGGGGGATGACGATCGCTCTGTCATGTCTTCTTCACATAATTTCACCGTGGCGGCGCGAAATCAGCTAAGATTATTAAAGAATTATTACACATAAACTGACCCAGTCCTTGCCCTTAAAAGGTTCTATGACCCTCCCCATTCGCAACGTCGCCATCATCGCCCACGTCGATCACGGCAAAACCACCCTAGTGGACGCCTTACTCAAACAATCCGGCATCTTCCGCGAAGGGGAAGAAGTCCCAACCTGCGTCATGGACTCCAACGCCATCGAGCGGGAACGCGGCATTACAATTTTGGCTAAGAACACAGCAGTCAAGTACAAAGAAACCCTAATTAATATTGTAGACACTCCTGGTCACGCGGACTTTGGCGGCGAAGTCGAACGGGTGCTAGGCATGGTCGATGGGTGTATCTTAATTGTCGATGCCAACGAAGGGCCAATGCCCCAAACCCGGTTTGTGCTGAAAAAAGCCCTAGAAAAAGGACTGCGCCCCATAGTTGTAGTTAATAAAATCGATCGACCCCAAGCCGACCCCTATGGCGCTATCGATAAAGTATTAGATTTGTTCCTAGAATTAGGTGCAGACGACGACCAGTGCGAATTTCCCTATCTATTTGCTTCCGGTTTATCAGGTTACGCCAAAGACAAGCTAGACGACGAAGGCAAAGACATGCAGCCTTTGTTTGAAGCGATTCTGCGCCACGTACCGCCACCAGTAGGCGATGTCAACAAACCGCTGCAACTGCAAGTCACAACCTTAGACTATTCCGACTACTTGGGTCGGATTATTATCGGTCGCATCCACAACGGTACGATCAAAATGGGTCAACAAGCCGCACTGGTTAAAGAAACCGGCGACATCGTCAAAGCCAAAGTGACCAAATTAATGGGCTTTGAAGGATTAAAGCGAGTTGAACTACCAGAAGCCACGGCAGGAAATATCGTCGCCGTATCTGGTTTTGGCGATGCGAATATCGGGGAAACCATCACCTGTCCCGACGAACCGCAAGCGTTACCCCTGATTAAAGTCGATGAACCGACCTTGCAGATGACCTTCTCGGTAAACGATTCGCCATTTTCAGGACAGGAAGGGCAATTTGTCACCTCGCGGCAATTGCGCGATCGCTTGATGCGAGAATTGGAAACCAACGTCGCCCTCCGCGTCGAAGAAACCGACTCCCCCGATAAATTCCTCGTCTCCGGACGCGGTGAATTGCACCTGGGTATCTTAATCGAAAACATGCGTCGCGAAGGCTACGAGTTCCAAGTCTCCCAACCCCAAGTCATCTACCGCGAAGTCAACGGACAACCCTGCGAACCGTTTGAGTTTTTGGTACTAGACGTACCCGAAGACAGCGTCGGCGGTTGCATCGAACGCCTCGGACAGCGCAAAGGCGAAATGCAAGACATGCAAGTCGGCGGCAACGGACGCACCCAACTGGAATTTGTCATCCCCGCCCGTGGTTTAATCGGTTTCCGGGGTGAATTCATGCGTCTGACGCGCGGCGAAGGCATTATGAACCACAGCTTCCTTGACTATCGTCCCCTCTCTGGCGAAGTCGAACTGCGTCGCAACGGTGTTTTAATCGCCTTTGAAGAAGGAGTTTCCACCTTCTACGCCATGAAAAACGCCGAAGACCGAGGCGTCTTCTTCATCGTTCCCGGTACTAAAGTTTACAAGGGCATGATCGTCGGCGAACACAACCGACCCCAAGACCTAGACCTCAACATCTGCAAAACCAAGCAGCTAACCAACCACCGCGCCTCCAGCGGCGAAGAATTGGTGCAATTGCAAGCTCCTGTAGAAATGAGCCTAGAGCGTGCTTTGGAATACATCGGATCGGATGAATTAGTCGAAGTAACGCCCAAGTCCATCCGCCTGCGGAAAATGGCGAAAAAGTTAGCCAAGCGCTAAACTCGATCCACATCTAGGGTGCGCTACACCCTTTAGCCCCCGCTAACCTGAAAATGGTTGCGGGGGCTTAATACTATAAAATTGCAAAAAAATCTGTATTCTAGTATACAAAATTCAAAACTTTACATAAAACCCGCAAAACAGCCGGAGAGTATTGAAGATTTAGTGAAAACGGTGTTTTCCTCCTACCAACAGGGGGCAAATATTAATTAGTATAGACGGGAAATTAGCTCGCGACGGTAGGGAAGTAAGTTGAAAATTTCTGTAATTATACCTGTATACAATGGCGGTGCAAGTTTCTACAGATGCCTTTCGAGTCTAACAGAAGCATTCCCGCAACCAACTGAAATCATCGTCGTAGCTGATGGCGATACGGATGGTTCCAGCGAACTCGCTAAGGAATTTGGTGCCCGGGTATTTAGACTCCCCGTATCGCAAGGGCCAGCCAAGGCGAGGAATATAGGAGCGCGTGCCGCCACAGGCGATATCCTGTTTTTTGTTGATGCTGATGTGGAAATTGCCCCCAATACCATCGACCAGGTAGCAAAGATTTTCGAGAGCGAGCCAGATTTAGCAGCTATGATTGGCTCTTACGATGATAAACCCGGTGCGGCAAATTTCCTTTCGCAGTACAGAAATTTATTTCACCACTACACTCACCAGACAGCTTCCTCGGAAGCATCTACCTTTTGGGGGGCTTGCGGAGCGATTCGTCGAGATGTTTTTCTCAAAGTAGGTGGCTTTGACGAGGGCTATCGCTATCCTTCGGTTGAAGATATTGAATTGGGCTATCGCTTAAAAAAGGCGGGATATAAAATTCGGCTGTGCAAGACAGTGCAAGTCAAGCATTTAAAGCGCTGGGGCGCGGTTTCGATGTTGAAAGCCGACTTCTTTTATCGGGCGCTACCGTGGACTGAATTAATTATGCGCGATCGCCAGCCGATGAACGACCTCAACCTGAAAGTGGAGAGTCGCATCAGCGTCATGTTAGCTTTCGGGGTAGCGATCGCTGGTACGATCTCAGTATGGTGGTGGGTAGCAGGAGCGATCGCTGCTGTACTAGGCTTATTGCTGTTAGCACTCAACGCACCAGTTTATCGCTTCTTTTATCACAAGCGCGGTAAAAAATTTGCCCTCAAAACCATCCCTTGGCACTGGCTTTACTACCTCTACAGCGGACTCGCATTTGCCATTGGCACAGTCCGTCACATGTTCGAGCAGTCCAGAGTGCGTGAAGTGAATCCCTCCCCAGGCAAAAAATACCGATTAGGCAGCCGGGGAACCTAACTCCCACCTACAAGGTAGTTAACCGGAAATAAACGGAATACGGGCTACAACTGGTGGGAGTATTTCAGTGTTTTTAGCATTTTGTTTCACTTATAGCCTGGATTAGATTAGGCGGAGAAAAGATTGGAAAAGACAAGCGACTTAGAGGAAGCTGCTGTGGAACGTTATCCGGCGATTATTATAGGGGCTGGGCCTGCTGGTTTAACCGCTGCTTACGAGTTGGTCAAGCAAAACATTCAACCAATTGTTTTAGAAAAAGCAGACAAAGTGGGTGGAATCTCCCGCACCGAAACATACAAAGGCTATCGTTTCGATATTGGCGGTCACCGCTTTTACACCAAAGTCGAAGCTGTCCAGGGGCTGTGGCAAGAGGTATTGGGTAAAGACTTCATCAAAGTACCCCGTCAGTCGCGCATTTACTATAAAGGTAAATTTTTTAATTACCCCCTCGATGCTTATAATACTCTATCCAATCTGGGTTTACTGGAAAGTTTACAGATTCTGTTAAGCTATTTCCAAGCCAAATTGTGGCCTTTACCCGAAGAAGAGAACTTAGAACAATGGGTTACTAATCGTTTCGGCGAACGTCTTTTCAAAACATTCTTCAAAACGTACACCGAAAAAGTTTGGGGAATACCTTGCGATAAAATTCAAGCAGATTGGGCAGCACAACGCATCAAAGGACTATCTTTAAAAGCCGCAATCCTTAACGCTCTATTCAAAACCAATAACACCAAAACCTTAATCAAAGAATTTGACTATCCGGTTCTGGGGCCGGGAATGATGTGGGAGCGGTGTCAGGAATTAGTAGAAAGCAAAGGCGGGAAAGTGCAACTCGATACCAAAGTCGTTCGCATCGAGCGTCAGGGTAATCGGATTAGCAGTATCACCATACAGCACGAAGGTAGAAACCGTCAGATTTATGGAGATCATTTTATTTCTACAATGCCCGTTAGCGCACTGATTAATCGCCTCGATCCACCCCCACCCCAAGAAGTATTGCAGGCAGCGAACAGTCTCAATTATCGGGCATTTATGATTGTATCGCTCATGGTTAATCGCCCCCATCTATTTACCGACAATTGGATTTACATTCACAGTCCAGAAGTAAAAGTGGGACGCATCCAGAACTTCAAAAACTGGAGTCCGGCAATGGTTCCAGATCCTAACAAAACTTGCTTGGGGATGGAATATTTCTGTAGCGAAGGCGATGAGATTTGGAAATTATCCGATGTAGAACTGATCGATTTAGCAACTCGCGAACTAGGTAGATTAGGTTTGGCAGCAGAGATCGATGTAGAAGACGGTGTTGTGATTCGCCAACCGAAAGCTTACCCAGTTTACGACAGCGAGTATCGTCAACATCTGAAAACAATTCAAAGTTTTCTCAGTACAATTCAAAACCTGCAAACCGTCGGTCGCAACGGAATGCATCGCTATAACAATCAGGATCATTCCATGCTGACAGCGATGCTAGCCGTCCGAAACATTTTAGGAGACAAGCACGATTTGTGGGAAGTGAATACAGAACGCTCCTACTACGAAGAGTTTACGACAGAGCGATCGCCTAAGAAAAGTAAGTCATATCTAAGCTCGAAGTAGTGCTTGTTGGAAGAATTACCTGCATAAAAAAATTAAAATTTTAGGCAGGTAATTAGCCAGTAATTTATCGATATCAAATTCTCGTACATTAGGAATTATGGATAATGTATCCGGCGTTCAGCCTTTAGTTTCAGTTATTATTCCCGCTTACAATGCCGAAAAGTTTATTGAAAGAACGTTAAATTCTGTCCTTTCTCAGACTTATAAAAATATTGAAGTTTTGGTTGTGGATGACGGTTCCCAAGATCGAACTGCGGAAATCGTCAAATCAATCGCTGAACTAGACCAGCGAGTTACCTTATTGCAACAGCCTAATTCAGGGGTAGCAACGGCTAGAAATTTAGCAATTCAGAATTCTAAGGGAGAATTTATTGCTCCGATTGATGCTGACGATATTTGGTATCCTCAAAATATTGAAAAGCAAGTGCAGTGTATCCTAAATTCGGAATCGTCAGCTGGATTAGTTTACTCTTGGTCAGTAGATATTGATGAAGCAGACTCACCAACTGGAGAATTCCGCGCCTCTAGGATCGAGGGAGAAGTCTATACAACTCTGTTGTGCCATGATTTTATAGCCAACGCCAGTTCGGTTCTAATTCGTCGGTCTTGCTTCGATAAAGTTGGTGGTTACGACCGCAGTTTGAAAGAACAGAATGGTCAGGGGTGTGAAGATTGGGATATTTACCTGAGAATAGCCGAACATTATAATTTTCGAGTTGTACCAGAGTTTCTCGTTGGTTATCGTAAGCTCGCTAACAGCATGTCTTGCGACTACACTTCAATGGCAAATTCTCGTGAGTTGATCTGGAAATCTATCCGAGAAAAATATCCAAATATTCCGGCTGCTATTTATTTATTGTCTAGCAGTAGTTTTTATATCAACCTGGCACGTCAAAGCAGTCGTCACGGTAAACACAAGAGTACTCTATTTTGGCTTTTCAAATCTTTGCAAAAAGAATTTGTTACGCCTTTTTTACGTCTTGAGTTTTATATATTGCTAATTAAAAGCTTGTTAAAAATTATGGATCGGTCAGCGACAGCCTTAATCTGGACAGCTCATAATGCTTGGGTAAATTTCAAGCAAAGATTTAAATCCGATCGGCAAGCGATCGCAATTAACGATCTCAACAATCGGCTATTGAAAACAAACTTTAAAGTTTTAGCGGAAAGCACCTTGCATCGATTGGCTCCTATGATATTTGGCACTCCCAAAAGCTGGTTAATAATTGTTAACAAAAACACTGGTCTGTGTCAACCTATTAATGAACCTTGACGTGGTATAATAGTTATTGCTCTTCGCCGGAAAATTTTCAAGGTATGGCAAAAAAAGCCATTCAAAAGGATATGAAAAACATCGTTTAATGGGGAGTAAAACAAAAATACCTGAAGCAGAATCAAGTCAATTAGTCAAAATCAATCCGTGAAAATGAAGTCAAAAAGACTGATTATTAAGGCAGGTCATACAAGCAGCCAGTATTGGAAAGATTTGTGGCGTTATCGAGAATTATTCTACTTTCTGGCATGGCGTGACATTCTGGTACGATATAAGCAGACTGCGATCGGCATTGCTTGGGCGTTGCTGCGACCTTTTGTAACGATGGTTGTATTTACTGTAGTATTCAGTAATATAGCAAAATTGCCCTCCGAAGGCACGCCTTATCCAATTTTGGTCTTTGCGGCAATGCTACCGTGGCAATTCTTTGCCAATGCGTTGATGGATTGCAGCAACAGCTTAATTAACGATTCTAATTTAATTTCTAAAGTTTATTTTCCGCGCTTGATTGTTCCTGCCAGTGCTGTGATTGTTAGCTTTGTAGATTTTTTAATTGCTGGCATGATTATGCTAGCGTTGATGGCCTGGTATAACTTTGTACCTGATTGGCGGATATTAACGCTACCGTTTTTTATCATGATTGCCTTTGCGCTGGCTATGGGGGCAGGACTTTGGTTTTCAGCACTGAACGTACAATACCGAGATTTTAGGTATATCGTGCCATTTTTGGTACAGTTTGGTTTGTATATTTCACCTGTTGGTTTTAGCAGTAACGTTGTGCCAGAACAGTGGCGGTTACTCTACTCTTTAAACCCAATGGTAGGGGTGATTGATGGATTTCGTTGGGCGATTTTAGGAGGGGAAGCAAAACTTTATTGGCCTGGATTTTTATTATCAGTTGCCTTGGTTATTCTAGTCCTTGCTACTGGCATCTGGTACTTCCGAAGGATGGAACGTAAGTTTGCTGATGTGATTTGAGCGGGGGATAGAAGATGTCTGAGACTGTCATTAGCGTCGAAAACCTGGGGAAGAAATATATTCTGGGACACCAGATGCAGGGAGAATATGAAACTCTACGAGATAAGATTAGCAATGGAGTGAAATCTCTAAGTAGCAAATTGGCATCGACGCTGAATGGCAAAAGGATAGCTAACCCTGGAATTGAAGAATTTTGGGCGTTGAGAGATGTTTCATTTGAGATTAAGCAAGGTGAGGTTGTTGGCATTATTGGGCGCAATGGGGCTGGAAAATCGACGTTATTAAAGATTTTGAGCCGAATTACCGAACCGACTACGGGGGAAATTGCTATCCAAGGCAGAGTTGCCAGCCTTCTGGAAGTAGGGACGGGGTTTCATCCAGAACTCACAGGGCGGGAAAACATCTACCTCAACGGTGCGATTTTAGGCATGAGTAGAGTTGAGATTAAGCGAAAGTTTGATGAAATTGTTGCTTTTTCAGAAGTAGAAAAATTTTTAGATACACCCGTTAAGCGATACTCATCGGGGATGTATGTACGCTTAGCTTTTGCTGTCGCTGCTCACTTAGAACCAGAGATTTTGATTGTGGATGAGGTATTGGCAGTAGGCGACATACAATTTCAGAAAAAGTGTCTTGGAAAGATGAAGGATATCTCAGACAGCCAAGGTAGAACAGTGTTATTTGTCAGCCACAATATGGACGCAATTCAACGACTATGCCTCGAATGTATCATGCTTGAACGTGGGCGGCTAGTAATGCACAACGATACCGTCTCAACCGTCCAACGATACATATCAAACAACCTCTACAGAGCTTTACCCAGCAACTGGATTGATATCTCAAATGCAGAACGTGTGGGAACAGGTGAAGCTCGCTTTGTAGCAGTTCAGTATAGCAGCCTTAACGAATCATTTTCTTTTCAACCCTATTCAAACGGGCCGCTTGAATTTTTGTTAACTATCGAATCAGATTCATCAAGATCGATAGGAAGTCTAGCGGTTGTGATATTTAGTCGAACAGGAACGATTTTAGTTAATGCCGATATACTTTCACTTGGTAAAACTATAAATCTTAAACTAGGTTCTAATTTAGTGAAATTACGAATTGAAAGATTAAATCTAAAAGCGGGGATTTATGTAATTGGATTATGGTTGGATAGAACTGGTGAAAGTTCGGAAAATGAGGCTCTGGATTATCTGGAATCTGCATTTGAGATCGAGGTATTTAACTTTGAATCGGTAGGATTTGGTCTGGAAACAATAGGGCCTGTGACTTGTGAATTCACTGTGGAAAAATATGAAAATTAAATTTTGATATTTTGTTATGAATGATAATTTTTATTTTTTAGATATCTAACAACGCCAATGAGTACAAAACATAAAGTTTCTGTTGTAATAATCTTCCTGAATGGTGAAAAATTTATTCAGGAAGCAATTGAAAGTGTTATTAACCAGACCTATGAAAATTGGGAACTATTACTGGTAGATGACGGTTCAACAGACAGCAGTACAGTGATAGCTCAGCAATACGCCCAATGCTATCCCCAAAAGATCCGCTACCTGGAGCATGAGAATCACCAAAATCGAGGTATGAGCGCCACACGCAATCTAGGTATCAAACATGCACAAGGCGAGTATCTTGCCTTTTTAGATGCTGATGATGTTTGGTTACCTCAGTGTTTGGAACGTCTAGTTGCTATCCTCAATGCTCATCCTGAAGCGCGTATGGTTTATGGTGATACTCTCTACTGGTATAGCTGGACAGGTAATCCGGAGGAAAATCAGAAGGACTTCTGTGACAATGTGGCAGAACTGACAAGTAAAGCTAATACATTGTTCCGTCCCCCGGAGTTATTAACCATGTTTTTGCAAAATGGGGATGCTGTACCTTGTATTTGTAGCCTTCTAGTAGAGCGTGAATTGCTAGAAGCGATCGGCGGATTTGAGGAAAGTTTTCGTGGGTTGTATGAAGATCAAGTCTTCTATGCCAAGGTCTGTTTCAATGCATCTGTATGCGTAACGAGCGGGATCTTGGCTAAATATAGACAGCATCCCGACTCATGTTGTGCAATCGTCGAGAAAACAAATCAGCAAGCGTCTGGAAGGTTGTTATTTCTGAACTGGATAGAAAAGTATCTGCTTGAGCGAGGAAACAAGAATGTTGAACTTTGGAACGAACTACAAGATCATCTATTTGCCTATCGTCATCCCATCTTATACGATCTCAAACAACGCATTCGATACAAAATTTATCGAACAAAGCAGTTGATTAAAGATATTTTAAGCCAAATTGTATCTGTTACTATGCAGCAACAGAGATGAATTTACTAACAAAGTTTGACTCGTAAATGGTTTAAAAATAACCTATACAGTAATTATGTTAATAGGTTATAAAAGCTCGTATTACCTCATACTGAAAAACAAGTTTAATTAGGTTTCAACCCTTTTAAAAGGATAATTGTGTTTTTCTTAGCAACAAGACTATATCCATTCAACCTTTTTCGAGCGTGATAAACTTCATACCAAGTCGGATATTTTTCCAGTTCATGAGGCAATAAAATCACATATAGATCTCGATAAGGCATAACTTTTTCTCTGAGAGCTTCAGGTGTCATGTCTCCATAAAATTTCCGAACAGGGCGTTTTGATGCAATTCTAATTAATGTAGGATAATTGGAAGCAATCAAAGCATCTTGAGGGATAGATTTCATTAGAGGAACAAAAGATTCGACCAGCATAAATTCTTGTTTGGGTACTGCTGAATCATAAGAGAGCCTCAAACTAATATTTCTTACCTGACCCACTAAAAAAGTTAGGATAAAAACCGTTGCAATTACTCCGGTAAAAAACCGCCTATTTTGCTTTCGATAAAAAAAGTATAATGCAGCTATAAATCCGATAATAATAATCCATTGATATTGGAGTAAATGACGATCGTTGATGTATTCTCCCCATTTGTATTTAGTTCTAGCAATAATAACAAGTGCCGAGCCAGAAAAACCATAAATTCCCAAGGTCAGCCAAAATATAATTTTTTCTTTTTTGAGCAAGTGCCAATGCCGATTTTTAGCTGCCTGTAATATTATATAAATACTCCACAGTACCAATAGGATACCGAGCAAAGGAATAAAAAATTTTGTTAAGTAACTTGTGCCTATAAATGTGCCTAGAAACATAGTGGTTAGAGTAGAAGAGTAATGCTTTATGTTATCAATAAGAGTTAATTCGGAGGGATCCATACTGTATGGTTGGAAACTGTTAAATACCGCCAGGTTGCGTAATAGCCAAAATCCGTATATTCCTACGACTCCTCCCATATAAGCTATTCCTGTTTTCCACCACAAGTTTCGAGGCAATTGAGCGGAAATAATAGCAACAATCAAACCAAAAAGACTGGCAAAAACGAGTGCATAGCCAACGTTACGAACTAGGCAGGCAAAACCAGCAAGCAATCCGGCTAAGAAAATGTAAAATATTCGCTTTTTTAAGATTGCTTGAAATAGGACTTCAAAACTCAACAGGGTAAAAACCAGAAATGGTAGATCTGACCAAACACGCAGTGAGGCTGTGACAATAGGAAAGTTCCACGTACATAAAACTGCTGAAACTATAGCTAAACTTTGAGGTAGGATGCGTCTAGAAAGAAGAAAAAACAAAAGCGGTAACAAAGCAAACGAAACTGCCTGTACAGCAATTGCTCCTTGTGTTTCATCTATTCCCAACCAGGTAAAGGCGTAAATCAGAAAAGGATAAGCTGGCGGAAATACATCCAATGGGTATAAGTCTTTTTCAATAGGGTTGAGTCCATAGTTTGTTACTAGCAGTCCTTGTCCTTGCCTAAAATAGCGAGCTGCTTCAATATAGGCTGCTGAATCAGTAGTATAAGGCATCGTATATGGGAATAGGATTAGCCAGCTACCCAGAGCCAACAGGACTAGCGCGAGATTGATATAAATTATTTTTATGTTTCTCATTCTGACACCTCGATTAATTGAGTTGAGAGCAGTTTTGCTTAATTATCTCATCCTGATGCTGGCTTGAGCCAATTTTTCGCTCTCCCCTACTGTAAATTTTTCGTTGGAAATATGCTAGAATGGTAGAAATATCAAGCAGTAATGATTCTAGGGGGGCAAAAAGAAATCAGATCTAGGCAAAATTTGAAGTTACCGTTAAAAATAAGATAGGATAAATATACAATAATATAGATTTATAGTTTTTGTAACATAACCGCTGATAGTCGGCGAGCAATTTTTGCAACAGAAAGGGTTTAAAAAAGAGTAATGGTAAAAAATAAAAATGAAAATTGCTTTTATCAGTTACGAATATCCGCCAGATACTGCTGATGGTGGGATTGCCACTTATGTTCAACAGGCAGCCCGAATGTTAAACAATCGAGGGCATCACGTCGAGGTATTTGCGGGGAGCCGGTGTCGTTCTGGTAGTGAGTTAGAAGATGGCATACTGGTACATCGGATTAACGAACCAGAACAAAGGAATTTTGCCCAACTAATTGGCCCTATCTTTGCTCAGCAACATGGTGTTGTAAAATTTGATGTGCTTGAAGGTCCCGACTATGGGGCTGATGCACGAGTCGCTGTCGATCTGGTTTTGGACATTCCATTAGTGCTTAAACTTCACACGGCTTCAATTTTGCTGCTAAAGCTTAACTACTGCGAATCAGATGCGTCTTTTTTGAAGAAAAGTTACTTATATTTTAGCTCATTAATTAGAGGAATTAAACCGGCTTGGGGATATGCTCCAAGTGGAGCAGCTTATCGTTTACAGGTGTTGAAAGTTGACGAGATAGAGCGATCGCACGCCTTAAAAGCCGACGAAATTGCTACACCATCCCGCTCTTTAGGAAAGTTAATGGTTGAGGAATGGGGCTTAGATTCAGCCAAAATCGGTCACGTACCTTACCCATACATCCCCTCAAAAAAACTGCTAGAGATTCCCATCGATACCCAAACAAATATCGTTACCTTCATAGGTAGACTAGAAATTCGTAAAGGTGTGCTTGACCTAGCCCAAGCAATTCCTCAAATCTTGCATCGCTATCCCAACGTAAAATTCCGCTTTGTCGGTGCGGCAGAACCTTCTCCCAATCCACGTTTAGATATGCGGCAATACTTAGAGCGGCAACTAAAACCTTATATCAAATCAATAGAGTTCACTGGTGCTGTAGCTATGGACGATATTCCCGATATTTTAGCCAATACTGATATATGCGTCTTTCCCAGTCTTTGGGAAAATTTCCCTTGCGTTTGTCTGGAAGCAATGGCAGCTGGTCGAGGAATTATTGCCACTAATGCAGGTGGGATGGCTGACATGCTTGATGAAGGTGAGAATGAGGTAGGAAAACTAATACCGCCTCGTAGTTCGGCTAAAATTGCTGAAGCTGCGATCGCACTGTTAGCAGATCCGAAGTTACGCATGAAGTTAGGGCAAGCAGCCAGGGAACGTTTAGTCACTCAGTACAGTGCCGAACGTATCAGCGAACTGCAAGAAGCAAGTTACTCCAGGGCGATTCAACGCAGACAATTGGAGGGCAAACGCCTATATTAGTACCATATGAAAGTATCAGTAATCATTCCTGCCTATAATGCAGCCGACACAATTGCGGAAACGCTCCAATCTCTGTTTAAACAAACTTTTCAGAATTGGGAGGCAATAGTTGTTGATGATGGTTCAATTGATAACACAGTTGCCATCGTTGAGAGTTTGATGGAGAAAGATGAACGTATTCGCTTGTTGTCTCAGCAAAACACTGGACCGAGTGGTGCCCGCAATAGCGGTATAGCATTAGCACGCTATGACTGGTTACTTTTCTTAGACGCAGATGATTGGATTTTTCCGCAGCACCTAGAGCGGCTAACAAGTTTGCTAGAAGCAGATCCTAGCCTTGATATTGTTTATTGTGGCTGGACTTATGTACTGCCAGATGGGGAGCAAGTATTTCAGCAATGTGCAGGCTTAGCCGGTGACTTGTTTGTCCCGTTGACTCAGTATTGCCTTTCAATTATCCATACGTTCTTGGTGTCCCTCGCGCTTGTTAAAGCTGTAGGCAGTTTTGATCCTGAGTTGCGTTCCTGTGAAGACTGGGCGCTTTGGCAGGCAATCGCCCGCACAGGGGCACGCTTTGGGGTAGTGGAGGAAATTTTAGCAGGTTATCGCACCCTACCCAATTCCCTCAGCCGCAATGGTCATCAGTTGCTCAATAACGGTATTCAAGTGTTAACTAGGGGACACGGTTTCGATCCCAGGGTGTCACAGCCCCATCCAGTCTATCCCAATGGTTTGCCACCAGAACAACTGACAAAGGCTAAGTTTGATTTGCTGTGTGCTTGCGCGGGATACTTGATTGGCGGTGGTAAAGATGCCCGCTTTATGCTGGATATGCTTAAAGGTGAGCAGTGTCCGACACTCAATCCCTATGAAGTTGCTAATTGCATCTTTATCCATGCGATGGTTTCTGCATCGCAACCTCGCAGCGAATGGGACAAAGTTTGGTCTAGCTGCGAAGGTAACCTGGATGATTTTTTAGTAGCATTAGAAGCGCATTCAAATACTGCTAAACTTGCTGTTCCTGCTAAATGGATTGCTCAACAACTACTGATGAAGTATGCCAAACAACCCGGTTTTTCGGCTCGCATTAGTGCTGTTTGGGCAAATTTGATGTTATGGAAACTAAGCTTACCTAACTATATGTATAAAGTGAAGCACTTGTTTAAACGTTGCCTGTGGTCAGCTTTATTGCTCGTTCCTCCAATCCTACGCCTCGCCCAAAATATTAAGCGGTTACTTGGGTCAAATAGGAAGGTGGAACTGTCGAACCATCCAAGTAATAATCCTCAAGAGCATTTTGAGCAACTATTCACGGAACATCCCGATCCTTGGAATTATACGAATGCCTACGAGCAAACGAAATATGAGCAGACTCTAGCGATGATTCCAAATCCGCCAATTGAGTCAGCCTTGGAACTCGCCTGTGCTGAGGGTCACTTTACCGTACAGTTTGCACCTCGCGTGAAGAAACTGTTAGCAACTGATATTTCTGAAAGCGCAATTAACCGCACTAGAAAACGTTGTGAAAATTTGGAAAACGTCAGTTTTCAGTGCCTGGATTTCATGAAGGAGGACATTCCCGGATCTTTTGATTTGATTGTATGCAGCGAGGTGCTTTATTTTGTAGGCGCTCGCAAGCAACTCAAACCAATAGTAGATAAATTTGTGAAAGCACTAAAGCCGGGGGGTTATCTGTTGATGACACACTCCAACGTGCTAATCGACGATCCTAAAAGTTCTGGGTTTGACTGGGGTCATGGGTTTGGGGCAAAATTTATTGGTGAAACATTCGCAAGTAGCCGCGAGCTTGAATTTGTTGAGGAACTAGGCACGCCTCTTTACCGGATTCAATTATTTCGACGCCATGCTCAAAGGCATTTGTTCTCGCACCGTAGCACCCCAAAGAGCGTAAAGTTTTTAGAGGTTGTAGAGCATCACCACCTTCCCCCAGATATAGCCGCTGATGTTGTTTTGACTACAACAGAGCGATTGCCAATCCTTTCGTACCAGCGCGTTGCACCAGCAGATTCCCAAGTGGGAAGGCTTTCAGCTGTGACACCGGAAGCTTTTGAGGCACAACTGCATTACCTGCGTGAAGCTGGATACCGTAGCATTAGTATAGAAGAATGGGGCTACACGGTGAACAGTGGCAATCCTGTAACAGGTCGCGCAGTAGCTATTATTTTTGATAATAGTTGCCAAGACTTTTTGCACTATGCATGGCCTTTATTAAAACGCTACGGTTTCTCGGCTACTGTGTTTATCTATACAGACGAAATTGACAAGTTGAAGGCTTGGGATCGAGTTAACGAAGAGGAAATTTTATTACTGGAATGGAAGCAAATTCGTCAACTTCAATCCGAAGGCGTGACGTTTGCTTCCCATTCTGCTAGCCGTCGGGATCTTACCGCGCTGTCATTAGTTGAAGCATGGCATGAAATTAAGCGATCGCACAAAACTCTTCAGAATGAACTCGCAATACCTATATCTACCTTTGCCTATCCTGATGGCAAGTTCAATCCTTTGCTGCAATACCTCGTCGGAGTTTGCGGTTATGATTTTGCATTAACCAGGAACTCAGGTTTATGCTCGTTAAACCAATCCTTGCTGGCACTCCCACGTATTGAAGTGAAAAGTTCGGACAGTTTAGACGCATTTACTGCCAAGCTGACCTCCATAGCTTCTAATTCGTAGAAATTTATTGATTTAAAAAGGAGCGAATTAATGGCTTATGGTTACTTAAGGAAAGTATTACCGCTGAATATTAGATTGATATTGATATTCAGCTTTTTTCTCAATGTTTACGCAATTTGGTGGGGGTTGCCAAGCTTTATTGGTTGGGCGGTAGATGAAGTCAGCCCCCAACGTGTTTTATGGGCAGTATCTAATTATTTTTCTAATGGTTGGTATGATACCTATCCACCTTTTCACTACTATGTACTGACTATTTTGTATCTACCTTTTCTAATTTTACACAAACTTAAAATCGTAGATGTTCAATCTTTGCCGACTTATACCATACTTTTTTACTTGGGAAGATTTCTCAGCGTCTTGATGGGAACGGCTACTGTGTTCGTGGTTTATTTATGCGGTCGAGAAATTTACGATAACAAATCATCTCTATTTGCCGCTCTCATTACTGCTTTAAATACCCCTTTCATCTACTATTCTAAGACTACAAATGTAGAAGTTCCTTACATTTTCTGGTTTGCCCTATCCTTATTGTTCTATATTAGAATTTTGAAGCATCATAAAACGGCTGATTACTTATTGTTTACAATAACTTGCGTAACGTCAGTTTGCACAAAAGATCAAGCTTATGGATTTTATATTTTGACAGGTTTATTTATTATATTAAATTATTACCTGTACATTAAAAAAAGTATAAACAATAAAATTAAAATAGCCGATTTGCTGCAAGATAGAAATATTATTATTTGCATGTTTATAGGAATTAGTTTATTTGTTATATATCACAACATATTGTTTAATTGGAACGGTTTTATAGGACATATAAAGGAACTGGCGGGGCCAGCAAGTTACAATAGTAGTGAATTTTTGGATAGGCCAGAAAACAATATTTCAGAACATTTAAAATTGTTTTGGCGCAGCTTGACAGATATTAGGCGTTCTTGGGGATGGCCCGTCAGCATTTTATGTTTATTAGGGTTAGGGGCTACTGTTATACAAAACAGAAAAAACTATTTGTTGCTGTCGCTATTAATTCCTGCCCTATCCTACTATGTTTTTTTTATTAGCGTTATTTTGTATTCGCGCGATCGCTTTATGATACCTATATGCATAATCTTGTCTTTTTTCGGTGGTAAACTTGTTGCTGAGTTATTAAGAGATAAAACGCTAGCTATTCTTTTCAGTTTAATATTTTTCTATACTTTCCTACATGCGGTTTCAGTGAATATTTTAATGGCTGGGGATTCAAGATATTATGTCGAAAGTTGGATGAGACAGAATATAAATGAAAAAGCTGCGGTTTTAAGCGTTGGGATAAAGGAATATTTACCAAGGTTTGAATTACAAAAATTTGCCAAGATAAAAAATGTGACTATTCCCGAAGAGAAAGAATTAGAAAAAGAAAAAATTGATTATATTATTACGACAAGTTCATATAACATTACTCGGTTTGATAAAGGTACAAAGGAATATGAAGCTTTTGAAAAACTAAATAGTGAAAAGATGGGTTATAAATTGATATTACAATATCAGTCTAAACCGAAATGGAATTTTTTAGATATAGAAGAAATACCTTCAGATTCAGATCAGAGATATATGTCCGGAAATCTCAACAAAATAAATCCGGAGATAAAAATATTCAAAAAAATGTAGGATAGTAGGATAATGGCATCATGGAAAGATTAATCAATTTCACTAAAAGCGATCGCATAGCCCAAATTGTTGTCAGGAGCATTTGGGCGTTTATGATGCTGATGATTTTCGCCATAATTCTAATATATAAGGAATATATGCCCATCTTTGAAGACTGGCTAGCGGTGTTCAAATGACTATTTATGCCTGAATGCCTGATAAGGATTTTAAGTAGGTATTGTATGAAAATAAGTAGATTGCAGCTAAAAAATTATCTATTGATCGCCATACTGGTAGTTGGTGCTGTTTTGCGATCGCATCACATTAACCAGCCATTCATCGATGGCTTTAGTTGGCGGCAAGCTAGTACAGCGATGATGGCAGAAAACTTCTATCGCACCAACTGGAATATTTTCTATCCTGAAGTTAACTGGAGCGGACCTGGGCCTAACTATCAAGGACGTGAATTTCAAACAGTTTCCTATATTGCAGCACTATTGTATTTGGTAGTTGGACAACAGGATTGGGTGGGACGTAGTGTAGCAGTTGCCTTTGGAATATGGGGAATTTTTGCTCTCTATCAACTGGTGCGACTGGTGTGGGATGAAAAACATGCCCTAGTCACTGCTGCGGTGATGGCAGTGTTACCTGGAAGCATATTTGTAGAACGATCTTTCCTTCCCGATCCAGCAATGGTAGCGCTGACAACTACCTGCTTATGGATGCTAGTAGCCTACCTAAAAACCGAAGGTTTGAAGTATCTATTACTGGCAAGTTTCTTTGGGACTTGGGGTGGCTTAACCAAAATTACTGGCTTAATTGTGGGAATTCCCAGTATCTATGCAACGTTCGCGATACTGAAACCCAATACAAAACAGCACCGCCGACAAATAATGATGGTGGTAGTAGCGATGGCGATCGCACTCATCCCAATTATTGCCTACTACTTATGGGCAAGATATCTCGCCCTGTCTTACCCACCCCATCATTTTGCCGGTGACGGATTTTGGATTTGGGATGGACTACAGGAATGGATCGAGCAAAAATTTTTCCTACCTCATATTTTCCAATATTTGAGATGGTGGTTATGGACTGTACCAGGCATTGTCCTAGTGTTATTAGGTTTAATCTCTTCGCCGCCTCGCGTTCGGGAAAAAGAAGAATCTACTGCTAACCCAATCTCTGTTGATGAGTCAGGTGAAGCTAGGTGGCTATTTCACTGGTGGTTTTTCGGATTTATGATTTTTTTGTTGGTGGGAGCGCATGAGTTGTATGCAAATGCTTGGAACCTGCATATTGTTAATCCTATAGCTGCAACGCTAGCCGGACGAGGCATCATCGTCATTGCCACATTTACAGCTGGGATGGCACAGTCATTCTTAACAGTAATACCACGAAAATTGCTGTTGAAAGTGCCAGTGTTGATTGCAATATCACTGCTGCTTATTCTAAATGTTTTTGGACAAAGAGCTTTGAAAAATATGTATGAACCACCAAACTGGTATGCAGAACAAAGCTATAAATTGGGCGTGGCGTTGCATCAAATCAGTCAACCAAATGACTTGGTTGTTACCCTCGCACATGCTCTAGGCGATCCTATAGCAATCTACTATAGTCATCGTCGGGGCTGGGTATTTACACTTGGAGATGGGCCAGAATACCCAGAAGGCAAAGAAGATGACACCGCACTTCCTAAAGACGATAGGATTTCTATTCAAATGATTGAAAGCCTGCGAAAGAACGGTGCTACATGGTTAGGAATTGTGGGCGTACAACAAAATAAGATCGACAAAGAGCATCCCTTACTTCTAAGATATCTCAAGGAGAAGTCTCAACTCAAGCAATCTACTCCTGAATGGACAATTTACCGCTTTATTTCGGCAAAATAGATGAAAATTTACTAATAGGCTCAAGTAATGAGTAGCAAACCTTTAGTCTCTAGCATCATTATTTTCTTGAACGGCGAGCAGTTTATGGAAGAAGCGATCGCCAGCATCTTCGCCCAAACTTACGAGCATTGGGAACTGTTGTTAGTCGATGATGGTTCGACGGATAAAAGTACGGCAATTGCCCAAGAATATGCCCAAAAATATCCCCAAAAAGTTAGATATCTCGAACACGAAAACCATCAAAATCGCGGCATGAGTGCTTCCCGCAATTTGGGCATCAAGCACGCAAAAGGTAATTATATCGGCTTTTTAGACGCAGATGATATCTGGTTGCCCCAAAAACTAGAACAGCAAGTAGCCATCCTCAACTCTCACCCAGAAGCGGCGATGGTTTACGGACGCACCCAAATTTGGTATAGCTGGACTGGGAATAATAAAGATAGCCAGCTTGACCATTTTTACGATTTAGGAGTTGAACCGAATACGCTAGTCCAACCACCAAATTTGCTCTTGCAATTATTAGAAAATAAGTTTCAAACTCCGACCACATGCAATGCCTTGGTGCGGCAAGAAGTTTTTAAAGACATTGGACAGTTTGAAGAGGCTTTTCGGACAATGTATGAAGATCAGGCATTTTTTTCTAAGGTTTTGCTTAAAGCACCTGTATATGTAGCCAATGAATGCTGGGCGAAATATCGGCAGCATCCAGAGAGTTGTAGTTCCCAATCAGAAACCGAACAATACTATGCTACAAGGCGGCCTTTTTTAAATTGGCTTGGTAATTATTTATTAGAACAAAACGTACAGGATCGCCAAGTATGGAAGGCTTTTCAATGGGAAAAATGGCAATGCGATCGCCCGCTGTTGGCTTATCTGTTAAACCGCGTTCAATATCGTCTGAACCAAATCAAATTGGTCTTGCAGCGCCCCTGGAGGTTCGCTCATTTTATCTGAGGGATAATTCAAGCATTTTTGGGATTTGGGTGGAATCAATTTAAAATTCATATATGAATAACAAACCTCTGGTTTCCGTAATTACTCCCTTTTTCAATGCTGAAAAATTCTTTGAAGAAGCTATAGAAAGCGTTATTGCCCAAACCTACGAGCATTGGGAATTGTTGTTAGTCGATGACGGTTCAACGGATAAAAGTACACAAATTGCTCAAAAATATGCGAGGCAATATCCAGAAAATATCCGCTATCTAGAACACGAAAATCACCAAAATCGTGGCAAGAGTACTTCCCGAAATCTTGGCATCACCCACGCCAAGGGCGAGTATATTGCCCTGCTGGATGCGGATGATGTCTTTTTGCCCCAAAAACTAGAACAGCAAGTCCCTATTCTAGAATCGCAGCCAGAAACGGGCATGGTCTATGGCCCAACGCTATATTGGTATGGCTGGACGGGAAAAGCGAGTGATATGCAACGGGATTATTTGGCAAATCTAGGAGTGAAGCCTAATACTTTATTCCAGCCACCGATGCTGCTAACTCTATTTTTAAAATATCCGGGGATGCTTCCTTGCACTTGCGGTCTTCTGGCAAGACGCCAAGTTGTGGAAGAAACTGGGGGATTTGATGAAACAATTCAGCATATGTATGAGGATCAGGTTTTTTTAGCCAAGATTTGTCTTAAGTCACCCGTGTTTGTCGAGGGTGGATGTTGGGATAAATATAGACAGCATCCTGATTCAAGTTCTTATGTGGCAATTCGCGCGGGAGAATATCATCCTTTTAAACCGCATCCGGTACGTTTGATTTTCTTGAATTGGTTAGGTGAGTATATATCTGCCCAAAAAGTTCAAGACTCTGAACTTTGGCAGGCTCACCACAAGGCGTTATGGCCTTATCGACATCCGCGCTTATCCACGTTTGTAACCCCGGCTCAGTATCTGATAACGTTGATTGCAGGACGAGTAAAATGGTTGGTGCGGCAGACCTTGTACGCTTACGCAAAGAAACCCGGTTTCTCTGAAAAATGCTAAGGCAACGTAACTAGACATCAAATAAGAAACCGGGTTTCTGTCAACAAAGTTTAACGATTTAATCAGGAGCTTTAATAGTGAATCAAGCATTAAATTCCCCTTACCTGCGTTGGTTTAAAAATTTATTACCAGCCTTGAAAGGTCGTCCGCCAGTGGGAAAAGTAGATTTTGGTAGCTTGCGGCGAGTGACGCCAATTAGCCGAGAGTTTGGTTATGACCGGGGTCTGCCCGTTGACCGCTACTACATCGAAAACTTTCTGGCGCGTTATTCTAATGATATTCAAGGGCGGGTTCTGGAAATTGGCGATGATTCTTATACTAGGCAATTTGGCGGCGATCGCGTCACCACCCGCGATGTGCTACACGTCAAAGAAGGTAACCCAATCGCGACTTTTATCGGCGATCTCACCAACGCCGATTCTATTCCCTCAGACGCTTTCGATTGTTTTATTTTGACCCAAACGC
The DNA here is from genome assembly GCA_964463555.1 of uncultured bacterium. GTDB lineage: Bacteria > Cyanobacteriota > Cyanobacteriia > Cyanobacteriales > Aerosakkonemataceae > Microseira. The sequence continues at coordinate 81,907 of CAYXCW010000006.1, forward strand.
TCCACCTGGTTTACGATTTTCGCCTAGCTTTGAAGACAATTTATCGCATCCTTAAACCAGGGGGAGTCATCCTAGCAACAGTACCGGGTATCAGTCAAATTAGCACCGATGAATGGGCAGATTATTGGTGCTGGTCGTTTACAACTTTATCGGCTCGGCAACTGTTTGAGGAGTTTTTCCCCAAAGATTGTGTTGAGGTGGAAACTTACGGGAATGTGCTGAGTGCGATCGCATTTCTAGAAGGACTATCTTTCAACGAACTAACTAAGGAAGAATTAGATCATCGCGATCGCTGTTACGAACTCTTAATTACTATCCGAGCCGTCAAACCTTAACATGAACTCAAACATCTTCCAGCGAGGCACAGAATGGCTGCAAAAACGATTCACCTCCAGGGCGCTGATTTTGATGTACCACCGCATCGCTGACGTGGACTTAGATCCTTGGTCGCTATGCGTAACGCCCCAGCACTTTGCCGAACATTTGACAATTTTGCAAAAATATGCTAAACCAATAAGTCTTCAGCAATTAACCCAAGCCCATCGCCAGGGTAAAATTCCCCAGCGGGCGGTAGTTATTACCTTTGACGATGGTTATGTAGATAACCTTGATAACGCAAAACCTTTGCTGGAGAAATTTAACATCCCCGCAACCGTTTTTATTACCACAGGAGAGGTGGGAAAAAATCGAGAGTTCTGGTGGGATGAACTAGAGCGGGTATTGTTAAAACCGGGTAGGTTGCCCGATAAACTGTGTTTGGAGATAAATGGCAGTACCCACTCGTGGGAGTTGGGGGCGGCGGTGGATTACAGTGAAGGGGAGTATCAGAGCGATCGCGCGCGCAACGCCTGGGACGGCGAACCTGGTTCTCGGCTTGCCTTCTACTACTCGGTTTGGGAACAATTGCGCCCAATACCAGCGTTTGAACGACAACAGCTACAAGATCAAATCATCGCTTGGGCGAGTGCAGAACCCACCCCTCGTCCCAGCTACCGCCCCCTAGTTCGGGAAGAAGTTCGTACCCTCGCGCAAGGGGGATTGGTAGAAATCGGCGCGCACACAGTCACCCACCCATTTTTATCAGCGCATGATGTTACGTTTCAGCGCGATGAAATTCAGCAAAGTAAAGCCGATTTGGAAGCATTGTTAGAGCATTCGGTTAATAGTTTCGCCTATCCTTTTGGAGATTATGCGCCAGATACTGTTCCCTTAATTCCAGAAGCCGGATTTAACTGTGCTTGTTCGACAGTTCAACACACCGTCTGGCGCCATAGCGATTGTTATCAATTCCCTCGCTTCGCCGTGGAAAACTGGAATAGCAAAGAATTTGAGAAGCGGCTGTTTAAATGGTTTTATAGTGGCTGAATGCTATGAACGCAAAACCTTTAGTTTCTGGAATCATCATCTTTTTGAATGGCGAGAAGTTTATTGAGGAAGCGATCGTCAGCGTATTCGCCCAAACCTACGATAACTGGGAACTGTTGCTTGTAGACGACGGCTCGACCGATGGTAGCACCGAAATTGCCAAGCAATATGCTCAAAAATACCCAGAAAAAGTGCGGTATCTCGAACACGAAAATCATCAAAATCGCGGTATGAGTGCGACGCGCAATTTGGGGATTAGCAATGCCAAAGGCGATTATATTGCCTTCTTAGATGCTGACGATATTTGGTTACCGCAGAAACTAGAGCGTCAAGTCGCTATCCTCCAATCCCAGCCAGAAGCAGAGGTAGTTTTTGGCCCGACTCAATATTGGTACAGTTGGACGGGCAAACCTGAAGATAGCAAAAAAGACTGTCTGCGAGAAATTGGCGTCCCAGGGAATACCCTGTTCAAACCACCAATACTACTCTCGCTCTTACTGAAAAACGAAGTTAATGCACCTGCTACATGTGGTGTCCTAATCCGACAACAGGTGTTTGCCAAAATAGGAGGTTTTGAACCATCTTTTCGGGGATTATTTGAGGATCGAGCTTTTTTTGCCAAGGTATACCTAAAGATACCTGTATACGCGAGCGATGAATGTTGGGATCGATATCGGCAGCATCCCGAATCGACATGTAACGTCGAACAAAAAACCGGAAAATACAACCCGTTTAAAGATAGCGAACCCCATCATAATTTTTTGAAATGGATCGAAGGGTATCTCGCGCAAGAAAAAGTTGAAGACCCTGACTTATGGCAGGCTCTGCAAATTGGATTGTTGCCATATACCAATCGGCTCTTGCACTACTTATACCAAATCAAAAAACGTCTATCTGGGTTAGGAAAATTATTCACTTAAAATTGCTCTCCCTAGCAAGGAAATAACAGAGAGGTTGATTGTGGTCAAAGCTACAAAAATTTTATTTTACGTATTTCTGGGGGTTTATGTGGTATTGTTACTGCTCAATCCTCAATTTGCACCAATAGAAGAACCCAGGTTTTTTGATAGTCTACAAATTGGCAAATATTACCCTTTTGAAATACATTTTGAAGATGCACGTTTTAACCCCCTTCAGAGCCAAGAATACAATCTCGTGGCTATGGTGTTGCCTGCTACACCATTTTCCTATTATATTTTCAATGCTCTGCAATTGCTAGTTTTCTTTTTGATATTTTCCAGGGTTTTAAGGTGGTCAACAAAAAATACTAAACTTATCTATTTGACTTTATTGCTATTCTTGCTTTCACCAGGATTAAATAATGTCTGGTTTAGGTTAGTTGTGCCTGAACGAGGAGTTGTATTCTTCGTTGTCCTATTTATTTATTTTTACTTATATTATCTCAAGCAAAACCAAGAATACTCTAATAATAAATCAACCTTGATGATAATTTGGATTAATCTATTGGCAAATTTGGCAATTTACTATAAAGAACCAGTATTTTTGGCTATTGGTGTTTTTACCTTATTACATTTAATTATTTCATGGAAAAAGTCAAGTTTTAAAGTTAAAATTTTAGACATTTTACTGCTAATAGGTTGTTTAATTTTTATTTTGGTGTATTTCTTTGTAATTTACTTAAATAGTGGAGCAAATAATTATGCAGAAGTGGTGGCATCATCCAGCTCGATCGGGGTTATAAGAAATATCTTAGCCTACGTTTTCATTGACCCCATTTTGCTCTTTTGTTTGGTTCCTCTCGCTGGATGGCGCTTTTATAGGGTTTTGATCAAAAAACGAACACCTCATCCGGTATATGATGCCATGTTAGGGGCAGCGATAGTTTATATGGCTGCGATTTTTAAATTGAATCTCCAGTCATCCTATTACTTACTCCCTGTATACATCTTTGCTATCCCAGCTTTGCTTTTATTTATGACTGAAACTGATGAAAAATTAATGGCTAGGAGGTGGTGGCAGGTTGCTCTTGGTATTGCTATTTTTCTCCAGGTAACTAGCGCAGTACCTCTGGGTTTGGAAACGCTGAGCGAGTACAAGTATATACCGATTAATGCTAATCTGACAATGGATTTCTTGGTCAAAGATATTAAGAGCAAGCATCCCGATCGGCGCATTAATATTTTTTTAGATGCCATAGACCGCAATAGTAATGGCTACCATTATTCTGATTTTGGTCAGTATCTTAAATACAAAGGTTTGACAATTCAAGAGTTTGACCTTAAGTCTGACTTGCCATCAGACAATCAATCTGAATGGAACCCCGATCCTAATTCACCTTACAGCGTTTTTCAATCTGAAGCAGTTGCCAAATTATCCAGGGGTGATTATTTAATTATAACACCTTATAGTTACAAAGAAGTCACAGATTCATACTTGAAAAATATGGAACGAGATTACAAACTATTATTTAGAACTCATAGCCGATGGGCTATACCCAATATTGGCTTAGAAAGAGCCATTAAGTACTTATTAAGTAAAACCTTACCAGAGGAGACAAGAGAAAAAATGTTCCGGCAAGGAGGAAAACTGTTTAAGCCTATAGTAGATTATTATGTTTTCGTGCGTAAATGAAGTTTGATAACGGGTAAAGATAGCTTTTGGATAAAATATCATGACTACGTTTGCTCCCCGAAAAATAGTACACATTGAAATCAGTGAAGGAATTCCTAGCCTATCATCTGATGGGGAATACCCAGTGCTTTATGTTGTCTTTTGGTGGTATGGCATTCCTCTGGGTCATCAAGAAATCTGGGAAAATGAATTGCCAATGTCTAGAGATCAATTGGCAGAAAATGCACTGAAAACTATCGCTCCCACGATCGAGGCTCACCTCTTAGAACAAGGTATTCCCCTACCAGAAGTCTTTCCAGTGACAAATTCAGGCTTAAATGCTTTGATGGCTTGGGAACCATTCTTAGTTAAGCTGCGCGAACAGTTGTCCGCGCCTGCAAGTGAAACGGTTTCTGTAGTGATTTGTACGCGCGATCGCCCAGAGCATTTGGTACGATGTTTGCGATCGCTCCAACAACTCTCCCAACCCCCTGACGAAATCTTGGTTGTGGATAATGCCCCCAGTTCAGACGCTACAAAGCAACTCGTAGCCCAAATCCCCGGCATTCGCTATGTATTAGAACCCCGACCTGGTTTGAGCGCGGCGCGTAATACAGGTATCCGTCACTGTACAGGTGAAATTATCGCATTCACTGATGATGATTTAACGCTTCATACTGACTGGATAGCCCGATTACGGCAAAGCTTTAATGACCCCAAGGTAATGGTTGTCACCGGGCTAGTCCTAGCAGCAGAACTGAAAACACAATCGCAATTTATTTTTGAGAAATACTGGAGCTTTAATCGAGGATACCGTGTCTTAACCTTTGATAATGATTACTTTGAGAAATATAAGCTTTTGGGCGTTCCGGCTTGGCGCATAGGCGCTGGTGCTAATATGGCCTTCCGGCGCAAGGCTATTGAGCTAGTAGGTGACTTTGACGAACGGTTAGGAGCAGGAACTTCTGGATGTAGTGAAGATTCTGAATTTTGGTACAGAGTGCTGGCTGAAGGCTGGACTTGCCGTTACGAACCTACTGCTGTAGCCTACCATTGCCATCGTCGGGAGATGGATAGTTTAAGGCGGCAAATCTTTTATTACATGCGCGGACATGTAACAGAGTTGCTGATTAGGTTTGAAAGATACAAACACTGGGGTAACCTAGTTCGTATAGCCCTGCTTCTCCCATACTTTACCAATTTATTTTTATTTGGTTTTCTCAAGGGAAGGCTCAGATACAGTACCCTCTTAGAAGAAGTTTTAGGATGTTTTTCCGGAGCAAAGTTCTACTTTAAGAGTAAGCTTGCAGCAAATTCTCGCAGCTTTCTCAATAACTCCAAATCCCCTGAGTCCGTTTAACATACATGGATGATTCCAAAATCATGCACTTTATTGTTACTGGCGGAGCCGGTTTTATTGGCTCTCACGTTACCGAACAGCTTTTATCAGAAGGTTACAATGTCACAGTAGTTGATAATCTGACGACAGGTAGCCTAAAAAATTTACCCAAGCATCCTCGGCTCAAATTCCTCAAAAAAGACATTTCTGCCTGTAAACCAGAAGATTTTCCCGATCAAATTGATGGTATTGCCCATTTAGCAGCCACTCCCTCGGTGACAGAATCTTGGTTGCAACCCCTAGAGGCTCATCATAACAATCTTTCTGTAACAATTTCTGTAATGCAGCTAATTCAGACTTTAAAGATTGCGCGTCTCGTTTTTGCCAGTTCTGCTGCTGTTTATGGTAACCCGATTCAAGTGCCTGTAACAGAAGATCATCCTACTTCGCCGCTTTCTCCCTACGGCTTGCAAAAACTGGTATGCGAACAGTATGCCAATTTGTTTGCTAAATCCTTTGATTTTTCCTTTGTAGGGTTACGCTTGTTTAACGTGTTTGGTGCCCGCCAAGTTCCTAACTCGCCCTACTCTGGGGTGATATCTATTTTTGTCTCAGCGATGCAGCAGAATTTACCGATTACTATCTATGGGGATGGGAGGCAAACGCGGGATTTTGTCTACGTCAAAGATGTAGCGATCGCATTCACCAAAGCCTTAACCCTCCCCCTTGCTCCTGGCTCCTGCTATAGTTGCAATCTAGGCACGGGCAAAGCTATAACTCTACTCGAACTTGTTGATATTTTAAAAGCTCAGTTTCCCCAGTGGAAATCAGAAGTTAGATTTGCCCCTGCACGTTTAGGTGACATCCAGCATTCACTCGCTGATATTTCTCAAATTTCCTCATTTCTCAACTTTAATCCTCAGTGGTCTTTAGAGTCAGCTATGCCATTTTTAATTGCCTCTTTTTCCGGATAATTGTTCAGATCAATTCTCGTTTTTTCGCACAAATCCGGCTTGAATTCCCCGCTCTGGCTGCCGCAGTTTTACATAGTTTTCAATCTCAAACGCACAAGGTAATTCTGCTCGCCAACATAAACTACCAGGCTTGGGAGAAACATAGCTTATACCGTTTACTTGTTTTTGTAATAATTCTCCTTGGGGTAGCTGAGGTGGTAAAAGCAGTTGCGATTGAGTTGCTTTATTAAACAATAAAATGCTAATCAGGGTGGCTAAAGAAAAAGTAACTACCAGAAAACCTTTCCTAAAATATTTGAAATAATTATGAGCCATTTGATGCAAAATATAACCCAACTTTTTTCGGCAATAGATAGCCATTGATAAAGCAGGCAGAATAATTAAATACCCCAGTGCAAATCTGAAAAAAGGCGCTGTCATCATTAAAAATGTAATTCCTGAAGCAGCTAATGCTATTAACCAAAGTTGTCCCCGGTTTTGATGATTTGAGCTGAGCGCGATCTGGATAGAACATAGAATTGAAATGACAATCACCACAGCCATGACTTGGTGTAATCTGGCATCATTAAACCACTGCCACAACAGCCAGAAAATAGAATTTTTTTCTGGTTCAGGTGATTGATACCAGCTTGTCCAATCATGAGTAGCTTTGGCAGCACCCTTGGCTGCTTTTGCTGTTAAAGACCAAGGTAAATCTACGCACAAAAAACTTGATGGATAAATCGGGCATCCAGAGGTAATAATTCCGAAACTAAACATGGGTAAAAGCAGCAAAACGCTTAGAACAGCACCCATCAAAATTCGTCGGTAATTAAATTCCATGCCGAATATATAAAAAATGCCTGATATAAATAATAAAGGTAGGGCAGTTGGTTTAATTGTCACTGCCCCAGCCGAGAGAATTAGTGGTATCGTTTTAGCATCTAAAATATTTTTAACTTCCTGTAATGGCAAGGTTTTGTGTTGGGAAATTATCAAAATTGCCCAAGCTACGACTAGAGTCAAAAAAAGGATAGGTAGATCGGGAGACGGCGATACCAAAATCACCGACATCAGATTATTTGTTCCGACGAATGGTAAAATAATAACAGAATAAATTACTACAAACCAATCGCTTATTTGCGATTTATTGGTGAAAATTTTAGAAAAACAAATTAAAAAGTGTAAAACAGCAATCAAAAAGACAAAACCATTGGCGATCGCACTGACGCGAGAATCGAAAATATCGGCATTCCAGGGGGCGGCGAAGGCAAACCAGGACGAGGTAAAACCGAGGTTGCTATGAACCAGGGCTAACCCCGGAACAGCGCCAAATTTAGCTAACCATTTAATCGCACCATAATGGTAAAGACCCGTGTCAATCCAGGTTACCTGTCTAGTAGTTAACGCAGCAACGCCGAGGGCTGAAATCAAATATGCAAAAATTATCTGGGGAGACAGGATAGATATCAGCGCAAAAAGTTCATTCCATGTCTTTTTTGAGGCAATAGACCCTAAAATAAGAGACAAAATAACAATCCCCCCCACCGAGGGAGATAAGGGAAGCACTAGGGATGTTGCTAGGAGGGAAATTGACAGCACAACGACTCCCAGCCAGACTGAAATTGTCAAGCGATCGCCCACTCGGTCAAAACAGTCTGCTTGCAACAAATTTAGTACAGCCGTTCCAATTGAACAGCAGGCAATAATCAGTAAAGTCCAAGCAAAAATAAAGTAGATCATTGCTGATAAGCGATGGGTGAATGTACGACTATATTGCCCAATTTAAAGCTCGAGAATTAACCTCATTTTAAGATCGTTTCAAAATTTAGACCCCACCCGATGCCCAAGGATCGGATGGGGCTTAAATTTGGTCAAGAATACAGGACAGGCTAACTATCTAGGTCTGTAACCAGTATCCTGAATATAATCGCGACTGGCGCGCGCCGGATCGACTCCTTCATTGCGAACGCGACGCCGCAAGTCACCGATATCCGGAGATGCTTTCACCGCTTCATCACCGCTAATCTTGCCCATCAGCACCAATTCGCACAGTGCTTGGTTGAGAACCTGCATTCCCTCATCGGCACCATTTTCGATTAAGTGGAATGCTTCATCATCATTACCCTTAGCGAGGAAATCTTGCATCGCTGGGGTATTAATTAAGATTTCGTGCGCCGCGGTGCGCCGTCCATCAGTTGTTTGAAGCAGGATTTGGGCAACGACTGCTATTAAAGCCTCAGCAATCATGATCCGCTTTGATTGCTGTTCATCTGGATTGTAGACGTTGAGCAAACGATTAATTGTATTGATGGCGCTGTTGGTGTGCAGGGTGCCGAATACTAAGTGACCTGTTTGGGCAGCTTTGAGCGCGGTGTCAATCGTAATGCGATCGCGCATTTCCCCAATCAATATCACATCCGGGTCTTCCCGCAACACCGCCCGCAATGCATCGTGGAAATCATGGGTGTGCAAACCTACTTCCCGCTGCGAAATCAGGCACTTTTGCGACGTGTGTACAAACTCGATCGGGTCTTCGATTGTCACAATGTGTTTAGTCATCGTCTCGTTCATGTAGCGAAGCATCGCCGCAATCGAAGTTGATTTACCCGAACCCGTTGGCCCCGTTACCAGAATCAGTCCCTGGGGGCGCTGTACGATATCCTTCATCACCAAGGGCAAGCCCAAGCTATCAATCGAAGGCACATCCAACGGGATTAACCGCAGTACCAGCGCCCCACCCAACAGCGCTTCAAAACAGTTCACCCGACAGCGTACCAAACCGGGGTAGTAAATCGCCGTATCTAGTTCGTGGGTGTCGGCAAAGGTTTGTCTTTGCTTAGGGTTTAAAATTTCAGCTAGATACTGTTCAAATAACTCTGGCGTCACTTTATCGTGATTTCCCAGGGGCATCATCTGACCGCGTATCCGATATCTAGGCACTTCCCCTACCCGGATGTGAATGTCAGAAGCTTGCTGACTAGCTGCGTGTCTCACCATCCGTTCAATAGATGGTACACTCTGGCGCTGGCGGGGTGGTTGTGGCTGTGCTTGAGCAGCAGGCGGTACTGGTGGTGGCTCAGATTCGTTAAACCGCGTGCGAGACGATGTTGAACCGTTCATAGTTTTTTTGTTTTGGCTAGCATGTAAACTGAAACTGGTAGACCTGCCTGGAGGAGCTAAAAAAACGGTCATGCTTACTAAAAAGTTCAAGCACCAATGCACAGGCCAGTCGTAACACTATTCAAATTCTATTCAGTGTAAACACGGTTGTGGGATTTTGTTTGGCATTTTATTCAAACTTTATAATTGTTTTGTCACAAAAACTACAGATTTATATCTGATTATGTGATATGAAAATCTTGGCTCGGATGGCAGATTGGTTAGAAACTCGTTGGGTAAACCCCGATTATAGCGGTTGGGTGTTTTTAGGATTCGCGGTAAGCTTCCTTGGTTCCGCGATCAATACAATGGCTGGATGGCTATATGTTATTAGCGGGATTAGTATGGCGCTGTTGCTAATGGCGGCAGTGTTACCAGTGCGATCGCTTAAAGGTATCTCTATCCAACGGTACCCCATCCCACCCATCAGCGCTGGCGATCATCTCAACATTGAATTAGAAATCAAAAATCAGAGCAATCAACCGAAAACCCTACTGCAAGTTCAAGATACAATCCCTTTTATCCTGGGTCAGCCGGTACAACAAGTTATCGAAACTATAGCACCCCAAGAAAGTTACCGCTGGGTTTACCATTACCCCACGACGCGCCGAGGTGTATATCGCTGGCACACAGTGCAGTTAAGAACGGCAACGCCTTTAGGTTTATTTTGGTGTCGGCGACAGCGGCAAGTTGCAGCGACAGCGATCGTTTATCCTACCGTATTGTCCTTGACCAGCTGTCCGCTGATGGATGAAATGGGACAACAAGAAACGCCGCAATATTACAGCCGCGATCGCCGATCTAAATCTACCACCGAAGACTTAACGCGATCGCTCAGACCCTACCGTTGGGGCGACCCCATCCGCCTCGTCCACTGGAAAACCAGCGCCCGTTACGGCGAATTAAGAGTGCGCGAATTAGAAGTATTTACTGGCGGACAAGAACCCCTGATTTGTCTCGATAGCGCATTTGCTTGGCAGCAAGAAGACTTTGAGGGCGCCGTCATCGCCGCCGCTTCGCTTTATTTCTACGCCAGTCGCTGTCAGTTAAACGCTAAACTTTGGACGGCAGGAACGGGTTTAGTGCATGGTAACCGGGTTGTTTTAGAAGCTTTAGCATCTGTAGAAGCACCAGAAGAAGCAACCGCCAATAATTTACCAAATCAGCCCTTAATTTGGCTGACCCAAAACCCACAAACCCTGAAAACTCTTCCCCCCGGAAGTCGATACATTCTTTGGCCTTCACGAGTATTAACTCAGGAAAAAAATAGCACCTATCAAGATCGATCCGGCTACACAATCGATTCAGAACAACCTCTGCAACTGCAATTGCAATCCCCTCTAAGGTAGATTTTAATTGGTAATTGGTAATTGCTAATTGCTAATTGGTAATTGAGCTGAGGAATATTTTCCACGACCATTAGCCATTAGCCATTAGCTATCCGCCACGAACAAATGCATAAAGTATTTACGTTTGTCAAGAGCCTAAAAATAGGTATATTTTATCATTTGACTAATTTTATTGAATAGTTACAAGTTGGACAAAGCTTAGAGAGATCTCTATGGACTAGAAGCACTAGGATAGAATTCAAGATATCGAGAGAGAAGCGATCGCCATGAACACTGCCGGAACCGAAAGCAACGTATCAACGGATAAAAACCTAGAAGCAATGCGGAAATTCTCCGAACAGTACGCCAAAAGTACCGGAACTTATTTCTGCGTTGACCCCGCCGTCACTGCTGTAGTAATTGAAGGATTGGCGAAGCACAAAGACGAACTGGGGTCGCCCCTTTGTCCCTGTCGTCACTACGAAGACAAAGAAGCCGAAGTCAAAGCCGCCTTCTGGAACTGTCCTTGCGTTCCTATGCGCGAACGCAAAGAATGTCACTGCATGTTATTCCTCACCGAAGACAACGACTTTGCTGGTGAAATCCAGGAAATTAGCATCGAAACAATCAAAGAAGTACGAGGCAGCATGGGATAGCATTTTGAATTGCAGATTTTAGATTTTAGATTTTAGATTTAAAGTTAATTTCAAATCTGAAATCTTCAATCTCAAATCTGAAATTTTCATTATGAGCGAAACCGTGCCGCCACAATTCTCCACAGGCGTAGAACAATTTAACCAAGGCGAGTTCTACGCCTGTCACGATACACTTGAGGCTCTGTGGATGGAATCTACAGAGCCAGATAAAACCTTTTATCAGGGCATCTTGCAAATAGCAGTTGCCCTCTATCATTTAGGTAACAAAAACTGGCGGGGAGCCGCAATTTTATTAGGAGAAGGCACTAATAGATTGCGGTATTACCAGCCAATTTATGCTGATATAAACGTAGAAGAATTGATCGGTCAAAGTAGCGATTTATTAATAGCTTTACAACAAAGTGGAGCCGAAAATATCGGTGAATTTGTCGAATATTTCCAAAAAAATGGCACTTATCGGGGCAGCGATGGAGATTTACCAGTGCCAAAAATACTGAAAATAATGCCAGGTTAAATTAATATTTAATATAACTTAAATTTAGGGCGGTTTAAAAATCCGTATTCTCGCGGTTATCAAACTTTATTAGAAAGTGAGATAACTATTGCTAGTTATAACTTGTGGCAGCGAGAACGGGTAATTGCTAATTGCTAATTGAGTTAAAATTTCCCCGAATTCCTTTGACTGCCGCAAGCATTGGGAATTACTGTCACGGTTTTTATTAACAGCATTCAACATCTACCATTTTCGTCCCTGGTTGCCCAGGGGATACAGAATTGCTATGTTTTTAGAACCTTTTACTGCAAAAATTACATCAAATCAACCAGACTATAGCCAATTAACAGCGCTCGATTTGTCAGATACAGATAGCTTTGATTTATTGGGGATAAAACCAGGCAGCATGGGTGCAACCGTTAGAGAAATAGCCTTTATAGATCCAAGCGTACCAAACTATCAAACTCTACTTGAAGGCATTCACCCTGCGATCCAATTCGTAGTTTTAGACGCCAACAAAGACGGAGTACAACAAATTACCGATGCCCTTACTGGTGGTAAATACTCAGCAATACATATTATCTCCCACGGTAGTTCTGGCAGCATTCAGATTGGGTCATCTCATTTGGGCGATGACAACATCACTGACTACACAGGTGAGTTGCAGCAGTGGAAAGACGCCCTAACACCCAATGCGGATATCTTAATTTACGGTTGCAAAGTAGCAAACCTCACCCCCCATCCCCCTCTCCTGCAAGGAGAGGGGGCGCAAGATACACCCCCCCTTGTTAAGGGGGGGCAGGGGGGGATCTTCCTGCAACAACTGAGTCAACTAACGGGGGCAGATATAGCTGCAAGCGATGACTTAACCGGAGATGCTGCACTAGGGGGAGACTGGATACTGGAATATGCCAGCGGACAAATTGAGACGGCTGTAGCATTTCAAGATCGAGTAATGGCAGCTTACGGCTCAACTTTAGACGCTACTTACCATCCCTTATCAAGTGGGGCGTTTACTCAAAATTGGTCAAATACCGGGTTGATTGCAACTGATGACAACTGGAGTAGCGTACCCAGCATTATTGGCTATCTAGGTGAAGATCCGGCTAATACTACAACGGGGATAGATCCACAGACAGTTTTAGACCCCAGAACCACAACCATTGATGTTAATGCCAATCGAACCAACCCTGACACGTTTTTTACTGGTGGTGTGGCAGAGTTTCACATTGCTAATCCTACTGTAGCGCTGCAAGGTTCTGGAACCGCAGATGCACCCTTTATCCTGATTCATTTGGATACCAGGGAAATGAGAAATATCCAAGTTGCTTACAATCTCCGCGATATAGACGGTTCTGCAAATCACGCCGTCCAGTCGGTGGCGCTGCAATACCGAGTTGGCACCAGCGGCAACTTTATTAACGTACCCGCAGGTTATGTTGCAGATGCCAGTACGGGGCCGGATTTGGCAACTTTGGTAACTCCTGTTTCGGTTACCTTACCTGCCGCCGTGAATAACCAGGCACAGGTACAGGTGCGGATTATTACAACTAATGCTCTCAACAGTGATGAGTGGATTGGAATTGATGACATTAATATTAGTGGCACTCCACTCGACGGAACCGAATTTGTCGTTACTAACACCAACGATAGCGGTGCAGGTTCGCTAAGACAGGCTATCCTAGACGCCAACACCGATCCGGGGACTGAAACAATCCGATTTAACATTCCTGGTAGTGGTGTCAAAACAATTACCCCCACGTCAGCTTTACCCACCATCACCGACGCTGTAATCATCGATGGCACCACTCAACCAGGATTCTCTGGCACCCCTATTATCGAACTCAATGGCAGTAGTGCAGCGATCGCAAACGGCTTGAGAATCACAGCTGGAAACAGCACGGTGAAGGGATTAGTTATCAATCGCTTTACAGGTCATGGAATTTGGTTACAAACTAACGGCAATAATGTTATCCAGGGTAACTACATCGGCACGGATGCCAGCGGCACCCTTGACTTAGGCAACTCCCTGATCGGCGTCAGGATCGACAACTCCCCTAATAACACGATTGGGGGGATAGGAGTGGGGACGCGCAATCTGATTTCCGGTAACAACCAGAGTGGTATCTCTATCATTGGTAGCAATGCCGCAGGGAATTTAGTACTGGGTAACCATATCGGCACCGATGTCAGCGGCACTGCCGACTTAGGCAACAGCTTTAACGGCATCAGCATTGACGCCCCCAACAACACAATTGGCGGAACAGTCCTACAAGCGCGCAATATCATTTCCGGCAATAACCAAAGCGGCGTCTCCATCAGTGGCGGCGGCGCAGGGGGGAATTTGGTACAAGGCAACTATATCGGCACCGATATCAATGGCATCGCCGACTTAGGCAATACCTGGGATGGCATACTGATTAACTCGCACGGCAACACAATTGGAGGCACAGCAGCAGGGGCACGCAACGTCATCTCCGGCAACGATCGCGTCGGCATCTTCATCCTTGAGGGTACTCGAAACTTGGTACAAGGCAACTATATCGGCACCGCAGCCAATGGCATCAGTTCGTTAGGCAATTCCTCTTATGGTGTGTTCGTTGCTACCAGCAGCGATAACAGAATTGGTGGAACGACGGCAGGCGCAGGAAATATCTTGGCTTTTAATGGCAATGATGGTGTGTTTGTTGTATCTGGTACGGGCAATAGCATTCTCTCCAACGCCATCTTTTCCAACACTGGCTTAGGGATCGATCTAGACACCGATGGCGTTACAGCTAACGATGCTGGCGACGGCGATACAGGTGCAAATAACCTGCAAAATTTCCCCGTGTTGACCTCAGCTGTTAGAAATGGTAACAATGTGGCGATCGCAGGCACGCTCAACAGCACTCCCAATCAAACCTTCCGCATAGAATTTTTCAACACTAACAACTTAGACGCAACGGGTTATGGGGAAGGTCAGACTTACTTGGGTGCGACCGATGTTACTACAGACGGCAACGGCATCGCCACCTTTGATGTCACGCTGGCGGCAATTGGCATCGAATATATCGCCGCTACGGCAACTGACCCTAACAATAATACCTCTGAGTTTTCTCAAGGGCGATTGGTCGTAACAGACTTTCAGCCACCCACCGCTATTCTCAACCCCATTAGCACTATCACCACTCCAGGTGGCTCAACCCAAACCTTCACTGTCACCTACAGCGATAACGTTGCCATTAACGTGGCTAGCTTGGATAGTGCCGATATTCGCATCAGCGGGCCAAACGGCTTTAACCAACTAGCTACCCTAGTTAGCGTCAACCCTTCTGGCAATGGCACGCCCCGCACTGCCACCTATCAGATTGCTGCCCCTGGTGGAAATTGGAACGCTCAGGATAATGGCACTTACAACCTATTTATAGAATCAGGCCAAGTTCGAGACACCAGCAATAACAGCATCCCGCCTTGGAATTTAGGAACCTTTACAGTAAATATTCCCGATACTACTTCCCCTACTGCCAGCCTCAACCCCATTCCCAGCATCACAACTTCTACATCTTCGTTTCACATCTTCACCGTCACTTACACCGATGATGTTGCTATTAATACTGCCAGCTTGGATAATGCCGATATTCTTGTCACCGGGCCAAACGGCTTCAGCCAATTAGCTCAATTGTTTGGCGTCAATTCTTTTAGTAACAATACGTCCCGCACAGCCACATACGGGATCTTTGCTCCAGGTGGGACTTGGGACAATCCGGATAACGGTACTTACACTGTGACAATGCAAGCGAACCAAGTTCGAGATACCGGCAATAACAGCGTCGCTGCTGGGTCTTTAGGATCGTTTGTAGTAAATATTCGCGACACCACACCACCCAACGTCACCAGCGTCAGCGTCCCTGCCAACGGCACTTATAGGGCAGGACAAACTCTGGAATTCACCGTCAACTTTTCTGAAGCTGTCACTGTTGATACCAATAGCCCTCCGCCTGCGCTGCTTATTTTCCTAGACCAAAGCGGGAACCAGGCTCCTGCTCAACCCACATATGTTTCTGGCAGCGGTAGCAATGCTCTCGTCTTCCGCTACACAGTTGTCCCTGGCAGTCTAGACAGCAACGGCATTAGCGTCAGTAGCTTTCTCGGCGGCAACATCCGCGACGCTGCTGGAAACAATGCTATCCCTATCCTCAACAATATTGGCGCAACCGATGGCGTTTTGGTGGATGGTGTTGCTCCTACTGTCGCCAATTTTACGCCCAGCGATGATGGTGCTAATGTTGCTGTTGGTGCTAATTTGGCGATCGCATTCAACGAATCTGTCACCGCCAACGCTGGCAATATCATCATCAAACGCAGCGACAGTTCCACCTTCGAGACGTTTTCTGTTACCGATAGCACCAAAGTTACCATCAGCGGCAACAGCGTTACTATCAATCCCACCAACGACCTCGCTTTTGCCACGGGATATTATATCGAAATCGATAGCACCGCCATCAAAGACACCGCTGGCAATAACTTTGCCGGAATTACAGGCAATAATATCTGGAACTTTACCACCGCAGCACCACCGAATGCTGCACCGATTCTTGACCTCAATGGAGGAACATCAGGTATCAATTACAACACCACCTTTACCAGAGGCGGCCCTGCCGTAGCAATTGTTGATAGCAACAACCTCACTCTCATCGATGATGGCACTACTCTTAACAGCGCAACTGTCAGAATTACCAATCTACTCAACGGTGCTTATGAAGTCCTGAGTGCGGTAACAACTGGCACTAACATCGCTGCCAGTTACAACAACGGCATTCTCACCCTAACTGGTAACGATACCGTTGCCAATTATCAGCAAGTTTTACGTAGTGTCGCTTACAACAATATTGCCGTTATTCCCAACACAACATCGCGCAATATTGAATTTGTTGTATCTGATGGCAGTCTCAATAGTACTGTGGTAACCACTACTCTGGCGATTAATATGCCAGCACCGATATCGGTTGGCAATATTACAGGAACTATCACTAGACCTCCCATTGCTAGCGTTAATGATAACACCCGCGATGTCCTCTATCAATTCAGCGTTTCTGGTAACAGTCGCTTAGTCGCAGAACTGGTTAATGCGGGAGGAAATGCCGATTTAGCTTTGTACAACATCAATGGCAATCTGTTAGCCAGTTCCACTAATACTGGCACTTTGAATGACAGAATCGATTTCTCTACATTGACTGCTGGAAGTTACTATATCCGAGTTTATCAAGCCAGTCCCGGTCAATCGGTTAACTATAGATTGCGGATGAATGCGATCGCGCTTTAACATCAAGTCTGTTTAGATACGCATCGCATGGAAGGGCGGGTTTAATTCAATTGTTTATTTTTCTCCAACCCGCCTCTACATTACCTAGTTTACTGTAACATCATGGTATAATTCAGAGCATTGAAACCTAGTGTTATTGCTTAAGTACTAAAAATCGAGGTCAACCATTGTGAAATTATTGGGCGCATTTACGAAACATTGCATCAGCAGTATTGCAAGCAGTTGTTTAATCTGTTTAGGAGTAGCTAATAATGCGGCTGCTGTCTCTTTAACTGAAACGGTTGATGCCGGAGGATTTTTATTTAATGCTGGACAAAGCAACACTCAAGTAGTTGGTACAACTTTAGATAGTATTAATGGAAATTTGACAGATACAGGTACAGGGAATCCCGATATCGATTTGTATCAATTTCAAGCGACTGGTGTAACATTTACAGCTTCAACTGTCGGCGGTACAACTATTGATACTCAATTATTTTTATTTAATGCTAGCGGGATCGGTCTTTTTGCAAGCGATAATGCTGACAACTTTACTTTTCAATCTAGTATTAGCGCTAACTTAACCGCTGGACAAATTTACTATCTTGGGATTTCCTCTTTTGGTTCTACTCCACAAAGTTCGGGTGGAGAAATTTTTAATATTCCTGCTTTTGGGCAAACTGCTGCGAATGGAGCAGGTGCAGCAGCGGCATTAAATAGTTGGTCATCTAATCCTGTGCCTGAATTTGGCTCGTATAATATTACAGTTAGTGGGGCGCAATTTGTAGGTTCGACTGCTAATGCTGCTGCCGTACCGTTTGATTTTAATCCTACTTTTGGTGTAACAATTTTGGGGGTTTGGGCGGGTTTGAAATATTTGAAAAATCGCAAAAAGGGGTGAGAAACCGGGTTTTTCACAAAAACCCGGTTTCTGGGAGACGGCGCGATCGCCCTCTCCAATACACAAATTAAGTATTTTGTCAAGTTATAACACTCTGCCAGAACAAATTATTGAAGTTTGCAGTCTAAGCTATTATCCTGCTTAAAGCATTAAGTTCTTAGGCTAGTACGATTCATGATGCCATATGGTAGATTGCCCAAAAACTGGTTGCGTCGCCTGGGGATAGCCTTGGTAGTTCCGGCTGCCTTAGCGGGAGCGATCGCAATACCAAATATACCCAAACCGGCGATCGCTCAAACAGAGGATGCGGGACGCGCCCTGCGGGTACTGTCGGATCAGCAATTTTACGACGCCCGCACCGGCATTGTTACTGCAATCGGCAACGTCAGAATGTCCTACCCTGCCCGTCAAATTCAAGCCACCGCAGCCCAAGCCCAGTATTTTAGCCGCGAACGCCGTATCGTTCTCAGCGGCAATGTATTTGTTTTGCAGCAGGGTAACAGCATCCGGGGCGAAACCATCGTTTATCTGATTGATGAAGGACTATTTCAAGCTGTCCCCCAACAAAATCGGCAAGTAGAATCGATCTACATCGTTCCCGCTAACGCCGAACAACCTCAAACCCCAGCACCCGCAACGCCAAACTTTAGATCTCCCCAACGTCGTCCTCGCTAAGATTGACAACTGCGGCAGCGGGTTTAAATTATCGGTAAAACCCGCCCCTACACAACTAAAAATTAACTTTGTGGAGTAAACGGTGTGAGAATTGTTCTGCAAAACATTCACAAATCATACGGAAAACGCACGATTGTAAATCGGGTGAATATTTCTGTTGGTCAAGGGGAAGTTGTAGGACTGCTTGGCCCTAATGGTGCTGGAAAAACCACGACTTTTTACATCGCCACTGGCTTAGAAAAACCGAATCAAGGCACAGTTTGGCTCAACGACCAAGATATCACCTCCTTGCCAATGCACGAGCGCGCTAAACTCGGCATTGGTTATTTAGCCCAGGAAGCGAGTATCTTTCGTTACTTGAGCGTGCGGGAAAATATTCTTTTGGTATTACAGCAAACTAAAGTGCCACGTAAGGAACGACAGCAGCGTTTAGATTCCTTACTGCGAGAATTTCGCTTAGAAAAAGTTGCCCATACCAAAGGAATTCAGGTGTCTGGGGGTGAAAGGCGGCGGACGGAACTGGCGAGGGCATTGGCAGCAGGGCGGGAAGGGCCGAAGTTTTTGTTCTTGGACGAACCGTTTGCTGGAGTTGACCCGATAGCCGTAGCGGAAATTCAGCAAATTGTGTCAGAATTACGCGATCGCTATATGGGTATTTTAATCACCGACCACAACGTGCGGGAAACTTTAGCAATCACAGATCGAGCTTACATCATGCGCGACGGACAAATCCTCGCCTCTGGCAATGCGGAAGAACTCTATAACAATCCCCTCGTGCGTCAGTACTACCTGGGCGACAACTTCCAGATCTAGTTATTAGTCGGTATTGACTATTAGATTATGAAAATTGGTAGCAAATCTGTTAATTTGTCTGGCTGGCTATTTCCCGGTGTAGCCGTGATGGATCGCTACATCGTTAGCGAGTTATTTGGCCCATTTTTGTTCGGCGTTGGGGCGTTTTCTTCCTTGGGTATATCGATTGGGTCGGTGTTTTACCTAGTAAGGAGGATAACAGAATCGGGATTGCCGATGGCGATCGCGACCAAAGTATCGCTGTTGCAAATGCCCTATTATGTTTTTTTGGCCTTGCCGATGGGGATGCTGCTAGCCGCCTTGATTGCCTACAGTCGCCTGTCTTCCGACAGCGAATTGATTGCGTTGCGAAGTTGCGGCGTTAGTATCTATCGATTGCTAGTGCCTGCGATAGTGATGAGTTTGATCGTGAGTGCGATCGCATTTACCTTAAACGAATTTGTCGTCCCCGCCGCCAACTACGAAGCCAGACAAACCCTAGATTCTGCTTTAAAAGAAGACCGCTCTGATTTTGAAGAAAGCAACATTATCTATCCCGAATTCCGCGATATCAAGCAACCAGACGGCAAAAAAGCCAACGTCCTCACCCGCTTATTTTATGCCGAACAATTTGACGGTCAGCAAATGAAAGGTTTGACAATTGTAGATCGTTCCCAGTCCGGCCTAAACCAAATTGTCACATCGGAATCAGCCAAATGGAATCCCGTCGAAAACACCTGGGATTTTTTCAACGGCACAATTTATGTCGTATCTCCTGATAGTTCCTACCGCAGCATTTTGCGCTTCGATCACCACCAGTTGCAACTTCCCCGCGCACCCTTAGATTTAGCAGAAAAAGGGCGAGAATTCCAAGAAATGAACCTCGTTCAAGCCCAACAAGAATTGCAGTTATTAAGACCAAGCGGCAATAAACGCAAAATTCGCAAACTGCTAATCCGAATTCATCAAAAAATCGCCTTACCTTTTGCTTGCCTCGTCTTCGGATTGGTCGGTTCGGCTTTGGGAATCAGACCCCAGCGTACCAGCAAGGCAACGGGTTTTGGCATCAGCGTTTTGGTAATTTTTGCGTACTACCTATTGATGTCGATGGGAGATGCCTTGGGATTAAGCGGTGTCATGCCTCCCCAGTTAGCCGCTTGGCTGCCCAACGTCTTCGGTTTCGGAGTAAGTTTCTGGCTGTTGTTCCGACTCAATCGCTAATTTTGTTGCATTAACAACCTTTGCAACAGCGCAAAAGCTATAATTTAAAAGTCAGCTAAGACATTAAAACCTACCTGGGAGCTGCGGGAAAGTCATGCCTGGGAAGAAATCGTCCCCCTTTGGAGATGAGTCCAGGAACCCAAAATTTCAGGCACTGCCTGAACCTGGGATAGCTCAACAACTATATAAACTCAAACCTTCTATGTAATCTGCGTCTCTTGAGAGCGCAGAGTGTCAAATCATTACTGTGCTAGGACAAGCTGCACTCTAACCATGCCGATTCGTCCCCAAGTCCCTGCATCAGTCCGCTATTATTTCAGAGCCAGGTTGCGTCCTTTTACGCGACCAGCATTTTGGGCATCTCTATCATTTCTATCTCTGATCGGTCTTTTTATGTGGGAAGCTTGGCAGCGCCCAGAGTTGCTGTTTAAGAACCCTGAAGATGCAACGCCGATCTCGAATACCACGCTATCACAAGAAGACAGTGCCGTTGCTGCTGACATTGATAGTTTGCCGGTACTAATGCAAGAGTTGGACCAGGCTGATGTCAGCATAGCTGCCTTAAAGTTAAATCAACAACCCCCAACACAGAATTTTCTCGACGAATTCCTCAAAAGGCAGGAGGCTGAGGCAGCAAAAGTTTCCGCCGATGCACAAGCAACCCAGCCATCTGCGTCACCTTTGACCGCTTACGATCCTTTGGGGATTGAAACACAAGCACCTTCAAATCCCGCTTCAGTTTATGGTGGTGTGTCACCAAGGAGCAACGCAGCCCCAGCACAAACTTCTGGTCTTGGTGCTACTAACCTTGCTGGTTCAACGGTTCAAAATTCCACCGCCACCCAGGTAAGCCCATTACAAGCAGCATTAGACCGTTTGGGTAATAATCCCTCTAATGCATCTGTCCAAAATCAAACACAGATCAATTCGCCAGGAACAAATACCAATAGCTTGGGGCAGCCTACCCAATCCACCGCAACGACACCCGGACAAGTAGCCCAACCCGGTACTGCCGGTAACGCACCTCTGCCCGGTCAAGTGGTTCAACCAGCTTCGCCCTACGCCGGTACTAGCAATTACTCTAATATGCCCGGACAGGCGGTTCAACCAGGCTCTCCCTATCCAGGTTCCCCTGGCTACGGTGTTGTGCCTGCTAACAGCAATCCGGTGAATTCTTATACCTACTTAAATCAGCCTGCCCCAGTACCTGGTGTGCCGCCCGCTCAGCCAATGGTGAATCAAGTAGCACCTGTGAGTCAGGGTAACTACGGAGTGCCTTCTTACCAAAATCCAGCGCCGGTGAACGCAGTTCCTAATAATTTTGGCGCGACGCAAGTGCAACCTTCTCAACTACAACCGTCGCCTTTTTCAGTGCCTCGTCAGATTCCAGGACGATATATTGGCGGAGGTCAGATTAATACATTTTCTAATCCGTAATGGCTAATGGCTAATGGCTAATGGCTAATCGGTAATGGGTAATGGGTAATTGTCAAAAATTCATCGCCAGATAATCCAATTACCAATTACCAATTACCAATTACCAAATTTAGCTATGGAAGTGTTTGATGACGGCGTCGGCAAATTCAGAACACTTCAGCGGCGGTTCGACAGGCGGGGTCATTAAGCGGGCTAGGTCGTAGGTGACTTCGCGGTTAGCGATCGCACCCCCAATCCCTTGTTTAATCAAATCCGCAGCTTCTTGCCAACCCATAAATTCCAGCATCATCACCCCAGACAAAATCACCGATCCGGGATTGATCCGATCCAAACCGGCGTGCTTGGGTGCCGTGCCGTGAGTTGCTTCAAACACAGCGCATTCATCGCCGATATTAGCACCTGGCCCCATGCCCAATCCACCGACAATCGCCGCCGCAGCATCGGATAGATAATCTCCGTTCAAGTTCATCGTCGCCAAGATGGAATATTCATCTGGTCGCGTCTGAATTTGTTGGAAAATACTATCGGCAATCCGGTCATTTACCATCACTTTAGTTTTCCATTGACCGTTACCGTGGGTTGACCAAATTGCATTGAGAACGCTTTCAACCTCGCCACAAATTTCCGCTTTCTTTTCAGCCGTGAGATTGTCATATCCCGGATCGATTTGACGGGCATTGTCTTCCAAGGAAATATCTGGATTTCTTTCCTTATTGCTGAGAATCCAAGATTCCCGTTCCGTGACGCACTCAGCCCGAAACTCGCTGGTTGCCAATTCGTAACCCCAGTCGCGGAAGGCTCCTTCGGTATACTTCATGATATTGCCTTTGTGTACCAAAGTAACCATTTGCTTGTTTTGAGGCAAGCGTAGGGCATGTTGCATCGCGCGGCGTACCAAGCGTTGAGAGCCGGTTTTGCTAATAGGTTTAATGCCAATTCCAGCATCGAGGGGAATTTGTTTTTTACCGTGTTCCGGCGTCGCTGGAATCAAGTCATTATTGAGCAAATGAATCAATTTGTCAGCAATTTCGCTGCCTTGTCGCCACTCGATGCCCAAGTAAATATCTTCGGTATTTTCCCGATAAATAATCACATCCAATTTTTCGGGACTTTTATGAGGCGAAGGCGTGCCTGCATAGTACCGACAGGGGCGGATACAGGCATAAAGGTCGAAAATTTGCCGCAGCGCCACGTTTAAAGAACGAATACCGCCGCCAATCGGTGTAGTCAGCGGCCCCTTGATCGCGATACCGTATTCTTTAATCGCTTCTAGGGTATCTTGGGGCAAATATTGGTAAGTGCCGTACTTTTCGCAGGCTTCGTCACCAGCATAAACTTTAAACCAGCTAATTTTCCGCTTGCCACCATAGGCAGCTGCCACCGCAGCATCAAAAACTTTCTCCGCCGCGGGCCAAATATCCACCCCGGTTCCATCCCCACGAATAAAGGGAATAATCGGATTGTCAGGGACATTGGGTTCCCCGTTAGAGAAAGTGATGCGTTCCCCCGTAGCGGGTGGCGTAATCTTTTCGTATGTACCCATAAGCTCCTAGTCGTTACCGTTGCGAGCGGTGAAAGTATTGAAATTTTAATGCGATCGCAAATACTAGAGTTTAGGGTTTTACGATCTTTTCCGGAAGAGGCAGCGACAGCTCTCGTGCAGGTAAGCTAGCGGGCAGGTGAGAAAATAAATCTGTATTCTTGTATACCACTTGGCTGTTTTGGCTGAGAAACCCCTATGCCTATTTATCACTTGAGCGAACTTCACAGTGCGATCGCTTCCTCAGAGTCACAATGGCGTCCGTTGGTATTCACCAATGGCTGCTTTGACTTGCTGCACGTCGGACATGTCAGGTATTTAACCGCAGCCAAGTCCTTGGGGAAAACACTGGTGGTGGGATTGAATAGCGATCGCTCGGTGCAATCGATCAAACCTGCACGCCCAGGATTTCCCACCCGCCCCATCGTACCCGAAGCCCAGCGAGCCGAATTACTCGCCGCTTTAAAACCCGTCGATGCAGTAGTGATTTTTGCCGAAACCACCGCCACCAATTTGATCGCCATTCTCAAACCCGATATTTACGTCAAAGGCGGCGACTATCGCCTAGAAACTTTACCCGAAGCCTCAACCGTTCTAGACTATGGAGGCAAAATCGAATTAGTGCGGGTAGAAATTCCCACTTCCACCACTGCGATCGTCAATCGCATTTTGCAGCATCATCCCCAGTAGTGAACGGGAAGACAAGGAAGACAAGGAAGACAAGGAAGACAAGGAAGACAAGGAAGACAA
>CAYXCW010000007.1:0-105620 GCA_964463555.1 uncultured bacterium
TCCAAATAAATTTGGGGCTGACAGCTTAAGTTAGCTAAAGCTAACTAAAATCAAGGTTTTAACCCGTTTCAACGGGTTTTAGCTTTCAGCCAGAAATTTATTTCTGTTGGCTCTGATGCAAGATGTGAGTAGGGGCAAGGCATCAACAATATGTTCTAAATGCGAACAATTTCAGATTGCCATACCCCA
The DNA here is from genome assembly GCA_964463555.1 of uncultured bacterium. Classification (GTDB taxonomy): domain Bacteria; phylum Cyanobacteriota; class Cyanobacteriia; order Cyanobacteriales; family Aerosakkonemataceae; genus Microseira. The sequence continues at coordinate 190 of CAYXCW010000007.1, forward strand.
ACCGCCAACAGAATTTTTCCCAGAAAACGTTAAGGGAAAAAGCAAAAATTAATTTCCCTACTTAGCAATCCTATAAGCTTGAGAAAGACGTAAAATTCCACTGTCCACTGTCCACTGTCCACTATCCACTATCCACTGTCCACTATCCACTATCCACTATCCACTGTCCACTATCCACTATCCACTGTCCACTGTTTAATCCTTGCGCTTCATCAACAAAGCTACAATAAAAGCGGGCGTTCCTACAACTAAGCCCAAAGGCAGCCACACATTTAAGCTGCGTCCTTTATTTTGGGCTATGATGGCAGCGATCGCACCGATAATGCAGTGCAGGCTAAGCATCAGGTAAATAATTGGGTCGATAGGTAAATCTGACATTAAAACCTCGATTAATCTCACTAATTCAGATTATGATTCCCCGATTGGCTGTTCAAGAAACCTTAAAACCAGAATATACTCTTTTTTTAGATGCTTTGGCAAAAACTCCCTTTTCCGGAGAAATGCGCCCGGATTTTGCCAGTCGGCTGCTGATGTCTACCGATAATAGCATCTATCAAATATTGCCTCAAGCAATTGTCTTTCCCCGCACCGAGGAAGATTTGGTGCATTTGTTTAAATTAGCCAATCAAGATCGGTTTAAATCGATCGCATTTTCTCCCAGAGGCGGGGGAACGGGAACGAACGGTCAATCGCTTTCTGATGGGATAATAATTGATTGTTCTAAGTACATGAACCAGATTTTAGAACTGAATCTGGAACAAGGTTGGGTGCGAGTGCAACCGGGAGTAATTTTAGACCAATTAAATGCATATTTGAAACCTGATGGGGTATTTTTTGCGCCTTCTTTGTCACCGAGCGATCGCGCGACGATTGGCGGCATGATTAATACGGATGCTTGCGGCAAAGGGTCGCGAATTTATGGGCGAACTAGCAATCATATTTTAGAATTACATTGGGTTTTATCTGATGGGAATGTTGCGCGATCGCATTCCATTTCTCCTGCTACTTTATCCGAATTCAAACAACAGCCAGGTCGTCTGGGAAAAATTTACCGCCAAGTCGATGAAATTGTCACTTCAAAGCGAGAAGCAATCGCCAAAACTTTCCCCAAAATGCCCAGATTTATGACCGGGTATAACTTGGCGAAAGTCTATCAAAATGATAATTTTAACCTCAATTGGATTTTAGCCGGTTCAGAGGGAACCCTAGCCGTGATTACAGAAGCAAAATTGCAGCTTACCCCCCTGCCAAAATACAAACAATTGCTAGCAATTCACTATTGCTGTTTTGAGGATGCTTTATCAGCCGCAGAAACTTTATTAGCATCCGAACCAGCCGCAATAGAAACAATTGATGAAAAAATTTTAGAACTTGCCAAACAGGATGAAATTTACCATCAAGTAAAAAAATTTATAGCAGATGCGAAGGCACTAAATTTAGTTGAATTTACTGGAGAGAGTATAGAAGAAATTCAACATCAAGTTAGTCAAATTAATTTAGGGAAAGCTACTGGGCATTATCTAGCGACAAATGGGGCAGAAATCAACAATTTGTGGAACTTGCGAAAAAAAGGAGTCGGATTATTAGGAAATACCACAGGAGAACGCAAACCAATTGCTTTTATTGAAGATACCGCCGTTCCGCCCGAATGTCTCGCCAGCTATATCCGAGAATTTACAGCATTACTAACAGAATATCAGCTAGATTATGCTATATTTGGTCATGTAGACGTGGGATGCTTGCACGTCCGACCAGCATTAGATATGAAAGCGCCAAACGATGAAAAACTCATCCGGGAATTATCGGATAAAGTTGTAGCCTTGGTGCGGAAATATGGCGGAGTTATCTGGGGAGAACATGGGAAAGGATTTCGCAGCGAATATACACCTGTTTTCTTTGGAGAATTGTATGAAGAATTGCGGAAAATCAAAGCAGCTTTTGATCCGGATAATCGATTAAATCCCGGAAAAATTGTTACTCCTTTTGGTAGCGACGCCGAAGTTGTGAAGATTGAATCGCCTTTGCGGGGTCATTTTGACCGACAAGTTCATGCCTCTGTGCGATCGCAATATCCAGAAGCATTTAGTTGCAATGGCAATGGAGCCTGTTTTAATTTTAATCCCGATAGCGTCATGTGTCCTTCTTATAAGGGTACAAGTAACCGCATCCATTCTCCCAAAGGTCGCGCTACCTTACTCCGCGAATGGTGGCGACAAATTGGCACAGTTAACCAAGGAGATGGGGAGATCGACACAACTGCGTATAAATGGGAGGCAGGATTAGAAAAACCGGCAAATTTCCCGATTAAACTCTGGAATACAATTCAAAAATATTGGGGAGTATATGACTATTCCCACGAAGTTTATCAAGGAATGCACGGCTGTCTTTCTTGTAAAGCTTGTGCCACTCAATGCCCAGTTCATGTCGATATTCCCCATTTAAAATCGAAATTTTTGCAACTCTATTACACCCGCTATCTCAGACATTGGCGCGATTACTTCGTCGGGAATATCGAAATTCTCGCTAGCTGGCAATCTGATGCACCCGATTTATTTAATTTGCTAACTCAAAATCCCGTTTCCCACTGGTTGATTAAACAGTTTTTCGGTTTGGTTAATCCACCCGTACTAAGTTCATTTACACTCAAACAAGGATTGGCAGCAAGACAAGCACCAGAATCCGATCTCAAGAAATTATCTAATCTCAGCCAAGGAGAAAAGGAAAATAGCGTTATTTTGCTACAAGATGCCTTTACCAGCTTCTTTGAATCTCAATTGGTTCTCGACACATACGATCTTCTGTCTTTACTTGGATATACCGTTTACATACCGCCGTTTTTTGCTAGTGGAAAGCCTTTGCACGTCAAAGGATTTTTACCACAATTTCGCGCCCTAGTTGAGCGGAATTACCAGACTATAACTCAGTTAGGAAATTTGAGCATTCCGATTATTGGCATTGAACCCAGCATCGTCCTTACCTATCGGGATGAGTATATCAAAATCCTGGATGCAAAACCAACCTTTCCCAGAGTTCAGTTATTGCCAGAATTTCTAGTAACTCAGCTTGAACGCCTGCCAAAATTAGGGACTAACCGCCAACCCTATTATTTATTAGGTCATTGTACCGAAAAGACAATCGCTTTAAATTCTCAAAAACAATGGCAGCAAGTTTTCCAAGCGTTCGGAATTCCTTTAACCTTGGTTGACACAGGTTGCTGTGGGATGGCAGGAATTTATGGACACGAAGCCGAACATTATGCTGCATCTAAGGCAATTTATCAGATGAGTTGGGGGCAACATATTCCATCATCCCCAGAAGAGAGACAAAGGCTTTTAGCAAGTGGTTTTTCTTGTCGTTCTCAAGTCAAGCGGTTTGAGGGGTTTTCGCCTCAGCATCCAGTGCAAGTTTTGTTGGAGTACTGGTTAACTACCGTCTGATCCCTAAAGTTTAATAGGGTTAAATTATTGCAATTTTTTCTGATATATCGCCGCTGCTTAGCCTTTAACCAGGATAATTACCTATAAAAAATTTTTAGGTATCACCTCTTACAATTTGATCTCCAAAGGCTTATTATTTAAAATGACACTGTAAGGAAAAACAGCCGCTTTAGCTTTTTTTAAGCAAGGGCAGCCAATTTTCCCACGGGTTGGGCTGCCTTTAACACTGGTTTCCACACACTTGCTGTGGCATGGCGGGAATTTACGGTCAAACAGCCGAACACTATGCCGAATCAAAGGGGATTTATCAGATAGGTTGGAGGCAAAAAAATCGATCAAAACTAGAAAAAACAGCGCTTTTTAGTGACTGGATTAACATGCGATCGCATGTTAATTCGTTTGATGGTTTTCTGCCTAACCATTCAGTGCAAATTTAACTATCCGATCTGAATTAACCGAGGCATTATGGAAGATTCCCGCGTCATCATGTACCACAAGCAAGGCTATAGTGCCCGCACCCTGTTTTTACGCCTAAATGATACAGTGTGCTATCCCAAAGCCTTACCTTCTTTATCGCAAGTTGGCGAAAGCCACATAGGAGAAGGTCAAACAGTCGCCTACCCATCCACATTAATTGCCGATACTGAAAAGCAATTAGGATTATCTAGCGGGATGCTAGAAATTGAAGGCGAATTTGAAGCCGAAGTAGATGCGCCCGATCATCCAATACATGTTTATCTAGCTCGTTTTACCACAACCGATCCACCTTATGAACAGCTAGAAAATAGCGCCGGAAAGTTTATCGCCCTCACAGATGCACGTAGCTTACCACCTGCGGAGTTGGAGTTATTAAGGCGGGCTTATTCCTTCCTGATGGAAGATTAGAATAAACCCGTTGCCAAAGTATTCTAGAAACCCGAATTTTCTAATAATTCGGGTTTCTATAGCCTGATTTAATAACTACCAAAACCTGTGATATCATGTCCGGTGGCATCAGTAGGCTAAGCCGAGGCGGGTTTATTTAACCTTTGCACTGGTAGCAAATATCTCTCGTAAAACCCGCCCCTACTATACAATACCATTGCTACCGGACATGATACGATCTGAGGTCGGTTGAATAGCCCATAATAAAGAAATCTCAGAAAGTCGTTGCGTAGGGACACGGCATCAGAGGTATCTCGGGCAAACAGATAACTTTAATCGTGCCGTGTCCCGGGTGATGATTATGGGTAAATGGTTTAATTATTGCCCCTAACAATGCGAAATCGGCACGCCGACATTCTGCAACAGCGTCATTGGGCGGCAGTCTTTCAAAACCTTCATTTGCTCAGAGTTTCGCACTAAAAGCGCCCCCGCAAAGCCTAAAGAATTAACAGAAATTGACTCAAATTCCTCTTGACTTCGAGGTACAATTAACATCCATTTCCGCGTTGCTAAAAGATTGTACGCACCGGTGCGATCGCCATTATTTAATCCCAGGTTTTCCAGCAAGTTGCGGTAGCATTCTAGGGTAAACTCAGCAGCTTGTAACGGAGATTGCATCCAACTTGCGTCTAACTGTGCAAAACCGTGTTGGAAAGGAAGATCGGGTATTGTGCCAATCGAGTCTTTAAATACAGCTTTTTCTAGCAAAGGTGCAATCGGTATCTCCACACCATTGGGTACAAGTGGTAGGGGAACCAATTGCAAATGCTTGTGTCGCTGACTCGCACCGGCAATTTTTCCGCCATTGTAAAATGCTAAACCATCAATTTCTGCCAAACATGCCCACATCGCCTCAAAATCTGCTAAAGTCAGCCAACTTTCCTGTTCCTCGAATTCACGGGTAATGATGAGCAGGTGATAATCTACAACGTTGAATTTATTGAAGATACAGACATGGGTAGCGGAGATATCTGCAACGAACAGATCCTTATCATAAGGAAGAAACGGGTTAAAATCCTTACCTGAATTAGCAGTTTCTTGGTTTTGTTTCTGCTTTGCTTCATCCTTGCGCGCCAAGTTGGATAATATTCGCACCAGAAAGCGAACGCCATCTTGTTCTACAAACTCGTAATCTGTCGGAATCGACAGCAGCGCGCCGCAATTAAGAGCATGTTGGGTTCGCTCTCTGACTTTTGTCCATAACGTGCCCGGTTCCAGCACTTTTCAACCTCCGACTTCTTATATTTGCTTGCCTCAATTTAACAAAATATCAATTGTTGTTACCGAATTTGTGAGTCTTTAATCTCCAGTAGCATTTAGGGTCAAAATAAAGATACAGGAGTTACGCACGGCGAAGTCAGAAACCGGGTTTCTTCGTAGATCTCTGGTTTCTAAACCAACGCTTTTTCATAGAAACCCGGTTTCTTTGCGTAAGTCCTGAGATATACAGACTAGGCGGGGAAATGCGCCTGGGTTGCGATCGCATCTCAACCATACAGCGCCTCATACTTCTCGCCCATAGCTACAACCCAGAGGTGGAATATGTACACCTTTCCAATTGCTCACCCCATCACCTACATCATCGTCAAAATCTCCGTACTGATTTTGGCATTACTCCTGTGGTGGGTTGTCACTGCTGCCCCAGTCACATAGAATCTCAAGGGGCGCGGCATTCTACAATCTTAGGTAGAATAGGACTTACCCAAAGAAACCGGGTTTCTATGAAAAATCGTTGGTTTAGAAACTAGAGATCTATGAAGAAACCCGGTTTCTCGCCTCGGCGCGCGTAAGTCTTATAAAAATCAAAACTGATGCCACGCCGTGCCCCTACGAGCGAGATTTTCCTATGATTTTCATCAACCCCAAAACAGATTTTGCTTTCAAAAAAATCTTTGGTTCCGAGCAAAGTAAACATATTTTAATCAGTTTTTTAAATGCTCTGCTCTACGAAGGTCAGCCAACGATTGAAGATTTAGAAATTCTCAATCCCTATTTAGCACCTAAAATTCGCGGTGTGAAAGACACTTATTTAGATGTCAAAGCCAAAATTACTGGCGATAAAACCGTAATCATCGAGATGCAAGTGCTGAACGTAGAAAGTTTTGAAAAGCGGATTTTGTATAATGCGGCTAAATCTTACTCAGTCCAACTCCAAACGGGGGAAAAGTATAGCCTACTCAATCCTGTAATTGCCCTGACTATTACAGATTTTGAAATGTTTGACCAATTTAATAAGGTTATTTCCCGCTTTGTTCTCAAAGAAAAAGATTATTTAGTAGATTATCTAAGCGAGGAACTGGAACTGGTATTTGTCGAATTACCCAAATTTAAAAAAGGATTGGATGAACTGGAAACGCTCACAGATAAATGGATTTACTTTCTGAAGTGCGCCAGAGAATTACAGGCAGTTCCAGAGGTAATGGGAAGCGTACCGGAAATTCAACAAGCGTTTGCGATCGCCAATCAATCAAACCTCAATCCAGAAGAGTTGGAAGATTTAGAAAGACGCGAAATTTTTATTCAAGATATGCGAGGTGCGATGAGTAAAGCTGTCAATCAAGGCATTCAACAAGGCATTCAACAAGGCATTCAACAAGGCATTCAACAAGGCATTCAACAAGGCGAAAAAAATGCTCAAATTGAAATCGCCCAGCGACTGCTAAATATCCTAGATGTGGAAACAATTAGTCAAACAACAGGACTTAGCATTGAGGAAATCCAGAGTTTGAGAACCATAGAAGGAGAATAAGCGATCGCGGTAAACGTTTTTTGCTCTTCGGTTCATTTGCGATTGATTGTCGCGAGTACTTACGCAACTGGCATATCTTTTCTGTAGGGTGCGTGACGCTGCAAGAATATTTGAGCGTAGCAATGAGACTTGTAGCGTCACGCACCAACCACCGATTGTCACACGCAGCTTTAGTCCTAAGACCATCGTTTGATATACGATTGATTGTACCGATCGCAGCAGCTACAATTTGCGGATTGATTACTATCAATCAGTATCTTCTCTGCCTTGTTTCAAAATGAAGACACCCGGTTTATGGCCTTGTTGTGCGTAAGTCTGTTGGTACAGAAATCAATGATTGGGTACCCTTCTTCTCTAGCCCGTATCTATAAAATACATCCTATAGCAGAAAATACCGATGGCGATTAAAACAGCGAATCGACGAGCAGGGTTTTTACTGATGAATCTGCTGTAAATAATTGAATAAACTGCTGGTCTATAAGAGAATAATTGTCCCAGTGCAGGTAGAGTCATGAAGTTATGGCATCTAGAACCGAATTGGCAAACGGTAGCCGCTATATCCACTCTATTACTTTCCGCTCCAGTTGGCGCCCAAATCCTCCCAGACGCTACTTTACCCATCAACTCAACCGTCACCCCCAATAGCAATACCCTTACTATTGAAGGCGGAACCAGAGCCGGGGGCAATCTATTCCATAGTTTTCAAGAATTTTCCCTCCCCACAGGGGGAGAAGCATTTTTTAACAATGCAGTCGATGTGCAAAATATCTTTAGCCGCGTCACTGGTAGCAATATTTCTAACATCGATGGATTAATTCGTGCTAACGGTACAGCTAATCTATTTCTGCTCAATCCCAATGGGATAGTTTTTGGCCCTAATGCCCGGTTAAATATCGGGGGTTCATTTATTGGCAGTACAGCAACTAGCATTAACTTTGCCGATGGCACGCAATTTAGTGCCACCAACCCAACAACAGCACCCTTGCTGACAGTTAGCGTACCGATTGGTTTGGGATTTGGCAGCAATCCAACGCCAATTACCGCCCAAGGAACCGGACACAACCTGACGACAAGACATCCCGAACAAACACCATATGTAGTTGCAGATAGTAATGCTGGATTGCGGGTACAACCAGGAAGAACATTAGCGCTGGTGGGTGGAAATGTAACGCTAAATGGTATGATTCTAACCGCACCTGGAGGCAGAATTGAGTTAGGCAGCGTTGCAGAAGGGATAGTCGGCTTTAATTCTAATTCCCAAGAGTTTGTCTTAGATTATGCTGGCGTTAACAACTTTAGAGATATTCAACTTTTTCAGCAAAGTTTAGCAGATATCAGCGGTATTACTGCTGGATCGATTCAAGTGCAAGGCAGGCAAGTTAGTCTCAACGATGGCTCAGTTTTATGGTCGCAAAACCGAGGCTCGCTACCAGGAGGAAATATCAACATCCGGGCTGCGGAGTCTGTAGAAATGAGCGGCTATATCCCTAGAACTAGAATTCGCAGCGGTTTGGTCAGCGAAACATTAGGAACCGGCACAAGTGGCGATATTACTGTTTCTACGCAACGACTAATTTCTAGAGGGGCAGGTGGGATATATAACCGAACATTTAGCTCAGGCACTGGTGGTAATGTAACTGTAAATGCCTCCGAGCTAGTAGAATTTAGCGGATTTGTTCCCAATGGTGCCAACTCGATTTCTGCTTATACTTTGTCTGCTAGCAAAGCAGGAAAAATCGATATATTTGCTCGGCGGTTATTTTTATCAGATGGTGCAATTATTTCCAATACAACGTTTAATAGAGGTGCGGGCGGTACGATAACTGTCAATGCTGAAAGTATAGAGCTGATTGGTACTAGCAACGGTAATGGTGCTTTGTTTGCTAATAGTTTTGGGGCTGGTAATTCAGGAGATATTGTTATCAACACTCGTACTTTGAGCGTTCTTAATGGTGGCAGGTTAACTACAGCTAGCTTTAGTACGGGTGATGGTGGAAATATTAATGTCAACGCTTCTGAGTCAGTAGAAGTAAGCGCAAGCAATCCCACAGATGCCACCCCCAGTCGTATCCGTTCATCAGTTGCCATTGCCTCTGAATCTGTGCGAAGGGTATTTCCAGGGCTACCAGATGTTCCCAGTGGTGCATCTGGCGATCTCAGTATCAACACACCAAACTTAACCGTAACCGAACAGGGATATATCAGCGTTAGTAATGAAGGGATAGGTAGAGGCGGAACCCTAACTGTAAATGCACGTTCGGTTTTGCTTTCCGGAAACGGTAGCCTGTCAGCAACAACCGCATCGGGTGAAGCGGGCAACATAGCATTGCAAGTGCAAAATCTGCAAATGCGTCGCCATAGTTCGATTACAACTACCGGCGGATTGGGCGACGGGAGGGGTAACGGCGGTAATCTAACTATCAATGCAGATGTCATCGTTGCCCTAGAAAATAGCGACATCACCGCCAATGCTGTAAAAGGAAGAGGCGGTAATATATCTATTAGCACTTCTGGCATCTTTGGCGCTCAATTTCGTCCTCAACAAACTTCAGAAAGCGATATTACAGCTAGTTCTCAGTTTGGTCTTTCTGGTACCGTGGCAATTACTAACCCAGAGATAGAAACTCGTTCATTGTTAGTTGAATTACCGCAAAATCTGGTCGATACCAGTCAGCAGATTAGTAGTGGCTGCGCTTCAGATTGGGGAAATACTTTCACTGTCACAGGACGCGGCGGTTTGCCAGAAAACCCCAACGCAGCACTTTTAGGTCGTGCCGTTTGGTGGGATAACAGAGATTTATCTAATGTCAGTCAAACAGCACAAAAGTTACCGCAAACTCAACCAAAACCAGAGATTGTAGAAGCAACTTCTTGGAGAATTAATCCACAAGGCCAAGTGGAATTGATAGCTGATGCTGCTAAAGGCAGTTATTCTTGGGTTGCCGCTAGGAATTGTCAGACACTGCCTCTACGATCCTTGAGCGATCGCAATCTGCCACGGCATCAGTAGCACCGCTGAAGCTATCACCTTAGTTTTCATAGAAACCCGGTTTCTTTGCCTAAGTCATATCTAATAATCTTTACATGCATTCGAGCTTACGGGAGGGTAATTACGGATGATAATAGCTAAAATGATTGAATAAAATACTGCTTAGTTAAATAACAATTAGTATAAGCGATTAAGATATGGTCAACAAGCTATTGTGTTTGCAAAATGTAGCGATCTGCTTTACGTTGAAATGCGCGATCGGCCTGACGGCACACTTCGCGATCGCATCCACTCTATTATCTTCAACTCCAGCCGCAGGGCAAATCGTCCCAGACGCAACTTTACCCGTTAATTCCATCGTTACCCCCAATGGCAATACTTTAACTATCGAAGGGGGTAGCCGCGCCGGTGGCAATTTATTCCATAGTTTTCAAGAATTTTCCCTCCCCACGGGAAGCGAAGCATTTTTTAACAATGGGATTGATGTACAAAACATCTTTAGCCGCGTTACCGGAAGTAATATTTCTAATATTGATGGATTAATTCGAGCCAACGGCACGGCTAACCTGTTTTTACTCAACCCCAACGGGATTATTTTTGGTCCCAATGCCCGGTTAAATATTGGCGGTTCGTTTATTGGCAGCAGTGCCACTAGCGTTAGATTTGCTGATGGAATAGAGTTTAGTACCACCAATGCTTCTGCAACGCCATTGCTAACAGTAAGCGTTCCCGTTGGTTTGGGTTTTACAACCAATCCTGCAAATATCCAAGTCAATGGAGTCGGACACAATTTGACCAGCCGACATCCGGTTTACACTCCTTATACCCTTGCCAATTCTGCAACAGGATTGCAAGTACAACCGGGAAGAACATTAGCTTTATTGGGTGGCAATATTAATCTCAATGGCGGTATTTTAACTGCTCCTAACGGACGAATTGAACTAGGTAGCGTTGGTACGGGAAGCCAGGTAAATTTAAATCCAATACCTCAAGGATTTGCGCTTGATTATACTAATGTATCCGGTTGGGGGGATATTGGAATTAACGAGCGATCGCTACTCAACATCAGCGGTACCAATGCTGGTTCAATGCAACTACAAGCCAACCAAATTAACCTCACCAATGGTGCCGCTATTTGGAGCCAAAATCGCGGCAGTCAACCAGCAGGAGATATCAATATTCGCGCTATCGGAATACTAGAATTAAACGGCACCACCACCGACGAACGCATAGCAAGCAGCATCATCAGCGAAACCATCGGTGCTGGTGCTAGCGGCAATATCACCATCTCTACTACCGGATTAAGCTTGCAAAATGGAGCGATAATTTTTGCTAGAACATACAGTCCAGCTCCTAGCGGTAACCTGATAGTAAACGCCACTGATTTTATCAGATTGCACGGTATTTCACCCAACTTAGGCGTCTTTAACGCCCTAGCTACTCTTACCACGTTCTACACCGCTCCATCGCAAGCTCCTATCTTAACCGCTAAAGGTGGAAACGTTACCATATCAACCAGAGAACTTTCTATACAAGATGGTTCTTATGTAGCAGCAATGTCCTTTGGTGATAGTTCAGGCGGTAAAATTTCTATCAATGCTGATAGAGTAGAATTAATCAGTAGTGCCCTATCTAATGCAATCAACCCCGATATTAACTCACCGCAGATTATTACAGCAAGTTCAATTATTAGTGTAGGTTATGGTCGAGGAGAATCAGGCGAGATTACCATAAATACGCGCGCTCTTAGCATTCAATATGGGGCTAATTTATCAACAACAAATTTGGGAATAAGTAATGCTGGCACTATTTTTATTAATGCTACAGAATCTGTTGAAGTAAAGGAGCGAGTTCCGGGAACGCCGTTCATTAGCAACATTAGTTCAACTATTGGAGCGAACCCCGCTTACACAGGCGAACGAAATGCGGGAAATATCGTCATTAGAACCCCTTTGTTAAGAGTGAGTAATAATGCTGCTGTGAGCGTGCGAAACTCTGCGATTGGAGATGGAGGCACGCTCAATATTTATGCAGGCGAAGTACAATTAAGCAATCGAGCTTCAGTGACAGCCTCGACCAACTCTGGCGAGGGGGGAAATATATTTATAGAGGCAGGGAATTTGCAACTGCGACAGAACAGCGCCATTGCTGCCAATGCAGGTGGGGTAGGTAATGGGGGCAATTTGACCATTAATTCAGATGCGATCGCTGCTCTAGAAAATAGCGATATCATGGCGAATGCAGTGCAAGGAAGAGGCGGCAATATTTCGATTAATACAAGAGGTATTTTTCGCTCCTCCGATAGCGACATTACTGCTAGTTCCCAATTTGGAATTTCCGGCACAGTAGCGATTAGTAACCCCGAAGTAGATAATCGCGCTGTGTTAGTTGAATTACCAGAAAATGTACTCGATCCCACCGAGCAAATTACTACCGGCTGTGCTGGGGGACAGGGAAATACATTTACCATTGCTGGACGGGGTGGCTTGCCAGAAAATCCCACATCAAGTTTATTAGGTCGGTCGGTTTGGTGGGATAATAGAGATTTATCCGGCATGAATCAAACCGCACAAAAGTTACCGAAAACCGAAACAACTCCAGAGATTGTAGAAGCTACAGGCTGGAGAATCAATTCACTTGGTCAGGTGGAATTAGTGGCTGATGCTCCTGGTGGCAGTAATTCTTGGCAAGCGCCTGCCAACTGTCAAACATTGCCGCTATCATCATCAAAACACAATCCTTAAACTCACATCTTGCACCATTATCAACAAGCCTGAAAAAACCGGGTTTCTTGACGAAAAATCTAGGCTTTCAAGCTGAGCTATTTGCAAGAAACTAAGGTTTAGCCCAAGTGCAAGATCTGAGTAAAGACATCCAAAGCACAATCAGCGGCTTTTACTGATAACCGTTGAACGGATTTGATCTGAGGCCAGAGAAATTACCGATGAAGCCGATCAAGTAATTGAATAAACTACTGGTCAGTTAAATCGATTAATAGAAGTGGTACAGGTATAGTGATGAAACTATGGTGTTTGCAGGGTGTGGCGATATGCTTTAGGGTAGGTTGTGCGATACGCCTTACGGCACACTTCGCGATCGCTGCCTCTACTCTCTTATTTTCCACTCCAGCCGCCGCGCAAATAGTCCCAGACGCCACTCTACCCGTCAATTCCATCGTTACGCCGAACGGCAACACTCTCACCATCGAAGGCGGAAGCCGCGTCGGGGGGAATTTATTCCATAGTTTTCAAGAATTTTCCCTACCCACGGGTAGCGAGGCATTTTTCAACAATGCGGTTGACGTGCAAAACATTCTCACCCGCGTGACGGGTAGTAATATTTCTAACATCGATGGATTAATTCGAGCCAACGGTGCGGCTAACCTGTTTCTACTCAACCCCAACGGCATTGTTTTTGGCCCAAATGCCAGGTTAAATATCGGTGGCTCGTTTATCGGCACTACCGCCAACAGCATTCAGTTATCTGATGGCAGTTTTTTTAGCGCCACAAATCCTAACGCCCCAACCTTACTGACTATTAACGTACCGATTGGCTTGCAGTTTAGGTCAAATCCAGGTGCGATCTTTGTGCAGGGTACAGGTCACACACTCAGGGCGTCAAATGCCAGCAGACCCGTCACCAGAGGCAATAACGTCACAGGTTTACAGGTGCAACCAGGGAGAACACTCGCCTTGGTTGGGGGAAATATTAACCTACCAGGCGGCACGCTGAGAGCAGAGACTGGACGGATTGAGTTAGGCAGCGTCGGTTCGGGTTCAGTTAGCCTCAGCCCCAGTCCCTCTGGTTGGGCATTGGGGTATGAGGGGGCGCTTTCTTTCCAGGATATTCGGCTATCGCAACGGGCATTACTTGATGCTAGCGGTATGGGAGGCGGCTCTATCTCAGTACAAGGGCAGCAGGTATCAGTCCGTGATGGTTCGTACATGCTGATTCAAAACCAGGGACTGCAAAGGGCAGGGAACATCAGCGTCAACGCAACTGAAACTCTTGAAGTAATAGGAACCCCTGCGGATGAAAGCCTTACTAGCACATTGCGGAATGAAACAATGGCATCAGGCAGTGGTGGAGACATTACAGTTTTAACCAGGCGGTTAGCGATTGAGGATGGAGGACAAATCAGTGCTAGCACTTTCGGTGCTGGTTCAGGAGGCAACATATTTGTCAACGCCTCTGAGTCTGTGCAAGTGCTTGGGTTTTCCCCTGTTACCGGGCGTATTGCCATGATTAGTGCTAGGACTACGGGTTCTGGAAGTGGCGGCAACGTCATCATCTCGACAGGAAGATTGGCTGCTCTCAATGGAGGAGGTGTCAATGCTGTAGTTTTCGGCAGTGGCAGTGGCGGAGATGTGACCGTTAATGCTTCTGAGTCGATCGAAGTCGGTGGCATCGAACCCAGGTCTCTTCAGATGAGCGTATTATCTTCCTCAACAGCAAACGCTGGGGCAGCTGGTAGTTTAACGATTAACACTCGACGGCTAATCGTGCGGGATGGGGGCAGGATTGATACTTCCACTGTGGCGAGTGGTGCCGCCGGAAGCTTACTGGTGAACGCCTCCGAGTCGATCGAGGTGAGCGACACCCCACTTAGGTCGCCGACTCCCAGCGCGATCGCATCCTCAGCTAGTATTGTGGATGAAAGCTTACGACAGTCGTTTAGACTGCCTCCATTCCCCACCGGAGCATCTGGAAACGTCACCATTAACACACCTCGGTTGATTGTACGAGATGGCGCTCAAGTCAGCGTCAAGAATGAAGGCACGGGGAATGCCGGAATGCTACAGGTGAATGCTGGCGAGATTTTTTTGGCAAATCTGGGTAGCATCACTGCTTCCACCGCATCGGGTAATGGCGGCAACATTGCCCTAGAAGTCAATTCATTGCAACTGCGACGCGGTGGTGCTATTACTACTACCGCCGGTGGCACCGGCAATGGCGGCAACTTAAAGATCAATTCCGATATTATTGTTGCTTTGGAAAATAGCGACATCACCGCCAATGCCGTGCAAGGGAGAGGCGGTAATATTTCTATCAACACCTCTGCCATCTTCGGCGCTCAGTTTCGTTCCCAAGAAACCCCAGAAAGTGACATTACTGCTAGTTCCCAATTTGGCCTTTCTGGCAATGTTGCTATTACCAACCCAAAGGTAGAAACGCGCTCATTCCTAGTCGATTTACCGCAAAATGTGGTCGATCCAACCGAGCAAATTTCCACTGGCTGTGCATCTGGAGAGGCGAATTCATTAACTGTCGCCGGAAGAGGTGGTTTACCAGAAGACCCCTCCCAAGGGCTTCTAGGTCGGGCAATTTGGTGGGATAACCGAGATTTATCGGACGTGAGTCAAACGGCACAAAAGTTACCCCAAACCGAACCAAGTCGAGAAATTGTAGAAGCAACTGGCTGGATCGTTAATCAACAAGGGCAAGTAGAATTAGTGGCTGTTCAAAACAACAATAATTCATGGCGATCGCATCCCAATTGCCCAAAACTGCCCTAGCGATCGCTACCCCAACTAAACTACCTGGTTTTTACCCATAACCGTTAATCTAACCAGTGCGATCGCCAGCACAATTACGGATGAGATTAATGTAACAAATTTTATAAACTACTGATCGGTTAGATCGCCATCGTTGTTTATGGGTGCAGGTAGAGTCATGAAGCAAAGGCATTTAGCCAACTGTTGGCAGGGAGTGGCGATACGCCTAACGGCACACTTCGCGATCGCTACATCCACTCTCTTATTTTCCATCCCAACCGCCGCGCAAATCGTCCCAGACGCCACTCTACCCGTCAATTCCATCGTTACGCCGAACGGCAACACCTTCACCATCAACGGGGGAAGTCGTGCCGGGGGAAATTTATTCCATAGTTTTCAAGAATTTTCTCTTCCCACAGGCAGCGAAGCATTTTTCAACAATGCGGTTGATGTGCAAAACATCTTTAGCCGCGTTACGGGGAGTAATATTTCTAATATTGATGGATTAATTCGAGCGAACGGCAGGGCTAGTTTATTTCTACTCAATCCCAACGGGATTATTTTTGGTCGGAATGCCAGGTTAAATATCGGGGGTTCGTTTATTGGCAGCACCGCCACCAGCATTCGCTTTGCCGATGGCACGCCATTTAGCGCGACGAATCCAACGGGGACGCCGTTATTGACAGTTAGCGTCCCCATTGGTTTGCAGTTGGGTCAAAATCCAGCTGGAATTACCGTGCAAGGCACTGGACACCGGACGACAGGTGGTGCGATTTCCCCTTTTGATCGCAGTCAGAATCCCGTTGGGTTACAAGTCGGACTAGGCAATACACTGGCGCTGGTGGGGGGAGACATCAATGTTAAAGGAGGCATCTTAACGTCAACAGGCGGACAAATTGCCTTGGGCAGCATTGGGCAAAGTAACACTACCTCAACCGTGGGGTTGCAACCCGCATCGCAGGGTTGGAATTTCAACTACGACGGGATGCAACAGTTTGGCGATATTACCCTGAGTCAAGCTGCCTTGTTGGATGCCAGTAGTGGCGGAGGGCATATCGCGCTGCAAGGGCGCAACATTTCCCTCCAAAATGGCTCGCTGGTATTGATTCAAAACATCGGTGTCACCCCCGCAGGAGATATTCGGGTGAATGCCTCCGGGTTGTTATCGATTGCTGGCATTTCCCCCGACGGGAAAGTCCGCAGTAGTTTAGAGAATCAAACCGTAGGCGCAGGTAATGGGGGAAATATTCAGGCGATCGCATCGGATGTGACGATCTCTGACGGTGCTGGAATCCTCGCCCGTAGCTTTGGTGCAGGTGCCACGGGCAATATTATCGTCAATGCTTCCGGAGAGGTTCAAGTGGTGGGATTCATTCCGGGTTCCAATGCCAATAGCATCATTGGTAGTTTAGTGTTTGCTGGGGGAAATGCAGGGAACATTCAAGTTACAGCCAATCGACTTACCCTTTTAGCCGCAGGTAACATCACCGCTTCAACTATTGGTACGGGTAATGGAGGGAATGTAGAAGTGGATGCTACCTCCATCGAGATCGCAGGTTTTAATCCACTGACTCAGAGTATTTCTAACATTGGGGCTGCTACCTTTGGCGTGGGTGATTCTGGATCGGTAAGAGTCAATGCCAACCGCCTGATTCTTCGCGATCGAGGCAAGATCACAACCGGAGGATTTGCTCAGGGAAATGCTGGCAGCGTTGTAGTAAATGCCGCTGAATCGATTGATATATCCGAGGAATTCACCACGATCGACTCTTCGATTGAGATTCTCCCCGCTGCTACCAGAGCTGCCTTTTTTCTCCCTGACATCCCCAGCGGCAACGCGGGCAGCGTTACAGTTAATACCCCAATTTTAAGGATCGAAAATCGCGGACAAGTCTCGGTTAGAAACGACGGGACAGGAAATGCAGGCAGTTTGCAAATTAATGCCAATCGAGTTGAGCTGAATCGGCAAGGAGCCATTACAGCCAGCACCCGCTCTGGTGAAGGCGGTAACATTACCTTAGCATTGGGCGATGTCTTAATTGCACGCAACAATAGCTCAATCAACACTGAATCCACTGGCATCGGCAATGGAGGTAATATCACCATCGATTCTCCCACTATTGTTGGTTTAGAAAATAGCGACATTATCGCCAACGCAGTGCAAGGCAATGGCGGGAATATTCAAATCCGTACTCAAGGCATCTTCGGCATCGAATATCGTCCCCAACAAACATCAGAAAGCGACATTACCGCTAGTTCTCAATTCGGTCTTTCCGGAACAGTAGCTATTACCAACCCAGAAGTAGAAACGCGCAGTCTATTAGTTGAATTACCGCAAAATTTAGTTGACCCCAGTCAGCAAATTACCTCTGGTTGCGACCCAACGCAGGGAAATACTTTTACCGTCGCTGGTAGAGGTGGCTTACCGGAAAACCCGACATCAGCGCTTTTAGGGCGGGCAATTTGGTGGGATAATAGAGATTTATCTAATAGTAATCTTGCCGCTGTTGTAGAACTAGAAAAAGCACCAAAATCTGAATCAAACCCAGAAATTGTGGAAGCAAATGGCTGGATTGTTAATCAAAAAGGGCAAGTAGAATTAGTGGCTGTTCAAAACAACAATAATTCATGGCGATCGCATCCCAATTGCCCAAAACTGCCCTAGCGATCGCTACCCCAACTAAACTACCTGGTTTTTACCCATAAGCGTTAATCTAACCAGTGCGATCGCAAGGGTTTTTACGGATGAGTAGGGTATAAAAAATTTTCTAAACTACTGCTCAGTTAGATCTCAATCGTTTTTTATGGGTAATCCGGCACGCGGCGCGATCGCTTACTAACTTTCAAAGACTGGGTTGATCAGTCGTGAAGCCCGCGCCAGTATCGCCGTCAGCCTACCCTAGTAAGGCTAAAATAGGAATAGGTTAACTTCCAGGTGACTTCAAGATGCCGATCCCCCTACCGCCAGAATTAGAGAAGTTCGTTCAAAGCCAGGTTGCTAGCGGCAAGTATAGTTCTATTGAAGCCGTATTTCTTGCAGGGATTAAGTTGCTAGAAGAACTGGACAAAATTTATCAAGGACGCTTTGAAGAACTACGTCGTGAAGTTTTAGTGGGTATTGAAGAAGCAGATCGAGGTGAGTTGTTAGATGCAGAAGCAGTTATCGACAAACTTCAAGCAAAATTGCGGCAGCGTCAGGTTTAATCGGAGCTAAAAGCTAGAAACGATGAGTAATGTTTGCAAGATTACGCCGACAGCCAGCCGAGATATTGAAAACATCATGGACTATCTTGCCCAGAAGGCAAGCCTGAAAACAGCAGAGCGTTTTCTTGAGAGAATTAATGCCAAGTTCAAAGCGTTAGCTCAGTTTCCCAATTTGGGGCGCAGGCGAGACGAGTTATATCCTGGGTTACGGAGTGTACCGCTAGAAGATTACGTGATTTTATACCGTTCGCTTCGAGGCGAAGTAGAAGTGATTCGGGTTGTCAGTGGTTATCGAGATTTAAAGGCGCTATTTATCGAAAATGATGAGGGCTGAAAGATCGCCCAACAAAGCGAATTTTGCCAGCTGGCGCGATCGCATCCCAATTGCCCAAAACTGCCCTAGCGATCGCTACCCCAACTAAACTACCTGGTTTTTACCCATAACCGTTAATCTAACCAGTGCGATCGCCAGCACAATTACGGATGAGATTAATGTAACAAATTTTATAAACTACTGATCGGTTAGATCGCCATCGTTGTTTATGGGTGCAGGTAGAGTCATGAAGCAAAGGCATTTAGGGTACTGTGTGCAGGGAGTAGCGATCTGCCTAACGGCACACTTCGCGATCGCTGCCTCTACTCTCTTATTTTCCACTCCAGCCGCCGCGCAAATAGTCCCAGATGCAACTTTACCCGTCAATTCCATCGTCACGCCCAATGGTAATACCTTCACCATCAACGGGGGAAGTCGTGCCGGGGGAAATTTGTTCCATAGTTTTCAAGAATTTTCTCTTCCCACTGGTAACGAAGCATTTTTCAACAATGCAGTTGACGTGCAAAACATTTTCAGCCGCGTGACGGGTAGTAATATTTCTAACATCGATGGATTAATTCGTGCCAACGGTGCGGCTAACCTGTTTCTACTCAACCCCAACGGGATTATTTTCGGCCCGAATGCTCGTCTGAATATCAACGGTTCATTTGTAGCCACAACCGCTAATGCTATTGGTTTAACAAACGGAGATATTTTTAGTGCTAGTGCAGACAATCAAACACCAACCCAACTGCTAAGTGTCAACCCCAATGCCTTGCTGTTCAATCAAATGACAGCACAAGCGATCGCTAACCGCTCAGTAGCAGGAGGTACGGGGCTGCAAGTACCAGCTGGACGCAGTTTGTTACTCGTAGGCGGCGATATCAACCTAGAAGGCGGACGCTTGCAGGCGCTGGGAGGTCGAGTTGAGCTAGCCTCTGTGCAAGGAATGGCAACAATCGGGCTAGCAGTAGATGGCGCTAACCTGCGGTTGACTGTTCCAGCAGGCATCCCCCTAGCTGACGCATCCCTGAGCAATGGTGCAAGCGTTAATGTCAGTGGCTCTCCTGGAGGCAGTATTGCTGTTAATGCACAGAATTTGAATTTGACGGCAGGAAGTAGGCTGCAAACGGGGATAAATTCAGGTTCCGGTTCTCCAGGAAATAGGGCGGGGAATATTGAAATTAATGTCCCAGGAGCGATCGCTGTCAATGCTAGCTCGATCTCCAATAGTCTAGACGCAGGAGCAGCGGGCAGCAGCGGCGATATCAACATCACAACTGGATCGCTTTCCTTAACCAATGGCGGTCGATTGATTGCTAGCACCAGCGGACAGGGCAACGCAGGCAGCGTCAATATTCACGCGACCCATACCGTTTCCTTGGATGGAGTGGCTAGCAATGGCAATGCCAGTTCAGTATTGAGTGCTGTAGGCGCACCACAAGCAGTCGGCAATGCTGGCAGCATCAATATCACCACCGGGTCGCTTTTCGTCACCAATGGTGCTGCCTTAATTACCACCACCAGAGGACGAGGAAATGGAGGCAACGTCAATATTCGCGCCACCGATACCGTTTCCTTTGATGGCTTCGGTAGCAATGGATTCCCCAGTCTGGTAACCAGCGGCGTGGAAGCGGGAGCAATCGGCAACGGTGGCGACATCAACATCATCGCTAGAGTGCTTTCTTTTACGAATAGCGGTGGCCCTGCTGCCAGGACTCTGGGACAGGGAAAAGGGGGTAACATCACCCTTACCGCCAATACCTTGCAAGCTCTCAATGGTGGACAAGTTACCACCACCAGCTTTACTAGCGGCAAGGCAGGTAACATCACCGTGAATGTGGCTGACAGCATCACCCTCGCTGGCAGCGACTCCACCTATGCTCAACGGCTGGCTACTTTTGGTAGGACTACCGTTCGTTCTGGTGGGCCTGCCAGCGGATTGTATGCAAATACATCGGAAAATTCCACAGGTGCTGGGGGTGAATTGCAAATTAACGCAGGGCGATTAATCGTTCAAGATGGCGCACAAGTCAATGTCAGCAATCGAGGCACTGGCAGTGCAGGCAACCTCACCATTGCAGCAGACTCGCTGCGTTTGAATAACTCCGGCAGCCTACGCGCTGAAAGCCGAGCGGGTTCTCAAGGCAATATTACCCTCAATGTGCGCGATATTCAGATGCGGGGTGGCAGCAACATCACCACCAACGCCACAGGCTTAAGCGAGGGCGGCAATATCACCATCGACGCCGACACCTTAGTCGCCCTGGAAAATAGCGACATCACTGCCAATGCCGTGCAAGGAAGAGGTGGTAATATTCAAATCAGTATCTCTGGTATTTTTGGCAGTCAATTTCGTCCGGCTCTTACCCCAGAAAGCGACATTACTGCCAGTTCCCAGTTCGGCATTTCCGGGAATGTGACAATTACCAACCCAGAAGTAGAAACGCGCAGTCTATTAGTTGAATTACCGCAAAATTTAGTTGACCCCAGTCAGCAAATTACCTCTGGTTGCGACCCAACGCAGGGAAATACTTTTACCGTCGCTGGTAGAGGTGGCTTACCGGAAAACCCGACATCAGCGCTTTTAGGGCGGGCAATTTGGTGGGATAATAGAGATTTATCTAATAGTAATCTTGCCGCTGTTGTAGAACTAGAAAAAGCACCAAAATCTGAATCAAACCCAGAAATTGTGGAAGCAAATGGCTGGATTGTTAATCAAAAAGGGCAAGTAGAATTAGTGGCGAATCATAATCGGAATAATTCATGGCGATCGCATCCCAATTGTCCAAGACTGCATTGATGGGCTGTGAGCGATCGCCAGTATCACCAAACCTGCGAAAATACCTGGTTTTTACCGATAAACGTTCATATAACGAATGCGATCGCTAGAACAATTACCGATGAGTTTGTTATAACCAATTGAATAAACTACAGGTCAGTTAGATCGCCATCGTTGTTTATGGGTGGAGGTAGAGTCATGAAGCAAAGGCATTTAGCCTACTATTGGCAGGGAGTAATCGCCACTTCCACTCTCTTATTTTCAATGCCAATCGCCGCGCAAATCGTCCCAGACGCAACTCTAAGAGTTAATTCTATCGTCACCCCCAACGGCAACACTCTCACCATCGAAGGCGGAAGCCGCGCCGGGGGTAATTTATTCCATAGTTTTCAAGAATTTTCCCTACCCACGGGTAGCGAGGCATTTTTCAATAACGCACTTGACGTGCAAAACATTTTCACCCGCGTGACCGGAAGTAATATTTCTAACATTGATGGATTAATTCGAGCTAACGGTACGGCTAATCTATTTCTGCTCAATCCCAACGGCATTATATTTGGCTCCAATGCCCGATTAAATATTGGCGGCTCGTTTTTTGGCTCGACTGCATCAAGCGTGCGATTTGCCGATGGCAGCACCTTTGCGATCGCAGATACATCCACAGCGCCGTTGCTGACGGTAAGCGTTCCCATTGGGTTACAGCTGGGACAGAATGCGGGGGCAATACAGGTGCAGGGTACAGGACACAATCTAAGTTGGCCTAGTTCAACTTCTCCTTTGCAAGGTAGTTCCTCTGGAGGATTGCAGGTAAAACCAAACCAGACTTTAGCCTTGATCGGTTCCGGCGTAACTCTAAACGGCGGCATCCTGACAGCCGATAGCGGACGCATTGAGATCGGCAGTGTTGCTCGCGGACAAGTAACGCTCGCTCCCATAGCGAATGGTTGGACATTGAGCTACCCGCAAGTGCAAGCCTTTGGAGATATCCAACTGGCAAGAAGGTCGTTAGTCAATGCCAGCGGTAATGGAGGCAGTGGCATTCAACTGGCGGGGCGGCAGATCGCCATTAGCGATAGTTCGGTTGCATTTGTCAGAAACCAGGGTAGTTTGCCTGGAGGCGCTATTTCGCTGTTTGCTTCCGAGTTAATTGACTTGAGGGGTGCGCTTAACAACCGCACCGCCGTTTCAAGTGGGGCGAGAACCGAAACAGTCGCAGCCGGAACGGGCGGGGATATTACCGTTGCTACTCCGAGTTTAATCGGAAGCGACGGGGCAAGAATAGAGACATATGCTTTTAGCACCGGACGTGGTGGCAACATTGTAGTCAACGTTCCCGAAAGCGTGCAGCTGTTGAGAGCCAATCCCCTCAATCCCTTGTATACAAGTGGCATCCGCTCGAGTAACGTTGGCACCGGCGCGGCAGGAGATATTACCGTATCGGCGAATCGGCTCAGTATGGTGGATGGATCCAGCTTAGGTTCTACGACTTTTGGCCCTGGTAACGGTGGTAAGGTGACACTGCGTGTGGCAGACTCGCTTGAAGTTACGGGATTTAATCGCACCATCACTGGCTCGACGCCGACGCGCACTATTATTACCACAACTTCCCTTGGTTCTGGAAACGGTGGCGATCTAACCATTGACACAGCCAGATTGATTGTCCGAGAAGGAGGGCGGATTGGTGGGAGCGCGCAAGCTAGCGGTACGGGTGGGAATTTGGTTATCAATGCTTCTCAATCTGTTGAAGTTAGCGGCACTATCCCTGGCACTCAACTTCGCAGCATCGTCTCATCCGGATCGGAAGCTAATCTGGCAGTTCAGAGGCTTTTAGGATTGCCGCCCATACCTTCTGGAAATTCTGGAGGATTAACTATTAATACTCCTCGCTTGATGGTTTCAGATGGGGGACGAGTGGGGGCGGAAAATCAAGGAACCGGAAATGCTGGCAGCACAAACATAAATGCTAGACAGATCTTTTTAGACAGACAGGGAAGCATCGCCGCCTCTACCGCTTCTGGGGAAGGAGGTGACATTTCCTTGCGATCGCAATTGTTATTGATGCGTAGCAACAGTACGATTACTGCTACTGCAAGCGGTACGGGCAATGGCGGCAATATCACGATCGAGTCCCCCATCATTGTAGGTCTGCAAAATAGCGATATCGTTGCCAACGCGGTGCAAGGTCGAGGCGGTAACATTCAAATTATCACGAATGGCATTTTTGGTTTAGCATATCGTCCCGCTTTAACACCTCTAAGTGACATTACAGCTTCTTCTCAATTTGGTCTTTCCGGTACGGTGGCTATTACCAACCCAGAAGTAGATACTCGCTCATTCCTAGTCGAATTACCGCAAAATCTCGTCGATCCCAGTCAGCAGATTAGTAGCGGCTGCGATCCCAGTCAGGGAAATACTTTCACCGTTGCGGGGCGAGGTGGTTTGCCAGAAAACCCCAGTTCAGCACTTTTAGGTCGTGCTGTTTGGTGGGATAACCGCGATTTATCCGGCGTGAATCAAACCGCACAAAAGTTACCGCAAACTGAAGCCACTCCAGAGATTGTAGAAGCAACTTCTTGGAGAATCAATTCACTTGGTCAAGTGGAATTGGTGGCTGATGCTGCTAGCGGCAGTAATTCTTGGGCAACACCAGCTTCCTGTCAAACACTGCCTGCCATCCTTAATCCCACCCAACGCACAATCGGCGGCTTTCACCGATAACCGTTGAACGCATTTGAGCTGACGCCAGCGCAATTACTGATGAGGCTGGCTAAACAATTAAATAAACTATTGGTCAGTCAAATCCCGAGTAGTAGAACTGGTGCAGGTATACCGATGAAACTATGGTGTTTGCAGAGTGTGGCGATATGCTTTAGGGCAGGTTGTGCGATCGCATCCACAATCCTCTTCCCCTTTCCAGGTGCAGCGCAGATTATACCAGATAACACTTTACCCGTCAACTCAACAGTCACCCCCAACGGCAACACCCTCACCATCGAAGGGGGAAGCCGCGCGGGCGGTAATTTATTCCATAGTTTTCAAGAATTTTCCCTGCCTACAGGGGGAGAGGCATTTTTCAATAATGCGGTTGATGTACAAAATATTTTCAGTCGCGTTACGGGAAGCAATATTTCTAATATCGATGGATTAATTCGAGCTAACGGAACGGCTAATCTATTTTTGCTCAACCCGAATGGGATTGTTTTTGGCCCCAATGCCAGGTTAAATATTGGCGGTTCATTTATTGGTAGTACTGCTAATAGCATTAACTTTGCCGATGGCGTGCAATTTAGTGCCGCCAACCCAACAGCAGCAACGTTGTTGACAGTAAGCGTGCCTGTAGGATTGGGATTTGGCAGCAATCCGGCACCAATTCGGGTACAAGGAACGGGTCACAACCTCACATTTAACCCTACACCAAGTGTGCCTTTTCCACCCTTTACAAGGGAGGCCAATCCACAAGCTTTGACCGTACAACCAGGCAGGACTTTGGCTTTAGTCGGCGGCGATCTGATTTTGGCAGGGGGTCAACTGGTAGCAGAACAAGGAAGGATCGAGCTAGGAAGCGTTGGAGCGTCAAGTGAAGTCAGCCTGACGGCGATGCCCTCTGGATTTGCTTTCGGCTATCAAGGGGTGTCAAACTTTCAGGATATTCAGCTCTCTCAACAAGCATTAGCAGATGCTAGCGGGGCGGGTGGCGGCGGTATTCATTTTGTTGGACGGCGGGTAACGCTAACCAACGGTTCGGCGGCGCTGATGCAAAACGCGGCTTCCTCAGCACCTGGGGGCGAGATTACCGTAAATGCGAAAGAGTCGCTGGAATTGATTGGCACCACGCCCAACGCCACGGTTCGCAGCAGCTTAAATAATGAGAGTACAGGAGCTGGAACTGGCGGAGCAATTAGGATTAATACCGGAAGGCTGGCATTTATGGGCGGGGGACAAATTGTTACCAGAACCTACGGTACGGGTGCGGCTGGCAACATTACCGTGAATGCTTCAGATGCCATAGAAGTGATAGGCGCTTCACCGCTGAATCCCCGGTTTTTCAGCAGTATTTTTGCGATCGCTCAACGTACCGCCTCTGGACGGGCAGGAGATCTCAGTATATCGACCAGGCGATTGACCGTTCTGGGAGGAGGCATTATCAATGCCGCATCCTATGGTAATGGACCGGGAGGAAATGTAACGCTCAAGGCTGAGGTGGTAGAACTAATCGGATCTGACCCCATTTTTAATTCTCCCAGCGATTTGAATGTCGGCAGTTTCCGAACTGGAAATGCTGGCAGTTTGAGAATTGACACCCAGCGCTTAGTAGTTCGAGATGGAGGCAGAATCACCGCTTCAACCATAGGTAGCGGCAATGCTGGAACTTTAGAAGTAAATGCTTCTGAGTTGGTCGAGGTCAGTGGTAACAGCAGCATCGAATCCTCTGTGAATTCTAACTCCACCATCAACGAAGTTTTAGGGCTACGAGGCGATGCGTCTGGAAGCGCCGGAGGGGTGACCATTAACACGAATCGCTTGATTGTCCGAGACGAGGCTAGAGTGACTGTGAGGAATGTTGGGCCGAGAGATGGTGGCACATTGCGAGTGAATGCAAGCTCAATTGAGCTTGAGCGAGAAGCAACCCTCACCGCTTCTACCGCCTCTGGTGAAGGAGGAAATATCATCTTGCAGGCAAATTCCTTGCAAATGCGCCGCAACAGCAGCATCACTACTTCCGCAGGCGGTACGGGGAATGGCGGCAACTTAACGATTAATTCGGATGCGATCGCTGCACTGGAAAATAGTGATATTAGTGCCAATGCAGTTCAAGGTCGAGGCGGTAATATTTCTATCAGCACTTCTGGCATCTTTGGGACTCAGTTTCGTCCCCAACAGACTTCAGAAAGTGACATTACAGCTAGTTCTCAGTTTGGTCTTTCTGGCAATGTGGCAATTACCAACCCAGAGGTAGATAATCGCTCTTTTCTAGTTGAATTACCGCAAAATCTGGTCGATAAGAGTCAGCAGATTAGTAGCGGCTGCGATCCAACTCAAGGAAATACTTTCACCGTCACAGGACGGGGTGGTTTGCCAGAAAACCCCAGTTCCACACTTTTAGGTCGTGCAGTTTGGTGGGATAACCGAGATTTATCTAATGCGAGTCAAACTGCGTCCCTACCCGCACAAAATGTACCCAAAGCTGAACCACCAGCGGAAATTGTGGAAGCAACTGGTTGGGTAATTAACGATCGCGGTCAGGTACAGTTGATAGCGCAAAAGCCCAATCGAATTCCTGGGTATAATGCGCCTAGTTGTCGTCCTATTGTTACTAATTAATTGAGGGGTAAAATATGAAATTTCTCGTTGCTTCACGGTTTAAAAATTTACTTCTGTACGTAGGGTTGGGTTTGCTGACTCTAGGGGTAGCGATCGCTCTCTCCCCCTCTCCATCCCACAGCTACGAGCGTCCCCCCAACCTGCCGCTAATTCAAACGAGTACCGATGCCCGCAGCCTTCTGCAACAAGGGCGCGCGCAAGCCGATGCAGGGCGCTTCAGCGAGGCGGCGAGACTTTGGCAGCAAGCCGCATCTGAGTATCGTCAGCAAGGCGACAAGCTGCAAGAGGCAATCAGTTTAAGCTATTTATCTTTCGCTTATTTGCAGTTAGGGCAACTCTCCCAGGCAATGGACGCGGTGCAACAATCTCAAACTTTATTGCAACAAGCTTCCAACCAACCTGGATCTACAGTTATTTTAGCTCAAGCCCTCAATACCGAAGGCAGCATTCAACTAGCAATGGGGCAAACCGAAGCAGCGCTACAAACTTGGGAAAATGCCGCCAAAGCCTACGATTTAGCAAAAGATGAAGTAGGGAAACTGGGAGCGATAATTAATCAATCTCAAGCTTTACAAACCTTGGGATTGTATCGGCGATCGCAAGCACTTTTAGAACAAGTCAGCCAGCAATTACAATCCCAAAGCGATACTTTAATTAAAGCAACCGGATTGCGGAGTTTGGGCGTCGCTTTGCAAGTCGTAGGTAACTTAGATCGCTCCCAAGAAGTCTTGCAGCAAAGTTTAGCGATCGCTCAAAAATTAGGCTCAGATGCCGCTACCAGCGCCGCTTTATTTAGTTTGGGCAATACCGCCCGCGCCCAAGACAACTTCGACGGCGCCATTGAATATTATCGCCAAGCCGCAGCCAAAGCCACAACACCCCTTGACAAAACCGAAGCTTTACTATCTCAATTGAGAACGCGCATACAACAGGAACAGTGGCAAGCAGCGAAAGCATTAGTGCCAGAAATTAAACAAGCGATCGCCAATTTACCCTCCAGTCGCATGGCGGTTTACGCTGTGGTTAACTTCGCCCAAAGTTGGATGAGATTGCCATCAATCTCCGGACAAGAAACAACCGAGATCGCGCAGTTATTAGCTAAAGCCATCCAACAAGCTAAACAACTAAACGATAAACGAGCTGAAGCTTATGCACTTGGGGAGTTAGGCAAAGTTTATCAACTTACCGGACAGTTAGCAGAAGCGCAAAGTTTAACCGAACAGGCGCTATTAATTGCTAATGGCATTTCAGCCGAAGAAATAGCCGCACAGATGCAAGCAAGATTGGGGGAAATTCTCCAATCTAGAGGGGATAATCAGGGAGCGATCGCAGCTTACACCAATGCGGTTAAAACTCTCAATACTATTCGCCGCGACCTAGTCGCAATGAACCCCGAAGTACAGTTTTCTTTCCTCGACAGCGTCGAACCCGTCTATCGCGAACTCACAGATTTATTACTACAATCCCCCCAGGGTGAAGCAGCAGATCAAAAAAATCTCAAACAAGCCCTGGATGTCATCGAAGGACTGCAACTGGCAGAACTAGATAATTTCTTTCGGCAAGCTTGTTTAGATGCCAAACCGCAGCAAATAGATAAAATCGATCCTACCGCGGCAGTGATCTATCCGATGATTTTAAAAGACCGGATCGAAGTTATCTTGTCGCTTCCAGGACAACCGCTACGCAACTATAAAACCTACTTAC
This sequence comes from uncultured bacterium, assembly GCA_964463555.1. Classification (GTDB taxonomy): domain Bacteria; phylum Cyanobacteriota; class Cyanobacteriia; order Cyanobacteriales; family Aerosakkonemataceae; genus Microseira. Next base: position 29,109 of record CAYXCW010000007.1, read on the forward strand.
CCCAAGCAGAAATAGAAACCAACCTGAAGAAATTGAGAGGCTTTTTAAGCTTATCTGCTGCCAAACCCGAGCATTTAAGCCTTTACAGTACGCTTTATGACTGGTTAATTAGACCTGCCCAAACCGAAATCGCAGCCAGTGGGGTCAAAACCTTAGTCTTTGTAATCAATGGTTCCTTGCGGAATTTGCCAATGGCGGCTATCTACGACGGTCAACAATATTTAATCGAAAAGTATAGCATCGCCTTCGCTCCCGGCTTGCAATTACTAGATCCCCATCCCCTAGCTACCAGAGATCTTAAAACTTTAATTGGTGGTTTAAGCGAAGCTCGTCAAGGGTTTATTGCTCTACCAGGCGTGCAATCAGAAGTCGATTTAATTACCAGAAAAGTTTCTTCTGAAGTTTTGCTCAATCAACAATTTACCAGCGATTCTTTGAAGCAAACTTTATCAGATACCAAGACACCTGTTTTGCATTTAGCCACCCACGGTCAGTTTAGCTCTAAAATCGAAGACACGTTTATTTTAACCTGGGATGGCAAGCTGAACCTGTCTGAATTGGAAGAGGTTATAGGGCGTAGAACAGAAACAACTTCTGACCCAATAGAACTATTAGTTTTGAGCGCTTGTCAAACCGCTAAAGGGGATAACCGAGCAGTTTTGGGATTGGCTGGACTCGCAGTAAAAAGCGGCGCCCGTTCTACAATGGCAACTTTGTGGTCGGTTAATGACGAATCCACCGCTGATTTTATGGCTGAATTTTACAAGCAGCTAGCTAAACCAAATATCGCTAAATCTGAAGCGTTGCGTCAAGCTCAATTATTTCTGTTAAAACAACCCAAGTACAACCATCCTTTTTACTGGGCACCCTTTGTTTTGGTTGGGAATTGGTTGTAAGTTTTGGGAATTGGTAATGGGTAATGGGTAATTGCTAATTGCTAATGGTTAATAACGCAAGTCTTAGTTACAAATATGGTTGGTTCGATCCCCCCTAGCCCCCCTTCACAAGGGGGGAACCAGTATTCAAAGTCCCCCTTTTTAAGGGGGATTTAGGGGGATCGAAAACGCTTAACCTCATAACTAGCAACTTGAGTTAATAGAAAATATTACCTACTACGGGGAAAGCATTGTTATAGAAAATCTTTAGATTTTAGCCTAATCTTGAAAGTGCAATGCTTTTCCCCTACTGGATCGCCGATTATCCATTTTCTATTACCAATTATGTGCTTTTTAAAACAGCTAATTGCGAAAAAACACTGAGGGCTGGTTGAGTTAATAGTGGTTAAGGTGTAATGGGATTATTATCATCCCAGAAAGTCAATCAGAGCCAAATAGAGAATATTAACATGAAAAACCAACGAATTTCTCTGTTGACAAGTACTTTGCTCCTGACTAGCTGGTCGCTGTCGGTGGTGCTACCAGGAAATACAGTAACCTTTTCCACACCAAAAGGTGCATCTGGGGCGCCTCGTCAGGAAACGACTGGGGGAGCAACTCGTAATAACGGTGCTTGCTTGAGTAATGCGATCGCATCCAAAGATACAGTCACACCCTTAGTACCTAACACCCGTTTGGGATTAACTGTATCCGAGCGACCTACCTTTTTTGTCTACGTGCCTCAAACAACAGCGAAAGAAGCTACCTTTACCCTCCAAGATGCTGCTCAAAATCTGGTTTACCGCACAAAAGTAGCCCTCAAAGAAACTGGAGGTGTGATTCGCATCACTGTGCCAGAAACAGTGAAAGCGCTAGAAATGGATAATGATTATCGGTGGGTAGTAGAAATCCACTGCATCGCCGATTTAGATCCGGATAATCCATTTGCAGAGGGCTGGGTGCGGCGCACATCAGTCAATACCAATTTGGCTGGTAAACTAGAGACAGCCAAGACATCTCTAGAGCGTGCCGTTGCTTATTCCCAAGAGGGAATTTGGTACGAAGCTCTAGCAAATATGGCTGATGCCTTGCGATCGCAACCTCAAGACTCGAATCGGATTAAGAGCTGGCAAGAACTCTTAACATCGGTGGGTTTGCAAGCGATCGCCAACAGACCCCTAAGCCTATAATATTCAAAATCATAGTTGCGCTGACCCTGTACAATGCTAAAGCGCAACTATAATAATCTATATTTAGATTTTATTCTCCCTGGTCGATTTCCCTCTATCCCAGCGCCGCGATCCAGTGCAAACAAAACATCTTATGTGGCTCAAGGAAAAAATTTTACAGGGGCGCAAGCGATATTCTAGAGCGATCGCAACGGCAATAACTGTGGCGGCAATCGTCATAGTCGGCGATAAAGCAGAATTATTTCAGGTTCTAGAATGGGGAACGACAGATGGCTTTTTTCGCCTGCGTCCGGCAGAATCGATCGATCCTCGTATTACTATAGTCGAAATTACAGAAACAGATATCAAGCGACTCAGACAATGGCCTATGCCCGATATTATCTTAGCCAAGTTACTTGACACGATTAAGCAGCAACAGCCAGCTGTCATTGGCTTAGATATTTATCGAGATTTACCTGTAGGCCCTGGATATGGTCAACTGACTGAGGTGATGAGTAACACCCCGAATTTAATTGGAGTGGAAAAAATTTTGGGGCAAGCAGTCGCACCGCCGCCGATTTTATACCAACGCGGTCAAGTAGCGATCGCCGATTTAGTACCCGATAGCGATGGGAAAATTCGCCGCGCTTTATTATCAGCAGAAGATAGTTCTGGGAAATCTAAATTGTCCCTGGGAACGCGGGCGGCGCTAATGTATTTAGAAAAAAAAGGAATTACCTTACAACAGGTAGATGCCGAAAAAATGCATCTGCAATTGGGTAGAGCTTTGTTTAAACCCTTGACGGGGAATGAAGGCAACTACAAAACAGATATAGTCGGCGGTTATCAAATATTGATGAACTATCGGGGAATGCGATCGCAATTCCAAATCGTCTCGCTCACCGATGTGTTGTCAAACCAAATACCTCCAGATTTAATGCGATCGCGCATTGTCTTTATTGGCGTCACCGCTAAAAGCCTCAACGATTTTACCTACACCCCCTATGGCCCTCGCCTCGAAGGTGTTTTAATTCATGCCAACTTAACCAGCCAAATATTAAGTGCAGCCATTGACGGGCGTCCTTTGTTAAAACCCTGGCCCCATAAAATCGAGTATTTGTGGATTTTTCTCTGGTCTTCCATTGGAGCCACGGGGAGTTGGATATTAATCCAAATCAACCAATCCCACAACAAAATTATTGGATTGGGCAGAGTGGTTGAAGGAATTATTTTTGCCGCAATTTTTCTATTTTTAATAGCTTATATATCTTTTTTGACTGGTTGGGTGATTCCGGTAGTTCCCCCCTTAATAGCAATGGCAATTTCTGCCATTGCCATGACCAACTACTACCAAATTTGGCGCTTGAAACAAGCCAACGCACAACTCACCGACTATTCCAAAACCTTAGAACAGCGAGTAAAAGAACGCACCGCTGAACTCCAAGCCGCTAAAATGGCAGCAGATACAGCCAATAGTGCCAAAAGCGAATTTCTCGCTAATATGAGCCACGAACTTCGCACCCCGCTTAACGGCATTTTAGGCTACGCACAAATCCTGCAACGTTCAAAAACACTTGAACTCAAGGAAAAAGAGGGGATTGATATTATTTACCAGTGCGGCTCGCACCTACTCACCTTAATCAACGATATCCTAGACTTATCTAAAATAGAAGCCAGAAAGCTAGAACTGCATCCGACGGATTTTAACCTTCACAACTTTCTCACGGGCGTAGCAGAAATTTGCCGCATCAAAGCCGAACAAAAAGGTATTCAATTTATTGCACCCAATTTATCTATACTGCCATTGTGGGTAACAGCAGACGAAAAACGGCTGCGGCAAATTTTAATCAACTTACTAGGCAATGCCATCAAATTTACCGAAAAAGGAAGCGTCACCTTTAAAGTAGAACCAATCGAGAATCAAACGCATCATAACCAATTACCAATCACCAACTACCAATTACCAATTACCAAAATCAGATTTGCGATCGCAGATACTGGCATTGGCATGAGCGCAGAAGAATTACAAAATATCTTTTTACCATTCGAGCAAGTAGGAAATAAATCCCGCCAGGTAGAAGGAACTGGATTAGGATTAGCAATTACCCAAAAAATTGTGAATTTAATGGGCAGCCAAATAGAAGTTAGAAGCTCTTTGGGTGAAGGCAGCATTTTTGGGTTTGATTTAGAACTGCCCCTAGCCGTAGGAACTACGGTAAACTATCCGGAAAAGCGCGATAATAAGATTATTGGAATTAAAGGTGAAAAACCAACGATTTTGATCGTAGATGATAGAAAAGAAAACCGTTCGGTTCTCGTCAATGCCCTGGAAACAATTGGTTTTGCTACAATTGAGGCTCACAACGGTAAAGAAGGACTCGATATAGCAAGCAAATCTGCGCCTGATTTGATTATTACTGACTTGGCGATGCCAGTGATGGATGGATTGGAATTGATTCAACACATCCGCAGCGATTCCCAACTTCAAGAGCGAGCAATTATTGTTTCTTCTGCCAGCGTCTTTGAGATTGACCGACAAAACAGTTTCGACGCGGGAGCCAATGAATTTTTGCCGAAACCAGTGCAAGTTGAAGAATTATTGATGATGTTGAAAAAATATTTGCAACTGGAATGGATATATGAGGAAGAGTCAAATTCCTCAACCAGGCAAGACATAAGTTTGAGCGGTGAAGAAACCGTCTCTTCTGCAATCGTTGCTCCCGAAAAAGCCGAATTATTAACCTTGTACGACCTGGCGAGAATGGGTAATATTCAAGGAATAGAAGAAGCATGTAAAAACCTAGAAGAAAAAGATGCAAACTATGTTCCCTTTACCACTGAATTGCGGCAATTCGCAGACAGTTTCGCTCTTGACAAAATAGAAGAATTTATCCAAAACTTTATAGAAAACTAGGAGTAGCTACAATGAACGCTAAAATTTTGCTAGTTGACGATAATCCTACCAATTTAAAAGTGTTGTCGGGGGCAATGGCAGATTCTGGCTGGACTATCCTGGTAGCGACGGATGGCGAACGAGCGCTGAAGCAAGTAGAATATGCCCTGCCAGACTTGATTTTACTCGATGTGATGATGCCGGGAATGAATGGGTTTGAAACTTGCGCCAAGCTCAAAAGTAACCCGATAACTCAAGAAATTCCAGTCATTTTTATCACCGCATTAGACGAGGCGATTGATAAAGTCAAAGGTTTAAATCTAGGCGCTGTTGACTATATCACCAAACCCTTTCAACAAGAAGAAGTTTTAGCCCGCGTTGGAGTACATCTCAAACTGCGCGCTTTGAGTAAAAAGCTATCAGAACAAAACGAATTGCTGGAAAACCTGGTAGAAGAGCGCACTGCTAAACTGAAACAAGCGATGCGCGATTTGCAACAATCTCAGCTTCAGTTAGTACAAAATGAAAAGATGGCTACTCTCGGTCAATTAGTTGCTGGAGTTGCCCATGAAATTAACAATCCTGTAGGCTTCATTGCTGGCAATCTTAGTCAAGCAGATCAAGATGTACAAAATTTACTTAAACTCATTCATCTTTATCAAACAGAGTATCCCAATACATCCGATAATATTGCCGCTTTTATTGATGAAATAGATCTAGAATTTTTGAGCGAAGACTTGCCCAAAATGATTGCATCTATGCAGGAAGGCACTGAACGGATACGCAATATCAGTACTTCTCTAAAAACCTTTTCTCGCTTAGATTCTCACTCTTTGGTAGAATTTAACGTCCACGAGGGAATTGATAGTACCTTAGTGATATTGAGACACCGCATCAAAGCTAACGAACAGCGTCCTGAAATAGAGGTGGTGCGGCAGTATGGAGAAGTTCCGGAGATTAAGTGTTATCCCGGTCAATTAAATCAAGTATTTATGAACATCCTCAGCAATGCAATTGATGCTGTTGATGAATCAAATGAGGGACATTCTTATAAAGAAATTGCCGCAAATCCCAATCGAATTTTGATTCGTACTTATGTAGAAAAATCCAGCCTGATTATTGCCATCAAAGATAATGGCTGCGGCATGAGCGAGTCAGTCCGCACCCAAATATTCGACCACTTGTTCACAACAAAGGCTGTGGGGCGAGGAACTGGTTTAGGATTATCTATTTCTCGTCAAATTATAGAAGAGAAACACGGAGGAAAGCTTAGTTGTAACTCTGTAGTGGGAGAAGGAACTGAATTTAGCATCGAGCTTCCGATTTAATTCTTTAGATAGATGAAGTATGGTGAGGAAAAGGCGATAATGGTTTAATTCGGTTAATTTGCTCTTATAAAAATTTAATATCCTTTACAAATCTTAGGTAAATTAGGCTTGGCTTTTTTAGATAAAAATTGCTTAACAAATTGGTGAGAAAAAGAAATTTTAAGATTTATTCAGGAAGTGAGAGAAGGCGATCGCAAACTGTTAAGATTGGGTTCTTCCGAATATTTCAAGCATCACATGATTCAGTCACTCGTTGCTGTTATTGATGGCACTAGAGCGCGGTTTCTCTGCCTGGAGCAAGCGTCATTGCCGGAGTATGAATCTGGCCCGAATTTAATCGAACGCAAAGATATCTCCAATCCGACTAAAGAACTGGCAGGGAAAGATCTGTGGTCTAATGTGAAAACAGGGCGCAATAAAGGTTCGGGGGGTCAAGCTCACGCCTATGACGACCATCGACAAAGCCATGTGGATGAATTTGAGCGCCGCTTTGCAGTTGCCATTGCAACGGAAATCGTCAGTCTAACTCAGGCAGAGCAAACTCAGCGATTGCTCCTCGTCGCCGAACCGCAAATATTAGGATGCGTCAGGGACGCACTTACTCCCGTCCTACCTAAAAACGTACAACTGCAAGAACTAGCGAAGGACTTATGCAAACTTAAACCAAAAGAAATTCACGAGCATCTAGCCCAGAAAAATCTGTTGCCAGCGCGTAAAAAAGTGACAAGTTAGGCTATTTTCAACTGTTCAACCGCACCAATTGCTAATTGCTAATTGCTAATTGGTAATTGGTAATAGCTAATTGCTAATATAGGATTTTTCCTAACATTAGCCATTAGCTATCAGCGATTAACTATTATACCAAATCCGGCAAGGACATCTCTTATAATCTTTTTCTTCTTGGCCTTCTTCTTGGCGAACAGGCGCGTCTTGGCGGTTCATTTAAAAAGGGGGTCATGGAAGCGGATTTGGTATTACTGGCGTAAAACTCTTGCCATTAACATTTGAGGTTCGACGTTTTCAACGTTAGGAATTGCTTCTAATTTAGAAATTCCCTTGAGGGCGTCGGAAATTTTACCGGATTGGGCGCGCAACCAAGCGGTGTGAGGGGCGTAGGATAGACTTTGAGCGATTTCATAACCAGCTTGCTCAATTGCTTGGCGGTGGGATTCAACCTCAACATTCTCTGCAAAGCGGATGAAAACCATTCCGGTGGGAACTGCTAGGGAACCATTGGGTTGTAATGTGTAAATTGGCCCAATCGTGCCTTGAGTGGAATTATTGTTTGGTTGGCCTGAATATACTGCGATCGCGCCGTCGTTAAGTTGTAAGATGGCCCCGCGTGCGATCGCTCCTGGTTCGTTATAGTGTACTGCGTAGTATCCAGGCTCACGCCGGTATAAAACCGCAGACCGATCTGTCCCACTACGGATTTGTTGGGGATATTCGGAAAAGTAGTCTGTCTGGTATCTCACTTCAGCAATGGAAGGTAAAGAGTAAATTTGCCAGGGTTCTACTATCAGAAATAACTGAGTTGGAAAATAAATCATCTGTCTGAAGTACTAATAAATTGTAAATTAATTTTGTCCACCCCGATGATAAAATATGCCTACTGTAGCCTTGTAGCCTGTAAAGTTTTTCGGAGTCAATCCGGGTTCGAGCTGTGTTTGTTTGGGAAACACCAAGAGAAAACTTGTATTAAGTTATTCAAATTAATTCGGAAAAAGCTTAGTTTTCTGCGGATCTCAATTTAGGTATAGCACAAAAAACAAAACGCTTAATACTACCTTGACATCAGGAGATTAACAAATGGTTACTGTTCGCTATGGCGGTAAAAACGGTGGAGAATATCAACTTGCTATCAGTGAAGAACATATTGTAGTTCGTACCCAGAGTCACGGCGCTCTGGTGGGTGACTTACCGTTTGGAGTCACACCCGTATCGCCCGAATCCCGGCGCATTCTCAATCAATTCGATTTGCAAACGCGGTTTGGCGCCGCAGGGGTAGAAATTTTGCGGGCTAAAGACTCAAGTCGAGGCGCTGCTTTGGTTGACCGGGCGCGGGCAATTTTGAAGGAAGAACCTGAAATCGAATTTGCCGGACGTGTTCTAGTCGAGCCAGAATCGATGGAGCCAGTAATTTACACCGAAAATCTGTTTGTTAAATTCGATGATGAAGAGGATGCCAGCGTTTGTCAGCAGGTATTAGAGCGTTACAACTTAACAGTTAAACGCCAGCTGGAATACGCACGCAATGCTTACTTTGTCTGTGCGCCCACAGGTACTGGTTTACAAGTTTTTGACATCGCTTCCAGACTGCTAAATGAGGAACCAGTTGAACTGTGTCATCCCGAATTAGTGCGCGAGTTACGCCATCGTCGGGTTTTCCCTCAGCAATGGCACCTGAACAAAACCACTATTAACGGTGCAATTGTAGATGCCCATGCCAACGTCGAAGCAGCTTGGCAATTGAGCGATGGCACGGGGGCAATTATCGCCATTATTGATGACGGCGTCGATATCGATCATGAAGAATTCCGTACTTCTGGGAAGATCGTCGCGCCCCGCGATGTGACGCGCAAAAGTAACAATCCCAAACCGGGAGGCGGGGATAACCACGGTACTGCTTGTGCGGGCGTGGCATGTGCCAACGGCAACTTTGGTGCGTCGGGCGTGGCACCGGGTGCGAAGCTGATACCGATTCGCTTCGCTTCTGCCTTGGGTTCTCAGGCGGAAGCGGATGCCTTTGTGTGGGCGGCTGAAAATGGCGCTGATGTCATCTCCTGTAGCTGGGGGCCAGCTGATGGGGATTTTACCGACCCTAACGATCCTTTGCACAATCAGGTGGTGCCGCTTCCCGACTCGACGCGACTGGCGATGGACTTTGCGATTAATAAAGGTCGCAATGGTAAAGGATGCGTCATCTTATTTGCTGCTGGCAATGGTAACGAGAGTGTGGATAATGACGGTTATGCCAGCTACTCAAAGGTAATTGCGGTAGCGGCGTGTAACGATCGCAGTCAGAAAAGTCCCTACAGTGACTTTGGCAATGCTGTCTGGTGCGCTTTTCCCAGCAATAATTACTATCCCTCTCTGACTCCGGGGATTTGGACGACAGATCGTTCTGGTCGCGTGGGCTACAATCCGGGCAATCCCAATCAGGGCGACGCAGCGGGCAACTATACGAATAGTTTCGGCGGTACTTCTAGCGCCTGTCCGGGGGCGGCGGGTGTAGCGGCGCTGGTTATTGCCCGCAATCCGGATTTGCGTTGGGATCAAGTTCGAGAGATCTTTAAACAATCCTGCGATCGCATCGATGAAGCTGGTGGCAACTATGATACTAACGGTCGCAGCCCATTTTATGGCTACGGTCGGATTAATGCTCGCAAAGCGGTGGAATTAGCTAAACCAGAGCAAATTTCCCCGGTTACCATTTTCAAAGCTGTCCAAGATGTACCGATTAATGACCTGCAAACATCTTCTTTGACTTTAGCGATCGCTAATACCGACCCGATCAAGTCGATTAAAGTTGAGGTGGATATCGAGCATACTTACATTGGCGACTTGGTAGTTACCCTGATCCCTCCTGGGGAAATGGGCGCAAGTCCGGTCATTTTGCACGATCGCGCTGGCGGAGCAACGGATAATATCAAAAAGTCCTATGACGAGGTAAATGCACCTGGACTGGCTGGTTTTATTGGTAAAAGTCCCCAAGGAATCTGGACTCTAGAAGTTGCCGATAAAGCTGCTGTGGATACGGGCAAGATTCGCAGTTTGACTCTGGAGATTGGTTTTAAACAGTAACCTTTTGAGATCCCCCTAAATCCCCCTTAATAAGGGGGACTTTGAATTTCCATCCGGTTCCCCCCTTGGCAAGGGACACTTTCAGTTTGTGCGCCGCCGAATGCCCAATGTGCAATTCAAGATTGTGTTTGATATGGGGGTGAGTGAGCGATCGCTTCTCGTCAGATCGTAAACCTGCGGCGGTAGGGGCACGGCGTCGAGATGCTTTCGGTGAGGCAGAAGATCTGCTGATGCCGTGCCCCTACAGGTAGTGGTGAAACTGTGCAATTGGTTGATGAGAGCGATCGCACCTACCCAGAAACCCGGTTTCTCAAGTCTTATGCTTTAGGGCGATCTATTATTGCGCTCCTAAAACATAACTATGGGGCAAATGAATAAGCCGATCTTGATATTCACCTTCAAAAGATGCCTCTGCTAAAAAAATTAACTCATCAATATTTTGCCCTACAGTTAACTTAACATTGAGAATAAAAATACCTGGTATATGGCGACCTTCGTTAATATGATCTAGCAAGTGGACAGGCATAGATTTACGGTTATTCGTCACCAATATAAAATTATACTCCTCGCACCAAAGTAAAATTTCTGGATCTAGAGTTCCTCTAGAGGGACAGTGAGGTTCACCGACAGCCCAAACGATTAAATCAGACTCAATTCTAGTTAATCCCACTTTGTAGATCGGATCTACATTTTCATCCAGCAGATATCTTAAAGGCATTATGCTTTCTTAACAACCTCTCTTTCGGCTCTTAGTTTTCTCAGGCGGATAGCAGAGGGAGAAGGGTTAAGTTCTTGTGCTTTAAGTTGCTGATGACTCCACTCCAACCAATCAGCAATGTAGTTACTAACAGCCTCTTTATTATGCAGATAGTAAAGGATAGTAGCATAAACTTGTTCCAAGTTAAGAGATGGATAAGTTTGAGCAATTTGTTCGGGAGTGCGAGAGCGATGAATGAAATCATATAGGATAGTTTCAATGCCGATTCGCGTTCCTTTGATCCGAATATCATCGGGGCGCTGAAAGTCAAAATAGTCTTCGAGTTGCATGGGTGAATAATCCTATTTTAAAGTTGGTAGAAAGTGACTGGCTAATTGATATTATATCATGTCAATAGCGGTACCTTTTTTCGAGCAAACAAATTAAGCGCGAGCGGCAGATTGCTACCAAGGAATTCTCTGAGGGAATTGGGAGCGATCGCATAACACTGACGTAATGATGCAGCCTTTTTCTCTATGCCAAAAAACCGCGACAATTTTTAGGTAGTTGTCAAAACGGCAAAAGTCTGTTAACCCAATTAGCAATTAGCAATTACCGCTGTAACAAGTTATAACTACTCAGATCTTGCACCATTATCAACAAGCTTTCAAAAACCGGGTTTCTTGACGAGAAATTTAGGCTTTCAAGCTGAGCTATTTGCAAGAAACTAAGGTTTAATCAAGGTGCAAGATGTGAAACTAGCTACTCGGGTTACTTTACAGAAACTTCACAGTCAGTGTTTTCTGCATTACATGCATTGATTTTGTATTAGTGGTAACTTTTTAACCAAAGCAAATTTCAGTGAAATTACGTTAACTCCAGGTAAAAACCAGGTTAAGAATACAGAGAAATTTCCCATTTTTCCGGAATTTCTCGGATGAGTCTGGGAAATTTAAACCATCGTCTATTGGTCAATACCTATGGCTCCTTGGCACCTGGTGGGAGTCCAAATTTTGCTGCATTTTTTGCTTTTACCTTTTTTGCTTTTTACCACAAGTGAGGCTTTGGCAATGCCAGCAATTAACCTGAGTAACTCTTACTCTCAAGAATTTAATTTGTTAGCTAGTTCCGGTACTAGCAATTCTTGGATTGATGATTCTACCATCCTGGGTTGGTATGGAAATAGAACTGCTTATGCTGCTGGGACGGGTTCTAGCAATACAGGCGCACTCTACAGTTTTGGGACTGCGGGAAGCGATCGCGCGTTAGGCGGTGTGGCATCCGGTGGTACTGGTACGATCTTCTGGGGCGTTCGTTTGGTTAACAACACAGCGAATACCATTTCGTCGCTCAATATCGGTTATGTAGGCGAACAGTGGCGGACTGGCGGTAGCGCTACTACAAGTCCCAGCGTCGCGCAAAAGTTAGATTTTCAATATCAAATTGGCGCTAGTAGCTTAACAACTGGAAGCTGGATTGATTTCGATGCTTTAGATTTTACCAGCCCGATTTTTGGCACAACTACTCCCAGTGCGTTAGATGGAAATGCGCCTGCGAATCGCACTAATTTATCGGCAAATTTAAGCGGGTTATCGATTGCGCCGGGACAAGAAATTTGGTTGCGTTGGCAGGATATTAACGATGCTAATAACGACCACGGTTTAGCAATTGATGACTTTAGTATTTCGGCAGGTTTTGTCGCAAATCCGGCGGGGATAACAATTGCTCAATCTGGCGGCAGCACCGATGCGAACGAACAAGGGGAAACGAGCGATACTTATACTATAGCGCTCAATACAGTACCTACGGGTACAGTGAATATGGCGATCGCATCAGACGCACAAACCCTACTCAGCACCGATGGAGTAAACTTTTTCACCTCCATCAATCTCAGCTTTACTGATACCACACCGCAAACAATTACCGTTAAAGCTGTTAACGATACGGCGGTAGAAACTTCTCCCCACACGGGTGTCATCACTCACACTATTATTAATAGTGCTGACCCCGCTTATTCTAATATCTCAATACCCAATCTCAGCGTTAACATCACCGACAACGACACCGCCCCAGCTATTCGCATCAGCGATATTCAAGGGACTGCACATCGTTCTCCTTTGGAAGGTCAAACTGTTAGCAACGTTGCGGGTATCGTCACGACGTTGCGCTCCAATGGTTTTTACTTGCAAGATCCCAATCCGGATAATAACGACGCCACTTCGGAAGGGATTTTTGTCTTTACTTCCTCAGCACCTACAGTCAGCATCGGCGACTCGGTTCGCGTCAATGGTAGGGTTAGCGAGTTCCGTCCGGGTGGTACTGGCGGCACAAACAATCTCAGCATTACTCAAATTACCAGCCCTACCATCAATGTGCTTTCTAGTGGCAACCCCTTACCGGCTGTTACTATTATTGGCATCAACGGTCGCGCGATTCCCAATCAAATTATCGATAACGATGCGGTGGGTGGCACTGTGGAAAATCCCGCCACTTTGTTCGACCCCGCTCAAGATGGCATCGATTTCTACGAAAGTTTAGAAGGGATGTTAGTTGGGATAAATAATGCCGTTGTGGTTGGTCCGACTAACAATTTTGGCGAAATTCCGGTTTTGGCAGACAATGGGATAAATGCAGGAGAACGCACGGCGCGGGGTGGCATTCGCGTTCAACCGGGCGACTTTAATCCAGAACGGATTATTATTGACGATGCGCTGGTTTCTAACCCTCCACAAGTCAATGTGGGAGATACTTTCAACAACACAATTACAGGTGTAATCGATTACAGCTTTAGCAACTTTAAGTTACTCAACACCGCGCCATTACCCACAGTAACTTCGGGTGGTTTAAATCCAGAAACAACCGGATTAATAGCTACGCCAGACCAGCTAACCGTTGCTACTTTTAACGTGGAAAACCTTGACCCAGGCGATGGCAGCGTTAAGTTTAATAGCATTGCCAATGCGATCGTTAACAATCTGAAATCGCCCGATGTTATTAGCTTAGAAGAAATCCAAGATAACAACGGCGCTACTAACGATTCGGTTGTTGATGCTAGCGTTACTTATCAAACATTGATAAATGCGATCGCATCCGCCGGTGGCCCAACTTACGAATTCCGTCAAATTAACCCCGTAGACGACCAAGATGGCGGTCAACCGGGCGGCAATATTCGCGTCGGTTTCCTATTCAATCCCAATCGCGTTAGTTTTGTAGACCGTCCTAGCGGCACTTCTACGTCAAATACCACGGTTAATAACGTTGGTGGCAACCCCGAACTTTCTGCAAGTCCCGGTCGCATTGACCCGACAAACCCAGCTTTTAACGCCAGTCGCAAACCGCTAGTTGGGGAGTTCCTATTCAACGGCAATCGGGTATTTGTTATCGGGAATCACTTTAACTCTAAAGGTGGCGATCAACCATTATTTGGACGCTTCCAACCGCCAACTCTAACTACCGAATTTCAGCGGAATCAACAAGCGGCAATTGTTAAAGACTTTGTCCAAAGTATTTTAGCAGTTGATCCGAATGCCAACGTTATCGTAGCGGGTGATTTAAACGATTTTGAATTCTCCAATCCGCTGAACATTCTCAAAAGTGGCGGACTCAATAGCTTGATTGAAACCCTGCCGACTAATGAGCGCTACACTTACAATTTTGAGGGCAATGCTCAAACTCTGGATCATATTCTATCGAGCAATAACTTATTCAATCGCCTCGATGGTTTTGATGTGGTTCACATCAACTCGGAATTTGCCGATCAAGTCAGCGACCACGACCCATTAGTTGCCCGGTTTAACCTGCCAACTTTGATTAACGGTACGCCCAACGCCGATAATTTGGTCGGTACAAACCGGAATGAAATTATCAACGGTTTAGGCGGTAATGACTTCATTTCTGGGGCTGCCGGTAACGATTCGATTAACGGCGGTGCGGGCAACAACGACCGCATGTTTGGCGGCGATGGTAACGATACGATTGCAGATCCAGATGGAATTTTAGGCGCTCATGGTGGCACGGGTAACGATACAATTAACGTCACTTTTGCCCCAACTTGGGATAATAATACTAACCCTAACGATGCGCCTCGTTCTGATGGCAAAATTACCGGCGGTTATGGGGATGATAATATTACCGTCACGATGAATCATCCTCGCTTCTTTATTAATTTGAAAGGCGACGAACCAGTTAATCCGATTAGCAACGACCCTCGCGATGGTAATGATGTTATTACCTTGCTGGGAACTTATGCGAATTCCGTCGTTGATTTAGGCGGTGGCAATGACCGCTTTAATGGTGGAAATGGCAGCGATAACGTTTCCGGTAGCGGCGGCGATGATATCATCAACGGCGGTGCAGGAGGCGATCGCATCAGCGGCGGCGCGGGTAATGATACACTTACAGGGGGTGCTTCTAGCGATCGCTTCATCCTAGCAATTGGCGCAGGCACCGACCTGGTTACCGATTTCACCGATAATGAAGATCGCATCGGGTTATCCGCCGGATTGTCCTTTGCACAGATAAGCGTCACTCAAGGTACGGGTGTCAACGCCAGCGATACTTTTATTAGGCTAATCGCCAATAATGAATTACTGGCAATTTTGAGCGGAGTAAATTCTAGTAATATCACCTCGGCTGATTTTATTTCTGTTTGAGGATTGCTAATTGCTAATTGCTAATTGCTAATTGCTAATGGGCTTTTTCCGATTAGCGATTAGCGCGCTCTGAGAATTGCTGCTAGCTTTAAAATTAGCAGCAATTTTTTTGAGCCTACAGCGACTGCGTACACCCTCCTTGTCCTCTTCTTGGCGTTCTTGGCGTCTTGGCGGTTCAATAAAAAAGCGGATTCCGTATAACTCCCTAAAAAAAATTTTCTTCTGACTCTTCCCCGTAGATTGCGGCTTGACCTTAATAAAAATTTTATCTATAACGTAAATAATACCTGCCGCACACCTTAGCGAGCAATAGAAAAACTGAAGGAGTAAGCTAACACGATGTCAAGGGGAACGCTAAAAAAAATTTTTGCTAGGGTTGCAGGAAGTACCTCGCTCAGAAATGTCTTAATTGTTCCCTTTGTTGTACAGACTAGCATAACTGTGGGTTTGGTGGGTTATCTTTCCTTCAAAAATGGGCAGCAGACGGTGAATAACCTGGCGCATGAGTTGATGATTCACGCAAGCGATCGCATTGACCAACACCTCAAATCTTACACCGCTGTTCCCCAACAAATTGTCCAACTCGTTGCCGATGACTTGGAATTAGGGAAAATCAATTTAGATTCCCCCAGTTTGCAGAATTTAGACGCTTATTTTCTCAAGCGCAGTCAAATATTTAATTCCGTTAGTTTTATTTATGCCGGTAACGAACAAGGCAAGTTTATCGGTGCGGGTCCGGTGCGTAAAAATGGTCAACTCTCTTACATTATAGAAGTTGCTGACGACACAACCAATCAAAATTATGTTTCTTACGCCACAGACAAAAAAGGCAAGCGTACCCAAAAATTAAATAGCGTTTCCAACTACGATCCGCGCCGTCGCCCTTGGTATCAAGCAGCCGTCAGAAAAGATCGGGCAACTTGGAGCAAAATTTATCCGTTTATTGGCGAAGCTGACACAGGGTTGACTGTCACAGCAGTAAAACCATATTATCAACCATCTGGCAAGCTAGGCGGCGTGACGGCGGTTGATTTGTACCTGAATCATATCAATAATTTTTTGTCAAGCTTAAACTTGAGTCCTTCGGGCAAAATATTTATTTTAGAACCGAATGGGTTATTGATAGCTAGTTCGAGTAACGATCCGGTTGACACAATTGCGAACGGGAAACCCGAACGAGTTACCGCAGATAAAAGTCAAAACCAACTAATGAGGAAAACCGTTACATATTTAACCGAAAGATTTGTTAGTTTAGATCAAATTACGACAAAAAAGCAGGTTGAATTTAAACAAAACGGAGAACGCCAATTTGTTCGCGTCACCCCCTGGAAAGATGGATTTGGGTTAAATTGGTTAATCGTGACCGTTGTTCCAGAAGCCGATTTCATGGAGCAAATCCACGGCAATACGAAAAGAACAATTTTATTATCGATTGCGGCTTTATTTGGTTCTACAGCAATTGGCATAGTAGGGGCGAAATGGGTGACTAAGCCGATGGCGCTGCTCAACATCGCTGCCAAGGAAATTGCTCAAGGAAATTGGGAAAAAAGAGTAGAAATTGAGCGAGATGATGAAATCGGGGAACTAGCTAAATCATTTAATGAAATGGCGCAACAACTGCAAGTATCTTTTGGGGAGATGAAGTATCTCAACGCAGCACTGGCAGAGAGCGAACAGCGATTAAATCAATTTTTAGCAGCCTTACCAGTGGGCGTGGCTGCGATCTGTCCCGATGGGGAAGTTGCCTATACCAATCAAATGGCAAAAGAGCTATTTGGAACTGATGCTTTCGATGGGACAGGGGAAAATACAGCGGCGATATATCAAATTTATCGGGCTGGAACCGATCAAATTTATCAGAGCGATCGCATCCCCTTAGTGCGGGCGCTGAAAGGAGAAACAGTCGTAGTTGACGATATAGAAATACGTCGAGATGGAATAGCGATCGCGCTAGAAATGCGAAGTATTCCGGTTTTGGATAGTCAGGGAAACGTCACCTTTGCGATTACCGCATTTCACGATATTAGCGATCGCAAACAAGCAGAAAAAGCACTGCTAGAAAGCGAACAACGCTACGCCGCTTTAGCCAAAGTTGCACCAGTGGGGATTTTCCGCAACGATTTACAAGGGAATTGCTTATACGGAAACGAACGCAGTTTTGAAATGATCGGCATTTCCGCAGCAGAAGCAATGGTGACAGGGTGGACGAAAACTTTACATCCAGAAGATCGCGATCGCGTCATTTCCACCTGGATAAATTTCGTCCAGCAAAACATTCCCTTTAAATGCGAATACCGCTTTCTGCGACCAGATGGTAGTACTATTTGGGTGTTCGGACAAGCGGTTACAGAAAAAGATGCCAATGGCAAAGTTGTTGGTTATGTAGGAACTATTACCGATATCAGCGATCGCAAATTAGCAGAAACCGCGTTAAAAGAAAGCGAAGCCAAGTATCGCCGTCTAGCAGAAAATTTACCTTCATTTGTCTATCGCTTCGTACTGCATCCCGATGGCAGTCACGAATATATTTATATCAGTCCAGGGGTGCGCGAACTGTACGAATATGAAGCCGAAAGTATTGCCAAAAATCCCAAATTACCCTGGGAAGTTACGCATCCCGAAGATGTAGCTTCCCTCAACGAAACCATTCTAATTTCGGCACAAACTTTACAACCTTGGAAATGGGAAGGTAGAATTATTCCGCCATCTGGTCGTACTAAATGGGTACAAGGAATCTCGCGCCCGGAAAAACAACCCAATGGCGATATTATTTGGGATGGCGTCATTATCGACATTACAGAACGCAAACAGGCAGAACAATTAATAGCAGATTATCAGCGCACCCTAGAAATTCAAGTACAACAACGCACCGCCGAACTCGCCCAAGAAATAAGCGATCGCAAACAAATCGAAGCCGCACTGCGACAAAGCGAAGCGCGATATCGTGCCATCCTTGAAGATCAAACAGAACTGATTGCTCGATGTAAACCAGATGGTACTCTCACCTTTGTTAATGAAGCTTTCTGCCGCTATTTTGGACTGACACGGGAAGAATTGATCGGGCATCATTACGAACCTGTTATTTTTGAATCAGATCGGGAACATGTGGCGCGTTTGGTCAATTCCATCAGCGCCGAAAATCCCGTTGTCACAATTGAAAATCGGGTAATTAGTCACGAACAAGTGCGTTGGACTCAGTGGATCGACCGGGCTATATTTGATGACGCTGGTTGTATTGTTGAATTGCAAGCAGTCGGACGCGATATCACGGATCTCAAACAAGCGGAAGAAGAATTGCGACAAGCAAAAGAAGCAGCCGAAGCAGCAAACCATGCTAAAAGTACCTTTTTAGCCACTATGAGTCACGAACTCAGGACGCCACTCAACGCAATTTTAGGATTTGCCCAGCTGCTAAAGCAAGACACCAACCTCAATCCTCAACAAGAAGAAAAAATCCGCATTATTAGCCGCAGCGGCGAACATCTCCTGGGTTTAATTAACGATGTTTTGGACTTATCAAAAATCGAAGCCGGATGCATCGCGGTTAACCAAATCGACTTCGATTTAGTTGAAATGTTGGCTGAGTTAAAAGAAATGTTTCAAGTTAAAGCCAAGGCAAAAAGCTTGCAATTAGAGTTTAAGTTGACGCCCCAAGTTCCTCGATTGATTAAAAGCGATCGCCTCAAACTCCGCCAAGTTTTAATTAACCTGCTGGACAACGGGATTAAATTTACCGATCGGGGAAAAGTTTCGCTTACCGTCACTCCGATTGAATCAGCAGAATCGGGGTTAAAATTACTATTTTCGGTTAGCGATACCGGCGTCGGCATCGGCGAGGATGAAATGCCACATCTATTCACCCCATTCCTACAAACTAAAGCCGGAATTGCTACAGCTAAAGGCACGGGTTTGGGTTTAACTATTAGCCGCAAATACATTCAACTTTTAGGCGGAGATATCGCCGTCAAATCTCAAATCGGGCAGGGAGCAACCTTGCAATTTAAGATAGGAGTTATTCCTGTTCACCCCACAGCCATTGCATCTACACAAACCAGCCGCCGCGTTATTGCCCTAGCCCCAAACCAACCCAAATATTGCATTTTAGTTGTTGATGATAACGAAAACAACCGTCAGCTGCTGGTGCAGTTACTGACGCCCGTTGGGTTTGAAGTGCTACAAGCGACAAACGGTGAAGAAGCGATTAAAATGTGGGAAGCCTTTCAACCCCATCTGATTTGGATGGATATGAAAATGCCCGTTCTCGACGGTTATCAAGCCACCCAACGAATTAAAGCCACAGCCAAAGGTATTACGCCGATAGTTATTGCCATCACCGCCAGTGCTTTTGAGTCAGAAAAAACCGCTATGTTATCGTCAGGATGCGATGATATAGTTTGCAAGCCCGTCGAAGAAAAGGTTATATTTGAAAAACTAGCCGAATATTTAGGAGCGAAGTTTATTGAAGTAGCAAATACAACCGTAGCAAATAAAACAGTTGGGTCTGTTGATCCCGAGCAACTAAATTTATCGGCTATGGAATCGGCTAAGTCATGGTTGGCTGAATTAGAACAAGCAATTTTAAGGCAAGATCGGGTAGCATTAGAACAATTGATTTTAAGCATTCAGCCGCAAGAAACAGCGCTAGCAGGGGAGCTGAAAAAGCAAATAGATAACTTGGAGTATCAAAATATTTTAGAGGCAATTGGAAGTATCAAAGGAGGCAATGAAGCTCAACTAAATTCATCGAGCGATCGCGCAACTAACCAATGGCAATCGGCGCTGAAGCTTCCGGTTAACTGGATTGGGGAAATGAAACAAGCAATTATTATTGCCGATCTGAATTTAATCGAAGAGCTAGTTAACCAAATTCAAGCAGAAAATCCGAATTTTGCTCAGATTATTCAGGTGCATCTCGATGAATTTGATTACAAGAATATTTTGGCAACACTAGCCGAAATAGAAGCAGAAGGAAAATAACATGACACAAAAAAATAGCCGTTATCTGGCAGAAATATTAGTCGTTGACGATAATCCGGTTAATTTAAAATTGTTAGTCAATCTTTTACGAAATAGCGGTTACAAAGTCAGACCTGTTTACGACGGGAATTTAGCCATAGAAGCGGTAAATAAAAGCAAGCCCGATCTGATATTACTAGATATTCTCATGCCCAATATAGACGGGTATGAAGTGTGCCAACAACTAAAATCAGACCCAAATACGGAAAATATTCCCATTGTTTTCTTAAGCGCGCTTTCTGAAGGATTAGATAAAGCCAAAGCGTTTCAAGCTGGTGGGGCAGATTATATTACCAAACCCTTTCAAGTCGAGGAAGTATTAGCGCGGGTAAAGTATCAACTCACCCTCAAGTCATTACAAGCACAACTGCGGGAAAAAAATCAACAATTAACCGAGCAGAATTCTCGCATGAAAAAAGAAATACGCGATCGCAGGCAAGCAGAGATGGAAATTCGCCTGCTTTTAGCAACCTCCCACGCCATCCATCGCGCCCCCGACTTGCACTCCGCTTTTAACGATATTCTCAAAATGATCTGCCAAAGTTTGCAATGGGATTTAGCAGAAACTTGGATTCCCAACGCTGAAGGGACAATCTTAGAATGCAGTGAAGGTTGCTATTTAAAAGATGCCAGTCTTTCAGATTATAGACAAAAAAGCAAGCCGTTAACCTTTGCACCCGGAGAAGGAATTCCCGGAAAAATTTGGCTATCAAAGCATCCCGAATGGATTGAAAATCTTGCTGAAGTAGATAGGGCAGCTTTCATCCGCGCTGAAATCGCTGCCAAGGCGGGATTAAAAGCAGCTTTTGGCGTGCCGATATTGGCTGATGAAAAAGTGCTAGCGATTTGGATTTTCTATCAAAAACAAGCCAGTGCGTATCAGCCCCGCCTGGTGGAATTAGTGCAAGCAGTTACTACTCAATTAGGAGCTTTAGTTCAGCGCAAGCAAGCCGAAGACGCCTTACGCATTGCCGAACAACGGTATCACAGCATCGTAGAAAATGCGATTGATGGCATATTTCAATCAACCCCAGAAGGAAGGTATTTGAGCGTTAATCCAGCCTTGGCAAGAATTTATGGCTACGCTTCTCCAGAAGAGTTAATGCTTGCCATGAAAAACATTAACGAGCAATTATACGTTGACTCCAAGCGACGCAACGAATTTATTGCTGCGATTGAAGTTGATGGGGCTGTATCTGGGTTTGAATCCCTGATTTATCGTCAAGATGGAACGCAAATTTGGATTACCGAAAATGCGCGCGCGGTGAGAGATTCTACCGGCAGGTTACTATACTATGAAGGCACGGTATCTGATATTACCGAACGCAAGCTGGCGCAGCAAGCTTTGGAATTGCAAAAAGTTCAGACGGAACGATTGCTGCTAAATATTTTGCCTCAATCGATTGCCACGCGCCTGAAAGCTGGGGAAACGCCGATCGCCGATCAATTTGAACGAGTGAGCGTATTGTTTGCCGATCTAGTGGGATTTACTAACTTTTCCGCCCAACAAACGCCGGTAGAATTAGTAGAAATACTGAATGCAATTTTTTCGGAATTCGATCGCTTAGCAGAAAAGCATCGCTTGGAAAAGATTAAAACTATTGGCGATGCCTACATGGTAGTAGGAGGATTGCCCGTACCGCGTCTGGATTATGATGAAGCGATCGCACAAATGGCACTAGATATGCTCGCTGGAATTAACCGACTCAACACCCAGACAAAGCAAGCATTTCAAGTGCGGATCGGCATCAACATCGGTACCGTCATCGCCGGAGTCATCGGCAAAAGCAAATTTATCTACGATCTGTGGGGCGATACCGTCAACGTTGCTTCGCGCATGGAATCCAGCGGAATGCCAGGAAAAATTCAAGTCAGCGCTGCCACCTACGAATGCTTAAAAGATCGGTTTGACTTTGAAGAACGGGGGATAATAGAGGTTAAAGGTAAAGGAGAAATGCTCACCTACTGGTTAAAAGGAAGGCATTGATAAACTAATTTTATGAATTTAACATCTGCCAGCAATTATAAGGGAAATATTTTAATCGTTGACGATACAATAGCGAACTTACGCTTATTAGTCAATCTATTGCGAGAAAACGGCTATAAAGTTCGACCAGTTACCGATGGCAACTTGGCGTTAGAGGCAATTCAAGAAAAGCACCCAGACTTAATCTTGCTAGATATTATCATGCCAGATTTATCCGGTTACGAAGTTTGTCAAAAATTAAAAGCTAATCCCCAAACTAAAGAAATTCCTGTAATTTTCTTGACCGCACTTTCGGAAGGGTTAGACAAAAGCAAAGCCTTTCAAATCGGCGGGGAAGATTACATTACCAAACCCTTTCAAGTCGAGGAAGTATTGGCGAGGGTAGCAAATCAACTCACCCGGCGATCGCTGCAAGCCCAACTGCAACAAAAAAACCAACTGTTGAGCCAACAAAACGCGCAGTTGCAACTCTTATTAAAAGCCACTCAAGCAATTAATTCTGCCCCTACTCTTGACTCGGCTTTAGAAAAAATTATCGCTTTAGTCTGTCAAACCATCGGCTGGGATTTGGGCGAAGCTTGGGTGGTGAATTCAGATAGATTTGTCCTCGAACGCAGTCGAGGTTGGTATGCCAATCAGGGGGTGTTGGCAGAATTTGATCTTTTCAGTCAAGCGTTGATATTTCGCCCTAATGAGGGGATGCCGGGGCGAATTTGGACAACCCAAAAACCTGAATGGATACGAGATATTTCCCAACAAGACGTAAAAGTTTATCCCCGCTGTCATTTAGCTGCTGCTGTCGGACTACGAGAGGCATTTGGAGTTCCCATTCTCTTCGATAGCCAAGTTCTTGCCATTCTGATATTTTTTAGCCAAAAACATGTTATGCCTGAAGATCGTTCCGTGGAATTGGTGAATGCGATCGCTACCCAATTAGGCTCATTTGTCGAGCGAAAACAAGCCACAGCCGCGCTTTTTGCCGCCAACCAAAAACTAGCATTACTCGCTAGTTTAGATGACTTAACTGGAGTTGCCAACCGGCGTTATTTTAACGAACATCTGGCACGCGAATGGAACAGATTAAGACGAGATCAAGTACCCCTCTCGCTGATTCTGTGCGATATTGATTATTTCAAACGCTATAACGACTATTACGGACATTTAGCCGGGGATGACACTTTAAAGCAGGTGGCACAAGCAATTAAAAAAGTTATCAAGCGTCCAGCGGATTTGGTGGCGCGTTACGGCGGCGAAGAATTTGTTATCCTTTTACCGAATACATCGATGGCAGGAGCGGTACAAGTTGGAGAATTTATCAGACAAGAAGTGCAACAACTCAAAATTCCCCATGCTCAATCTTTAGTCAGCGATTATGTTAGTTTGAGTTTAGGAATTAGTAGTTTAGTTCCCTGTTTGAAAGAGTCGCCAGAAACTTTAATCAAAATGGCAGATGAAGCACTCTATGCCGCAAAAAGAGAGGGGAGAAATATTACGGTTGCTCGTCAAGTTGTGTTGGATTGAGAAAATTGCTAATTGCTAATTGCTAATTGCTAATTGGTAATTGCTAATTGTTTTGGAATTATATCAGTAGGGGCGGGTTTTACGGGAGATATTTAAACCCTTGCCCAAGGGGTAAATAAACCCGCCCCGGCTTAGGTCATTAGCTATTATCTATTAGACATTGATAACATTATCTGCGGGATGCAAAGTTTTGCAACGTTAGAGCAATAAATATTTTCACATATAGCAAGCGCACTGGCGTCATGAAGGTTCTTAATTGGTGAAACCCTTGATACAACGCCCTTCTTCCCCTAACCCCTAACCCCTAGCCCCTAGCCCCTAGCCTCACAAGTTCCTCAAATTTGTTGTCTACCTTGAGAGTGAGCCAGATCGGTCATGGGTCAGCACTCAGGAGTCAACTGACAACTGACTAAGGGCAAATGACGAGGTATAAAATGAACAAGAGAACATTTGCAACGATAGATGGCAACGAAGCAGTTGCCCAAGTCGCTTATCGACTCAATGAAGCGATCGCAATCTACCCGATCACCCCTTCAACTCCGATGGGCGAATGGGCGGATGCGTGGGCATCTGAAGGCAAACCGAATCTCTGGGGTACCGTTCCCTCCATCATCGAGATGCAGAGTGAAGGAGGCGTAGCGGGTGCAATCCACGGCGCGCTACAGACGGGTTCCCTCGCCACCACGTTCACGGCGTCCCAGGGATTATTGTTGATGATCCCAAACATGTATAAAATTGCCGGAGAACTGACGCCATGCGTATTCCACATCGCCGCGCGCAGTCTCGCCGCCCAAGGGCTTTCGATTTTCGGCGATCACAGCGACGTGATGGCAGCGCGTGCCACCGGATGGGCGATGCTGTGTTCGGCTTCCGTGCAAGAAGCGCATGACTTTGCATTAATTGCTACGCGAGCATCGTTAGAATCGCGGATACCTTTCGTGCATTTCTTTGATGGATTTAGAACGTCCCACGAAGTGCAGAAAGTGGAAATTTTGACTGATGAGGACTTGGGTTCGCAAATACCGGCAGAATTGGTAGTAGCGATGCGCGATCGCGCCCTCACTCCAGATCGTCCCGTCATTCGCGGCACCGCACAAAACCCGGATGTTTACTTCCAAGCTAGAGAAACAGTCAATCCTTTCTATCTCGCCTGCCCGGATATAGTTCAAAAAGTAATGGATGAATTTGCCACACTCACCGGGCGGCAATATCAATTATTTGAATACCACGGAGATCCAGAAGCAGAACGAGTCATTATATTGATGGGTTCCGGTTGCGAAACCGTTCACGAAACCGTAGATTACCTCAACAATAAAGGCGAAAAACTTGGCGTCCTCAAAGTGCGGTTGTATCGTCCTTTTGATGCGAAACGGTTTGTAGAAGCATTACCAGAAACTACCAAGATCGTCGCCGTTTTAGACCGAACAAAAGAACCCGGTAGCGCTGGCGAACCTTTATATGTCGATGTAATTACCGCCCTCACCGAACAAGGTCGCACATCGATTAAAGTCATCGGTGGACGTTACGGCTTATCTTCAAAAGAATTTAACCCGGCAATGGTTAAAGCCGTTTTTGATAACCTCGCCGCCGCCGCACCGAAAAATCACTTTACGGTGGGGATTAACGATGACGTTACCCACACCAGCTTAGACTATGACCGGGAATTTTCTATCGAACCAGATAGCGTTGTTAGAGCTATTTTCTACGGTTTGGGTTCCGATGGCACCGTGGGCGCGAATAAAAACTCGATCAAAATTATCGGCGAAGAAACCGATAACTATGCTCAAGGTTACTTCGTTTACGACTCGAAGAAATCCGGGTCGGTCACCGTTTCTCACCTGCGATTTGGGCCGGAATTAATTCGCTCGACCTACTTGGTAGATAAAGCCAACTTTGTCGCCTGTCACCAATGGGAATTTGTGGAAAAATTCCCAATTCTCAAAGAGATTGTTCCCGGTGGTACGTTCTTAGTGAATGCTCCTTACGCCGCCGATGAAGTTTGGCACAAACTGCCCAAATCGGTACAAGATCAAATCATCGAGAAGGAACTCAAAGTTTATACGATCAACGCCTCTAAAGTCGCCCGCGAAGCCGGGATGGGCGGACGTATTAACACGGTGATGCAAGTTTGTTTCTTCGCAGTTTCGGGAGTGCTGCCGCGAGAAGAAGCGATCGCACAAATTAAGAAATCGATTCGCAAGACATACGGCAAGAAAGGCGAAGAAATCGTCCAGATGAACATCAAAGCCGTGGATCAAACCCTGGACAATCTGTACGAAGTTGGTAAAGGAGAACAAAGTCAATTACCAATTACCAATTACCAATCCCCAATTCCCGATACCGCACCCGCATTTGTCCGCGAAGTTTTAGGCAAGATGATTGCCCGCGAAGGGGATGATTTACCAGTTAGCGCCTTGCCTTGCGATGGTACTTTCCCCAGCGGTACTACTAAATGGGAAAAACGCAACATTGCTGAAGAAATTCCAGTTTGGGACCCGAATGTTTGCGTGCAATGCGGTAAATGCGTCATGGTGTGTCCGCATAGTGTAATTCGCAGCAAAGTTTACGAACCAGAACAACTGGAAAATGCCCCGGAAACCTTCAAGAGTACTAACGCGAAAGACCACGATTGGAAAGGGTTAAAATTCACCATCCAAGTTGCGGCAGAAGATTGTACCGGATGCGGCGTTTGCGTCGATGTTTGTCCGGCTAAGAATAAATCGGAACCGAAACTGAAAGCGATTAATATGGCAGCACAACTGCCATTGCGGGAACAAGAACGGGAGAATTGGGATTACTTCTTAGATATTCCCAATCCCGATCGGCGGGAATTAAAGCTGACAAAAATTGGTCAGCAACAAATGCAAGAACCGCTGTTTGAATTTTCCGGTGCTTGTGGCGGATGCGGCGAGACGCCATATCTGAAATTGGTGAGTCAAT
Organism: uncultured bacterium; assembly: GCA_964463555.1. Taxonomy (GTDB): domain Bacteria; phylum Cyanobacteriota; class Cyanobacteriia; order Cyanobacteriales; family Aerosakkonemataceae; genus Microseira. Next base: position 55,991 of record CAYXCW010000007.1, read on the forward strand.
TATTTGGCGATCGCATGTTAGTCGCCAACGCCACCGGGTGTTCTTCCATCTACGGCGGTAACCTCCCAACCACCCCTTGGACGCACAACAACGAAGGACGCGGCCCCGCTTGGGCGAACAGTCTATTTGAAGATAACGCCGAATTCGGATTAGGTTTCCGCGTCTCCATCGACAAACATAGCGAATTTGCCGCCGAATTAATCAAACAATTGGCAACAGAAATCGGCGAATCCCTAGTCACAGATATCTTAAACGCCGAACAAAAAGACGAAGCCGATATTTGGGAACAAAGGGAACGAGTTGCCCAGTTGAAACAACGCCTAGATCAACTGCTGAATTCCGAACTAGATCCAAATCTAAAATACAAACTCCAAAATCTGAAATCCCTAGCGGATTATCTGGTCAAGAAGAGCGTTTGGATTGTTGGCGGAGACGGTTGGGCGTATGATATCGGTTACGGCGGTTTAGACCACGTTTTAGCCAGCGGGCGTAACGTCAATATCCTCGTATTGGACACCGAAGTTTATTCCAATACCGGCGGACAAATGTCCAAATCTACACCACGGGCAGCAGTGGCTAAATTTGCCGCCGGAGGTAAACCCGCAGCTAAGAAAGATTTGGGTTTAATTGCCATGACCTATGGCAACGTTTACGTCGCCAGCGTCGCAATGGGTGCGAGGGACGAACATACTTTGAAAGCGTTCCTAGAAGCAGAAGCATATGACGGCCCATCCCTGATAATTGCTTATTCCCATTGCATAGCCCACGGCATCAACATGATGACCGGAATGCAACAACAAAAAGCAGCAGTAGAATCCGGTCGTTGGTTGCTTTATCGGTACAATCCAGACCGCGCCACACAAGGAGAAAATCCGCTGCAATTAGATAGCCGTTCGCCTCGTTTTGGCGTCGAACAATCGATGTACAACGAAAACCGTTTTAACATGTTAAGGCGCAGCAAACCAGAAGATGCGAAACGGTTATTAGAAGCAGCCCAGTTAGATGTAAATACCCGTTGGCAAATGTATCAATATCTAGCTGCAAGGCAGTTAGAAAAACCCGCCAACGGCAACGGCAACGGTAATGGCTCAAACGGTGACTCAAAACCACCCAAGGAAGTTGTGAAAGCGACTGAAGGGTAATAGCTAATAGGTAATAGGTAATCGAAAAAAAACAATTACCTATTACCAATTACCAATTACCAATTACCAATTACCGAGAAACAGCCATGAATCCAACCACCCAATCAGTATCTGAAGTAGAAATTCCCCCCGGTTACCTCAATATTATGGGTTACGTTGACGAATCAGAAGTCAATGGCCCAGGCTGTCGTGCCGTGGTGTGGGTACAAGGTTGCAAGCGAGAATGTGCCGCATGTTTTAATCCCGCTTCTTGGTCGTTTGAAATTAACCAATTAATTGCGGTGGATGAATTGGCAGAGAAAATTTTAAGCAATCCCCGCAACGAAGGCGTCACTTTTTCGGGAGGAGAACCCTTTCTGCAAGCACCCGCCCTCGCTCAATTAGCCAAAAAACTAAAAGCAGCCGGTTTAAACGTGATGTCTTTTAGCGGCTATACATTGCCAGAATTGCAAGGGGAAAATGCCCCCGCAGGAGCAAGAGAATTACTCGCAGAATTAGACATTTTAGTCGATGGCCCTTACGTGGAATCTTTAGCGATTAATTCTCCCGATTCGCCCGTATCTTCCCGCAATCAGCGGGTACGGGTATTGAATCCAGCTTTTGAAGATAAAATCACCTGGGCAAGCGACCAAGTAGAAATTCACATTTTCAAAGATGGAAGCCGTTTAATTACTGGTTTTCGAGGACAAATGGGTTTAAGTGAATGAACGAGAGAGTTGGGATATGGGCTTACGCAGCGACACTAAATATGGTGCGTTACGCTAGCGCTAACGCACCCTACAGATAGAAGCTTTGCATAAGTCCTGGAGATTTTAAATCGAATCTCAAAGGAGCGTAGTTTATGAAGATCTTAACGATTTTAGGCAGCCCAAAAAAACATGGTAACACTGCCACAGTGTTAAAACAGTTTGAAGATTTGGTCGCCCCCGTGCATCAAGTGGAACGGATTAACGTTACAGACTACAAAATCAACGGTTGTTTGGGATGTAATGTTTGTCAGGACAACATTGATGAACCGGGATGCGTGCAAAAAGATGATGCGCTAGAGATTCTCAATCGCATACTCGCTGCGGATGTTGTTGTTTACGCCACACCGTTATATGCCTGGTCTTTTTCGGCTCAAATGAAAGCCTTACTTGACCGCCATTACTGTTTGGTGAAATCGAAAGATCATCAAATTATCCATACACTAGGTACGGGGAAGCAAACTGCACTCTTGGTGACTTGCGCCGGACCAGTGGAAGAAAATGCTGACCTGATTCAAGAGATATTTGACCGCATGATGGCTTTTTGTAGCTGTCACGTAATTGGCAAATATGTCGTTCCCTTCTGCACTACACCAGACGAATTGGGTGCAAAAGGAGCAACTTTTGCTCAAAAAATGGCGCGAGAGATTGCCGGGGTAAACATTGACAGCCAAATGCGATCGCTAGCATAAATCAAAGAAGCTGGGTTGATGGCCTTGTTATGCCTAAACCATGAAATTAGCTTGACCGTGTCTGATTTTTTATTTCTTTTTTGCTGAATGTTTGACTATTTTTACAAGGAGGATTTATGAAAGAAACTGTTTGGAGCCATTACGGACGATGGGAAGCCGTAATTCTCTGGATAATTCTCTACGGTTTGTTTGTAGCTTTTATCCCGTTTTACAAAAAGAGTCAGAAACATCCGACCAGCGTTTACTTAGCATTTGTCATCGCCTTTGCTTTGGAAATGTTTGGCATACCATTCAGCTTGTACGTCGTGACGTGGCTATTTGGTTTTACACTGCCTGAAGGGTTCCTCTGGGGACATACTCTGATTAACCAAATAGGCTTTTGGGGCATGTACATCGGAGTTGCTATATCCTTAATTGGCGCTCTTTTAGTAATTCTGGGATGGAAGGAGATCTACAAACATTATTGGAGTAAGGAGGAAGGAAAAGGCAAGCTGGTAACCAAGGGAATCTACTCATATATTCGTCATCCGCAATATACAGGTTTCCTGCTGATTACCTTGGGTATGATTTTTGAATGGGCAACAATTCCTTTGTTAATTATGTGGCCCATTCTCGCGGCTATATACTATCGGCTGGCTAAGAAAGAAGAGCGGGATATGGAGAAAGAATTTGGACGCGAATATATCGAGTACAAAAGAAGAACCTCCATGTTCCTACCATTGCGGTGGAAAACACACAGAAGAACGCGAGTTCATCCATAGCAAGAGGTCAGAAACCGGGTTTCTTAGTGGATCTCTGGTTTCTTTTCCCAATAATTTTTCATAGAAACCCGGTTTCTTTGCGTAAATCCTGAACATACGAATTAATGCAGATCTGAGGAGAAACAAACAAGTATGGATTTAACTACTACTTACATGGGATTGACATTGCGATCGCCTCTAGTCCCATCCGCCGCAGCACCTTTAACAGAAAATGTCGCTAATGTCAAGCGAATGGAAGATGCGGGTGCCGGGGCAATAGTTTTGCATTCGTTATTTGAGGAACAAATCCGGCAAGAACGCTACGAATTGCACCACCATTTAACTTACGGCACCGAAAGTTTTGCCGAAGCTCTCACTTATTTTCCCGAACCAGAAATCTTTCACGTGGGCGTAGAAGAATACCTGAATCATATCCGCATGGCTAAACAAATGGTAGATATTCCTATCATTGCTAGCCTCAACGGTTCCACCGTCGGCGGTTGGATCGACTACGCCCAACAAATCGAACAAGCAGGGGCAGATGCACTGGAATTAAATATTTATTACGTACCTACTGACATGTCAATGACTGGCGAAGAAGTCGAACAAAACTATATCGATATTCTTCGCGCTGTGAAGACGGCGGTGCAAATTCCAGTGGCGATTAAGCTTAGCCCTTTCTTCAGCAATATGGCAAATATGGCTAAAAGATTGACAGAACCTGGAGCGAATGGGCTGGTACTATTTAATCGGTTCTATCAACCAGATATCAATCTAGAAATGCTGGAGGTTGAACCCAATGTTTTGTTAAGTACTCCGCAAGCAATGCGCCTACCAATGCGCTGGATTGCTATTCTCTACGGTCGCATTAATGCTAGCTTAGCGGCTACTAGCGGCATCCACAAAGCACCGGATGTGCTGAAAATGCTGATGGCGGGTGCGAGCGTTACCATGCTGTGTTCCGTCTTGCTGCGCCACGGTATCGAACACATTCAAGTTATCGAGCAAGAAATGCGCGAATGGATGGAAAAACACGAATACGAATCTGTCAAGCAAATGCAGGGTAGCATGAGCCAGCAAAACTGTCCCGACAAGAGTGCTTTTGAACGGGTGCAGTACATGCGAGCGATCCAAAGTTATAAACCAGAATCGGTAATGGGTAATAGGTAATGGGTAATGGGTAATGGGTAATGGGTAGTTTTATATTTTAAATGGCTCTGGAATCACACTTCATCAATTACCAATTACCAATTACCAATTAGCAATTACCAATTACCAATCATCAATCACCAACCACCTAAACATATGAAACCGCAAAAACGGATTGGCATTCTCACTAGCGGTGGGGACTGTCCCGGACTCAACTTTGTGATTCGTGCTGTGGTTAGACACGCGACACTGACCTATGATTGGGAAGTTGTGGGCATTCCTTACGCTACGCAAGGACTCCTGGAAGGCAAGACGATGCTGTTGAATTGCCACGGTTTAGATCTGCACGGCATCGATCCTTTGTTGAGTCTGGGCGGCACTATTTTGGGCAGTATCAATAAAGGAGATACGCTAGCGCAAGCGAGCCAAATTCTTGCTAGTTACGAGAAGTTAGGGTTAGATGCCCTGATTGCGGTGGGTGGCGATGGTAGCTTGATGATTCTGCACGAGTTAGCTTTGCAGGGGAATTGGAATTTTGTCGGCATTCCCAAGACAATTGATAACGACGTGGCGCAAACTGTTTGGTCGGTCGGGTTTGATAGTGCGGTAAATACGGTTGTTGATGCGCTTAACCGTTTAATTTATACCGCTGCTAGTCACGATCGCGTGATGATTGTGGAAGTGATGGGACGCACGGCGGGGAATTTGGCGCTTCATGCTGGGATTGCTGGTGGTGCAGATTGCATCATCATTCCGGAAATTCCCTATTCGATTCAAGGGATTTGCGACCATTTGGCAGAATTGCGCGATCGCTGGGGACATCGTTTTGCAATCGTTGTGGTTGCTGAAGGCGCTAAACTGGCAACCGATACCAACGATTGCGATAACTCTTGCCAAAGCGAGCGCAAGCCAAACTGCGGTATGGGACAATATATCGCCGATCAAATTATTCGCTGCACTAACAATCAAATTGACGTGCGAACTTCCGTTTTGGGGCATATCCAACGAGGTGGTCTTCCCTCTGCTTTAGACCGCTTGTTGGCGACAACTTTTGGTACAGCTGCTGTGGACATGGTAGCGCAAGAAAAATACAACTGTATTGTTACTTGGCGAAATGGACAAGTAGTGCCCATGCCGATCGAAGAAGTATTGCAGCAAAGTCCGTGCGGTGTAGATCCTAACGGTTATTTAGTTAAAACCGCTCGCTCTTTGGGTGTCTATTTGGGCGATTTTCAATAAACCTCTTGCAACAATACCTGGGGTTAACTGCTGTTCATTAATATATGGGTATATCTGGGCAAATATCTGCAACAATACCCATATATTAATGAGATTATGCTTGATTAGTGCGGGTGGTTAAAGCTTAGTTGGCCTAAAAACCAAACAAACACTTGGGACAAACTAATCATCAAAAAATTGAATACTCAATCGTCTCGTACTCAAATTCGTTTCAGTATCTCTAACTGGGGATTAGTAGTCATGGCTACCGATGCAACCGGATATTATATCAAAACTCTCGGTGTCTCCCCGCCTCCACCTCCCCGCGTCAGTCATAACTAAGAGTATTAAAGCGGACATTATATTATCCGGATTTTGTGCTTGGTTTGCGTAATATACTAATTGAGCCGCATCAGAAACCCGGTTTTTTTCAAAAAACCGGGTTTCTGGCATCAAAGAGTGTTGGCTTTTGGAGTAAATTTTATCCAATTATTAACAAATTATATGATGTACGTTGAATTGCCCATAATAAAAAACCTTACAGCGTCGTTGCGTAGGGACGCATCATACATATCACAGCATCTACTACGAGAGAGAAACTGCTACCGTTTTCTTTCAAGGAATGCTGCGATTAAATGGTATAGAAGAATACCAGCCGATCGTAGATTTGCTGAATCAGACTGTAGAACAGATTTCAGCGTTTACCCTGGATCTGCGGCAACTAGAATTTGCATAATTAAAGCATGGCAAACACGAATTTTAACAGCGATGAGCGGCAACAACTTCTGGCAGAGATCGCGCGTCTGCGACAGGACAATACTCGTTTGGAGCGGGAGGTCAGCGATCTCCAGATGACGCTGTTAACCACAGCAGAACATGGAGATGCGATCGAAGCGCAGTTGTTCGACGCTAACGAAAAACTGCGGGCAGAAATCACCCAACGCAAGCTAGCTCAGGCAACTTTACAGCAGATTCTGGAAACAGTTTCCAGAGACAAGGCAGACTTAGAGCTGATCTTGCATACAACCACCCAGCACGGCGATTTTATCGAGTACGAGCTTTATACCCAAGCGGTGCTGTCGGTGCGCCAGAGCGAGGACTTGTTGCGGGCGATCGCTGAATCAACTCCGGTGCTGATGTTCTTGACACAAAGGCAAGATGGTGTTATAACTTACGCCAACTCGACCGCGAGCCAACAACTCGGGATTGACGCTAGTGCGATCCTGGGTCACTATCTGCGAGAATTTTACGCCAATCCCGCCGACGAAGAGAAATTGTTACACCTGTTAGAACAGCAGGGATACGTGCGAGACTACGAACTTGAGATCGTTTGCGCTTCGGGTAAGAAGATCTGGGTTTCCGCTTCAATTCATCTATTGCCCCTCGATCCGCTCCATACCTTGTTAACGACGTTATACGATATTAGCGATCGCAAAAAGGCAGAAGAAATTCTCACCGGGCACACCCTGGAATTAGAACGCCAGGTAGAACAGCGCACCGCCGAGTTGTGTTCGGCTACCGAACGACTGGAATATCTGCTCTCATCGAGTGCTGTGGTGATTTATAGCTGCAAGCCAGAGAAAGGTTACCCGACGACTTTTATCAGCCAAAACGCCAACCAATTGCTGGGCTACGAAGCGGCAGAAATGATTGCCGATCCTGGCTTGTATTGCCGCCAGATCTATCTTGAAGATGTGGAACCTATTGACGAAGAATTACCAACCCAACTATTTTCACAAGACTTTTACATCTGCGAATATCGCTTCCGCCACAAAAATGGAACTTACCGCTGGATTAGCGATCGCATTCGGTTAATTCGCGACGCAGCTGGCAATCCTGTAGAATGCATCGGTTGTTTGATCGATATCACCGAACGCAAACAAGTCGAGGAAGCTTTGCAAGAAAGCGTGCAACGGGAAAAAGCGCTTTCCACCGCGATCGAAAAAATGCGCCAAACCTTGGATATCGAAACCATATTTGCTACCACAACAGAGGAATTACGTCAAGCAATTAAATGCGATCGCGTCTTACTCTATCGGTTCAATCCAGACTGGAGTGGTGAGTTTGTCGCCGAGTCGGTCAGTAAGAAGTGGCATTCTTTATTTGAACATCCAGACCCAAACATATTAAACAATGCCATATCGCACAAAAAATGTGCTGTAAAAAGCTTAGACAATACCAATTTTATCGACGATACTTATTTGCAAGAAACCCAAGGGGGAGCCTACAGTCAAGGAGTTCATTACCTCGCTATTTCAGATATTTACCAAGCCGGATTCAAACCTTGTTACATCTCGCTGTTAGAACGATTTCAGGCTAAAGCATACATCACGGTTCCCATCTTTTGTGGCGATAAACTTTGGGGATTGCTCGCAACTTATCAAAATCAAACACCCCGGGAATGGAAAGAAACAGAAATAAACGTCGTCGTCCACTTTGGCAATCAACTAGGAGTAGCTTTGCACCAAGCAGATTTACTTGCCAAAACCAGACAGCAATCAGAAGCCTTGCAACAAGCTGTCTTAGCCGCCGATACCGCCAATCGTTCTAAAAGCGAATTTCTCGCAAATATGAGTCACGAATTGAGAACCCCGCTCAATGCTATTCTCGGCTTTAGCCAAATCATGAATCGAGATAATTCTCTATCTTTAGAACATCAGAAAAATTTAGCTATTATCAATCGCGCTGGGGAACATTTACTGGGATTAATCGACGATATTTTAGAAGTTTCCAAAATCGAAGCAGGCCGAGTCACCTTCAATGAAAGTAGTTTTGACTTGTTACAACTGCTAGATAATTTAAATAAAATGTTACAAATAAGAGCTGATTCTAAAAGCTTGCAACTGCTGTTTGAATACAGCTCTAACATTCCTCAATACGTGCGAACTGATGAAGGAAAATTGCGACAAGTGTTGCTCAACCTTCTGGGAAATGCGATCAAATTTACCTCGAATGGTGGCGTAACATTGCGCGTCAAAGCTGAGCAGATCAATACTCAAACCGCCCCCAAAATCGAGAACTTAAATTCAAATACACCCATTACCGATGACAAATTACCAATTACCAATTACCGCTTATGTTTTGAAGTTGAAGACACAGGCCCCGGCATTGCTGCTGAAGAAATTCACTTGTTATTTGAACCATTTGGGCAAACAGCAACGGGGAGAAAATCTGGGCAAGGAACGGGTTTAGGGTTACCAATTAGCCAAAAATATATACAGTTAATGGGGGGAAATATTAGAGTCAGCAGTACCCCAGGTAAAGGCAGCTTATTCGCCTTTGATATTAAAATTAGTTTAGCTGACACGGCACTTGTTAAAACAACTAGGTCACAACAAAAAGTTATTCGTTTATCAAGCAACCAACCAGAATATCGCATTTTAGTGGTTGATGATATTATGGAAAGCCGCCTTTTGCTGGTAAAATTACTCACATCAATTGGGTTTTCTGTGAGCGAAGCCGAAAACGGTCAAGAAGCAATAGCAGCCTGGAAAAATTGGCAACCTCATTTAATCTTAATGGATATCAGGATGCCGGTAATAGATGGTTATGAAGCAACTATAGAAATTAGAAGCCAGGAGCAAAAACAACGCGAAGCCTCGTCAAGTAATAATGACAAATTACTAAATAACAAAACTATAATTTTTGCTTTAACGGCTAGTGCTTTTGAGGAACAGCGACAAAAGATTTTATTAGCGGGGTGCGATGATTTTATCCGCAAGCCACTGCAAACAGAAAATTTTCTCGAAAAAATTAGACAATATCTCAACGTTAAATATGATTACGAACAAGAAAGCGGCGGCATACAAGCTCAAAGTAAGCAAGTAGATCAAATTTTATCCGAAACAGATTATCTGCGTCTCTTATCTCAAATGTCCCCAGAGTGGCTAGCCAAAGTATATGAGGCTGCATCTGAATGCTGCGACGATATTATTTTGGAATTGATTGAGGAAATTCCAGCCGAACAGGCTGCTTTAGCACATGCTCTGACGGATTTAATCGAAAACTTCCAGTTCAAAAAAATTATCAAATTGACGCAACAGTTTGCAGTTCAATCGCAATAAAACTAGGTAATGGGTAATGGGTAATTGCTAATTGCTAATTGCTAATTGCTAATTGCTTTTACGCGGAGTAATATGATGTCCGCTAGCTTAGGTTGTGTATAATTTTTGATGCTGTAGGGGCGGGTTTTACCAGCCATGCTGGAAAATCGCGAGGAATTTTTTAAACCCGCCCCGACGTGCAGCACGCGAACGGACATGATATAATTCAGCTCCAACCGGAAACAATACCCTATATATAGAGATGTGGGATATAGCGAATTGCAGTCGTATGAGGTACACCATCAACAGCAGTGTGCGGGCAGCATTAATACTGCCGCTAGACAAACGAAGCGATAACGCTGTACCTCATCCACTGGCAATTTGCTGTAAGCCCTGTCACCAATTAGCAATTAGCAATTAGCAATTAGCAATTAGCAATTACCGTTTCAACGACTGTTGTAAAACAGCGATCAATTCTTTAGCGGTGAAAGGTTTGGGTAAAAACTCTTTGATGCCGATGCTGGTGGCATTGGCGATCGCATCGCTAGAAGTTAACCCACTCATGGCGATAATCTCCACTTGGGGGTTCATTTTTCTTAATGTGCGGCTGGCGATCGCGCCATCCATCGTCGGCATCATCATGTCCATCAACACCAAAGAAATCTCATCCATACATTCTGCATATTGTGCGATCGCTTCAATCCCATCGCTGGCAGTTAAAACTCTATAATTGTGGCTTTCTAGAGTAGCTTTAGTAATCTCGCGAATCGCCGTTTCATCATCTACTACTAATATTAATTCTCCATTACCTGAGAATAATTCTAACTCGATGGCTGCTTGCATTAAGCTATCCTCGCTAGCAGGCAAGTACACCTTAAATTGACTTCCTACCCCTACCTGACTCGATACTTCTACAAACCCACCGTGGCTTTTAACAATACCTAATACCGTAGATAAACCCAATCCCGTGCCTTTACCCACTTCTTTGGTAGTGAAAAACGGGTCAAAAATGCGATCGATAATTTCTGGAGGGATGCCAACTCCCTTGTCGCTCACGGTAATTACAACCATCGAACCTACTGTAGCATCAACGTTCATTTTGGCATAGCTTTCATCGATGTGAATGTTAGCGCCGCTAATCGTTAAAGTTCCCCCGTGGGGCATGGCATCGCGGGCATTGACAACTAAGTTCATAAATACCTGATGCAGTTGCGTTGCATCGGCAGAAACAGGCCATAATTCTGAGGCAATATCAGATTCAATTTCAATCGTTTTGGGAAACGTGCGTTTGGCAATTTGTTCGATATCTAAAAGCAAGTGCTTCAGTTGCACGCTGGTGCGCTTACCTTCTGCTCCCCGCGCAAATGATAGAATTTGTTTCACCAGATCCGCGCCTCGTTTGGCATTTGTTTCTAGCATCAACAGCATCCGCTGACTTTGTTCGTCGAGATGGGGAAGTTTGAGCGGTAGTAGTTGCGCTACGGCGAGAATCGGCGTCAAAATATTGTTGAGATCGTGGGCAATTCCGCTCGCTAGAGTTCCCAGGCTTTCTAACCGTTGAGCGCGTAAAAATTTCGCTTCCAGTTGTTTTTTCTCGGTGATATCCGTATCGACGATCAAAATAGATTTGGGATTTCCCGCTTCATCCCGCACCAGCGTCCAATGGCTTTCTAGAAGGATTTCTCTACCATCTTTGGTGACTTTATGCAACTCACCTTGCCACGCCCCCGACTCGAGAGTAGCTTTCAATGCTTCTTCTTGTTGAGTAGCATCTTTTTTGGACAAAAGATCTTGGGTATTTTTTAGCAGCACTTCTTCGGATTTCCAACCGTATAAGCGTTCTGCGCCTTTGTTCCAGAATAGAATTTGGTTGTCTAAATCTTTGACAAAAATGGCATCGGTTGCTACATCTAGCAAAGCTGCTTGTTCGCGGATTTTTTGTTCGGCTTGCTGGCATTCTAGAATCATTTGCGCGTTTTCTAAAGCCACCGCAGCGCTAGCAGCTAAACCTTCCAACACGGTGATGTCGCGATCGCTAAACGTGCCATACTCTTTGTTGTGCAATTCCAAACAGCCGATCAACTCATCTTTGCGGCTAAAAATTGGCACGATCGCTAGATTTTTCACCCCCAAAGATCGTTGCATTTCCCCCGCATAGGGATCAAGCGCCGTATTGTTGGTAAAATAAGGCATCTTTGCCAGCATCAGCCAACCGGCAATGCCAGCAGATCCAGGCTCAAAAGTGAAATTTATCGGACTGATTTTTTCCTTGTGATGGTATTCGGTGAAGGTCATTTTCCCTCCGGTTACCAATCCGGCAGCCCCGGCGGTTGCTCCGACTAATTCCATTGCCGCCGCGATCAAAGTTCCCATTACTGCCGGTACTTTTAGCACGGTGTTAATCTTGCGCGTGGCGCGGGATAAAACTTCCAACTGGTGCGTGCGCCGCAGTAATGATTCTTCTGACTGCTTGCGATCGCTTATATCTTCTGCTATTCCCCCCATGTACCAAAGTTCGCCTCGTTCATCCGGGATGGCAAAACTGCGATCCCAAATCCAGCGCACCGTCCCATCCGGCTGCAAGATGCGATATTCTACATTCGTCGGGTTGCCTTGGATTTGTTGCTCTAGCTTCCACCGCACCACCTCCCGATCTTCTGGATAAACTGCCTCGATCCAGGAATCAGCGCGATCGCGCAAACTCTCTACCCCTCTACCCCAGATTTTTTCATACGCAGGGCTAGTGTAAAAATTATTACTAGCCTCTGGGCTAGCCATCCAGACGGCTGCCTGAAGATTTTCTGCCAAAGATCTAAACTTGGCCTCGCTTTGGCGCAATTGCAGCTCGATTCGCTTGCGCTCGATCGCGTAGCGCATGGCACGCACCAACAAATTGCCATATACCTGCCCTTTGACCAAATAATCCTGCGCCCCCTCCTGCATCGCTCGCATTGCCAAGGTTTCATCATCTAAACTCGTCAGCACCACAATCGGAATCTGAGGAGCGTAACGGCGCATCTTGACAAAAGTGTCGAACCCGTGGCTATCTGGCAGCGAAAGGTCTAAAAGAATAACATCAAAGCTTTCTCTGTCGAGACATTTCATTCCCTCTTCTAGCAATTCTACTTGTTTGATCTCGAACTGAGCTGTGGTCACCTCGTCTAAATACTCCTCCAACAGACGGGCATCAGGGGGATTATCTTCGACTAACAAAACTTTGATCCATTGCTTTGCCATAGGAATTGCTAATTGCTAATTGCTAATTGGTCATCTATTTAGCACACCCACACACCTGCACACTTGGAAGCCGCTCATTCCGGCGGCAGTTTGACGATAGTAAACCAAAAGTTTTCTATCGATTGCACAATTTTAACGAACTGCTCGAAGTCAACGGGTTTAGTAATGTAACAATTCGCACACAGGTCGTAAGCTTTGAGGATATCTTCTTCTGCCTGGGAAGTCGTCAGCACAACTACGGGAATTCGCTTGAGAGCTTCATCGGCTTTCATTTCTAACAACACCTGCCGCCCATCTTTTTTTGGTAAGTTCAAATCGAGCAATACTAAGTCAGGATGAGACGCTTCGCTATATTTTCCCTCTTTTTTTAAGAAAGCCATTGCTTCAACGCCATCCTCAACAATACTCAAGTTAACAGCCATTTTGCTATCTTCAAGCGCTATCTGGGTTAACTGAGCATCGCCTGGGTTATCTTCAACTAACAAAACTTCAATTGGCATGACGATAGATTCAAAATTCACTAAGCTTTGGCAGTGGTCATTGGTCATTGGTAATTGGTAATTGGATTCATATGATGTCCGCTAGCAACGGTAGTGTATAATTTTTGATGCCGCCCCTACACCAATTACCGATTACCGATTACCCATTACCAGCATCAAGCGATGTAACTAGCAACTTACGTTATTAGCTAGTTTATCTGGAATTGTAAAGTAGAAAATCGTACCCTTACCCGGTTCGGACTCGACCCAGATCCGTCCTGAGTGTCTTTCTACAATTTTCTTACAGATTGCCAAACCTATCCCAGTGCCTGGATATTTCCCCCTCGCGTGCAAGCGCTGAAAAATGACAAAGATGCGTTCGGCATACTGCGATTCAATTCCTATTCCATTATCGCGCACGTAGAACAACAATTCATTGTGAGACGATGGGGAAGATGGGGAAGAATTCTCCCTCATCTCCCTCGTCTCCTTTACTCCAATGTGAACCTGGGGCGAAAGTTCGCTGCGGAATTTAATCGCGTTGCCGATGAGATTTTGGAATAATTGAGTCAGTTGGGTGGCGTCACCAATGACTGTGGGTAAAGCATCGTGGGTAATAACTGCGCTGCTTTCTTGGATGGCAATTTTGAGATTGCCCAGCGCATTTTTCAACACCGCATTACAATCAACTGTCACAAAAGGCTGTCCGCGAGTGCTAACGCGGGAATAACTCAATAAATCGTTAATCAAAGTTTGCATCCGGCGCGCGCCGTCTACCGCATAGGCAATAAATTCATTGCCCTTGTGATCTAATTTGTCTTTGTACCGGCGTTCGATTAACTGTAAGTAACTCGTTACCATTCGCAGGGGTTCTTGCAAGTCGTGGGAAGCGACGTAGGCAAATTGTTCTAATTCTGCATTGGAACGAGCCAGTTCTTCGGCGTGGCGGGTTTGTTGTTCTAATAGTTGTGCTTGGGATAAGGCAATCCCAATTTGGTTGGCGAGTTGTTGCAGTAAATCGATTTCAAAATGAGTCCAATTGCGGGTACTAGAACACTGATGGGCTATCAGCAAACCCCAGCAGTTTTCTCGCATTAAAATCGGTACGACGAGGTTGGCTTTGACGCCAAACTGTTGGAGTAATTCTTTATGGCAGAGTGCGATCTCGGCGGTTTCAATATTGGCGATCGCACTCACTCTACCTTGACTATATGGCTCTAGGTGTTCTTGTGCCAGACAAGGATCGGTAATGTTTTGTCCCAAAATCGCGGTAAAACCGGGTTCTATGGCTTCTTGCACCACCGTTCCCGATCCGTCGCCCCAGAGTCTAAAAATCAGCACTCGGTTGGTATCGAGCAGTTTTTGCACCTCGGTGACGGCAGTTTGCAAAATTGCGTCTGGTTGCAAAGACTGGCGAATTTTCAGCGTAATTTCGGCAAATAGTTGCGATCGCTGTCCTTGTCGCCTTAATTCCTCTTCAGCTTGCTTAGCTGCGGTGATGTCTCGATCTACCCCAACCATCCGAACTGGTTTGCCCGTTTCATCGTAAAACACCTGTCCCTTAGTCGCAGCCCAGCGAACTTTACCATCGGGTAAAACAAACCGAAATTCGATCTCATAACTTTCTTCTTGTTTAATCGCACGCGCGATCGCTCTCACCACTCGATCTCGATCTTCCGGGTACACCAAGTCCATAAATGTTTCGTAATTACCATCAAACGCTCCCGGCGTCAACCCCATCATCGATTCCAGGCTTTGGGACCAGCTAACTTGGTTGGTTAAAATATTCCAGTCCCAAGTCCCCATGCAAGCAGCTTCTAGCGCCACCCGCAACCGTTCTTCGCTTTCCTTCAGTGCTTCTTCGGCTCGCCTGCGCTCGGTAACATCAGTATGCGAACCCGCCATCCGCACCACCTTGCCTTGTTCGTCCCACAGCGCTTGTCCCCGATCCAGTATCCATTTATACGTCCCATCTTGGCACTGGATGCGATGTTCGCTGACGTAAAACGGCGTTTTCTTGGCGAAATGGTCTTTAATCTCTTGGGTTACCCAATCCAAATCGTCGGGATGCACTCGCTTTGCCCATTCATCCAAATGATTGCTGATTTCGTGGTCTTCATAACCCAGCATTTCTTTCCATCGCGGTGAAAAGAATACTTCATTTGTGCGGACATTCCAGTCCCAAATGCCATCGTTATTACCCCGTAAAGCTAGCAGCCAGCGTTCTTCGCTTTCTCGCAACGCTTCCTCAGTATGCTTGCGCTTGGTAATATTTTGAAAATAAACCGACAAACCATCTTTTGAGGGATAGGCGTGGACGGCAAACCAAATCCCAAGGGGTGGATAATATTCCTCAAATTCCACGCTCACTTGTTGCGAAATTGCTCGATGATATTCCTGGTAAAATTTCGTCTTGACGGCATCTGGAAATACTTGCCAAATATTCTGCCCGATTAACTCGTTGGGGTGCTTCTGCAAGAGCAGTCCTGCTTGCCGATTGACGTAGGTTAATCGCCACTCGCTATCCAGGGTTAAAAAGGCATCGGTGATACTTTCTAGGATGTTGGCGATTTGGTTTTTTGCTGCTTGTTCTTGCTGCAAAAGTTGCAGCCGTTCTTGTTCGGCTTGCTTGCGATCGCTGATATCCTGAATCTGCACCACAAAATACAATGGCTCTCCCAAACTAGCGCGCACTAACCCCACGCTCAACTGTACCCACACCACTTTTCCTTGTTTGTGCAGGTAACGCTTTTCCAACTGATAAGAGCGAATCTCACCTGCTAGCAATTGCCGCCGTCGATCTAGACTCGTATCTAAGTCTTCGGGATGAGTAAGAGATTGAAAGGTTGTCTCCAATAATTCTGCTTCTGCATAGCCCAACATTTCGCACAACGAAGCATTCACTTGCAACCAGCGCCCCTCCAAAGATACTAACGCCATACCAATCGCTGCATGTTCAAATGCTTGGCGAAAGCGTTCTTCGCTTTCCCTCAGCGCTTCTTGTAGCTGTTTGTGTTGGGTAATATCAAACCTAATTGCCAAATATTGCATCGGTTTTCCCTCCCGATCCAGAAAGGGAACAATCGTCGTATCAACCCAATAATAGCTGCCATCTTTGGCGCGATTTTTAATTTCTCCCTGCCATACCTGACCGCTAGCAATGGTTGACCAAAGTTCCCCGAAAAATTCCGGCGGATGATAACCGGAATTAATTAAGCGATGGGTTTTTCCTAACAGTTCTTCGCGAGAATATTGGGAAATTTGACAAAATTTATCGTTGACATCAGTAATAATACCATTGTGGTCGGTAATCGCCGCGATCGCTGCTTGAGCTAAGGCAAAGTTTTGAAAGCTTAAAGATTCTAGAGTAGCGATCAGCGCTGACTCTACACCTTGGCACTGGCTCATATCGCTCTCGGCAGTTTCTTTTGAGTTAAATACTTGCAACAAATTGGCTTGAGTCACCAACCCGATCAATTGCTCTTGTTCGTCTACAACGGGTAGATGGTGAATTCGATGCCGCCGTAACAGCGCTAAAGCTGTCAAAATTGTCTCTGATTTTGTCAGGGTCAAGGTAATAACGGGCTGCACCATCACTTCCTGAATTTTGACCCTCGATAGTTCTAAATTTTGATTGGTGATTTTGACTACATCTTGCTGTGTAAATATTCCCAGACAACGCCCCGCTTCTACCACCAGGATGCAGGAGGAATGTTCGAGACAAGATCCAGGGGTAGCACAACTGCCGCTGCTGGTTTGATCGATTAAAGCGATCGCATCAATTACAGGGGTATCTGGCGCCACGGTCAAAGGAGAGCGATCGACGATCCGATCTAAAATAAGTAAATCAACAAGCTCAGAAATAGGTGACATCTTAAAAGACAGGCTCTTGGTTCAACTGCTCCATTGCAAGCTCTGGGAAACAAGCATCGACAACGTAGCAAATCCGCAACACCGATCCAAAACGGCTAGCCCGATTGTATCAATCACTTTTACAGCCCCAGACAGTTGCAATATTTTTTGAAGAATGCTAACAACAGGAGGGGCAGGTCTAACCGCCCCTTCTGCAATGGTAGTATGCTGTAGCGTTAGCGCAGCCTACCAAAAATCTTGGGGTCAGAGCCTCGTCCTTCTAGGACGACTTTATTCTATAAACCGATTGTGCGATTTTTAGGATATGATAAAATCACAGTCAGGGGGTGATGCAACTGTTTAATCTGACTTACGAATTCAAGCTAAGGCCAACACAAAACCAAATAGCAATGTTCTCCGAATGGCTAGAAACCCATAGACGGGTTTACAACCATGCTTTGGCTGAACGCAAAGACTGGTATAAGTCTCGTAGTTGCCAGGTTAACGCTTGTTCTCTCAAGCACGAATACATCATTCCTGCTGACGCTCCCCGCCCAACTTTTGCCAGTCAATGCAAGTCTCTAACTGCTGCGCGTAAGGAGAATGAGTACTTACAGCGCGTTAACGCTCAATCTTTGCAGCAGACACTAAGACGACTTGAAAAAGCATTTGTCAGCATGTGGGAACTAAATCATGGTTTCCCTAGATTTAAAAAACCTGGGCGGATGCGTTCTTTCTCTTTTCCTCAATTGGGCACAAACCCGCTGAACAACGGGTGTGTAAAATTGCCGGTGATTGGTGTAGTTAAAATTCGCCAGTCGCGTTCAATTCCTGACGGCGGAGTAATAAAACAAGCCCGTGTAGTAAAGCGTGCTTCTGGTTGGTATGTAATGCTAACCATTCAATGGGATGTCAACCCACCACAGCCGATGCCCTGCGGGAAAGCAGTAGGAATTGATGTAGGATTAACAAGTTTTGTTGCAACTTCCAATGGTATGAAGGTCAAGCGTCCGAGGTTTTTTGTAGACGCCGAACGCAAGCTGAAATCGCTGCAACAGCGAGTTAAAAGAAAACGATTAGGCTCGAACAATTGGAAAAAAGCCCAGAAGAAAGTTGCTTCGTTGCATGAGTACGTCGCCAATTGTCGTAAAGATTGGCACAGAAAGCTATCTCATCAAATCTGTGATGATGCGGGAATGGTGTTTGTTGAAGATCTCAATCTGGTTGGGTTATCTAGGGGGATGCTAGGTAAACACTGTCTAGATGCTGGCTTTGGTCAGTTCTTCAGCATTCTTGAGCAAACTTGTGTCAAACGTGGTGTCTATTTCCAAAAAGTAGACAGTCGTAAGACTAGCCAAATTTGCCCAAGTTGCTCCGTTGAGACAGGCAAGAAGGAACTATCACAACGTACTCACGCTTGCTCAAATTGCGGTTATACAACAGACAGAGATGTCGCAGCCGCTCAAGTAGTCGCCATTAGGGGACTTGCAGCCGTAGGGCATACGGTCAAGATGCTTGCTGAGGGTAAATTCATTGGAATCCCTGTGAAGCAAGAATCCTCGTACCTTTAGGTCGAGGAGTGTCAACAGAGGCAGATTGCGTCAGCCTGTGCGTTAGCACGTATTGCTAAAACTTTGTTGGAAATCGGTTTCAGGGAGGCTGTAGGAATGGACGCACCAAAAAGCGAACTCAAACAAATTGCGAGCCAAATTTTAGCTGGAATGCTTGCCAATCCTCACATTTATGCTAGCGTCAGCGACGAGAAAGGCAGAGGACGGCAAGAGCAAGATCTGATCGTCGTCGCCATTGAGATGGCTCAAAGTTTAATCGAGCAGGTAGAGAAAATTTAGCCCTGGGGCAGCGGCAACACGAAGTGTGCTGATAGCAGTTTACCACCCCCGTGCGATGCACTTAAAGCCATTTTCCTTCGCATCAATCGGGCGCAGGGACTCGGGGAAAGTTTTTTCAATCCCGCGTGTTGACAATGTTGTATTGCACCCAGTTGAAAACCGCTGTATAGTAACATCTCTACCAACCAATAGAGGACTCCACTTTCCAAGGCGCAAAGATAAAATAGATCGGTTGTCTGCCAGATACTCGCTCATCAGTTCTAAGCAGATAATCAAAAGCCGTTGCTCGCCTTTTTTACTGGCGGAGGAGTATCCAAGTTAGAGCTTCACCCCCAACTAAAGAAGGAAGGCAAGGTTTTTGTAAAAATTCATGTGTGATTAAAATTACCCAAGCTAAGATTTAGGTAGATTGACCCAGGCTGCATCAGCTTTTCTGCGGTCACGCCTCGAGAAAAGAGCTAAGTGACCTGTAAATAAAACCACTATGGATGCTTTCCAAGATCCTAATATAACGGCTCCAAGTAACAAGCTAAACAAGTCAAGGCAAAATCTTCAATTGGCTCAAGAAAAAATTTATAGCTTTTTCTTGGAAATTGTTCATAGCTGGGAACCAGAAACGGTTTTATTAGAATTTAAACATTTATTTTTGGAGCCAATTAAAGCAGTCTCTTCCTCAGTGCTTCACTCGCTTTACGAAATAATTTTTTTTGATGAAGAGCAAGAATTTAGAAACACGATTAAAAGAACTTGTTATATTTTAATTAATAACTGGTGGGCGGCTAGACAGTACCATACAATTCAAAAGTTAATACGCCTATTTCCCGAAATCAAACCTACCGAGATGATTACAACATCTCTCCCTCTCACCCATCTTAATAGCTGGATTCAAAATTTTATTGATAGTAAAGATTACGAAGAACTAAAATTATTTGCTTCGGCGTTTGAAAATCGTCAAAAAGGATACTGGAGTCATCGCTATACTTCTTATTTATTGGCGGCACAATATGTAGATTTGAAAAATCCCATCGAACAGCGGGAAGCGGCTAAGGAATTATCCAAGCATTTAAAAGAAAAGTTTAAGCACGATTTGGCAATGTACACGGCTCACTCTCAGTCTTCTAATGTCAAGGATAGCGAACTGAAAAACCCGACTCGGTTGGGAGATGAAGCCTTACGTCTGATCAAAAGAATTGTCGCCAAACGCGGTTTGTTCAGCTATTCTAATTTGGCAAATATTTTCACCAACCAAAATCAGAATGTTAGTTACAAATCGTTTAAAAAAAATTTAGAAAAATATATTTTTTATTCACTTTATATAAATAATAAAGAATTTATCAAAACTTTAAAAGCTGAGTTAAATAAAAAACTAGACCGTCTCTATCAAGAGCGGGAAGAAGACACCATCACCAACGAACTAACCCTGAGAACTTGTAACCAGGTGATTGAATGCTTAACTACAGAAAATCAGCAAGAACCTTCGTTATTGTTTATTTTACTCATATCCCAAAACGAGACGCTGACTTTAGCAATTATTCTGCTCAAAATAGTGCTTTTTTGCAAAAATGTTCGCGCTAATTTAGAAGCGCGAATAGCTAATTTAATTCAATATTATGAAAAATTGCCCGAAGAAGATTGCTGGGGCGTCATTCATTTTTTAGAAGTGTTAAATCTGGTTTTTACAGTTTATACCGAAGACGTAGAATATAATTTAGTTAATATCAAAAATGAATCAAACCGCGAGTCAGCGAGTGACGATTTGGATACTTATCGAGTGTTTTCGCAACTTAAATGCGATTTAAACCTCAAGGGTGCGAACCTCAGCGGCACCGACTTACACGGCGCTGACTTGAGCGGTGTTAACCTCAGCGGTGCGAACCTCAGCGGCGCCAACCTCACCCATGCCGATTTAAGCAATGCCAAGCTCAGCAATGCAGATATAAGCAAAGCCACGCTCAACAGTGCAGAATTGATCGCAGCGGATTTAAACAATGCTAACCTCAGCGGTGCCAGCCTGCGCGGTGCCGATTTGCGCCGGACTAACCTCAACGATGCCAACTTGAGCAATACTAACTTGATCGTGGTGAAATTGCGGATGGCTGACTTGCGCCGCGCCAATCTTAAGGGTGCTAACCTGGGTGCGGCTAATTTGAACGGTGCTAACTTAAGCGAGGCTTGTCTCAATTTAACTCACTTACGCCATGCAGACTTGAGCGGTGCCGACTTAAGCGGGGCAAACTTGAGCCATGCCGACTTGAGCAATGCTGACTTAAGCGGGGCAAACTTGAGCCATGCCGACTTGAGCCATGCCAACTTGCGCCATGCTACCTTGATGAGCGCTAACTTTCGCAACGCCAACTTGAACGGTGTAGACATGGGGCGCGTTGATTTGAGCAATGCAGATTTGAGCGAAACCGATTTGAGCCGTGCCAGAGTGGAGTATGCTAGATTTCATCGTAATTTAGGCATTTCTGAGGAAACAAAGCAGATTTTGAAGCAGCGCAGGGCTATTTTTGAGGATGATTTACCAAGGAGCGAGCGGTTTTGGGAGGATGGGTTAAGCGCCAGCGACTCGGAAATCTAAGTTCTGGGCGCTGGTAAGCTGCTTCCATTCGCCAACCCATTTTCAGTTTTAATTGCTACAAATGATATCATGTCCCTTTTCTCACATCTTGCACCACGGGAGGTAGAACCTCCCGGATCTCGTTCCCAGGTTCAACCTGGGAACGAGAATACTGAGGCTCCGCCTCAAGGTGCAAGATGTGAGTTTTGCTTAATGATTGCATCGGTCGGGGTCGGTTTATTTAGTTTATCTGTTGCTAGCAAAAATTATTAGTAAAACCCGTCCGTACCAGGCTTTAAACTCTACGATAAAGATATAATGCGACTTGATATCAATAGTTGATAATAAAACTTCTATCGCTTAACCTCCTATGATTGAAATTCCTGGCTATCGGGTTCTCTCCCAAATTTACGAAAGTGCCAACTCGCAAGTTTATCGAGGCATCCGCGAGTCAGATGAACGAGCGGTAATTGTCAAGCTTCTGAAGCAAGACTTTCCCACGGTGGCGGAATTGGCTCGCTATAAGCAGGAATATGAAATCATCCGGAATTTGAAGTTAAATGGTGTAATTAAAGCTTATGGTTTAGAAACATATCAGAGAACTTTGGCGCTAATTTTAGAAGATTTCGGCGGCGTCTCCTTGAAAACCTGGATGCGCGATTCCGCTTTGGCGGATCGCTTAGCGAATCGCCAGCTTAACCTGTGGGAATTTCTCAACATTGCGATTGAGATTGCCGAGTGTTTAGAACAGATCCACGCGGCTAATATTATCCACAAAGATATCAACCCGTCGAATATTGTTTATAATCCGGAAACCAAACAAATCAAAATCATTGATTTTGGCATTGCAACTGCGATCGCTGGCTCTCAGACTCCGCTCAAAAATCCTACGGTTTTAGAAGGTACTCTCGCCTATATATCGCCAGAGCAGACGGGGAGAATGAACCGCTCGATCGATTATCGCACGGATTTTTACTCTCTGGGCGTCACTTTTTACGAAATGCTGTGCAACGCTTTGCCGTTTGAAACGCTAGATCCAATGGAGTTGGTACATTGTCACATCGCAAAACAGCCTGTACCTCCCCATCAAATTAATCCAGAAATTTCTCCAGCTCTTGCGGGTATAGTCTTAAAATTATTAGCGAAAAATGCCGAAGATCGATACCAAAGTGCCTGGGGTGTTAAAGCTGATTTGGTGCTGGCTTTGATGCAGTTAGAATCGAGCGGCAAGATCGAATATATTGTCCCTGGGGAACACGACATTTCTGATAAGTTTCAAATCAGCCAAAAACTCTACGGTAGAAAGGCAGAAATTGAGACGTTACTGGCAGCATTTGAGCGAGTATCTGTCCACCGCAAGGGAGATAAGAGAGACAAGGAAGTAGAAGTAATTTCTTCCCCATCTTCCCCATCTTCCTCGTCCCCAGTTACGACGGAACTGGTGCTAGTGGCGGGTTCTGCTGGAGTTGGTAAATCAGCAGTGGTGCAAGAGATTTGTAAATCTGTTACCAAAGGGGGCGGTTATTTTATTAGTGGAAAATTCGACCAATTACAGCGGAATATTCCTTACAAAGCCATCGTCAGTGCTTTTCAGGAATTGGTGCGACAGTTGCTAAGTGAAAGCGAAGCTGAGCTTGAGCAATGGCGCGAAAAGATTCTAGCGGTGATGGGTAACAACGCTCAAGCGATCGCCGATGTGATTCCCGAATTAGAATTGATTATTGGCAAGCAGCCAACCCTATCCAAGTTAGACTCAATCGAGTCGCAAAATCGGTTTTATTTAATCTTCCAAAACTTTATCCGGTTGTTTGATACCCAAGAACATTTTTTAGCGATCTTTCTAGACGATTTGCAATGGGCAGATCCCGCTTCCCTCAAATTAATTCGATTGATAATGACAGGTGAAGTCGGTGGAGCATCAGCCTTTGCTCGTCCACAAAATTTATTGTTGATTGGGTCATATCGAGAGCGGGAAGTTAACCCGCATCATCCGTTAATCAAGACGGTTGAACAGATCGAGAAAGTCGGAGTAAGAGTTAGTAAAATTTGTTTAGCAGCCTTAGAAATAGATGCGATCGCTAAACTAATTGCCGACACGTTACGCCGGGATCTCTCCTCAGTCAAACCATTAGCAGAATTGGTGCAGCAAAAAACCGGAGGCAATCCGTTTTTTGTCAAGGAATTTCTCAAAACTCTTTATGAAAATAACTTAATATTTTTTGATTGGGATAGCTTAAGCTGGCGATGGGATCTAGATCGGATTGAAGCGATGGGTATTACCGACAATGTGGTCGAGTTAACCATCGAAAAATTGAAGCAACTTCCCCCATCAACTCAACGAGTTTTACAGTTGGCGGCTTGTATCGGTGCTGAGTTTGATTTACACACTCTGGCGGTTGTTTGCCAACAATCTGACCAGGTAGTTTTTGAGGATTTAAAAGTAGCAATTCAGGCAGGATTAATTCTGCCTATATCTGAGTTAAATTCTGACCTATTAATTCTAGAATATGCATTTTCCCACGACCGGGTGCAACAAGCAGCTTACGATCTGATCGAGAGCGACGAAAAGCAAGCGGTTCATTTAAAAATTGGTCGCCTGTTGTGGCAAAAGACTCAGCCAGAACAGTTAGCCGACGAGATATTTAAGATTGTCGATCATCTCAATGGTGGAGTATTAGATCTGCTAACGGAAACTGATTGTAGAAAAGAGCTGGATGAACTGGCAAAACTAAATTTAATTGCCGGGAAGAAAGCCAAATCAGCTACTGCTTATATGGCAGCGATCGCTTATCTCACTTTAGCGAGATCTTTACTAGCATCAAATGCTTGGGATACCCAGTACAATTTAACCTTAGAGATTTATCTAGAAGCAGTAGAAGCTACTTACCTCAGCGGCGATTTTCAGCAAATGAATTCATTAGCTGAAACCGTGCTGCAACAAGCTAAAACCCTGCTCGACAAAGTCAAGGTTTATGAAATTAAAATTCAAGCTTATAAAACGCAAAACCAACTTTTGGAAGCCATCAAAATTGGGTTGCAAGTCTCTGAACAGTTAGGGGTAAGCTTTCCAGAGTTGCCCACCGATAGAGATGTGCAGCAATTTCTGGCGGAAACCGCCGCGCTTGTTCCTAAAACTGGCATCGATGACTTAATTAACTTGCCCAAAATGACGGATATTTCTGTGCGGGCAGCTTTGAGTATTTTAGCAAAAATCAATCCGGCTACTTATATTACCTCCCAACCCTTATTTTTGTTGGTTGTCCTGGCACAAGTAAATTTATCTATTAAATGTGGTAATGCCCCTGAATCAGCGGTTGCTTATGCCAGTTACGGGCAAATTTTAAACGGCATTTTTCAAGAAATTGAATCGGCTTCTCAGTTGGGCGATTTAGCTTTGAATTTAGCGACAAAATTCAACGATAAAACGATTAAGGCTAAGACGTTATTCATCGTTTCTACTTTCATCTTATATGTCAAAAAACATATCAGGGAAGCTGCATCGTTATTATTAGAAGCTTACTTACTCGGAATTGAAACTGGAAAATTTGATTTTGCCAGCTACAGTGCTAAAGAAAAATGCCAGTATGCTTATTGGATGGGGCAGCCATTGACAGAATTAGAAGCTGAAATGGCAACCTACAGCCAGGTGATAAAAAACTTCAAGCAAGGCATTCCTTTGATGAGCCTTCAAATCTTTCATCAGGCTGTGCTTAATTTGCTGGTAAAAACTGAAAATCCTTGTCAGTTAGTTGGGGAGGCTTTCAACGAATCAGATTCCCTACCCTTGCTGATTAAATCCAATTATCGCACCGCAATTTTCAATTTTTATTTAAATAAGCTCATCCTCTGCTATCTGTTTAATGAGCATGGTCAAGGGTTACAAAATGCCGAACTAGCCAAACTATATTTAGATGGAGTGACGGGGAATATCGTCGTGCCTGTGTACTATTTCTACGATTCTATGGTCAGATTAGCGGTGTATGTTGATGCCGATAAATCTCAGCAAGATGCTCTGCTGAAACAAGTGACAGAAAACCAAATAAAAATGCAACAATGGGCGCACCACGCCCCGATGAATTTTTTGCATAAATTTTATCTAGTTGAAGCCGAACGGCAACGAATTTTAAAAGAAAATGTGGAGGCGATGGAAAACTACGATCGCGCCATTTCTATCGCCAAACAAAACGAGTACATTCATGAAGAAGCACTCGCGAACGAACTCGCCGCCAAATTCTATCAAGCTTGGGGTAAAGAGAAAATTGCCTCAGTTTATATGAACGATGCTCGCTACTGTTATACCCTGTGGGGATCTCAAGCCAAAGTCCAGGATTTGTCAGAACGCTATCCCGAATTGCTCGTTAGCTTCCGGGTGGATGCCATCACGAATTCCCATACAATCACCACGATGATTTCAACCAGCAGTACCTCGAGCGAAATCATCGATTTAGGTGCAGTAATGAAAGCTTCGCACGCCATTTCCAGTGAAATTGTGCTGGATAACTTGTTAGCCAAAATGATTAAAATCATCATGGAAAATGCCGGAGCGGAAAAGGGTTTTATTTTAACGGAAACCGCAGGTCAATGGGTGGTTGAAATTGCCGGACAGATAACACTTGATAAAGCAATTGTGACGCGCTCTATGCCTGTATCGGATCGGGAGTCAGATGCAGAATCAGGGAACTGTCCTGATCTCTCGATGTCGATTATTAACTATGTAGCGCGAACCAAAGAAAATGTGGTTTTAAACAATGCGGCGCAGGAAATTGCTTTTACTCAAGATAGCTACATTATCGCCACTCAACCTAAATCAATTCTGTGTACGACGATCCAAAATCAAGGTCAACTGATCGGCATTCTTTACCTAGAGAACAATCTGACTGTAGGGGCATTTACGCGCGATCGCTTATCCATCACTCAATTACTATGCTCTCAAGCAGCTATTTCTCTGCAAAATGCCCGACTCTACGAGGAGTTAGAAAACTATTCCCAAACCCTGGAAGTAAAAGTCGAAGACAGAACCCAAAAATTGCAACAAGAAATTCTTGAACGCACATTACTAGAACAAAAGCTGCACGCTTCTGAAAGCAAAATGCGAGCCGTGTTTGAAGCCATGACTGATATTGTACTGATCCTGGATGCGGAAGGCAACCTAGAAGTTGTACCGACGAATACGAGTTCTTTGTATCCCCCCGATATCGATATCATTAGTTATACAATCGAACCCTTTTTTGCCGATGAAAATACTGAATATTGGTGGCAGCCAGTGCGCGAGGTTTTAGAAACGCAGCAGACGATTACTTTAGATTACTACCTACAGATTAACGAACGCCAAGTTTGGTTTACAGCTTGTATTGCACCGATTTCTACGGATTTGGCGATCTGGGTGGCTCACGATATCAGCGATGTCTATCAAGAGCTGCGCCTACGCAAGCAAGCCGAGACAGCATTACGTAACAAAAATGACGAGTTAGTTCAAACGCTGCAAGAACTTAAAATCACCCAACAAGAACTGATTCAATCAGAAAAAATGGCTGCTTTGGGACAACTGGTTGCCGGAGTTGCCCATGAAATTAATACCCCTTTAGGTGCGATTCGCTCATCGGTGGAGAATATTGCTAATTTCTTGAGCGAAAACCTTTTGCAGTTACCGGAGTTTTTCCAAAATTTATCTCCAGAACGACAGCAATATTTTCTGGCGTTAATGCACAACTCAAGCGCTCAAACGACTCCCTTATCTACTAAAGAAAAACGCCAATCCAAAAGAGCTTTAACTCGGCAACTGGAATCTTTTGATATTGCCAATCCCGATACGGTTGCTGATACTTTGGTTGACCTGGGTATTTACGACAATATTCAACCTTTTTTGCCGCTGCTGCAAGACAAAGAAAGCAGCAATATTTTAAATAAAGCTTATCAATTGGGGAGCTTACAAAAAAGTACCAATACTATCAAAACAGCCACAGACCGAGCGGCAAAAGTCGTGTTTGCCTTGAAAAGATATAGCCATTGGGACGCTTCGGGAGAAAAGAAGCTAGCTAAACTGACGGATGGAATTGATACTATTTTAACGCTTTATTACAACCAACTCAAACAGGGTGTAGAAGTGATTAGAAATTACGAAAGTAATTTACCGGAAATCTTCTGCTATCCCGATGAACTGAATCAAATTTGGACAAATTTAATCCACAATGCTTTACAAGCAATGGGTAACAAAGGAACTTTAACCATTAGTGTGAAAAAGCAAAACGATCGCCTAGAGGTTAGCATTACCGATAGCGGTGCGGGTATACCGCCGGAAATTATGCCGCAGATATTCGAGCCATTTTTTACTACGAAACCCCCAGGCGAAGGCAGCGGTTTGGGATTGGATATTGTGAGAAAAATTGTTGATAAACATCAAGGAAAGATTGAGGTAGAATCAGTGCCTGGTGAAACAACTTTTACCGTATCGATTCCGATTTCTGGTTGATGGAGAAACATGGCTAATGGCTAATGGCTAATTGTTAATTGTTAATTGCTAATTGCTAATTGGCCTAATGTGCAGTAATTCCGATGCCACCGGAAAGGATATGATACCCGGCTTTTTCCACCAGTCGGGTATCTAGCAAGTTGCGTGCAATCTTGTTATGGTTGACTAGCATATGAGATCTGTTTTTGCTGATACGCCATGTCGTCGAGTTTTTCCGAACGCCAAGCTTTACTGTTGCAAGCACTTGAGAGAGAACCTTTAACTATTGCTCCCCACAGGTTGGTTGTAGATGCGATCGCACTGATGAATGCCAATCGCTCTAGCTATATCTTGATCGCGCAAGAGCAACAATTACTGGGCATTTTTACCGAACGAGATATCGTGCGCCTCACTGCTAACGAGATGCCTTTAGAAGGGGTAACTATCTCAGAAGTAATGAGCAGTAACTTGATTACCCTTTCCCTTGCAGAAGCTGGCAATATCTTCTCGGTACTCGCTTTGCTGCGATCTGCGAAAATTCGTCACTTACCTATTACAGATGAAAACGGTAACTTGCTAGGCGCGGTTACACCAGAAAGTTTGAGGGCAATTCTTCAACCCTCCGACTTGCTAAAAATTCGCTTGGTTGCTGAAATCATGGCAACTGACGTACTCACCGCCTCACCTAATGCTTCAGTTTTTCAAGTTGCCCAACTAATGGCAACCCATCGCAAAAGTTGCGTCATCATTTGCGAGCAAGAAACCGGGTTTTTGAAACTACCTGTAGGAATTATTACTGAACGGGATATCGTTAAATTCAAAATCCAACAACTCGATCTCATGCAAACTTCAGCCGCAACCGTGATGAGTTGCCCGCTGCACCCGACCCAACTTAATTTTACCCTGTGGCACACCCATCAGTTGATGCAACAGTACAACATCCGGCGTTTGGTAGTCGTAGATCCGGCGGGATATTTAGCCGGAATCGTGACTCAAAGTAGTTTGTTGCAAGTTTTAGAACCGGCGGAAATGTATGCTACCGTCGAACTTTTAGAGCATGTGATCGCCGAAAAAACGCAACAGTTGCAACAAATGAACCAGCAAATGCAGCAGGCAGAAGCGCAACTGCGAGAGGTGAATGAAAATTTGGAAGCGCAAGTGCAAGCGAGAACCCTGGAACTCAAAATAGCCAACGAGGAACTGGCTGCAAAAAATTGCGAATTGCAACAAGCATTGGCGCAGCTAACAGCAACTCAAACCGAACTGATTCAAACGGAAAAAATGGCAGCATTGGGACAGTTGATTGCTGGAGTAACTCATGAAATTAATAATCCCCTGAGTGCGATTCGCTCATCGGCAGATAATCTCGCTAATGGCTTAAGTGAAATTATGGCAGAGTTACCCCTTTTGTTGCAACAACTCGATCCCCAACTTTACCCAGATTTCTTGGCTTTGCTGCAAGGAGCAAGTTCCCCCAAGGCGATTTTATCTACCAAAGAAATGCGCCAAGTTAAAAAAGCCTTAATTCGCCAACTCGAAGCAGAAGCGATCGCTCCCGCAGAAATTCTCGCCCCTAACCTTGTAGAACTTGGAGTTTATGACGATATTACACCGATTTTGCCGTTATTAAAAAACCCAATTAACACTGATATTTTGAACGCGATTGATAACATTTACAGCTTGTTTAAGAGTTCTCGTACTATTATCAAGGCTACCGACAACGCTGTTAAATTAGTCAGGGCACTCAAACGCTATGGTCATTATGAACAGTCGGATGATAAAAAAATGGCTAATATTTCTGAGGGGATTGAAACCGTATTAATTATTTTTAACCATCAACTAAAACAAGGAGTAGAAGTTGTCAAAAATTACGATGATTCGTTGCCATTAATTCGCTGTTATGCCGACGAACTCAATCAAGTTTGGACTAATTTGCTGCAAAATGCTTTGCAGGCAATGGGCAACAAAGGAACCTTAACAATTGACGTAAGCCAACAAGATGGAAGTATCTGCGTTAGCTTTACAGATACGGGATCAGGTATTCCACCTGAAGTTTTGCCAAGAATATTCGAGCCATTTTATACTACAAAACCGGCTGGGATTGGCAGCGGTTTGGGATTGGGAATCGTGCAAAAAATTATTGAAAGACACTCAGGAAAAATAGAGGTAATATCCCAACCAGGACAAACAACTTTTATCGTTTCAATACCGATTTCCATTGAGGGTAGCTAAAACAATGTTTTAAAGTTTAAAATATTCAAAAATGGTTGCTGTCTACTTATGTCGCCCAATCTTTTCGATAACCAAACCTTAATTGAGCAAGCGCTGGAGCGGAATCCGTTAATGATGCCGCCAGAAACTCCTTTAAGCGAAGCGATCGCAACCATGAACCAACAAGGCACCAGCTATACTTTAATTACCCAACAAGAAGAATTACTCGGTATTATTACTGAACGCGATGTGGTGCGATTGGCGGTTAGCGAGAAACCGCTGGGAGAACTTCAACTATCCGAAGTGATGACGCAGAATTTGATTACTTGCCCGCGCGATCGCGCCAGTAATATCTTTGACTTGCTGACGCTGTTGCATTCGGCTCAAATTCGCCACCTGCCAATTACAGACGCTGATGGTCAATTGCTCGGCGTGCTGACGGGAGAAAGTTTACGCGCCGTCCTCAAACCTACCGATTTGCTGCAAATGGGGCGCGTTGCTGATATCATGACGGCAACAGTAACAACGGCTACTCCAGAAACTTCAGCTTTCGATGTTGCCCAATTAATGGCAACGCAGCGCAAAAGCTGCGTAGTTATTTGTACTCAAGGCAAAGATTATCTAAAAATACCAGTAGGTATTCTCACCGAAAGAGATATCATTAAATTCGCCGCCGAAAACATCGATCTGGCGCAAACAAAGGTAGAAAGCGTGATGACTTTCCCGTTGCTGTCAGTGCCAAGCGATGCCACTCTATGGGAAGCTCATCAAAAGATGCAACAGCATCGCATCCGGCGGTTGGTAGTCGTCGATCGAGGGGGATACTTAGCCGGGATCGTCACCCAAACCAACCTGTTGCAAGCTTTAGATCCAGCCCAAATGTACGCTACCGTGGAACTTTTGCAGCAAACAATTGCTGAAAAAACCCAAACCTTGCAACAAATGAACGAACAAATGCAACGGGCAGAAGCGCAACTGCGGCAGGTTAACGAGAATTTAGAAGCGCAAGTACAAGCGAGAACAAAAGAATTGATGATAGCGAATGCACAACTAATGCAAGCGCTGCAAGAACGCACTGCTGCTGAAACCGAAGTGCGCCACCTCAACGCTATCTTAGAACAACGAGTGGAAGAACGCACCGCGCAACTACAGCAGACGAACCAAAAATTAATCAAAGAAATAAGCGATCGCCAACAAGCCGAAATCTCCCTGCGGCACAAAAATCAAGAATTAGCCCGCACCCTGCAAAAGCTACAACTGGCGCAACAAGAACTAATCCACTCGGAAAAAATGGCAATACTCGGACAACTAATCGCCGGAGTGGCTCACGAAATTAATACTCCCCTGGGTGCTATTCGCTCCTCTGTCCAGAATATTGTTGATTTTTTAACCGATCATTTAGATAAGTTACCCGAATTTTTTCAAAACCTTTCCCAAGCACGCCGGAAAGATTTTTTTACCCTCCTCAAGACAGCAAGGCAAAAATCAACTGTATTTTCTACCAAACAAAGGCGTCAATTTAAGAAAGCCTTGCGCCAGGAACTGGAAAATTGCGCGATCGCTAATTCCGACACCATCGCCGATACCTTAGTCGATTTGGGTGTTTACGGTGAAATTGAACCTTTTTTGCCTTTACTTCAAGACTCCGACAGCAAAAATATTTTAAGAACCGCCTATAAAATTTCCAGTTTAACCACCAGCGCCGAAACCATCGTCACCGCGGCAGAACGAGCCGCTAAAGTAGTATTTGCCTTAAAAACCTACACCCATGACAGCCCTACGGGTGAAAAGGTACTAGCCAACATTGCTGAAGGGATTGAAACCATATTGATTTTGTATTCTAACCAAATCAAACAAAGCGTGGAAATTGTGAGAAATTATCCCAGTAACTTACCTTATATTTTATGCTATGCTGATGAATTAAATCAAGTTTGGACTAACCTGATCCAGAACGCTTTACAAGCCATGAACTATAAAGGAACTTTAACCATTGATATTTTACAGCAAGACAATCAAGTCCAAGTCAGCATCGGCGATAGCGGTTCGGGTATTGACCCAGAAATTATGCCGAAAATTTTCGACCCATTTTTTACCACCAAGCCCGCAGGAGAAGGCAGCGGTTTAGGATTGGATATTGTGAAGAAAATAGTTGAGAAACATGGAGGTGAAATCAAAGTCGAAACCATTCCCAGTAAAACAACATTTACTGTATTCTTACCTTTGTAAATCGGGGAAACGCCATGCCAAAACCAGCCATTTTATGCGTTGATGATGAAGTCGTTGTTTTGGATAGTTTGAAGATTCAATTAAAAAACGAATTTGGCGATAATTACCTATATGAGATCGCAGAAAGTGCTGATGAAGCTCTAGAAATTATTGACGAAATTGAAGCGGAAACACCGATTCTCGTCATCGTCTCTGATTGGTTAATGCCCGGTCTGAAAGGAGACGAATTTTTAATCAAAGTTCACGAAAAATATCCAAAAATTGTCAAAGTAATGCTCACCGGGCAAGCAGATAGCGAAGCGATTGAACGAGCGAAGAAAGCAGCTAATTTGCACCATTGCTTGTCTAAACCTTGGGATGTTAAAGAACTAATTGAAACAATCAAATCCGGTTTAAATCAGTAGTTATGAAAAAACCCGTTATTATTTGCGTTGACGACCAACCAACAATTCTAGACAGCTTGAAAATCGAGCTGAAGGCAACTTTAGGCGAAGATTATACCATCGAAACCGCAGAAGGCGGCGAAGATGCTTTAGACTTGCTCGCCGAATTACTAGAAGATGGTTATGAAATTCCTTTAGTAATTTCCGATTATCTCATGCCCGATATTAAAGGGGATGAATTGTTACGCCAAGTGCATGAGATTTCGGTAAAAACTATTAAAGTAATGCTGACCGGGCAAGCAGATGTTAAAGCAGTTGGCAATGCAATTAAATATGCAAAGTTATATCGTTACATCGCTAAACCCTGGCAATCAGATGACTTAAAATTAACGGTAAAAGAAGCGATCAATAGCTATTTACTGGAAAAAGAACTGGCAGAAAAGAATGTCAAACTTCAGCAGCTAAATGAAGAACTAGAAGCGTTAGTCGATCGACGCACCGCCCAACTGCGCCAAGAACAAGAAAAATTTGCCAAAGCTTTTCAGTCCACACCTCACGCTATTACAATTACCCGACTCAGCGATGGTAGGCATCTGGAAGTTAACGATGCCTTTTGCGAGATGACAGGCTACGCGGCTGAAGAAATTATCGGTCGCACCATATTAGAATTGAATATTTGGGTGAATTTATCTGACCGCAAACAGCTATTTGAGAGATTATCATCTCTAGGAGCTATTCGCAATTATGAATTTGAATTTCGCACCAAATCCGGACAAATCAGAATGGCGCTGCTATCGGCAGAAATGATAGAGCTTGGGGGAGAAAACTGCTTAATCTCTGTGAGTCAGGATATTACAGAATGGAAACGAGCCACCGAAGAATTAAGAAAAAGCGAAGAACGCTGGCAGTTAGTATTAAAAGCCAACAACGACGCGATTTGGGATGCCAACCTGAGCGCAGGTGAAGTGTTTAGATCTCCCCGCTGGAAAGAAATGTTGGGGTATGAAGAAAGCGAAATCGGCACCAGGATAGATGAATGGAAAAGCCGCATCCATCCCGAAGATTTAGAGCGGGTAACCACCGCCATCAAACAACATCTCGACGGAATTACCCCCTTTTATGCTGCCGAATATCGCCTGCGGTGCAAAGACAACAGCTACAAATGGATTCAAGATCGGGGGCAAGCTGTGTGGGATGAAAGTGGAAAACCAGTACGACTATTGGGTTCCCAATCAGATATTAACTATCGCAAACAGGCAGAAATCAACCTCGCCGAAAGCGAACATAAATATCGCAGCTTGGTAGAAACATCTCAGGATGTAATTTGGGCTTGCGATCGCACGGGCAGAATTAATTTTATCAACCAAGCATCCAAACACATTTACGGCTACGAACCCGCAGAAATGCTGGGGCGTTATTTTTATGATTTTGTCGCACCCGCAACCGTTGCGGCGTCTCAACAATGGCATCAACGCCTGATTGAAGGCGAATCAATTTTTCAAGCCGAAAGTACCATCATCACCAAAGATGGCAGAGAAGTTAATATTCTCACCAATGCGATCGCTGTCAAAGATGTGGAAGGAAAAATCATCGGCACCACCGGCACCGCCACCGATATTACCACCCGCAAACAAACCGAAATCGCCCTCAAACAAGCCAAAGAAGCCGCCGATAGAGCCAACCGCGCCAAAAGCGAATTTCTCGCTAACATGAGCCACGAATTGAGAACCCCACTCAATGCGATCTTGGGATTTACTCAATTGCTCTCCCGCGACTCATCCCTGCAAACCGAACAAAAAGAACAAATCAATATTATTACTAAAAGCGGCGAGCATTTACTCAGCTTAATTAACAGTATTCTACAAATGTCAAAAATCGAGGTCGGTCGCGTCAGCCTCGAAACCAATCCCTTTGACCTGCACCACTTAATCGAAACCCTCGAAAGTATGTTGCAACTGCAAGCTCAAAAAAAAGGCTTGCAGTTAATTTTCGATCGAGAACCAAACCTGCCGCGCTATGTCAAAACTGATGAAAGCAAATTGCGTCAAGTTCTACTTAACCTGTTAGGCAACGCGCTTAAATTTACCACCGAAGGCGGCGTTACCTTGCGGATAAAAGCAGAATTGACCGAGCCGCCTTTAGTTACAGAAAAGGAACAAGAAGCACCAGTTACCGATTACCGTTTATGCTTTGAAATTGAAGACACAGGTCCCGGCATTGCACCGGAAGAAATGGATAACTTATTTAAACCTTTTGCTCAAACTGAAACGGGTAGAAAAAGTCAAGAAGGAACCGGACTGGGATTGCCCATTAGCCGACAATTTATCCAACTGATGCACGGGGATATTACTGTCAACAGTAAGGTGGGAGAAGGAACTATTTTTAAATTTGATCTCGCAGTTGCTCTCGCCGATGCATCGGAAATTAACGCCGCTCAAGAAACCAAGCGAGCCATCGGTTTAGAACCCAACCAACCCGAATATCGCATCCTGGTTGTAGATGACCGGATGGAAAGTCGCCTGTTCTTGGTGAAAATGCTCGCAGATCTCGGTTTTTCGGTTTGCGAAGCCG
This sequence comes from uncultured bacterium, assembly GCA_964463555.1. Lineage (GTDB taxonomy): Bacteria > Cyanobacteriota > Cyanobacteriia > Cyanobacteriales > Aerosakkonemataceae > Microseira. The sequence goes on from CAYXCW010000007.1 coordinate 91,538, forward strand.
AAAATGGCCTGCAAGCTGTCGATATTTGGTCAATGTGGGAACCCCATTTAATCTTGATGGATATGCGAATGCCGGTGATGGATGGTTACGAAGCCACCAAACGCATCAAAACCCATTTAAAAGGTCAGGCAACGGTAATTATTGCCCTCACCGCCAGCGCCTTTGATGAAGAAAAATCGATCATTTTATCCGCCGGGTGCGATGACTTCGTTGCCAAGCCATTTCGCCAGCAGGTTATCTTGGATAAGATGGCTCATTACTTGGGAGTGCGTTACGTTTATGAACAGCAACTTTCACCTACCCCCGCACCCGGAGAATTACCCTCGCATACCGCAGGGGAAGATATTGATTCCTTCGTTCTGCAACCAGAATCTTTTCAATTAATGCCACCTGAATGGGTGCAGGAATTATACGACGCCGCTTGCTCGATTGATAACGAGCTGATTTTCTCTCTTTTAGAGCAAATACCGAGCGATCGCACGCCTTTAAAACACGCGATCGCCGATTTAGTCAATAACTTTCGCTGCGATCAAATCATCGATTTAATTGATGTTTTTCAAAGCCAATAAAACCGCAATTACCCATTACCAATTACCTATTACCAGTTTCCCATGACCGAAGATAACAAAGGCAATATATTAATCGTTGATGACACCCCAGAAAACCTGCAAGTGCTATCGGCAACTTTAAGCGATCGCGGCTATAAAGTTCGAGGCGTGATTAAAGGCTCAATGGCAATTAGAGCCGCAAAATCGGCTCCCCCCGATTTAATCTTACTCGATATTAAGATGCCCGACCTCACCGGCTATGAAGTCTGCGAGCAATTAAAAGCCGAACCCCAAACAAAAGAAATCCCAGTCATTTTTATTAGCGCCTTAGATGAAGTTTTGGATAAAGTCAAAGCTTTTGAAATTGGCGGAGTGGATTATATCACAAAACCGTTTCAAGTAGAAGAAGTTTTAGCAAGGGTTGAACATCAACTGACAATCAAACGGTTGCAAAAACAACTGGTATCCCAAAATCAACAACTGCAACAAGAAATCGTCGAGCGTAAAAAAGCCGAAGAAGCCGCCGCCGCCGCTTCCAAAGCCAAAAGTCAGTTTGTCGCCAACATGAGCCACGAACTCAGAACCCCGCTCAATGCTATCCTGGGATTTACTCAAGTTTTGCTGCGCGATCGCCACCTCAGTTCCGATCAGGTAGAAAATCTGCGAATTATTAACCGCAGCGGCGAACATTTGCTCGACTTAATTAACGATGTTTTGGATTTCTCCAAAATCGAAGCAGGCATCATCGGTCTTTATGAAACTAGCTTTGACCTGTATCGCCTACTAGATAGTTTGGAAGAAATGTTCCAAATTAAATGCGAGCAAAAAAATTTGCTGTTAAATTTTTTAGTCAGCCCAGACGTTCCCCAATTCATCAAAACCGATGAAAAAAAATTGCGCGTTTGTTTAACCAACCTGCTAGGAAACGCCATTAAATTTACCTCTTCTGGCAGCGTCACCTTGCGAATTCATGCAGAATTTGATACCCAGCCACCCGCTAGTCAAGCATCACCAATTACCAATTACGCATTACCAATTACCCATTACCAATTAATCTTTGAAGTAGAAGACTCTGGCCCCGGTATTGCCCCCGCAGAAATCGATACGTTATTTGAAGCCTTCGTACAAGCAGAAGCCGGGAAAAGAGCCGTTGAAGGTACGGGTCTTGGTTTAACTATTACCCGCAGTTATGTGGAACTGATGGCAGGAAAAATTATAGTCACCAGCATTCTCGGTCACGGAACTGTTTTTAAATTTAATATCCAAGCCAAGCCAGCAAAACCGGCTGAAATTATCACCGAACCCCTGCAACAAGTAATTGGCTTAGAACCAAACCAAATAACTTACCGCATACTGATTGCTGACGATACTAAAGAAAACCGCCTGCTGCTGGTTAAATTGCTCCAACCGATTGGTTTTGAAGTCAAAGAAGCTGAAAACGGCGAGCAAGCTGTCGAACTGTGGCAAAATTGGCAACCCCATCTGATTTGGCTCGATACGCGAATGCCCGTCATGGATGGTATCGCCGCAGCTAAAGAAATTAGAGCGATAGAAAGCAGAGAAGGAAAAGGAGGAGAAGGAGGAGAAGGAGGAGAAGGAAGCAAACTTTTTCCCTCTTCCATGACCCAAACCATCATTATTGCCCTCACCGCCAGTGCCTTTGAAGAACGACGAGGCGAAATCCTAGCAGCAGGTTGCGATGATTTTGTCCGGAAACCTTTTCCGGAACAGTTAATTTTTGCAAAGATGGCTGAATACCTAAGCGTCCGCTATGTTTACGAAGATTTACCTCAATCAACCCTCGCTTATTCTCGCAAACGTTATTATGCTAGTGAAAAACCAACCGGGTTTTTGCTTCAGCAACTAACTCAAATGCCGCGAACGTGGATAAAACAGCTCTATCAAGCTGCTAACGAGGTCGATGAAGAGTTAGTGGCTCAGCTGATCGAGCAAATCCCAGAATCTTCTGCACCTCTAGCCAAGGCTTTAAGAGAGTTACTTGAAGATTTTCGCCTCGATATAATAATTAAACTCACTCTCTCAATCATAGAATAGCTCAGCATTTCGGGTCAAATCCAAGCTCGCACTTATAGTCATGATAACGGATCTTAAAACCTTCAAAATTTTAGTGGTTGACGATCAACCCAGCAACCTGCGGTGTTTGTCTAATATCCTGACTCAGCGCGGGTATAAAGTCCAGCGGGCTATCTCTGGACAATTGGCTTTAAATGCAGCGCAAGCTTGCCCTCCGGACTTGATTTTGCTCGATATTATTATGCCAGAAATGACCGGCTTTGAAGTTTGCAAAAGACTCAAAGCCAACGAGCAAACCAGAGATATTCCAGTCATTTTCTTGAGCGTGTTAGATGAAGCAAACGACAAAGTTAAAGCCTTTAAAGTCGGCGGCGTTGATTATATTACCAAACCCTTTCAAGTCGAAGAAGTTTTAGCCAGAATTGAAAATCAACTCGAAATTCAATTGCTGCAAAAGGAACTAGAATTAAAAAATAGCGCCCTGCAAGAAGAAATTCTGATTCGCACCGCCGCCCAAGCAGAATTGCAAGAAACTAAAGACAGTTTGGAATTAGTTTTGTGCGCCTCGAACGATGGGTTTTGGGAATGGAATTTACAAACGAATGAAGTGTACTTCTCTCCCCGCTGGAAAGAAATGCTTGGCTACGAGGAAAATGAAATTTTCGATCGATTTTCCTCCTGGGAAAACCTAATCTTTCCTGAAGATAAACTTGCTGCCTTAGCTCTGATCGAAGATTATAATTCCGGTCGAATCAAAAAATTTACTACGACACAGAGATTTTATCATAAAAACGGTTCAACCGTGCATATTCTCGTCCGAGCCATTCATCTCAAAAATCGGAGCGGGCAGGTTGTGCGGATGATTTTCTCCCATACCGATGTCAGCGAGTTGGTGAAAACAACCGAAGCACTGGCGCAATCAAAATCTTTACTGGCGAGCGTATTAGATAGTTCCCAAGATGGGATTGTTGCCTTGGCATCGATCAGAAATGAGCAAGGAAGTATAGTAGATTTTAGATTTCTTTTAGTCAATCCTTCAGCAGAACAAATAGCCGGAATAACAGCTGACAAGTTAGTTAAAAGATACTTATTAGAAAAAATGCCGTGGACTGAGGAAACCGGGCTATTTGAAAACTTCGTCAAGGTGGCTGAAACCGGAGAAATTCTCAACCGAGAAGTTCACTATAACTTTCAAGGAACAATAACTTGGTTTCACGTGGTCGCGGTTAAATTAGGGGATGGCTTGGCGGTGACATTCTGCGATATTACCCAGAAAAAGCTGGCTCAGCAAGAACTTTTAATCGCTAGAGAACGATTGGAATATTTACTTTCCTCGAACCCATCGGTTATTTATAGCTGCAAGCCGATGGAGAACTACGGCGCTACATTTGTCAGCCAAAGCATCACTGCGATTTTAGGTTACGAACCGCGAGAATTGTTAGAGTCAGATAATTTCTGGATCAACCACATTCACCCGGAAGATAGAGAGCGCGTCTCGGCAGATATGCGCCAGCTATTAGCGCAGGGTTATCATGCTGGCGAGTACCGTTTTTTACACAAAGACGCGACTTATCGCTGGCTCTACGATGCGACTAAGTTAGTGCGCGATGATGAGGGAAACCCGCTCGAGATTATTGGCTCCCTCAGCGATATTACCGAGCGCAAGCAGATAGAACAAGCCTTGCAAGAAAGCCAGCGTTTTATCCAAAAAATAGCCGATACCAATCCTAATATTTTGTACGTTTACGACTTGATAGAACGGCGAAATGTCTATATTAACCGCGAGATCGTTGAAACTCTTGGCTACACCCCGGACGACTTAAAGCAGATGGGAACGGCTGTAATGGCAACCTTAATGCACCCTGATGATTTGGCACGCTTCGGGGAATATGTCAAAGAATTTGAAACGGGCAAAGATGGGGTGATTTTTGAATTTGAATACCGGATGCTGCACAAAAATGGCGAGTACCGTTGGCTTTTCAGCCGGGATACCTTATTCGCCCGCACCGCAGATGGGAAAGCAAAACAAATGCTTGGTGCGGCGACGGATATTACTCAACGCAAGCAAGCCGAAGCCGAACTGCGCCAGCAAAAAGAACTTTTGCAAACAATTTTTGACAACATTCCCGTGATGCTGACGCTTTACGATCGCGCGGGTAAAATGCTATTAACCAACCGGCATTTAGAACTTGTTCTTGGTTGGTCTTGGGCAGAGTTAGCCAACCGCAATTTATTAGTAGAATGCTACCGGGACCCAGAATACCGCGCCAGAGTGGTAGATTTCATGGCGGCAGCAACTGGGAAATGGCAGGACTTCAAAACCACAACCCGCGACGGGAAGACGATCGATACTAGCTGGGCGAATATTCAGCTATCGGATGGGAATTGTATCGGGATTGGGCAGGATATTACCGAGCGCAAACAAGCAGAAGAAGCTTTACGCCAAAGCGAAGAACGCTTTCAACTCGCCATCGAAGCTAGTAGTTTAGGATTGTGGGATTGGCATATTAACACGGGAATTGTTTATTACAGCCCGGAGTGGAAAAATATGCTGGGGTATGCAGTCGAGGAAATCGAAGATCGGTTTTCAACTTGGGAAAGACTAATCCACCCAGAAGATTTGCCAACCGCACTAGCTGCGTTGGAGGCGCACTTGCAAGGGCGCAGTCTTTGCTATGAAGTAGAATTTCGCATGGCAAGCAAGCAAGGCGAATGGAAGTGGATTATATCGCGCGCCCGGGTAACCGAACGGGATCAAATGGGCAACCCAGTGCGGGTAACGGGAACTCATAAAGATATTAGCGATCGCAAACAAATCCAGTCAGCCCTACAAGCAAGCGAGCGCAAATTCCGCGCCATCTTTAACAATACCTTTCAATTTACCGGACTCTTGACCCCCGATGGCACGCTCATAGAAGCCAACCAAACAGCTTTAGATTTTTGCGGCATTCAGTCGAGCCAAGCTGTCGGACGCCCGTTTTGGGAAGCTCGCTGGTGGACGGTAGGCGTAGAAGAGCAGACGACCAGAAAAGCTGAGGGAGCTGAGGGAGCTGAGGGAGCTGGGGGAGCTGAAGAAAACGACCAATTACCAATTACCAATTACCCATTACCTATTACCAATTCCTTGACCCCGACTCAACAACAGCTGCGCGATGCGATCGCATTAGCTGCTAGCGGTGAATTTGTCCGCTACGAAGTCGATATCCGGGGTTTGGGAAAGACTATCGCCACGATTGATTTTTCCTTAAAACCTGTCTTCGATGACGCGGGTAACGTGGTGCTGCTGATTCCCGAAGGAAGGGATATCAGCGACAAAAAACGCGACGAACGAGTTAAAACTGCATTAATTAATTGTCTCGAACAAAGCGAAGCCCGGTTATCGCAAATTGTCACCACCATATCTGAAGGATTAATCGTTCAAGACGACAGCGATCGCATCCTATTTGTTAATGGCGCTGCCCTCAATTTGTTCGGCAGATCCTACGAAGAAGTTTTGAATACATGCTTAGGATTACCAGTAACGAACGACGACTTAACCGAAATAGAAATTATTCGCCCTTGCTCTCAAATCATCGTCGCTGAAATGCGGGCTTTAAGAATTAGCTGGGACAATAAACCCGCCTATTTGATTACCCTTAGAGATATTACCGCCCGCAAACAAGCAGAAGTTGCCTTAAAGCAAAGCGAAGCCCGGTTGCAGAAATTAGCCGACAACGTACCCGGAATGCTTTATGAATTTCTGATCCATCCGGATGGATCTTATAGTTTTGCCTATGTTAGTTCTGGTTGCCGATATCTGAATGAATTAGAACCAGAACAGGTAATGGAAAATCCGGATTTAGGCTTTCAACTTGCCCATCCCGATGACTTGCGAAAGCTCCACGAATCAATCGCCCTCAGCGCCCAAACCTTAGAATCTTGGTTTTGGGAAGGGCGAATTACTACCCCATCCGGAAAGCAAAAATGGCTGCAAGGCGCTTCTAAACCAGAACTCTGCGACAACGGCGATATCCTGTGGCATGGCGTGCTAATTGATACTAGCGATCGCAAAGCCGCCGACGAAGCTTTACGGCAAAGTGAAGCCAGATTGCAAAAATTAACCGCCAGCGTCCCGGGAATGATTTATGAATTCGTTCAACAACCAGATGGCTCTTATAGTTTTGCTTATGCCAGTTCCGGCTGTCGAGACATCTACGAATTAGAACCCCAACAGCTACTAGGCAATCCACAGCTAGCCTTCGATCAAGTCGAGCCAAATGACATGCAAAACTTGATGGACACCCTCGCTCATAGCGCCCAAACCTTAGCGCCTTTTGCCTGGGAAGGACGCCTGAATTCCCCATCAGGTCAAATCAAGTGGGTGCAAGCCACTTCTCGCCCCGAACGCCTGCCTGAAGACGAAGGAGGAATAATTTGGCATGGGGTGATGATCGATGTCAGCGATCGCAAATTCAACGAAGCACTGCTGAGAGAATCCCAACAAAGAATTGCCTTTTTAGTCCAGCAAACCCCGATCGCCGCCATCGAATGGAACAACAACGGTGAAATTATCGCCTGGAATCCAGCAGCAGCTGAAATTTTTGGCTACTCTCAGACAGAAGCCATCGGTAAGAACTTGATCGACTTACTCACCCCCCCCAACCTCAAACAGCAAATCAACCTGATAGCAGATGATTTACTTTATCTGCGCGGTGCCAATTGCAGCATCAGCGAGAACATCACCAAAGATGGCAGAATTGCGATCTGCGAATGGTATAACACGGCATTGATCGATGAAAGCGGCAACGCCATCGGCGGCGCATCGATGGCAGTCGATATCACAGAACGTCAACAAGCGCAAGAGGCATTGCGGGAAAGTGCCGAACGGGAACGCGCGATCGCCAAAGCGATCGAACGAATGCGGCAAAGTTTGGATATCGAAACCATTTTCCGCGCCACCACCGAAGAATTAAGGCAGGTGGTGGGAAGCGATCGCGTCATTATCTATCGCTTCAACCCCGACTGGAGCGGCAACTTCGTCGCCGAGTCCGTCGCATCCGGCTGGGTTCCCCTGATCCAAGCCGACTCAAAACCACCCAAGTATACAGAAGTTGTGTTAGATTCTCCCAAATGCATCGTCAAACTATGGGAAAGTCCCGATAGTTTAATAGAAGATAGCTACCTACAACGCACCTCTGGCGGCATCTACAACGAAGGAGAAAAATACCTCTGCGTTTCCGATATTTATCAAGCCGGATTCAGCAATTGTTACATCAAACTGTTAGAAACATTTCAAGTCAAAGCCTACATCACCGTCCCGATTTTCTGCGGCAATAAACTTTGGGGACTCTTAGCCACCTATCAAAATACCGCCCCCCGCCTGTGGTCAGCCGCAGAAATCAACATCGTCGTGCAAATAGGCAATCAATTGGGAGTCGCCTTACAGCAAGCCGAATTACTCGCTCAATTAAAGCTCGCCAAAGAAGCCGCCGACGCCGCCAACAAAGCAAAAAGCCAATTCCTCGCTCGCATGAGCCACGAACTCAGAACCCCTCTCAACGCCATCCTGGGCTTCAGCCAGCTACTCGCCCGCAGCGACTCCCTAGAACAAGCAGAACGCCAACATCTGGAAATTATCAATCGCAGCGGCGAGCATTTGCTGGACTTAATCAACGACATTTTATCCATGTCTAAAATAGAAGCCGGACAAGTAGCACTCAATGAAACTTGTTTTGATTTGTATCGCCTACTTGCTGCCATTGAAGACATGTTCCAACTCAAAGCCAAATCCAAAGGCTTAGAACTAAAATTTGAACGCGCTCCCCAAGTCCCGCAGTATGTAAAAACTGACGAAAGCAAACTGCGTCAAGTTTTAATTAATCTATTGGGAAATGCGATTAAATTCACCTCAACTGGCAGCGTTAAATTGCGCGCGAACATAGCAGATGTCCAGGGTAATTCGGCAGCAGAAGCAAGCGCCGCTCAAAATCCCCCTCTGCACTCAAATCGCGTCACCCTTTGGTTTGAAGTAGAAGACACAGGTCTTGGCATTGCACTAGAAGAAATATCCACCATTTTTAAACCCTTCGTCCAAAGCCAAACCGGACGCCAATCAATGGAAGGTACCGGACTAGGCTTACCCATTAGTCAGCAATTTGTCAAATTGATGGGAGGAGAGATCGGCGTTACCAGCCAACTAAGAAAAGGCAGCACCTTTAAATTTAATATCCAAGCCACTGTAGTATCCGAAGCACCATCAAGCAACCTCGCTGACGCGCGGCGCGTGATTGGATTAGAACCAAATCAGCCAAAATATCGCATCCTCGTCGTCGAAGATGTGTTAGCAAATCGCCAATTGCTCCTGGAACTGCTCGCTCCCTTGGGATTTGACCTGCTAGAAGCCGAAAATGGACAACAAGGACTGGCACTGTGGCAAAGTTGGCAACCAGATCTAATCTTAATGGATATGGAAATGCCCATAATGGATGGCTATACGGCAACGGGGAGAATTAAGCAGCATCCCAATGGGAAAAATACTAAAATCATCGCCCTCACCGCCAGCGCCTTTGAAGAACAGCGATTAGCGATCTTAAACGCAGGCTGCGATGACTTTATTTGCAAACCCTTTCAAGAGGAAATTCTATTTGAAAAAATGGCTCAACATTTAGGGGTGTTATATGTATATCAACAAAATCGCTCGTTGGCTGCCAACGGTCGTTTGTCAGTACAGTCTCAGCCTCTGACTAGCGAAGACTTGAGTTTTATGCCCAGAAACTGGATCGTCGCGCTGCACCAAGCCGCCTTGGAAATCGACGACCAACAAATTATGGATTTGCTCGCTCAAATTCCCCCTAATCAGTCAAATATTACCAAAGCTTTAACCGATTTAGTAGATAACTTTCGTATGGATATAATCATCGAATTAACTCAAATTTACAGCGATGAGTCACCTAACTAAACCGCCATTAAAAGCCAATATTCTCATCGTAGATGATGCACCAGAACACTTGCGACTCTTAACTCAAATGCTGACGTCGCGAGGGTATCAAGTTCGGCAAGCAATCAACGGAAAATTAGCGCTGCAAGGGGCACAGATATTCAAACCCGATTTAATCTTGCTCGATATTAATATGCCCGAAATGAACGGCTATGAAGTTTGTCAAGCATTAAAATACTTAGAAATAACCCGCGAGATTCCAGTTATTTTCTTGAGCGCTTATAGCGAAACAATAGATAAAGTAAAAGCGTTTCAAGTAGGGGGTGTAGATTATATCACTAAACCGTTTCAAATTGAAGAAGTATTGGCAAGGGTGGAAAACCAATTAACTCTGCATCACATGCAGAAACAGCTCTGCGAACAAAATACCAGACTGCAATTAGAGATACTTGAACGCCAACGAGCCGAAGAACAAATCCGCTTTTTATTAACTACTACTAAACTGATTAATGAATCGATCGATTTTCACGACGCATTAGAAATAACTCTGCGTCAAGTAGGTCAAACAATTGGCTGGGATTTAGGAGAGGCTTGGATTCCCAAACACGAAACCACCACCCTAGAATATAGTCGCGGTTGGTATGTGAACGCACAAAAATTAGAAAAATTTATCGAAAAAAGTAAAAATTTAATATTATCTCCTAATATTGGCATAGCTGGTCATGTTTGGGTGTCCAAGCAATTAGAGTGGATCGAAGATCTATCCTTGGCTCAAGAAGCCTGGTTCATCCGCAGCGAAGTGGCTATGGAAGTAGGAATTAAAACAGCTTTAAGCATTCCCATTATTATCAATGACCAGGTGTTAGCAATTTTAGTTTTTTTTAAAAAGGATCGGCTCAAACCAGACCCCAGAATCATTGAATTAGTAACAGGAGTTGCTACTCAATTAGGCTCTTTTATTCAACGTAAAAAAATCGAAGCAGCTTTAGTAAAAGCCAATCAGGATTTAGAAAGAATCGCCACCTTAGATGGCTTGACTGGGATTGCCAATCGGCGGCGGTTTGATGAATACTTGTACTTTGAATGGCTGCGACTTTTTCGAGAAAAATTACCAATGTCTTTAATTTTATGCGATGTGGATTTTTTTAAACTTTATAATGATACATACGGACACCTTGCCGGAGACTTTTGCTTGCAGCATGTAGCAGCAGCTCTTCGTCAAAGTGTCAAGCGTCATTCAGATTTAGTTGCTCGTTACGGCGGAGAAGAATTTGCAGTAATTCTGCCGAATACAACTGCAAAGGGAGCTTTCTACGTAGCTGAAACAATCCGCAAGCAAGTTCAAAGAATTAAGCTGGTTCATGCTAAATCTGAAGTGAGTAAATATGTCACCTTAAGTTTAGGAGTTGCGAGTATTATCCCGAATGCAGAAATTTGCCCCGATACTTTAATTACCATTGCTGACAAAGCACTTTATGCCGCCAAAAGCCAAGGCAGAAATTGCGTCGTAGTTGAAGACTTGATTGGTTTTCAGAGAAAATGCCATCCTGAGATATCCCTACCAGAGTCTCCAGTACATTCTATACAATGAAACGATAGCAACAAGGTTGGTGAAACATAGATGGAAAGGATAGAAAAAATGGAAGAAATTTTGGTCAATGAAGAGCAAGTAGCCGGATTGAAAGGCGATATCCTGATCGTAGATGACACGCCGAATAACTTGCGACTGCTATCCGCCATGCTAGCTCAGCAAGGGTATCAAGTCAGAAAGGCAATTAACGGCAAAATTGCTTTAAAAGGGGCGCAGATGGCTCCACCCGACTTAATCTTGCTCGATATCAATATGCCTGAAATGAATGGGTATGAGGTGTGTCAAAAGTTAAAATCTCTACCGGAAACTAGCAAAATTCCGATCATTTTTATTAGTGCGCTAGACGAAGCATTAGATAAAGTTAAAGCTTTTGAAGTTGGGGGAGTGGATTATATCACAAAACCGTTCCAAGTGCCAGAAGTTTTAGCGAGAATTGAAAATCAACTCTCGCAGACGAGGCTGAACGAAGAACTGAAAATCAAAAATAAACAGCTGGAACAAGAAATACGCGATCGCGAAAAAGCCGAAGTCGAAATTCGCCTCTTACTCATCACTACCCAAGCCATTAGCCGCGCCACCGATTTTCACTCTGCGCTCAAAGTCACCATTGGTTTAGTCTGCGAAACTATCGGTTGGGATTTTGCCGAAGCTTGGGTGCCCACCGATGATGGCACTGTTTTAGAATACGCCCAAGGTTGGTATGCCAGCGACATCAATTTAGAAGAATTTAAGCAGAAAAGCTTAAAATTTACCTTTGCTCCCCAAATCGGACTACCGGGACGAGTTTGGGCAAACAAGGAACCGGAATGGATCGAAGATGTTTCCGTCGAACAAAACCAATTTTTTCTGCGCCCCCAACTGGCAGCTAAAGTGGGATTGAAAGCTGGTTTTGGCATTCCGATTCTCGCCAACGATCAAGTATTAGCGGTTTTGGTTTTCTTCAAAAAAGAAAGTATCCCAGAACAGTCTCATTTGGTACAACTGGTTAATGCGGTTGCTACTCAATTAGGTTCGCTGATTCAGCGCAAGCAAGCCGAAGAAGCGTTGCGTCTTTCAGAAGAAAGATATCACAGCATTGTCGATAACGCAGTTGAGGGGATTTTTCAAACCACCCCAGCAGGGCGTTTCGTTAGTGCCAATGCTGCTTTAGCGAGAATATACGGTTTTGACTCCCCCGAAGAACTCGTTTCTAGCATTCACAATATCGCCTTACAAGTTTATATAGATTCCCAGCGACGCCAGGAATTTATCGCGGCGATTGAAGAAGATAATGCCGTACACGATTTTGAATCGCTGGTACGTCGTAAAGATGGCAGCAAGATTTGGATCAGCGAAAATGCTCGTGCCGTGCGCGATTCTACCGGAAAGTTGCTGTACTATGAAGGCACGGTTTCTGATATCACGGCGCGTAAATTAGCTCAAGAAGCCCTGCGCGAACAGCAGGAAAAAACCGAGCAATTATTGCTCAATATCCTACCAGAACCCGTCGCGCATCGGTTAAAACAAGATCCCAGTGCGATCGCAGACCATTTTGAAGATGTAACCGTTTTGTTTGCCGACTTGGTTGGCTTTACTGAATTTTCCGCTTCCACATCACCAGGGGAATTGGTGAATATTCTCAACGTCGTGTTTTCCGAGTTTGACCGCTTGGCAGAACGCCACCGTTTGGAGAAAATTAAAACCATCGGCGATGCCTATATGGCAGTAGCCGGATTGCCATTTCCCAACCCAGATCATGCTTGTCTTGCCGCTGAGATGGCGCTAGATATGCTGGCAGGAATTAAGGAATTTAATCAAAAAATGGGGAAAAGTTTCAATGTCAGAATTGGCATGAATACGGGTGCCGTTGTGGCTGGCGTAATTGGGATTAGAAAGTTTAGCTATGACTTGTGGGGCGATACGGTTAATATTGCCAGCCGGATGGAAACAACCGGCGTTCCCGGAGCAATTCAGGTTAGTCCCGCTACCTATGAGTTGTTAAAAGAACAGTATCAATTTGTTGAGCGCGGTTCTATTTCCATCAAAGGTAAAGGAGACATGATCGCTTATTTACTCACCAGCAGAAAGTAGGAATTTTAGATTTGAGATTTCAGATTGCAGATTTATCTCTAAGAACTAGGGGTTAGGTACTAGGGATTAGGTAGGGAAAGAACGAGCAAATCTAAAATCTAAAATCTAAAATCTCTATGCCGCACCGCAATACCCGTACTGTTGTGAATTTTTGCCGCAAATGCTTGCAAAATCTCAAGACTGACTGGTTTGAGAACCTGCATGGAATCGCTAGGGATTTGAGGGTCATTTCCTCGCGCTTCCAGTTGGCGGGTAAGCGATCGCCCTCGCGTTGGCGCGTTCAGCTGAATTTCTGACGGCCTCAACTCCTCCATCAAGCGGATATACTCGCCTTGCGCCTCATCAGACCAACGAGATAAAATCATCGTTTGAATCGCCAAATTACCTTCATACTCTTGACGAAATTGCTTTATACCTGCTATAATATCTACCCATTCTATTGCGCCAGCCGGACGGTTAACCCGCCGCAGTTGATCTGGCGACACCGCATCGAGTTTAGCTGCAACGATATCTGCCAATTTTAAAGCGCTGCGTACTTCTAGCTCGCCGAGAAAGGTACTGTTGGTCAAGACTACTATCGGTAATCCTGTAATTTCCTTAGCCGCAGTTAAAATTTCTGCTAAATTCAACGCTTGGGTAGGTTCTCCACTACCGCTGAGGGTGACCACATCCACATCGGCTAGATTCACCGCTTGTAAATCCCGCACTAAGTTTTCGGTTGGGATAAAAACTTGACGAGTGGTAGTGTGGTGCTGGATTTCCCCCAGCTGGCAGTAGACGCAGTTAAACGAACAAGTAGACACTAAACCTATGGGGTCGATACCGAGCGATCGCCCGTACCGCCAAGATCTGACAGGGCCGTAGACAGATGAGGGAGCTGAGGGAGCTGAGGGAGCTGAGGGAGCTGAGGGAGCTGAGGGAGCT
>CAYXCW010000008.1:0-9390 GCA_964463555.1 uncultured bacterium
TCCCTTGTCCCCCTTGTCCCCCTTGTCCCCCTTGTCCCCCTTGTCCCCCTTGTCTTCCTTGTCTCCCTTGTCTCCCTTGTCTCCCTTGTCTCCCTTCTTTGCTTTTCTTTTTTGGTTAAATATCCGGATCGAACTGGCAACGGGCGAACAAATAAGAAGCGGAACATTTGCTGATAGTAGGGAACGTCAGTAAACTTTGTCACCAGCACAAAGTTCCTCGGCTGCCGTGCCCCTACAAATGATTGACAGCAAACAGATTCAGTACCAAATGCTTCGCGCCTAAATCGGTAGCTTGATCGAGCTAAACCCGATAATCGTTAACCTAAGAGAAATGAGCAGCGAGTGGAAGCTATTTTCCAACTGCTGTTTAACGAACTCCAGCAATCAACCCGTGCTTCAAAACAAAACTGCCGGGATGTCGCTTGCCGTTTAACAGCAGAAATTATCCGCGTCTGCAACGAAAGCAGGCATATCCAAGCATCCGGCGATGTGGAAACTTGGGCGATTCGCATGGCTCGCCACCGTCTCCAGCAGTGTCTTAACTATTACAGACTAGGGTCGGCTGCCGGACGAGTAGAATTACACAGTACTTTGAGTGCTATTATTTACCGCTACATGACCCCTACGGGAGTAGCATTGAGCTATCAAGCGCGGTTGACGTTGATAGAAGATTTTCTTCAGGGATTTTATCTCGAAGCGCTGAAAGTATTTCGCAAGGAAGCGCAACCGATTGAGAATTATCGTCCTCACACGCTCTTGGAACTGGCTGAATACTTAGCCTTTACAGAACGATATGCCAAGCGGCGGGTTCACTTATCGAGTCAAAAAACTCAGCAACTAATTGTTTTGCGGGTGCAAACCTTTGTGCAACAGCACCCAAGGGAAATGTCGGTAGATTTGGAACAAGCGGCAGAAAGTCGGTCGTCAGAATCAGAAACTGCCTGGGATGAGAGATTGCTGGCGCGGGTGCGAGAGATGATGGTAGCGACAGATCCAGATAATGCAGATGTGATGCTGCGGCAATCTGTGATCCGGGAGTTAATAGCATACTTGGAGCAGCGCCAGCAACGAGATTGTGCCGATTATTTTATCCTCCGCTTGCAAAACCTTTCTGCCGATGAAATTGAGCAGATTATGGATTTAACCCCGCGTCAGCGAGATTACTTGCAACAGCGGTTTAAGTATCATTTGATGCGATTCGCCCTGTTGCACGGGTGGGAATTGGTTCACGAGTGGTTGGGAGCGGATTTAGAGCGCAATCTCGGCTTGACACCCCAGCAATGGCAAGGTTTTCAGACTCAATTGAGTCAAGAGCAAAGAGGTTTGCTACAGATGAAACAGAGGGGATTAGACGATAAAGCGATCGCTAAATCCCTGGGTTGGAAAGTCAGCCAGGTTCACAAGCAGTGGTTTAAGCTGCTAGAAACAGCCTGGGAGATTCGCAATTCTTCCCCATCCGGATCAGGTGCATCGAACCATGAATAGAGATACAGAAGATTTCCCCGAACGATTTCTCGTCTGGCTATCACAAAAGGATAACGCTCCCCAATCATCCGGCAAACGTTCAAACACCGACGCCACCCTGAGTGGGGGAGTTTCTCAATCCTTATCTACTGGCGAGATTGATGAAATACAAGCATGGGAAATAGATGAGTTCGACGAACTGGAGTCAGAAATTTTGAACGCTACTGTTGCTAGTCCCGGTGAATCAGCTGTTTATCCTCAACCTAAAAGCGGCAAGGACAATTTTGCCTTGCAAGATCGTTTTCAAGCGTTGGTAAAGCGTCGGCTACAGAAGGAACTACAAGACAATCCACCCCTATTCCCGTGGGAAACAGAAATTTCTGACTGCGAATCAGACGCCGAACCTGCATCTTTGTCTCCCAACCAATTTTGGACAACTCAGTTACAAAGGTTACGCCTACCAGTCCCCATCCCGCCAGATATTTTCGCCCAACTGCTAGATTGCTGTCAGGCGGTGGTGCAATCTTCCATTGCCTCGCCGATCAAGTTGGTGCGTGCGGTGGAAAGATTATTTCCCGATCAATCCCAACTGTTGCACCAGTTTGCTTCTGTCGTGCTGGCATCTGGATCTTGTGACAGCCCAGACGATTTATCTGGTGTTGAGTCTAACTTGCCCAGCAGTTACGAAGCCGCAACTCCTACCGAGCAGATGGTATTGTTATTAATCGCGGCGCGCCAGATTATCGGTTCTCTCACTTTAACCTTGTCGCCCGATCAACCGACCGTCGAGTCCGAATGGTTGACTGCTGTCGGCGATTTGGTGCTGCGGGCAGAATATCAAGTTGAAAGGCGATTGTTTGCTTGTTTGCGCGTGCAGGGGAAGTTTCCCTGCGGTGGTAGTTTGAAATTGCAGGTGGGTCAAGCTTGCGCGATCGCTTCTCGTTCCGATGCGGGTCAACTCAGCGTAGAATTATCCGATCTGGAACTGAACCAAACTTACCCTTTAGAGGTTCTCTGTCCCCACCTGAACGAACATCCTCTGATTTTCGGCATTTGTCCTACCAGCTAGGCAGTTGATAGTTGATAGTTGATAGTTGATAGTTGATAGTTGATAGTGGACAGTTGATAGTGGACAGTGGACAGTTGCTAGGGCTTATGGGATTGGGAGTGAGGAAAATTGATTTTTGCTGTTGCCCTCAAAGGGTGAGGCTAACAACCTATTTTTTCTCGTAATCGGGAACAAGCAACTACCCACTCACAAAATAAGCATTTTAAAATTGGGTAATGGCAGAAAGCCAATTAGCAATTAGCAATTAGCAATTAGCAATTACCCATTACCCAAATGACAACCAGGATACCGATTTTACGCCAAATTCGGCAGCAATTAGCCGCGAGGCCAAAGCCAGAAACCGAAAACTCTGTATGGTTGCGGGTATTGGTGCAGGCGCTGGTTATCGTCGGCATCGTGGCAACCGATATAGCAGGGGAAACCTTTGGTACGGGGGAAAGTGTCAGCCTTTGGGCGGTGCCGTTGAGTATTGTAGGTGGGGTTTGGAGTTGGTATCGGCGGCGCGATCGCAATATCCCCACTAAGTTTGGCATCGCCTTGGGGATGTTAGCTGCTTTGGCTTTTTTCCTTTGGCGTCTGCGGGAGGAATTTAACGATACGCGGTTGGTTTTAGCTGGATTGTTAATTCACTTACAAGTGCTGCACAGCTTCGACCTTCCCCGTCGTAAAGATTTGGGCTATTCCGTCGCCATCGGGTTGATTTTGTTGGGGGTGGCGGCTACCGTGAGTCAGACGATGGCTTTTGCGCCGTTGTTGCTGGTGTTTTTAGCGATCGCGCTCCCAATTTTGGTATTAGACTATCGTTCCCGCTTGGGACTCAAACCTTTAAAACTGAAAAATCAAAGGTTAAAAACCCAGGATTCTCCGCTTTTAAATTTTAAATTCTTAATCGTTAATTTCACCGTCATCGTCGCTTTGGGATTGACAATTTTTGCTTTTCTCCCTCGCTTACCTGGTTATCAAATTCGCACGTTTCCCATTAGTTCTCCCATCGAGTTTACTGGGCCATTTGATGGCAGCAGCGTCATCAATCCAGGCTACCGTAATCGGGGCAGAAACAATCAAAACCAGCAGGGAGGAACTGGTAGCGGCGGACGCAATATAGAAGATGGCCCAGGGGAGCTTGACCCTACTTTTTACTACGGGTTCAATACCAAAATTAACCAGAACCTGCGCGGACAACTCGAACCAACCGTAGTGATGCGGGTACGTTCCCAAGCTGAGGGATTTTGGCGCGTATTGGGTTTCGATCGCTACACCGGACAGGGTTGGGAAGTTTCTCGCAATGAGACAACTTTTAAGCTTGACCGCCCCTGGTGGTCTTATCGATTTTATATACCCAATCTGGCAACCGTTAGTCGTACCAAAGAGGTAATTCAGTCCTATACAATTGTGTCCGATTTGCCTAATTTAATTCCGGCAATGGCGCAGGCAGAAGAAGTTTATTTTCCCACGCAACAGATAGCTGTTGATACTGAAGGCGGTTTGCGTAGTCCGCCCCAGGTTGGGTTACCAGCAGGGGTAACCTATTCTGTTGTTTCAAACGTTCCTTACCGCGATCGCACTCTCTTAAGTAAAGCACCTACTAAGTATCCCAAAACTATCCAACAATACTACTTGCAAGTTCCTCCTAAAATTAAGGAAAAAGTTCGGAAACTCACCGAAGAAATCCTCGCCAATCAAAATAAAGTGGCGAAGGATAGTAAACCCCTGACTTCGCCTTACGAAAAAGCCCTGTATCTGGCGCAATATCTGAAGCAACATCCTAATTACAAACTTCAGAAAGCTCCGCCATTTTTAGCCGAAGGCGAAGACTTAGTGGAAGCTTTTCTCTTCGGTTATAAAAACAGTCCTCCCGGTGAAAAAATTACCGGCGGCTATGGAGATCATTTTTCCACCGTTTTAACGATTATGCTGCGCTCAATTGGCATTCCAGCGCGGCTGATAGGCGGTTTTGCTGCGGGAGAATTTAACCCATTTACCGGATTTTACGTGGTTCGCAACACCGATGCGTATTTGTTAACTGAGGTATTTTTTCCCAAATACGGTTGGTTTACTTTCGATCCAATTCCCGGTCATCCTTTGTATCCCCCTTCTGTGGAAGAAGACCAAACTTTTAGCGTCTTAAGACAGTTTTGGCAGTGGGTTGCTGGCTGGTTGCCAACGCCAGTGTCTAATTTCTTGGGTGCGGCGATCGCTTGGTTAATTAACGCGATCGCTTGGTTCGTTGCCCTGTTTGCTCAAGGTTGGATCGGTTTGTTTACCGGCTTGGCGATTGCGATCGCTCTCGGTTTCTGCTTCTGGGTCGCTTGGGATAGGTGGCGCGTCTGGCACTACCGACGCGGGTTAGAAAAACTCCCGCCAATGGAAAGTATTTATCGGCAAATGCTTGACATTTTAGCAACTTTAGGGTATAGAAAACATCCGGCTCAAACGCCGTTGGAATACGCGAGCAGCTCGCGGCAGCACCATGACATAGAATCGGGGGATGCGATCGATGAAATTTCGCAAGCATACGTGCGCTGGCGTTATGGGGGAGAGTCTCCCAACGTAGAGCGATCGCGGCAACGCTTGCAACAGCTGAAAAAGCAGATACTCGCTTCCCGCAGGAAGAATTTGAATTGAATGAACCGCGTTAGCGAAGCGTGCGCGCCAGCGCATAGGCGCGAAGGACACGAAGGAAGAAGGAAGAAGGAAGAAGGCGGGTTTTACAGACGATTTAGATCAACCTTTCCTTTGCTGCTTTATACGATACCGATACCACCGGACATAATATCAAGCGATCTGAAGTCCGATGTTGAATCTACCCACATAGCCTTTTGCTTCTTTGGCGAGATCGAGCATTAATTGATCGCCACCGTCTTGAAAAATACCATCTTGGTCATTCTTCATCCGGCTTTGTCCTTTTGCGGCATAGGGGGATTGAGCGTGGATTCGATCGGTGAGGGCATCGTCGAAGTAAAGCTGCGATGTGAATTCGTAACTTTGTGGCGCGGCAGAATTGGTGCGAATCTTGAAGTGGATGTGAACGGTTCTACCTGGATACCAACCAGGATAGATGGTAATGAACTCGACGCTTCCATTTGCATCAGTCACTTGATAGCCGCGCAGGAACTTTTTCCCCACAGTATTGAAACTCCGATCGATCGCATCCGAGTAGACGCCCATTGCATCGCAGTGCCAAATATCGACGATCGCACCCCTCAAAGGCGCACAAGAGGAACTAGCGATACGAGACACTTGAATTACCAAACGCAGGGGTACTCCCTGTTTGATTGAATTGTCCGATGGATCTGACCGGATATCCGAGCGGTTAAGTTTCTCATCGACGAAATAAGGGCCTTCTGTTTGTTGCGGTCTTACTATACAAGAAGGATTCGGTTCACCTGATGCGGACTTTCCCCGCAGGCATCCCACCAGCGATACGGCTATTGTTCCCCCGATGAAACGCAGCATATCTCGACGTTTTACCAGGGAGATTGTTTTTAGGTGGTCTTTTTTCATTGCATTTGCGGCTAATAGATATAGTTCATCCAAAAATTGCCCTATTTTTTGGTCGCCATATTGCCTTGCGGCTGGCTTCGCGATTGCATCCCCTTCGATGAGATGTCCTCTTCCTGCTCTTCTTCTTGGCGCTCTTGGCGTCTATGGCGGTTCAATTAAAAGATAAATTCGATGTCAAATGTTCCGATGCATTCACTACGTAACCATCTTGAACCCGAATGATGCGTTTGGTTTGCTCTGCGATATCGGGTTCGTGGGTAACCAAAACGATCGCTATCCCTTGTTGATTCAATTCGGCGAACAGATTCATCACATCTTGCGAGGTTTGAGTATCTAATGCGCCGGTGGGTTCGTCGGCTAAGACTAACGCCGGACGATTGACCAAGGCACGCGCGATCGCTACTCGTTGTTGTTGTCCCCCAGATAATTGACTCGGACGGTTATTCATCCTTTCGCCCAAACCAACTCTAATCAGCGCTTCTTTCGCTCTTTCTCGCCGCACCGACTTGGGCACATTGGCATAAATCATCGGCACCATTACGTTTTCCCAGGCAGTGGCGCGGGGTAGTAAATTGAATTGTTGAAACACGAATCCAATCCTTTGATTGCGGATGTATGCCAGTTCATCGTCGTTAAATGTTGTCAGGTCGTTGCCTTCAAATAGATAATGTCCGCTCGTAGCGCGATCGAGACAGCCGATAATATTCATCAGCGTGGATTTTCCCGAACCAGATGCGCCCATAATCGCCACGTATTCGCCTTGTTCAATCGCTAAATCAATTCCTTTGAGAACCGGAACCGTAATCTCTCCCAGTTGGTAGGTTTTGGTAATGCCTTCGATCCTAATCATCGTTGCCACAATCAATCGCTCCTCAATGCTGCAATTGGGTCGAGGTTGGCGGCGTTGCGGGCAGGAATTACCCCGGCAACGAGTCCGACTGCGGTTGATAATCCAAATCCCACCACAACTGACAACCCGGAAACTACAAAGGGAAATTTGAAAATCAAAGAACCGCCAAACGCGATCGCAATCCCGCTGCCTGCGCCAATGATGCCGCCAATTGTGGAGATGGCGATCGCTTCAACTAAAAATTGCGTCAAAATCGCCGATTTGGTCGCCCCCAAGGCTTTGCGAATCCCGATTTCCCGCGTGCGTTCGACTACTGACACCAACATAATATTGGCAATGCCGATGCCGCCGACTATCAGCGAAATGCCTGCGATCGCTACCACCATAATCGTCAGGAATCCCACTGTATTAGAAAATGCGTTGATTAAATCGGCTTGGTTCCTGACGCGGAAGTCATCGTTGTCAGGTTTGTCGATGTTATGTCGCAAGCGCAATAAATTTGTCACTTGAAACCGCACGGCATTGAGAGCTGTTTGATTTTCGCCTTTGACCCAAATTGTATTGACTGCAACTCCAGTCAAGGCGTTATTTCCCACTATCCGCGATGACATGCTGGTCAGGGGAATAAAAATTGCATCATCCCGATCCATCGGCCCTTGACTGCCTTTGGGTTCCATAATCCCGATGATTTGGTAAAGCTCGCCTTGGATGCGAATTTTTTCACCCAACCCCGTATTAGTGCCAAATAGTTTCTGTTGCACTGTGGTTCCAACCACTGCAACTTGTGCCGATTCTTTCAGTTCTTCTGGCGAGAAATAACGTCCGATTTGAGGATAAACGTTACGCGCATCTGGATAGTTTAAGTCTGTACCGTAAATCGTTGTATTCGCATTCGTGCCGCCATAAACTACTTGTGCCTGACGCTGTAAAGTCGCGGAAACAACTTTAGCTGAAGGCGCTTCTTGAGCAATGGCTTTGGCATCTTCCCAGGTTAATGTACTAATCGATCCAGCACTTCCCACGATGTTGCCGCTGCGAGCTGCTCCCGGCGAAATTTGCAACACATCGGTTCCCAAAGATTGGATTTGCTGTTCCACACTTTTTTGAATTCCTTGTCCGATTGAGGTAATCGAAATTACCGAGCCGATGCCAATAATTACTCCTAACATCGTCAATCCTGTACGCAGTTTATTACTCCACAATGCTTCTGTGGCAATTCCCACCACTTCGCTAAAGGCAACTTGCTGCGTTAATTTTCCGCTTGACTTTTTCATATCCACACTGAAAAGATTTATCAATTTTTAGGCTCTAATTCCCAACTACTGGTATAATAACCTCAAAAATTACTTATAAGCTTTATATATGCTAAAAATATTTTTGATTTAAACATCCGATCGTTTGAGCGCTTTACATTGTCAATATTTCATGACACTTAGAAAAGTGACATACGAATTGACAATAGTTTCAGAGGGTGGTAAATAAGAATGTTGGAGAGGTATGTGGAAAAAAACAGCAAGCTTGAAACCCTTGCAAATGCGTTGGTAAATTTTGGGCTGAGATGGCAAACTTAACAGTAACCAAGTGGTTGATTTCTGTACGGTTGACAAGAAGTTAAGTTTGTACAGGGGGGAGCTACAAAGTTTTTGCATGAAAGCACCATTTTAAAATCAGGGAGGGGGAGGAGCATTATTTCCACTTCCACTATTTCTGGATGAGTTGCGATTCATACCGGGTAATGGACTGCGGGCGTCGGATTTTGGCTCCATTCCGGGTGGAAAGCCGATCAAGACTTGTTCGGTGCCGGAGAGTCCAGATTTGACTTGGGTGCGATCGCCGACGGTAATGCCAATTTGAATCGGTTTGAAGGCAGGTTTATTATCGTCACCCATGACATAAACGCCTGTAGAGCCGTTTTGTTGGCGAACGATCGCGGCGGAAGGAGCCAGAATCGCATTGTTGAGTTGTCCGACTTGAAATTGAGCTTCGACGCTCATACCCGATTTGAGCAATTGTTGGGCGGCGCTTTCGAGGGAAACTCGCACCTCAAAGCTGGTGACGTTTTGGGTTGTGGTTGCTTGTGCCGCAACTTGGGCGACGGTTCCGGTAAAGGTGCGATCGCTAAAAGCATCGGCGGTAATCTTCACTGGCCCACCAACTTGAACGCGAGAAATTTTCGCTTCATCGAGATAGGCTACGACTTGATTGGTTGCAGCCAAGGTCAAAATCGAGTTTGAGGCGGCTCCTTCAGAGTTACTTCCCGCAGTTGTTGGCGTCACAAACGAACCTGGATCGGCGTATTTTTTGGTGACCACGCCATCAAAGGGAGCCTTAATCGTCGCGTCGTTAATTTGAGTTTGAATTGTTTGCAGTGCGCCTCGTGCCGATTCGACTTGAGCTTGTGCTTGGGCAATCTCTTCAGGACGAGTTCCGGCTTGGGCTAATTTGAGTGCTTGTTGAAATTGTTCGACTTGAGCGCGAGCTTGGGCAATCTCTTCGGGACGAG
>CAYXCW010000008.1:9490-102448 GCA_964463555.1 uncultured bacterium
CAATTTCTTGGGGACGATTGCCTGCTAGGAGTTTGTTGAGATTGGCTTGGGCGGCTGATAGTTGGGCTTGTGCCTGGGCAATTTCTTGGGGACGATTGCCTGCTAGGAGTTTGTTCAGGTTCGCTTGTGCTGCGGCTAATTGCGCCTGTACTTCGGCAATTTCTTGGGGACGATTGCCTGCTAGGAGTTTGTTGAGATTGGCTTGGGCGGCAGTGAGTTGGGCTTGTGCTTGAATCAGTTGTCCTTGGAGGTTGGAGCTATCCATGCGCGCCACGATTTGTCCGGCTGTGATGCGATCGCCCTCCTTCACCAACAGTTCCTTGAGTACCCCAGATGTTTTGGGACTGAGATTAATCGTGCGCTCTGGTTTTACCGTGCCATTGGCAGAAAAGGTAATCGGCAAGGTTTTTTGTTCGATGGTAGCCGTGAGGATTTGACTTTGGGCGGTTTGAGATCGAGACAAAGCGCGGTACAGGGTAAATCCGCCGCCTGAGATTCCTCCGAGTAACAGCAATGCGATCAACCAACGCGCGAGCAGCTGTTTTTGCAGAGATTGATACCAGGGATTTGGATGCAACGGTTCAAGTCTGGTAGTCATGGTAGTCGAATATTTCACGAAAGAACGCGACGTTGGCGAAACAGACTGGTCATATACAAGCCCGTAACGAGCAAGCCCAACAACCCAATTCCATTAATAATGGGGAAAACTTCCTCAAGTCCGAAAGTTTCCAAGGTATGAAGGTGGATGAGAAATCCTGCCAATTGACGCTGATGCAGGGATTTAGCAATCGAGAAGCCGATGCCGGTAACGATGGTGTTGAGTAATGGCAGGGCAAAAGCGATCGCCAGCCAGCGATGATATTTACGAAAAAGGCGATTCATAATTCTGGTAAATCTTGTTTGGGGGGCAGAGACGCAATCGATACTGGTTTTACTGCGCGGATTGATTCCCTGGTGGGCGAGATTGACGGCGTTGCTGCATCTGCTGACGCTGCTCTGGAGTCAGGATGGCATCGATTTGTTCTCTGGTGCGACGACGCACTTGTTCGATTCTGGTTTTTTGTTCGTCGGTGAGATTGAGGGATTCAAATACCTGACGCGGATTTTGGCGATTTTGTCTGGCAGTTTGTAGGGTAGCTCTTTGTTCTGAGGTGAGGATGCTGTTCATTTGCTCTCGCTCGGCTTGCCGAATCTGCTGCATTTTTGCCTGCTGCTCTGGAGTTAAGTTGAGCCAATTCTGCTGCCTGGGTGGCGGTGCAGGCGGTGGATTAGTTTGAGCGATCGCAGGGGCGATCAAAACCGTGGCAGCCAGCAGCGGCAATAGTTTGAGGTGAGCCAATTTAAAGTTCATAGTATGTGGATAGATGCGAGAAGTGAATATTAGGCGATCGCATTTCCATCCTAAAAACTGGCATCGGTTTCCCACATGGATCGAATTTCCCAATTCGACCTAGTACCAAAGTCCTAATTCTTCTGGGAGTTTGGCTTTCACGAAGCAGAACGACGTGACAATCAAGCCCAACAACCCAAAGCCAGTGATGATCGGAAACACTTCGTCAAGTCCAAAGGTTTCCAAGGTATGAAGGTGGACGAGAAACCTTGCCAATTGGCGTTGATGCAGCGCTTTGGCAATCGGGAGGGCGATTCCGGTGACGATTGTGAGCAATAAAGGTAGAGCAAAAGCGAAGGCCAACCAGCGATGATACTTACGCCAGAGGCGATCGATCCGAGGGTTTCGGTGAAACATGAGCGACTTGCTTGGAAACCTTACAATTGAGCAACTCAAACACCTGACGCAGAGAAACGGTGCTAGCCAGGGGTGGCGACTGTTTGCTTTTCAATGTCTGTTTGCTGAGAATTTGAGCAAAAGTAGATGTCATACCCATCTTGAGAGAGTGAGAAATCGAACGATTGCCTGGTTCGATGTTCAAATCTTACGAACGAGCTTCACTCTGCCACATGGATCGAACTTCCTAACTTGGCATAGGACTAAAGTCCCGATTTGATTGGGAATCCTTGGTTCAAATCTAGGACTTCAGACTCTTCAAACAACCATCCGCGCTGAAATACAGTAGAAATAAACTTTCCCGCTTCCCCTTGCCGCCATGCAACGCTCTTCGGCTTTTCCCAACCATTCCTTCCGCCTCATCCTGTATCTGGAATGGATTCTGCTGGGGATAACGCTGTTGGGAGAGATTCGACCTTCCCCCCACGAGATTAATGTCACGACCAGATTGTTATCGATTCTGACGCTGATCGTGTTCGGTGTGATGGGATTGAGACTTCCCGGCAAAACCGATCGCAAAGTGCTTTATACCGGGTTGGAGTTGGGATTGCTGTTTTTGAGCTTCCTGCTGCAAAGCCGACCTGGATTTTTCCCGCTGCTCGGTTTGATCGTTACGATCCGCAGTTGTCTGATGTTTGGGCAAGTCGGTCGCTTAACGGTAGCAGGATTGGTGTTTATTACCTTTTTGCTGATGCAGTTTTTGAGTTGGCGTCCTCCACGACCGCCGAGATCGCAACCCATACCAGAGTCGATTACCAGCACGATTCTCACCCTCAAGCTGAATACCGCCGTCACCTTTGGATTGACGCTGCTGTTTATTTTGTTATTGGTCAATGCTTTATTGGCTGAACGTCAGAGTCGAGAACAATTGTTGCTGGCTCATAACCAACTGCGCCAATATGCTTTACGAATTGAAGACCAGGCAATGCTGCAAGAACGCAATCGGATTGCCCGCGAAATTCACGATTCCCTCGGACATGCTTTGACGGCGCAGAGTATTCAATTAGAAAATGCCTTGCTATTTTTACCCCCCGGTGCCGAGAAAAGCGAGTCTTTTTTACGAGAGGCAAAACAGTTAGGTGCCAAAGCGTTGCAAGAAGTGCGGCGATCTATTTCTACGCTGCGATCCGATCCGTTGCAAGGACAATCCCTCGCAGGCGCGATCGCTAAAACCGTGGCAGAATTTCAAAACACAACTGGCATTGTCCCTAACTGTACTATTGAACTTTCTGGGATCTTGCCAACCGAAATCACCCAGGCACTTTACCGAATTATCCAGGAGTCGCTCACCAATATTTACAAGCATAGTGGGGCAACCCAAGTCAGCCTTCACCTGCAACAAAGTCGGGAAGCGATTCACCTCGAGATTGTCGATAATGGTCAAGGGTTCGAGCCGAAGCAAAATACCACCGGATTTGGACTCCAAGGAATGCAAGAGCGCACCGCAGCGCTAGGGGGACAGTTTTCCCTCACGAGCCAACCAGAAAAAGGTTGTCGCATTACCGTATCAATTCGATTACCCAGGCTGGTGCTATGACCGATGCTAAAATTCGCCTGTTGTTGGTCGATGACCAGATGATTATTCGCCAAGGCTTGCGGAGTCTTCTGGAAGCGAAACCGGATTTAGAAGTAGTAGGCGAGGCAGAAAACGGACAGCAAGCGATCGCTCAAGTCGAAACCCTACAACCCGATGTGGTGTTGATGGATGTGCGAATGCCAATCGTGGATGGTGTGGCGGCGACTCGCGCTATCTGTCAGCAATTTAGCCAAACCAAAGTGTTGGTACTAACAACCTTTGACGACGATGAATATGTTTCGGAGGCGATGCGCTTGGGGGCGCGGGGCTATCTGCTCAAAGATACCCATTCCGACGATTTAGCCGCGGCAATTCGAGCCGTTCATAAAGGGTACACCCAAATGGGGCCAGGATTGTTGGAAAAAGCGATCGCTCCCCCACCTGCCTCGATGCCACCGCAGCCAACGCGCTTACCGCCAGAATTGGCGGGATTGACCGCCAGAGAGCGGGAAGTCTTGGCGCTGATTGTTTCAGGTGCGAGTAACCGGGAGATTGCGGCAGCGCTTTATATTTCTGAAAGGACGGTGAAAAATCATATCACCAGCATATTGAGTCAATTGCATTTGCGCGATCGCACTCAAGCTGCCATGTTTGCCAGCGCTTACCTACCTTTGTTCCAGTAACGTACAAATAATTTGTCCACTGTCCACTATCCACTGTCCACTGTCCACTGTCCACTGTCCACTGTCCACTATCCACTATCCACTATCCACTATCCACTGTTAAATCACCAAGGATTTCCAATCATTGTAAAAGCTGACCAGTAGAAGGGATGGGAGAAATTTAAGTTACCCAATTTAACTAATTCTGGCGGCAAAGGAATGCCTCCCCTCGTCAGACCATATAATAGTCCCCCCTCTAGGCGAACTTCTGCCGCTACCATAGCTAGTTGGGCGCGTCTGAGTGCTTCGGCGCGGGTGGGAGCGGTTTTCAACTGTTCGTAAAATTCTGTCATTAGCCCTAACGTGCCTTCGTCGGAAACGTACCACAAACTGGCTAGGGCTGAGTTTACCCCTGCTTGCACGGCTAGTCCGCCAAATCCTAATTCCACTTGTTCATCTCCGATTGCAGTGCGACAGGCACTCAGTACTAATAGTTCTACAGGAGGATTGTTCCAGTTAAATTGCTCGATTTGATCTAAATACAGTTTTCGATCCCAAAACTGAATGTAGGAGTTGCTCAAAGCTCCGCGCTCGAATTGGGCATGGGTTGCCAGGTGTACGATTGTGTAAGGTTTTTCTGCTCGCTGTAATTTGAGATTTTCGACTGTAAAAGCTTCATTCAGCTCTGTTCTTCCAGGCCACAATTGTGGCGTAATGGTAGATAACTCGACTGGTACTGCTGGCAAGGCAGATAAGTCAGTAAATTTCGATGCACCCATTGCCAAGACAGAAGCATTTCTCAAGCTGACGAAGCGCGGTTGGGTTAAGCTGAAACTGGGCATGAGCGAGACGCTGTATTGCTCGATGATAAAGTTTTGACCGTTGTGAAGCGCAGCCAGTGGTGTGGTTCTCAAACCAGCATCTGGGATAAATATTAAGTTCTCGATGCCTCGCGCTTTTAAGTCGGCTTCTACGGGTGCAACTAGCCATTCATAGAGTTGTTGGGCTGGTTCTAAGTAATCAGTTGTTTGCCGCATTTCTGGATCTAAGATTGTTAATCGCAATTGTTTAGCTACTTCTAATACCTGTGCGCGCGTCGCACCAGAAATCAGGGTGCGAATCGGTTCTCCCGTTGCTGTAACTATTAATAGTTCTACAGGATCGTTATCGTTACTACGGCAAGTTTCTGGCTGTGAATGCCCGGAAAGATATTCTGGTTTTATCGATTCTAAAGGGCAGGATAGCAGCGCTTCTAGTCTTAATTTAGAGCGCCCAAAAGCAATATAAATAAGTGCTGTTTTTACACCCGTTTCCCGTTCTAATCTGCGTAGTTGAAGTTGAATTTCTCCCAGTGTTTTGATCGGTGTTAGATTAGCTTTCCCTAAATAAGTTTCATATTGCCGCGTGAAGAGTTCTTCCATCGATCCCAATACAGTATCAATTGGGACTCGTGGAATATTGAGATTGACAGTGGTATTTTGAGTTGGGGTATTTTCCCTTCTGATTGTTGAGTCGGTTAATTGTGCGATTAGTTGACCTGAAGTAATAATTTGAATATTGCCTTGGGTATATCTGGCGGGAAAAATGCGGATAGGGGAAATGGTATCTATTCCCGTCGTTAACGCTGCGGCGGTGCCGTTAATTGCGCCATCTCCAACTGTGAATGCTGTGAGTAAATCGCCTCCTCCGTGCCGGATGGCGATCGCTCCCCTCCCGGCACCACCGGCGGTGGAAATGCTGCTGGTGAGGTTGTTTCTATCCGTGAAAGAATTGGTGGCGCGGAAGAAACGCGCGGTGGTAATGTCAACGTTACCGCCGATACCGCTGTTTCCTCCTTGGGCGTTGATCGAGCCAACTTGAATATCGTTAGGTGGGTCGAGGGTTACAGAGCCGCCGTTGCCAATTGTGGCGCTGACATTGATATTTCCTGTGTTGATTCTGTCTCCGGATATGACCGCAATATTACCGCCGCTGGCGACGCCGGTAGCGTTGAGGTCGCTGGTGGTGACGGCACCGAAAGGGCTGGTGAGCGCGATCGCTCCCCCACTCCCTTGACTGGTTACATCCAACGTGCCGGTTGTTACGCTCCCATTTTGGCTAGTCAGCCGGATTTCGCCGCCATTACTCGTAATGTTGCTCGTGCGGACGTTACCCCTTGTAACTAAATTGACTCCATTGCCCGTTATATTTCCGTCGAGTTCTACGATCCCCGTGCCGTTGAGGTGTTGAATGCTGCTAGCTTCTATCGTGGAAGTTGCGGTTAAGTTATTGGCATTTTCAATCGCGATCGCTCCCAATCTTCCATTGGCTCCCACCGCGCCGTTAAAGGCAATATCTCCACTTGCAGCAATTGTCAGGTTGTTAGTTTCGCCAGCTTCGCTGTTAATCGTGCTGTTAAAAATAATACTGCCAGTTCTCAAGGTGGCATTTTCTGTCAGGGTTACAGGAGTATTTAACGTCAAGTTGCTCGTCGTCGCGATACCCCTGGCTAGGAAAATATTTTGGGCGCTGGTAATATTCAAGCTGGATAGAGGAGCGAGCAAGCCCACACCGGCGTTAAATCTAATACTTCCCGTTCCCGCATTTAAACTGAGTTGCCGCGAGCCGTTGACTGAGCCGTTGAAGATAATATCGCCAGCGAAACCCGTACTTAAAATTACATCTGCTCCCAAGATGGTATTACGCCCGATGGTGATATTTTGACCTGCGGTGGTAATGTTGGCGTTGAGAGTTGTAGTTGCGGCATCGAGGGTAAGCGAGGCATTGTCGATACCTGTAATGGGTTGAGCGATCGCGATCGCTCCCACCCCAGTTTGAATCGTTACCGGATCCGCAAATGTAACCGAATTTACTGCAATACTCCCAGTACTATCGGCGCGTCCAATCGTAACAGCACTAAATCCATTTTGGAGATTGGCAATTTCGGCATTAGTCAGATTCAAATTACCGGGAGTAAAGCCGCCAATGGTAATATTTTGTTCTGGAGTTGCAGGTTGCAGCGTCAGGGAATTTGTTCCGGAAACTGCACCACCAAAATCAATTTCAGATGCGGTGAGAGTGAGGGGATTATTGCCAGTATTGAGGGTAGAATTGAAAGCGATCGCAGCAATCCCAGGATTAAAGTTTGCATTCCCCGCGAGCGTCACCGGGCCATTAAAACGGATATCATCGTTGGTGGTAGTAATATTTCCAGCAATCCCAACGCTACCCGCACCAGTTTGATTGAACGCACCATCTAAATTAATGTTAGTTGTGGCGGGGATATTCGCAGCGCCGTTATTGTTAATTCTCAATCCGCCGTTATTGCTGGCGGTGATATTGCCGTTGAAGTTAAAACTATTCCCAGTTACATCGATTCCGGCGGGAGAGTTGGTATTTAAAGAGGCGAAATTTGTCGTACCGCTACCCGTTATTTGGGCAATACTTGCAGCGGTAATAGATTGGGTTAGAACGTTGTTAGCGCTATTAATTCTGAAATTACCCAAGCGGGTATTGTTCCCGATGGGATTATTTAAGGTAATATTTCCATTTCCTGCTTCTAAGGTGAGATTGTTGTTACCGTCAATGGTGCCATTGATGACTAAGTTCCCGCCACCCGTCGCGAGGGTGACGTTATTGCCCAAGGTAGTATTGCCGTTGATATTAATATTTTGATTGGCGGTGGTAACATCGGCGTTGAGGGTTGTATTGCCATTTAAGGTAATCGAAGCATTATCCAATCCTCTAATTCCACCGCCGACAACAATCGCACCATTGGGAGATTGAATTATTACCGGATCGTTGAATGTAATGGGATTGGGTAAGGTTATAGTACCCTTACCGTTGTTCGATCCAATTGCGATCGCGCTAAATCCATCTTGCAATGTCGCCAGGTTATTAGCTGTTAAGGTGAGGTTGTCATTCGGCGTAAACGGTTGCAAAGTTAGGATACCGTTACTGCGAATAGAATTAGCGATGCCGGTGAAATTAATCCCATTGCTAGTGAGGCGAATATCGCCGCCTGGGTTGCCAGTTGCGTCAATACCGGCAACGGCGATGCTGTTAGGAGAAGAGAGAGCGATCGCACCCGCTTTTCCAGTAGGATTGCTGGAATTAAGAGTCCCTGCACTCCCATCAATTGCACCGCTATTGCTGGTAATAGTAATTCCTGCTGGCGCGGTAATGTCTCCCGTTTTAATATTCTGATTTGCTATCAGTGCGATCGCAGCATTATCTTTGCCAGTAATACTCCCCCCATTGAATGCAATCGTGCCTGCACCAACGGGAGAGCGAATTGTTACTGGATCTTGAAACGAGATCGATCCATCAATTGAAATTGTCCCGCTGCTATCAGTGCGCCCGATGGTAATTGAATTAAAACCATCTTGTAAATTGTTTAATTCTCCCTGGGAAAGATCCAAGCTTTGAGTGCCGGTATTGGTAGGTATACCTAGTGCGATCGCTTGCGAGGGAGTAAATGGTTGCAATACCAAATCGCCTTTGCCTGAAATGCTTCCACCTAATTCAATTCCATCTGCGGTTAAAGTTAAGTTATTACTACCTCCCGTCAAACTAGAATTAATCGATATTAAAGCAGTTCCGGCATTAAATTCGGTATTGCCAATCAGCGTCACAGGCGCTTTAAAACTAATATTGTCGTTGGTGGTGGTTAAATTTCCTGAAATCGAAACCGCACCCGCCCCAAGTTGATTAAAAGAGCCATCTAAATTAAACTTATCTGCTACCAAAGTTAGAGGACTGGCATTATCGATTCTAAACCCGCCGTTGTTGGTAGTTGTAATATTGCCATTGAGGTTAAAACCATTGCCAGTTAAATTAATACCTGCTGCCTTATTAGCATTTAAAGCGCCCAAGCTAGTTGTACCGCTACCTGCTTTTTGAGTAATACTGGCGGCGGTAATTGCTTGTGTAACAACGGTAGTGGCGCTATCAATAGTTAAGTTGCCCAAACGGGTGTTTTCGCCTACTGCACCTGCAATGAAAATATCCCCCGTACCTGTGGCTAAATTTAGATTATTGTTGCCGTCAATTGTGCCGTTAAAGGTAATGTTTCCACCGCTTTGAGTTCCCGTACTGACGGTGACGCTATTACCGATGGTGGTATTGCCGTTGATAGTAATGTTTTGTTCGGCGGTGGTGATATTACCCTTTAAAGTAGTTGTGGTAGCGGTGAGGGTAATCGAAGCATTGTCTTTGCCAGTAATGGGGGCATTGATTGCTATTTCTCCCCCTGGCGATCTAATAATTGTAGGGTCGCTAAATGCAATCGGTGCAGCAATGGTAATATTGCCAGTGCCATCAGTTCGTCCAATCGCGATCGAATCAAAACCATCTTTGAATGGCGCAATAGTTATCGGTGCAAGTGACAAATTTTGGCTGGGTGTAAACGGTTGTATCAGCAGATTACCCTTGTTGCTGATTACCGAATTGTCGCCCGCTGTGAAGTTAATTTGATCGCTAGTTAGACTAATATCTCCACCTTGAGAAGCACCATTGGCATTAATGTTACCAGCAGTGATATTAGTGGGGGCTGAAAAAGCGATCGCACCTCCATTAGCACCCAATGTGTCGCCAGATATTACCGTACCAACGCTGGTATCAATAGTACCCCCGCTACTGGTAAGGCTAATTTGACCGCCTTTTCCATTACCAATCAAAGAACGGGAATCGATGTTACCTGTGGTAATGTTGTTAGTGGCATCGAAAGCGATCGCTCCTCCATCCCCGTTGCTATTGCTAGACTCGAGGTTAACTGTAGTCGTATTAATACTTTTCCCAGTCAAGTTAATCGCGCCGCCGTCTGTATCGATGTTTTTTCCTATTGTCAGCGCGCCAGAACTTTTGATGGTTAGATTTCCACCGAAGGTGGACAAAGTATCACCAGAAAAATTCAAATTTACTTGATTAACAGGAGTACTACCACCAATAAAAATATCGGCTCCATTATTATTAATATCCCCGTTGATGTTAACAATTCCAGCGGTATCAATTTTGAGGGGATTGTCTATGCCGTTACCAGCAGCACCGAATGCGATATTATTGGTGGTAATATCTTTAGCTGCGGTGAGAGCGATCGCACCTCCATCCCCAGTGGTAGAACTAGAATTTAGATTGGCGGCACTGGTGTTAATAGCGCCGCCGCTGTTAATGTTAATATTCCCACCAACTGTGATGATGTCAGCGTTAACATTGACATTACCACCTGCTGATAAAACAACGTTCAGCTTATTGGTAGTAGAAGCATTGTTTATTGTTGCTTTGACCAAGATATCGTTAGCGGCATCAAGCGTCAAAGTAGCGTCGCCACCAGTTAAATTTGGATTAATAGGAGAAGCAACTGTAATGTTACCTTCCTGAGTGCCCGTTGTTCCAGTATTAATAGTAACGCTGGTTCCCTTGGCAAGGGTATTTTCAATTGTTCCCGTAAAAACTACTGCATTGTCAGCAATTGCACTAAAAATATTAGGATCGCCTCCAGTAAATGAAGTGCCAAAAGGGGTAACAAATTGAATCGTTACGTTATGCGGATCGAGTAACCAATTACCCGCCAATCCTTTAGTAGCACTCGCATCAACAGAAGCGCCAGTTACATCCAAGCCATTTTTACCCGATGTTTCAACAAATCCACCGTTACCTTCAATCTTTCCACCACGGGCAGTAATAGTGCCGTAAAACCGAGTTGTATCATCTGCCCAAACAATCGCCCTACCCCCATTTCCAGCGATGAAACTATCAACAGAAATAACTGTGTCGCTACTGACATAAGTAACAGACGCATTCGGTACTGTACCCTGACCTTTATAATCGCCGCCAATGCGTACTTTACCACCGTCATTTGTACCTGATGCGTTAATTTTGGCGCTGACTACGCCAACTTTATTACCCAAAATATCGACTGTGCCGATCCCCCCCTGCCCCCCCTTGCTAAGGGGGGGTGTTGAGGTGTCTATGGTGCCCGATGCGATCGCAACCCCTGCCGCGGTTGGTATCCTAATTCCAGAACCCGTCAATTGGATGCTACCATCTGGATTAACTGCTACTCCCGTGGCGTTGCCGCCGCTGCCTCCGGTTAATAATTGCGGTATAGATAATATCGGTAATGTCCAATTATTAGGTATTGTTTGGGGCGGTTGCATGTCCAAACTTAAAACAAATCCCGGTTGCGAAAGTCGCACCAAACTTTGCCCCTCAACTGCCATTAATCTAATATTTCCTGCTGGCGCTGATAAGTTTCCGGTATTAATAACTGTGCCGCCAATTAATCCTAAATCTTGCCCGATTCCCACCGCCAAATTGCCAGAATTGATAATGCTTCCCGGTTGATTCATCGTGAAGGCAAAACTAGCAGGCGTTCCGATCAATTCAGTATAGTTATTTACCCCGTCTGCATTAAACCAATTATTGCCAAAACCAATGCCGTTCGCAGTTGTTGCTATAAATGCTGCTGGGACGTTTAAACTGGCATTAGACCCAAAGACAATCCCCGATGGATTCATTAAAAATAAGTTAGAATTTCCGCCCGTAACTTGAATCAACCCATTGATAAAAGAAGCTTCGCCGCCGTTAACCCGCACTAAAATATTTCGGATTTCCGGCAAGGACAGAAAGTTAGCAATTTCTTGAGGAGTGAGGCCAAATTTTGTTAAACTGTGAAAGAGGTTTTCTCCATCGCGCGATCGCATTCCCCCAGAAATGTCGATTCTATTCCCTTCTGGCGTCACAATTGTATTAGTGCCATCTGTCGCCGGGACAATAGATTGAGCTATAACTGGCGCGATATTGCCAACTACCAGCAATGAAGTAAAAAGCAAATAAGCCAAAGCCAGATTAAATGCCATAGTCACCGCGATCGCTTAACGATCTGAGCAATTAGTAAACTTTTCTATGGGGTTTTCCGATGAATAATTGGCAGAATTATGATTATTCAATAAAGTATGAATTATACATGAATTGCACAGTTGTGAATCCTATCGTCAAAAATCTTTGCAATATATCAGACAGAAACTGCCCACTTTACTATACTCACATCTTGCACCTTGGCTAAAAACCGGGTTTCTTGCAAATAGCTCAGCTTGAAAGCCTAGATTTCTCGTCAAGAAACCCGGTTTTTGAAAGCTTGTTGATAATGGTGCAAGATCTGAGTATAGATAGATCAGATCCGCGAGGCAGAGCCTCCATAACTCGTTCCCAGGCTGAGCCTGGGAACGAGCGTCGCGAGGCTCTGCCTCCTTGGTGATGGAGGCTCTGCCTCCTTGGTTGTGGAGGGGTTGCTGTAGCAGATCGGTTAAGAAATGAATCTACCAAGAACAGTCCTGGTATTAATTGATGCATCTTCCTCCCCAGTCGCTAACGCCGCAGCGACAGTTGTATCAACTTTGCTGGGAATAGAAAAAATTAGTCTTCAAGAGCCTTTAGCCGAGGGAAAAGTTAAATACCCCAAAAAGTCGCTCCTCATCCTGTCCCCAGAACAGATTAGCAGACTGGCAGAACTACGCTCGCATGGTTTTGACGGAGCGGTTTTAGTACTGGCATCAGAGTCTTTTGATGCTTTAAAAGCAAAACAGCCAATTCTGCGCTGGGGACAAGGTTCCCACGATGCTTGCACCTATCCCTGGAAACTCCCCGATCTGGTGCAAAAAGTGGTGGAATTAGTACCTATGGAACCAGAAAATTTAAAAATGCTACAAAAGGAACTAAAGGCAGCAAATCAATGGTTTCAGCGTCGCGTCATCCCTTGTTTGAGAAAATTGGAAAAAATGCCGGAAAATCGTACTTGGGATACCAAAGTGCTAGCATCCCTGGCAACAATTATCGAACAACTACGGGCTGATACTCCTGTTGCTTGTCACGCTGTGGTCGAAGTTGGAGGTTATAGCGCTCAAATTCAACAGCATTTTCAAATATTACTCGAACAGATGGGTGAGCCGGATAGCTACGATCGATCTCAAATTGTGTTGCTGCGCGAAGTTTTTGCGAAATGGCGCGACTTGGTAGTGAAGGCAGGAGAAGGACTGGGAGCGTTTTCTTAGGCAATAATATGGGTGAGTTGAGTATTTTAATTCTTGATGATGATGAAAAATGGCTGGCGCTGCACGAGCGTCGCTTAAGGCAAGCTGGGTTTAAATGTCGCACCACTCAATTTGCTAAAGAAGCGATCGAAATTGCCAAAACCGATGCGACGGTTAAGTTTGCTCTGTTGGATGAAATTTTGTTTGTGCCGCCAGTTCCTGTGGAGGGAAAAACGGGCGAACTCCAGCGATGGCAAGGTTCCGGTGTGGTGCGAGAAATTGCCAATCATCGGTCAGACTTGCAAATTATTATGGTGACATCTGCGCCTCAACTGCGGAGTCAAGGAGATAGCCAACTGTTCAGTAAGGAGACGGCTAAATTAAGGCGGCAACGGGGCGTGATCGATATTATTCACAAACAAGATATTGATGAAAATCCGGAGCGGGAGTACACTTGGCTGCTGGATTTGATTAATCGACCCTTATCAGCGATCAAAATTGAGATTGTCAAACCGCGGCTGTTGATTGGATTTGGAGTAAAGCCAGAAGTACTAAATAGTTCTAAATACAAACACCTGCGTCCGCTGCTGAAAGAGACGGGAGTTTCTGAATACGAAATGGATGCAACGGTGAAACGGTTTTTGGCAAGACTGCAACCGACGGAAAAAGCCGTGTTTTTGGAAATGCCTGGTTCTAAAAAACTTGACCGCACTTCTAGTATTAAACCGGATTCGCAATCGTTTCAAATTTTGGAAATTTTAGCACAACGAGCCGAACAGGGTGCTGAAATGAAAATTTGCGAGGTAGATTATCACTTTTCGTCGCGCAAATCTAGCACAGGTGTCGATCCGAATGCGGAGTTAGATCGCCGCGTGGTTGAGGATTATGCCTTTGGATATAATTCACAAGGTAGAAAAGGCTTGCAACTAGGGGTGCAGATTGAAGGGCGATCGCAAACCAGTTCCCGCTTAAAAGTCGCGATCCACCGCTTGAGTCAACAATTAGTTAAACTCAATGTCGGCACTCCCGGTCAATTATTTTCTTCAGAACAAGGTTGTTACCGTCCAACTTTTGAGCTAGGAATTGTCCTCTACGCGATCGCTGCTGGGAAACTGCAAAAGAAACGGGCATAGGAAATTTCAGATTTGAGATTTCAGATTTAAGATTTTGGATTTGAGATTTTGGATTTGAGATTTTGGATTGATTTGAATCTATGCTCGCTGGTGGGGGGCGGGTTTAGTTAAATTGTCGGCAAGGATCAAAGGTGATTGGTAAAACCCGCCCCTACATTGCTCACCAGTTAAATTGTCGGCAAGGATCAAAGGTGATTGGGAAAACCCGCCCCTACATTGCTCAGCAGCTAGGGGCGCGATCGCACATCCGGTTACAGGCGTAGTTTTGGATGTGACTGGCTCTCTCTCAAGGTAGAAATTTGGCTGTAACTGAGCTATGGTAAGGGATTTGGTTTGCTAGAGAGGAAGTCGCTTTCGTAACTCAGTTTCAAGCTAGATCGGGGGCGATGGGGGTGGAAAGCAGCTTTGGTGCAAGGTTTTTGCTGGAGCAGGGGATTTATTAGTAATTTTTGAAACGCTGGAAATACAGAGGGTGCTGTTTAAGGAGGAGTTGGAGCAGGCGAGCGGCTTCACTCCGATGAGATTAAGCCTAACAGGCTGAAGGCTGAAGGAACCGCGATCGCTCGTTTCAAGTTGCCATCTGGAAAAGATGGGCAGGCTTGGCTTGAGCAATATCAAATTCGGTGCGTCCCCCGATCGCAATTATATTGAATAACCGATTTGGTAAAAGCAGGTTTTTCTGGCTTGGGGTTTACATAGGAACGGGACTAAGTATCGATTGCTTAGCTCGACTGCCAAGTTTAACTCACAAGAGCAATTAATGCCTTGGCTTCGGATGCTCGCTCTTTTCGACGAAATCATTCCCTGTAGCCGCATTTTGCTGCGGTGCATTACCCCTGCTGTGAAACTATGAACAGTAAACTCTCTAACTTTACTTTTGAGACGCAAGAAGTTTGGACTGACTCGGCTACGTTCAACCATGAATTCCTAGAGCAGGAGCAAGGGTTGGAAATGAATGTCGAGACGCTGGCTGATTTCATTGCGATGGAACTAAAGAATCATATCCAATTGGTAACCAGGGTAGAAGCGGTGCATCCGGCGTCGTTACAGATGGTAGCGATGCGACTCGCTACTGAAGTGATGCGGATTTGTCGCTCTAGCGCGCGGATTCAAAGATCTGGTTGTGTCCGCTGTTGGCAAATCAACTTGGCGGGGCATCGGATTGCCAAGTGTTTGAAGTATTATAATTTGGGGTCAAAACAAGCGAGGATCGAACTGCACAGTACGCTAGGCGCGATCGCTTACCGCTACATTGCACCGATGCGCTCTCCTGTGAGTTTCCAAATCCGCGCCCATCTGTTGGAAGACTTTCTCCAAAGTTTTTACATCGAGTCGCTGACTGTATTCCGCCGCGAATACCAACTAGCTGAAAATTACACCCCCCGCACGACGCTGGAATTAGCCGAATATATGGCATTTACCGAGCAATATGCTCGCCGCCGCATCACGTTGAAACGGGGTGGAGCGCAGCAGTTGCTCGTATTGCGCGCCCAAGGGTTTGCGCGCCGCCAACCGGCAGAAACAA
This sequence comes from uncultured bacterium, assembly GCA_964463555.1. Classification (GTDB taxonomy): domain Bacteria; phylum Cyanobacteriota; class Cyanobacteriia; order Cyanobacteriales; family Aerosakkonemataceae; genus Microseira. The sequence goes on from CAYXCW010000008.1 coordinate 25,121, forward strand.
CCCTGGATATGGAATTGGCTGCCGAACCTCCTCGCGATGATGGAGAACTCAACCGCTGTCAAGCAATGCAACAAGTGCGTGCTTCGATGGTATCTGAAGCTCACGATCCGGCGGAGGGTTTTTTGCGCGATCGCGTAATTCAGGAGTTGGTAGACTATTTGAAATCTAACGGTCAAGCGGACTGCATAGATTATTTAATCTTAAAACTGCAAGATTTTTCAGCACCAGAAATTGACGATATGTTAGGGCTAGAAGCGCGCCAGCGGGACTACCTGCAACAGCGTTTCAAGTACCACGTAGAAAAATTTGCCAAGGCGCATCAATGGCAACTGGTACATCAATGGTTGGGGGCGGATCTAGAAGATAATTTGGGTTTGAATGAAAAGCAGTGGCAAGCATTTTACCAGCAACTGCAACCGCAGCAGAAACAACTGTTGCAGCTCAAACGGAGCAACCAAAGTGAATATGCGATCGCGCAAGCTCTGCAATGGACAACCAAACAGGTACAACGCCAGTGGTTCCAGCTTTTAGAACTTGCTTGGCAATTCCGCAACGGCACATTTAAACCTAAAGTTTCCTAATTGCTAATTGCTGAATATTTTGGCGATCTACCATTAGCCATTAGCCATTAGCCATTAACAACTGATTGATAAGCCTCAGCTACAAGCTGGGGCTGTTTTAGTTTTATTGGCGTTTCCTTGATAGCTTGAAGCAATTGAATCAAAGCATCGGGCAGTTGTTCGTTAGATTGACTTTCCCACTCTTGAGCGAGATCTCGCTCAAATTTTTCCCAATTAATAGTTTGATTGTCTTTATCCCGTAGCCCCAAGCCATCCACCCACCAGCTTGCCTCGCTTACCAGCTCTTTTTTAGCATTGATATTTTTCCTAATTGCAGAAACAATCGATTCTGGCAAATCTTCTTCACATCGATCGTAAATTGCCAAATAGCCTTGACAAATAATTTTTAAAGCTGAAAACTGTTGAAAATCTGTGGTTTTCCAACCTTCTATTTTCCAATTATTATGATTTTCTGTTAAATATTTTTCCAATTCGGCAAAATGCTCAATTAGATATTCTGTCCCGCAATCCCAAACGATGGCGTTAGGAAATTCTTCTTCATATTTTTTGGTAGCTTCTTTGGGCTTCCCTGCCCCTTGAATTAGAAATATTATTAAGTTAAAATAGATATTACTTATTTTATTTTTAAGCTCGGCATTATTCCGTTGGCTGGCATGAATTATGCCGATTTTTGGATTTGAAGACAGCGTGCCGTTCAAATTAGCCGACCGACTATCTAAATTAATATAACCTTTTAACTTGGGTTTTAATTCATCTTGTAAATCCTCATCCATTCGTTTCAGGTAGTAATAAATTTCAATTTCCGAGGTCATATTGTATGGGGTTGGGCGGACATTACCCATTTTATATCAATTTTGTCGAAAAACTTGCTAATAGCTAATTGTAGAGCGGGAAATATTTCCATTAGCAATTAGCCATTAGCAATTAGTAATTTTTAAGACCAATTTTTAGCCACCCGAACTACTTCATCAATGCCTTTATCCCAGACTTCGCGGATGGCTGCACGCCGTTGCGCCATGTCTTCCCAAGACATTAACTTGCCTAATTTCATATCAAAATAAAAGATTTTGGGAAACGCATAAACTTGACCTCTCCCCACTAGAATTTTCAGTGCATCTAAAACTCCCATTGATGCGCCAAAATATGCTGGCGGCGATGAATACCAATAGTAAGAAGGATTTTCGATCAAAAACTTTTCTAGAAAATCTGGTTCGTAACTGGATAAAGCTGCTACCCAAATATTCCATTCTTTTTGGATTGCTTCCTGGCTGGCGGGGTCATTTAAATCGGGAAAACCATCGTTCCAAGTTAAGCCTTGAACGTCGCGCCAAATAGTACCGTAGTGATGTTCGCCAGGAAAGTAAACTGTATGGAGAATGCTCCAACCAATGTTAGCAGCTACTACCATCGGGATATTTTTTTTAGCGCAAACTTTGCCTAACATTAGCCTTGCAGCAGCGTTATCGACGCCTGCGACGAGGACATCAATTCCTTCTACTAAACGCATAGCAACTGCTTCGTCGCTAAGATCTCCGGTAAAGGCATTGATTTCGGCAAATTGGTTGTGGCGCTTCATTTCGCAACTCGCGGCGGTGACTTTTTCGACGCCTGCGGTGTCGTAGGTGGCGAATGCTTGTTCGACGATATTTTCGATGCCATAAGCATCGCGATCGCATATCCTAATATAACCAATTCCAGACTTAGCCAACATCAAAGCTGAAATCGCACCAATTCCCCCAATTCCACCTACAGCAACTTTGGCATTTCGGAGTTTTTCTTGACCTTCGCAACCCCACATGCCAAATTGTCTTTCCATCGCCACCATGTAATCAAGCATATTCATTCTCCGTTTCGGGTATGTGTATGGCTGTTAACTGCAAAAAAACCGAGTTGGAATCGGATTTATGTTCTTTAATCCATCGACCTTCGCTTAAATTAAAGGTTCCTTTTCTCCCCACTACCTCCAATTTTGCGGCAACTTTACGTAAAAGTTTAATTTGATCTATTGTTCCTCCTTCGTTAGGTTGATCTCTGTAATCATCGCCTTTCCTATTCGCCCAAATTTTAATTACCCGTCCCCAACTATCGCCGTTAACGGGTTCGCCTTGTTGGTCAATTTCCCAGGTTTCAATTTGAATCGGTGCATCGGTTCCTTTTTGGATAACTAAGCTAGCAATTTCGCTTTTCAGGTTATGCCAAGCTGCGTCCGGATTTTCCCAAAGTCCGTAAAGGAAAATAGCAGGCTTTTCCTGGGAAAACATTTCCGATAAGTTGACTCGGTAATATTTTTTACCACCTGCTAGTATATTTTTTCTAAACCCTTGACAGTCGGCGATTTCAAAATGCTGGCAAGCATTTTCAAAACAGCGGTCGAATTGCTTTTGTTTTTTGGGTTCGAGTAAACCTTTAATCGCCTTTTCTGTATTAATTCCGTGCGCTAAGCGGCAAAATAAATATCTTACCAAAGCGTGACCGCAAGCGCTTTTGAGTAGAAGACCTGCAACTTCTTTGCGATAATCTTTTGGTACTAAGGTGCGGATGAGTTCGTGAGGAATTTTATTCCTCATGCCGTCGCGGGGTTCTTGTAGTTCTAAAAACCCCGGTTCGTCGCCGCTGAATAAATGTTGAGCGCAAGCTGAAGCGGAAGTTGGCGTTGGTTTTAAAATCGGCAGAACTTTTTTACACCAGCTATCGGCGTGTATTTTTTCGGGAAATAAGTAATTATAGAAAGCTTTTTTTAAGATCGCTTCTAGTTGTTTTTGGTCTTGTTCGATTTCCTCGAAATATAAGTTACCCAAAACTTGTTTTTCTGCCAGTTGTCTGAGATAACTATAATCGGGATAAGCGCGCAGTTCTTCCCCTAAAGCGGTGAAAATAGAGGTACAGGTTTTAGTTTTATTTACGAGTGCGATCGCAAACAACAATCCCCCCAATCTTGGATGGTTTCCGTGAGGATACTCTGGATCGCGTTTAAAGTCAATATCGACTAAGCAAATATCAAAATGCATATCCAGCATGTGATTCTTTGCATACTCTAAAGATCGGCAAATTATTACCTCTAAATCGAGTTCGCTGTTATAAACGCATTCTAAATTTATTTCCGGATTAATACTAATTGTACGTTTATACTTTCCCCATCCTTCATCCTTCAGCATCAGCAACGATGGATAAATTTCGTTAGCGAACATTTGATCGTCAAGCACAAGCACCCGAAAGCCAATTTCCGACGGAATTTCTATCGGCATTAGCTGGGGAAGCAATTGTTGTTTTAATGCTTTAGTTTTACTTGTAACCATTTTCATTAACCGCCATTTTCTAAATGTTACAGGAATGACGCAAAACCTCTAATTGTAGGGTGCGTTAGCGATAGCGTAACGCACCATCCGACCACATATATTGTCGCTACGTAAATCAAATATTAGCTAGCGAGTTCATGCTTTTTTCCCATTGGGTCAGGTTATAATCCATTATCGTTGAGTAGGTATAGCCATCCGGATCTAATTCACCTTTGGCATTTCCCCCAAGTGCTTCAAAAAAAGCTTCTAAAGATTTAAGACCATGAATAGGACTTTTCTGTCGATCGTATTCATAGGTGGATGCTTTTTGCGGATGTAATTGGTTGGTTACTTTTATTCTAAATATTTGCTCGCTCTCGCTTTGCTTCCCAGGGTAATCGCGCACCATAAACGCAGGAGCATCCCTCTTTTCAATCGTCGCTAATAAAATTTTTACCTTACTCCCCGTAATGCTATTTTTCTCAATATTTGCTACCACTTCGCTCAGCGCCGACATTAAGTATAATTCGTTAACCCATTTGTTTGTATCTTCGCCTAATTTTTGATAATATTCTTGATGAATATCGCAAGTAATTTCGGTCTTAAATCCTCGCCGTTCTTCAAGTTGCTCGACAAAAAAATCTGAAATCGACTGGATTAATTTATATTCTGAACAATCAACAGATCGCAGTCCATCTGTAGAATTGTCCATATGTTCCAAAGGGCGACGACTGACAAAACTCATCATTGCCGGTAGGGTAGCAATTTCATTTGTCACGTCGATAATTAATTCTTTTGCTTGCTCTGATTCGATGTGCTTTCCCACTAAAAATTTAATCGTGGGTAAAGCCTCTACGGTAATATAAGTTCTGACGGTGTGAACGATATGCCGACCTGCTTCTAATTGAGCAATCTTTAAGCCATCATCTAAAATATGCGGCGAAACCGCTAACATATTCCAAGCAAAAGTAATCGCATCTACAACTTCAGCTAGTTTTTGATGTTGTAAAACTTCAGCAGTCAATCCCACAATTAAACCGTAATCGTTTTGCGGCCTTTTGGCAAACTCTTTCCGCGTTCCCAGTAAATATACTAAAATGCTAGATTTTTTAGTTCTCCCTCTAAGCTCATAAATCTCTTCTGCCAAAATACAAGGATAAACAGCGAACCACTTCCAGCTTTCTTTAATTAACAATTTTTGGTCGTTTATTACTAAGAATTCGTTGATAAAATTATTTATGTCTATATTATTTGTTTCGCCATGTGCTAGGTTAAAATCTATCCAGACATCTCCACCAAATTTTAAAATCTCTTTCCGATCTTTTTCGCTCGGTTCCCCAAGATTTTCTGGTCTTTTGAGGTAAATAATTTTGGGTGGAAAGCAGCCAACTTCACCAGGGGTTTCGATCCGTCGAATATCCCAAGGCCAAAGACCTTTTCCCGTATCTGGATAGCGAACTAATCCCATAAATTGGCTGAATTTTTTTTCAACTAATTCACGGGTATTTTGATCTAATTGAGAGTCTATAGGATGGAAACCAGGTGCAATTAAACGGTTAAAAATATTAACCATCATTCTTCCCTGCACCTCGAATGCAGTGGCGAAAGAAACAAAGTCTATTTCCTCCCACTTTTTCAAAGCTTGTTCCAATATGTTTTTTAAGCGCGTTTCATCCGCTCCGTTAAAATTAAACTCGAAGTCTCTAACAATTGATAACAGTTTGATCGGATCTTCCATCTTTTTCTCCTTAAATCATTCGGGTGTTGTCCATTTTCCATCGACTATTTTCCGTACAACTATGGGAAACTCGACGTTACCATCTTTCCCTACGGAAACATTTCCCACTGCTAGGGGAACGTTTGCTAGATTTTCCAACCCTTGCCGCAATTTTTCCGGTTCTGTTCCCCCTCGCTCAGCTGCCAATAAAAGCAATCTAAGCGAATCATAACCAAAAAACTCAAAAAACACCGGATTCGTTCCAAAGCGGCTTCTGTAGGCATCTACAAATTGCTTTAATTCGGAGGTACCAGCGTTTAAATCAGTCGCGAATTCAGCAGTTGTATAGTAGAGGCCGTTGGCAGCTTCTCCCGCTGCTTGTAAAATTTCTGGTTGGCTAATCGTACCCATTGACAAAAATGTCGCCGTTACTCCGGCTTCGCGCAGTTGAATCGGAATGTTGGCGATGCTTTTACCATATCCCACAATATAAACTGCATCTGGTGCTGCCAATTTGATTTTTAAAGCTTGCGTCCGAAAGTCTATATCATTCGGATTAAAAGCTTGGGTTTCTATTATATTTCCTCCTAGTTGGCTAAACTTTTGCGCGAAGCTGTCCCGGTAGCTAATTCCCGTACTGTTGTTGACGTAAATAATTGCAGCTTTGCGTTTTTTGAGCTGGTTAACAGCATATTCTGCCATTGTTCCCGCATCGCTTTCGGCGCTGACAAAAAAGCGAAAAACCCAGGGATTTTTACCTGTTATTCCGTTATCGGGAACGCTGGTTGCTAATAAAACGCGCTGGTCTTTTGCGGCTAATGGAATTAGTGCTTTTACTCCTTCCTGAACGGCAATAATTGATTGGCATTTTTTGACGTTGACTAAAGATTGATAAGCTGTGACAACTCTAGCAACCTCTCCACCTGTATCTGAATATTCCAGCTGAACGCTGAGATTTTTATTGGCATCTGCCCCGGCAATATCCATACCATTTTTAATCGATTGACCGATGTAAGCTGAGTTGCCAGTAAGCGGTAAGATTACCCCGACACAAAGATGATTGGCGGCTGTTTTTTGCTGCCGTCTGAATGCGTAACTCAAGCCGAATGCGCTGATTAGGGTTGCGATCGCAATCGAAATCGCCCATAGTTTATTCGGCCTCTTTGTTAGATAAGGCTTATAATTATACATCTTTAGTTTTGGTTCTACACCCCGGTAATTAGACTGTTTAATCCTGCGCGTTGCTAGTGTCTGGATGTCCGATAAAAAAGCTGTATAAAGCTATTTCCGACACACCATCAACGTCTAACAAGTCATGGATCGCATCATCGTAAAAACTCACGATAGGACACGCACCCAAATTCAAAGCGGTAGCTGCTAAAACTAAATTTTGTCCCACATGACCTGCTTCTAAGTGAGCATAACGATATGCGCGATCGCCATATTTCCACGTTAGTCGCGGAATGACTCCTGTTAATAATGCTACAACAGGTAAGCGCTGAGGGAAATGGACAAAGGCAGCGCGAATTTCTGCCGCCTTCACCCGATCTATGCGCTCGATAACGTGGGAATTCGGCTCATAATGCCAAATATCGCATTCATCGTCACTTTCATCTCTGGGAGTTGGTATAACTAAATACAATTCCAGGGGAAAAAGGCGACCCGCAGAAGGGACATAGCGATAAGAAATCTCTCCCCCGTCCAATTCCACATCCCGTTTTGAATTCCAACCGTAAGTTAACTCGCACAAAACGGCAAGTTGTTCTAATGTTATTGGTTCGGGTTGAAATTCGCGAATCGACTCGCGCTTTTCGAGTACATCTTTCAGAGTGACATCGCCGATGCTATCGAGACAATGGGGAAGCTGATAACGAGTGGCGGAGCGATATTTTTTGCCCCCAGTAGCGACGGTGGATTCAATTTCTGCGATCGCTACCATATTAGTATGTCGATTTAATGCCGCGTTGGGATTGGTATCGGCATTCACAACTCTCGCTTCCAACAGCGGATGCATCTTCGTATTTTCATGATAAATTTCGTAGAGTTTCGGCTGTTGAACTTCCGGAGTTGCTGCTAACATCCGCACAAAAGTTTCATCGGTTTGCATAGTGGTAACAGTGGACAGTGGACAGTGGACAGTGGACAGTTAATCAAACCTCCTCGAATTACCTTGCTTTAAACCCAGCTTTTTGCATCGGGGTAATTGGTAATTTCTAATTGGTTATGGTCACATGGGTATTTAAGGCCAAGGATGGGGCAGGGTATTGATGATTGCATTTCTATCTATATTTATTCCTCCTATTGTTGTGGGTAAGCGATTTGCTGCTAATTCATCGGTTCCTAAATCGGCAAAGTAAAATGGTACTAATCCAGGCACAATTACCTTAACTACATAAGCACCCATTTCTCTCACATCAGGTGTCGTCAGATCGAGAACAAGAATGTCTTTTAGTAATTGGTAATTGCCGCTCAACTCGTTCCCAGGTTCAACCTGGGAACGCATTTGTAGAGGATCTGCCTCGGCTAAAGGGGCAGATTTATTGAGGTTATCTGTTTGAGTTAAAGATGGTTGGTAAAACCCGCCCGTACATTCTTCCCCTGCTCTTTCATCAAATAAAAACGATACCTGCGATACCATTTCTGAATCAAAATAAAGTTCTGAATGTTGGGCAAAACTGCGGGGAATAGCTTCTTCTCCTCCGGAAACATCTTGCCGCAAACCACTTAAACCAACTCGCCAAGAAACGCCTTTCCACCCTAAACAAGCTTCCCGAAAAGCATGTCTAGCGGCATCATTAATATTGACAGCAGCACCGGCACCAAAAGCAAAAATCGGCGAGCCTGTTTCTGGGAAATGACCGATAATTGCTAAAATAACTTTATAACCAAATTCAGTAGAAATATCGCGGATAATTGTTTTAATACCGCGATGTTCCATCCGCTGTACTTGTTCTAGATAATTGTTTGGTAAGATGCTGGAAGCATCAATAAAAGTTCCCGCATTTTTGTATAACCATACTAGCATGAGCGCATCGCGTTCTATCACTTCCCTCAGCCCTCGATCGATGGCATCTTCTAAAGTCATGCCACAAGCCATACCGTTGGTAGTTTGAAATAGATTGATGCTTTCGTTTTGGATGAGGAATTCAACGGGTAATTGGTAATTGGTAATTGGTAATTGGTAATTGGGAGAATTAGTATCTAGTTTCCATGCGGGTAAGATGCGGTGGGGGGAGTTAATTGCTTGTTGGCACCACGCTTTTCTGGAGATGGTTTTGGGGAGTAAAAAGGGTAGGTTAAAGATGTAGTCGGTGGAAAGGGAATTATCTGGATTTTGGATGGGTAATTCTGCTAGTAAATCTTCTGTGAGAGCGAAGACGTAACGTTCTAAAGCTTCGCCGCAAGCAGATGCGATCGCATTCTCGTTTTCCTCTGATATTCCGCATCCTACAAACCGATCCGCTGTTTCCGGCAGTCTCGCTTCTAAATCTTGGCTAATCCGCGTGCCCCACACGTGAAACCGAAAATCTGTAGGGCGTCGCTGTAATTTCACCAACTCGCGAATCGGACTACCTTTTCCCACCCAAGCACTTAACGATTTAGGTTTCATAATTATCAAAGTCAGTTGTGTAGGGGCGGGTTTCACCAACCATTTATGCGATCGTGCAAAATTTATATAAACCCGCCCCGGCAGTTTTTCCTAATTACCAATAACCAAATTAAGCATCAATTACCGCTCCCTCCGGATAAGTTTTTAACCGGCTGCAAACCCGACATCGGGGATTTTTCAACGCGGGATAAGCAGCAAAAGTAACGCTACGCAGATCGATTTCATGCATCGATGTTAATGCCCGCGAAAGTCCTGCGCCGCTCAAAAATTCTACGCCAATTGCTGCTAATAAATTAGCCGCCGATACAACCATCGGATAGCTACCTGCTTGGGGAGTCGAAGGTGAAAGATCTGGGTAAGGGATATTTCCCTGTCGTTCGTATATACAAGCTTGGCAAGCCGTTACGCCGGGAACTAAAATAGGGCCAAAAGAAATGGTGAATTTTTTCCACCATCCCACTATTAAAGGCTTGTTATTTTTGACGCACCAGGAATTAACCGTTAAGACTTGTTCCCAAGTTTCTCCGAAAGCAATAATTAAATCGGCAAGACTGGCAAAAGTTTCCCACTCCTCGCTAGTTGGAATAACTTTGGCTTTTACTCCCGATGCGGTTAATCCTTGAGCTATTAACTGACAAAAATTCTGCTGTCCGTGCAACAAAACTTGAGCTTGGGCAAGTTTATTTAAAATTTCTTCTGGGTTGTGCGATCGCCAAGCGTAATTCGCGGCAATATAAATATCTTCAGGTTGGGAAAAGTGGTAGATGAACCCCGATTCCAACAAAAAATTTAAGCAAGATATTACAGCAGTTTCATCAATCTTTTTAGATTGAAGTTCTGTAATTATCCCTGCCACTGTTCGAGTTCCATCTAACAGAGGTAGTAATGCTAACAATACTGGCTTTGATTCCGCATCTAGTTCAATTTCACCAATCTCTTTTCCCGATAAAAAGGCTTTAGCTTCCTCGATTTCTACATCCGGTCTTAAGCCAATATATTTACCCTGGTCTATTGTTTCTTTCATTTATTTAACGTTGAATGGCTTTACTGCAAGCACTAGAGGTTTCTGCTGCTGCAAGAAGCCTGCCTTGTTGTAGCAGCGTTTTCAGCGAATCGTTTGCTTTCAATCGTTTGGGTTGATGTAGCTTTAGACGCATTTCCATGTTTTGATACTCCTTGTGTTTTTATTGATGCATTTAGTAGATGCTCTGGTATTTATCATACCATTTTTTCCTGCGAACATTTTAAAAATTAGTTTTAGGAATAGCGATTAAACATAAATTTGTTTTAAAGTTATTCATTTGCTGGAGGCAGCGATGAACGCTGGAATTATCCAAAGCAGAAAATGGTTCATCCATTAAGAATGATTCGCCTTTGCCGATGGCACAATAAAAAGCCAGTTTCTGCCTTTCACCGCCGCTTAAATTTGCCACTTTTTTACCAAGTAAATTGGTGACGTGGGGCGGTACTTTATCAACGCGGGCAAGATTTAGTGCTTCGCGAACTGTGAGATTGAGGCAAGTATTATCGCGGGATTGGAGTAGAGAAAGACCCAGCTTGACTCGCTCCCAAGGGGGTAATGTTTCAATCGGTTGACCGTTGAGTTGGATGCTACCTCGATGGATGGGGATTAATCCAGCGATCGCTTCCATCAAGGTAGTCTTTCCCCAGCCGTTGGGAGCTTGTAAAATATTGATCTGACCTTGGTACAATTGAAAAGAAAGCCCTCGCACTTCGCCGTTTTGATCCTCGCCAATTACCAGGCGCTTGCCTCGATAAACCACTAAATCTTCAACCGATAGCACCACCGAACCTGGAGAATCTGAAGAGATAATTCGAGATAAAATCGCACCTCCAGTCAGATGTTCGTGCTTAATTTTGCCATTGTTTACGGCAAGCATATTTATCCAATTATCTAAATTGCTGCCCGATGGTTTTAGCAACTCTGCTCGCACTTGTTCCGGCGATTCAACGGCAATTTTGCCACCTTCTAACGTCCATACCGTTGTAGCTAAATTCAAAATGCGGGGAATGTTGAGAACGTGTTCGACGATAACGAGCGTGACGTTATGTTCTTTGGCTAAATGGTTTAGCATTGCCATGACTTCGGCAATTCCAGCTGCATCTAAACCAGATAGGGGTTCATCTAAAAATAAAATGCGCGCGCCTGCACCAATTGCTCTCGCGATCGCTACCCGTTTAGACTGTCCTAAAGAAACTTTATCCGCCGATGAATTTTCCCGCCCTGCTAACCCCAAATCCAGTAACATGGCTTGAGAATCGTTGATATTTCTGTTTTCCTGTTTTTGCACATCAGAACGACGCAACAGCGCCCAAGCAGGATTTTCTCCTAATTGATTCGGCGCGGCGCAAGCAATATTATCGAGTAAGTTTTGGGTGGAAAAGAGTCGAATATCTTGCCAAGTTCTGCCTATCCCAGCTTTTGCTACTCTTTCCGGCGTCAAGCGCGATTTCATCTCCCACCATCGCCTGGGATAGCGAAACACCTCTGACACCCCATTCGTCATCAATTCAATCGCACCCGCATCGGGTTCTAAATTGCCTGTCAGAATATTCAGTAGCGTTGTTTTACCCGATCCATTTGCGCCTCGCAGCAGCACGACTTCACCCGCACCGAGTTCAACAGAAACGCGATTTAAAATTGTTTGTCCCCCAAATTGCTGGTGTAAGTCTTGAGCGCGCAGCAATACCGGGCGACGGGATAAGCCAGAAGCCGGATCAATTTGAGTTGATGGTTTCGCTGGCGGTTTTTCAACGGGTTTAAGTGCAACTTCCGCCCAAGGAAACCAGAATCCTCGCTCAGAATTAGCGGCGTGTGCGATCGCAATTGGTAGATTTGGGGAACAAGTAGTCATATCCCGTCGATGGTGGCACTTCCTTTTATTAGGTGGTTTCAACAAACCAGCACCCAAATCGATTCAGGTGCCAAACCCAATATTTAAGCGACACTTTAGGTATATTGACGATGCGCGACGTTGTAACCGGGTTACAAGAAATAGATCCAGCAGCTATAACCAGCACCTACAGACTAGAAGCGCGACTTGCATTTTTCTAGCACCAGCATTGCTAATTGAGGCTTTCGTTGTAACCTGTAGCGGCAGGTTTAAGCGATCGCCATTGATGCAAAATCACATCTTGCACCTTGGCTAAACCTTTGTTTCTTGCAAATAGCTCAGCTTGAAAGCCAGATTTTTCGTCAAGAAACAAGGGTTTGAAGGCTTGTTGATAATGGTGCCAGATCTGAGCAAACAAACAATTTCACTACCGCAGATTGTAAGTGAGTGATACCAAATCCGCTTTGATCGCCCCTTTGATGCCGAACGACTAAAGTCGCGGCTACACAAACAAAGCCCGCCTATGCCTCCGGCACGCTGCGCGAACGCGGGCTATAAAATTTTATAACCCGGATTTGGTATGAGGTGAATTACAGCCTTTTAGCTGAGTTTGTCAAGCGTGCAGCATTAATGCTGCCCGCACACTGCTAGGTTCAAATATTCTCGCAGCGTCACGCACCCTTTGGTGGTTGGTGCGTGACGTCAAAAGTCTCATTGCTACGTTCAAATATTCTCGCAGCGTCACGCACCCTACAAAAAAATATGCTAATCAATCGGATAATTGCCTGCCAAACCTTGGGGGCGGAAGTGCATCATTACTACTAGCAGAAGTCCGTAGAGTAACAAGCGGATATTAGCAGCATAAGCATCCGGTATAAATACGAAACGAAGCAATTCTGGAATCGCCACCAGCACCACCGCCCCTATTAAAGGCCCCCAAAAATTACCAACCCCGCCTACAATTACCATGCATAACATCAAAATTGAATGGTCTAAAGCAGCGGCGCTGGGGTCAATGTAACTCACATAAGCGGCGTAAATAACACCCGCGATCGCTACTGTAGAAGATGCGATCGCAAACACCTGAACCTTCAGCAAGCGCGTGTTTTTCCCCAAGGCGCGCGTCGCCAATTCATCATCGCGCATTGCTTGCAGCAGTCGCCCCCAAGGCGAATTCAGCAATAACCAACAAACCAAAGCACAACCCCCAGCTAAAACCAGAGATAGCAACGCAATTGCGCCGATCGATTTGAATTCAATACCCAACACTTTAGGCTGAGGAATTCCTGCCAATCCTTCAGCGCCGCCAGTGAGATTTGTCGAGTTATAAAACAGGCCAAATAGCAATACTTGAACCGCAAGAGTTATCATGACAAAAAAGTCGCCCCGAAACCGCCAAGCCGGTAATGAAACTGCCAAACTCAATACAGCGGCAATTGCTATAGCCAAAATTGTTGCAGGCACAAATCCCCAACCGAGTTTAAGCGTTGCTAGAGCATAAACATAGCTGCCTAAAGCAAAATATCCCGCATGGGCTAGAGTTAGCAATCCGCAGTAACCGACGATTAAATTCAGGCTGAGCGAGACAATTAGATAAATGCTCAGGTAAATCAGTAGGTGAAGTAAATAGTTCATTGATTGCTAATTGCTAATTGCTAATTGCTAATTGTTAATTGTTAATTCTCTTTCCCATTACCAATTACCCATTACCCATTACCCATTACCCATTCCCTATTTCTGATTCTAGTCTGCTTTTTTGACCCAGGATGCCGTTGGGGCGGAAATAGAGAAAGATTGCTAAAATAATAAAAGTTATTGCATCTTGCCAGCGGGCGGAAAGTAACCAAACTGCTTGGAAACGAATGATTCCTAATAAAATTCCACCGATTAAAGGCCCCCAAAAAGATTGTCTGCCGCCGATTATTGCTGCTACTACAGCTAACAAAACCGCTACTAAACCCGTGTTGGGGTCAAAGCCTACATCATAAGCTACTAAAAGAGATGCGATCGCTCCCAAAAAACCGGAAATTCCAAAGGCAATTCGTCGCAGTTGCACTATGTTATAACCTTGGAGGGCAAATTGTTTGGGATTATCTGCCATTGCTCGAAATTGTAATCCCAGATTGGTGGATTTTAGCCAGAGATAGAAGAGAGCGATCGCACCCACACACACCACCGCCGTTACCATCTGCATCTGCGTTAACCTAATATTACCAATTAACCTTACTGCATCCACCCCCCTGCGTAAAAACTTGCTTTCATCACCCCAAATTAACGCCACAATTTGCACAATAATAATATAAATACCCAAAGATGAAACCAAGTGAGCGCCCCAGGAAGCTTGTTTTAATTCCAAAGGTGCATGATTGAATACTTCGCAAACCAGAGAAATCAATACACCTGTAATAATTGCTACTGTTATTGCCAAATACCAAGCCCAGCCCGCTTGCAAACAACTCCAGGCAATAAAAGGAACAATTGCATAAACGCCTCCCAAGGCTAGATGAAAAACCCGCGTCGGCAAGTAAACTACCACAAAGGCTAAAGCTAGTACAACAATAGTTAAACCGGCAACCAATCCATTCGCTATTATCTGCATCCAATAAATCCCTCACTGCCAATATTGTAGGTTGGGTTTCACTGTCGTTCAACCCAACCTAATAACTAAATTACTTAATCAAGCGGGGAATCTCTCTAAATCTCTCTTAAGCCCCCCTTGGCAAGGGGGGTTGGGGGGGATCGATTTTGTCACTAGCAACTTGAGTAATCATCAGCCAGTACACGGCATTATTAACGTTATCTGTTTATCCGAGATACAGCGATTCTCGCTGTTATGAGGTACAGCATTACTGATATTGAGGAAGATGGCAAAGTAATTAGTTCTATTTTCCTATCTCCCCCAGCTAGTGAGTGTACCTCATAACAGCGCAACCCGCTGTATATATAATGCCGTGTCCCTACGCAACGACTAGGTGAGGTTTTTTGTACTTTCAAGCCTCATTGATAAACTAAATCCTCGACTTCTAGAAGAAGCCGAGGATCTGAATCTAAGCTGTTAAATTATGAGGCTAATTCGCTCGATTAATTTGCGAATCTTTATACTTAGCCTTGGCTATTTTCACTCGCGGAATCTGACGCTGGAATTGCTCCTTGACCATTCCCCAGATTCACCTTGAATACCTTACGCCGCACTTCTTCTGCTTTTGGTAAGGTTAGCGTCAAGATACCGTTCTTAAAGTCAGCTTGGACTTTATCGTTTTCTACTGGAACTGGTAGAGGAATTGTGCGTTGGAAATTGCCATAGCGGAATTCAGAGCGATAGAAACCCTTTTCTTCCGTTTTCTTTTCGTAGCGGTGTTCGCCGCTAATAGACACAGCTTCCCGCGCTACTTGAATATCCAGATCTTTCGCTTCTACACCGGGAATTTCTGCCCGCAAAACGAGATGGTCGTTTTCATCTTTTAGTTCGATGGCAGGCGCCCAAGCTGTTGAGCTGGTTTCGCGGCTCATTCCTGCAAATTCATCAAACAATTGATCCATTTGACGGCGGAGAGATTCCATTTCATGGAATGGTTGCCAACGAATGAGTGCCATATCTCAATAACCTCACTAACGATTGACAGAGTTTGAAGTTTTAAATCTTTTTGTTTAGCAGGTCAGGCATTTCTGCCTTTGACTTTATAGTGCCGTATTTCAGAAATTCGGTTAGTGAGGTAAACCCTACAAAGAAAGGTACACTTTCCCGAATAGTTCAACAGTGGACAGTGGACAGTGGACAGTGGACAGTGGACAGTGGACAGTGGACAGTGGACAATTATCAAGAAAAACTGGGTTTAGAGCAAGCTTTTTCTGGCACTGTTGACCAACTATCAACTATCAACTATCAACTATCAACTATCAACTATTACCACTATCCAATCGCCGCTGGATTTGTTTAAGAGTTTGATACATTTCTGGGAGGCGGTTGTAGGTGGCACAGATCTTGAGAAATAGCTTTTGAGGCACGGCTGGGTAGCCACCGACGATCGCTCCCGCTTCGATGTCGCTATGTATACCAGCCCTAGCAGTTGCGATCGCTCCATCTCCCACTTCCGCCTGATTCGCCACCCCCACCTGTCCCGCCATCAGCACTCCATTTCCGATTTTCACGCCACCGGCTAAACCAACTTGCGCCGCAAATGCACAATTTGACCCGATCTGACAACCGTGTCCGATATGTACTAAATTATCCAACTTTGTATTCCGACCGATCCGCGTTTCCCCCACGGAAGGACGGTCAATAGTACTATTGCAACCGACTTCTACCCCATCTTCTAACACCGTATAGCCAGATTGCTCCATTTTGAACCAACCTTGACGGGTGGGGACAAAACCGAACCCTTCTGCGCCGATAACAGCACCGCTGTGAATGACGCAATCTGCGCCGATGCGGGTGCGTTCGTGGATGGTACAGTTGGCGTGTAAGATCGTGCGATCGCCAATCTCGACTTCTGGATAAATAACTACATTCGGATGAATGCAAACTTCGTTGCCAATCTTTGCGCCTGCTTGGATGACCGCATGTGCGCCGATGTAAACGTTGTTACCCACTTGCGCTTCCGGGTGAATGACTGCGGTTGGGTGAATTTCGGCACTGGGGTGGTAGGGTTTGTAGAAGAGAGCGATCGCCCGAGCAAATAACAATCTCGGATCTCTACCAGCAATCCAAGCAATCCCCCTTTCGCTAGCTTGTGCTTGTAAAGCTTCATCCAACGGTAAAATCAACGCACTTGCCGTCGTTTTCCCCACCCAAGACGCAAATTTTCCCCCTTCGATATAACTGAGAGTGCCAGCAGCTGCTTCATTGATCGGCGCGACTCCCTTAATCTCTGGGTTGCACTCTGGGTTAGATGTCAGACTATTGCTAGCGGCGTCGAGTTTTTGTACCAATTCATTAAATTTCATTGACAAATTGCGATTGATTGGTGCTTGGTAGTTGTTCATGCAAATCTAACCCAGAAGTCGGCTTTCTAGGATTTTAAAGCAACCGGGGTAATCTGCTGACTGAAAAATGGGATGAATAGCGAAGTCTCCTACAAACTATCCGGATCTACCCCCAATTCTCGCAGTTTAGCCGCTAATTTTGCCGCTCGTTCCTCCACCTGCTGTCGTGCTTGAGTTTCTCGGCATAGCGCCTCCGCCAACTCATCAGGAACTAACAATTTCTCTCCCGTATCCTCGCGATAAAAACCAATCAATTTACCCTCAATAGCCAAACGTAACTGTAACGGTTCGCTGCGACTATCGGTAATCGGCTCGTAAGTCTCTCCCCGCAGGCGATATCCTTTTAATTGTTCGGGAATCCACTCGCCTTTCGGGTCAAACAACCAGTATTCTTTGACGCCCAAACTTTCGTACAGCGTTTTTTTGAAACTTTTATCTTGGTCTTCAGTGCCTTTGGAAGTCATCTCGAAAATCACCGACGGCACTTGACCTTCTTCCCAGATTTTGTAATTATCTCTTCCTCCCGGTTCCACATCAAAAATCACCATTACATCAGGCGCAGTTCGCAATCTAGGAAATCCTTGCGAATAGTAAAGATATTGGTTGCCAAGTACAGTTGCCCGACGCTCTTTCAAATATTGTTTGAGAACTTCTAGGGTAGTCAACAAAGCATAGAGATGGTCGTAAGTTTCTGCCACAGGTTCTCCATCAGCACTAGGATAGAAAATTTCCGATTCGGTTGGCGGTAAAACAGCAGTCATAGGGATTTTAGATTTTAGATTTTGAACAGTTGACAGTTGAGAGTTGACAGTTGACAGTTACCTCTCGTTAAAGCTTATAGGTTTGGGAGGTAGGAAAATTACAGCGGGTTGAACTCAGTTGAACTCAGATGAAGAGATTGTAGGGTACGTTAGATTTTAGATTTTAGGTGCGTGAAGCTGGCGAAGATAGCACCCTAAGTAATTTTATTTTATAGCCTGCGAAGGCAGGCTTTGTTTGTGTAGCTCCACCCTTGAGGGTGGAGAGATTGTTGAGAAACCGGGTTTCTGAGTAGCTCCAAGGTTACATAAACGATTTTTCAGGTTAAACCCGGTTTCTTTGCGTCAACTGTCAACTGTCAACTATCAACTGTCAACTATCAACTGTCAACTGTCAACTGTCAACTGTCAACTGTTTAAAATCCCAACTTTTCTAGCAAGGGACGAGTGGAAACAATATGTTTCTCCAAACCGAGTTGCTTCGGTTCAATTCCCAATGCTAAAGCGACTAATTGAGGTAAATGCAGCACAGGTAAACCCAATTTACGATCGATTACCTTTTCTACTTCTGGTTGACGAGAATCCAAATTCAAGTGACACAAAGGGCAAGGAGTCACCATACAATCTGCCCCCGCATCAATTGCTTCTTGAATATGCATTCCTGCCATTTTAAAAGCTTGATTGGTAGCATAACTCGAAAGAGGCCAACCACAGCATTGAGTGCGTCCCCGATAATAAACTGGGGTTGCTCCTACCGCCCGGAAAACATTTTCCATCGATTCTGGTTGATAAGGATCGTCAAAGGGGATTGACTTTTGGGCGCGGAGGATGTAACAACCGTAAAATGCCGCACACTTGAGATTGCTTAATTTACGGGTGACTCTTTCTTGCAGTGCTTCTAAGCCATAATCGCCTACTAAAGCCCACAACAGATGTTTAACTTCGCTGCTACCGCGATAGGGGGAACAACTTTCTTTCTGTAATAACCCGTTAATCTGACTTAGGTAGGCAGGGTCATTCTGTTGAGCTTCCTTGAGGCGTTCGTCTACATGCCCGATGACGCCCTGACAGGTGCTGCAATGAGTTAATAAAGGCAAGTTGAGTTCTTCCGCTAAGGCAATATTGCGGGCATTGACGGTATCTTCTAACAGCTGGGATTCTTCTTTAAACGTGCCAGAACCGCAACAGGAGGCTTTTTTCAGTTCGATTAATTCAATTCCCAGTGCTTGAGTCAGGACGGCGGTGGATTGGTAGAGTTCCCGGCAAGCGCCTTGTGCTACACAACCGGGAAAATAAGCATATCTAAGAGCCATTTGTCAAGTATCGGTAGTTGGTGGTGTAGGGGCAAATTTAACCAGCCATCAAGGCAATCATCGACAATGGTTTTAAATTCGCCCCCAGTCAGCGATCGCTAATAGGCGATGGTAAAACTGACTCTGGTTCTATCATCGCGCGCAGGCAGGGTTTCCCACAGAAAAGAACCATGAAATATAAAAGATAGAAATTGCCTCCTTGTCCCCCTTGTCCCCCTTGTCCCCTTCTCCTCCATCCCGTGTCACTCAGAAAACTGACTACCGACTGAGAAGAGCGATCGCATCTTCAGATAAGATGAAAAAATGCTTAGAACTTCATAACCTGGTAAGCAAGTTCGAGCAACTGCTAAGAGGAATTGTCATGAGCCAACAGGATACATTTGAACGAGTTCAGAAAATTGTAGCCGAGCAATTGGGTGTTGATGCCGCTGAGGTCGTACCCGGAGCCAACTTCGCCAACGATCTGGGGGCAGATTCCCTCGATACGGTAGAACTGGTAATGGCGCTAGAAGAAGAATTCGATATCGAAATCCCCGACGACGCCGCCGAAAAAATGATGACGGTGAAAGAAGCGGTAGACTATATCAACGATAAAGTAGCAGCTTCGGCCTAACCGAGGTGCTGCGACTAGAGCATCGGGGCTAGGGCGAAAACGGGGATATTAGCAATTAAGATTAAATCCCCCTATTCGCTAATCCTTATTTTTATGTTCTAGTTTTCTCTAGTCCAAGCGCCCCTAGTCCCTAGCCCCTAGTCCCTATTTTGTTCTGCGTTCTGGGTTTGGAAGCCCGTTTAAGCGACGAAACATGACAGATTTTGAACGTAAGCGCGTTGTTGTTACTGGTCTTGGCGCGATTACACCGATTGGCAATACCTTAGCCGAGTATTGGGAAGGTTTGTTAAGCGGACGCAACGGTATTGGCCCGATAACGCTTTTCGATGCGTCCCGGCACGATTGTCGCATTGCTGGCGAAGTCAAAGGATTTAGCCCCCACGATTTCATGGATCGCAAAGATGCAAAGCGCATGGATCGGTTTGCTCAATTTGGGGTGGCAGCTAGCAAGCAAGCGATCGCAGACGGGCAGTTTGTCATTAACGAACTGAACGCAGAACAGGTCGGCGTTATTATCGGTACCGGCGTCGGTGGCCTAAAAGTCTTGGAAGACCAGCAAGAAGTCTACCTGACTAAAGGCCCCTCTCGGTGCAGTCCGTTTATGATTCCCACGATGATCGCTAATATGGCGGCAGGCTTGACAGCGATCCACATTGGTGCTAAAGGCCCCAATAGCTGCACCGTAACCGCTTGCGCGTCGGGTGCAAATGCCGTAGGCGATGCGTTTCGCTTGATTCAAGGTGGGTACGCCCAAGCAATGATTTGCGGCGGCACGGAAGCAGCGGTGACGCCCTTGGCATTAGCCGGATTTGCGGCATCGAAAGCGCTTTCGACGCGCAACGATGACCCCGCCCATGCGTCGCGTCCGTTTGACCGCGATCGCAATGGCTTTGTCATGGGCGAAGGTGCCGGAATTTTACTGTTAGAAGAATTAGAATACGCCCTGAGTCGCGGCGCTCGCATCTACGCCGAAATCGTCGGCTACGGGATGACCTGCGACGCCTATCACATGACCGCCCCGGTACCGGGTGGCGAAGGCGCGGCAAGGGCAATGCAAATGGCGATGAAGGATGGCGGCATCACTCCAGAACAAGTAAGTTACATCAACGCCCACGGTACCAGCACGCCAGCAAATGACGTCACCGAAACCAAGGCGATTAAAAAAGCCCTGGGAGAAGCCGCGTATAAAGTGGCAATTAGTTCTACCAAATCGATGACCGGGCATTTACTCGGCGGCTCGGGAGGGATTGAAGCCGTAGCGGCGGTAATGGCGATCGCTAACGACCAACTTCCCCCCACGATTAACCTGGAAAACCCCGATCCAGAGTGCGATTTGGATTACGTCCCCAATCAAAGTCGCGCCCAAAAAGTCGATGTGGTACTGTCTAACTCTTTCGGCTTCGGCGGTCACAACGTTACCCTAGCGTTTAAGAAATACAGCCCAGCATAGTCTGAATCGGCGATTTGAGCTTTGTAAAGCGGGAAATCTTGCCAAAATCAAAGAATATCCCGCTTGACAAGTTGCTCTGAGTTGGTAACAAAGACTAAGAGATGGTAAAGAAGGACTCGCTTTAGTTCTTTTAGCTGAGTAAAACCGCGTTTTTCAGCTTAAATACTCCGAAAAACCTGGCTTTATCTGGAATTAAAGTTTTTCTGGCTCAAAGGATTGCCAAAATTTAACTCCCTCACTCTGATAAGAAAAAGTTCTTGCCCATTGATCTGCCTAGTGGGATGATGAGGATGGCATATAGTGTTCGGGAAGGGTCAATCCAGAGCGCCCAAATACCAGCTAATACCAAATCGGCTTCGATCGCCCCATGTCTTGCGACTGGTAACAAGTCAACAGTAGCAGGTCATAGGTTTTTGCCATTATGACCCGCGATTTAAAACTAAAAACCAGCAAAATGCAGAGGGTATAAGAAAAAGTTTGGTATTAGATAAAAAGTTTTGACCGTTGTAAAGAAGAAGGAATTATGGCTGTTGCAACTCAATCGCTTGAGGAACTTTGCATTAACTCGATTCGCTTTTTGGCAATAGACGCAGTCCAAAAAGCGAATTCCGGTCATCCGGGGCTGCCAATGGGCGCCGCGCCGATGGCGTTTGTCCTCTGGGATCGCTTTATGCGATATAACCCGAAAAATCCCAAATGGTTTAACCGCGATCGCTTTATCCTGTCTGCTGGGCACGGCTCCATGCTACAGTATGCCCTGCTGTACCTGACTGGTTACGATAGCGTCTCCATTGAGGACATCAAGCAATTCCGTCAGTGGGAATCCAAAACCCCCGGACACCCAGAAAACTTCATGACCGCTGGTGTAGAAGTTACTACCGGGCCTTTGGGACAGGGAATTGCCAACGGTGTCGGTCTGGCAATAGCAGAAGCCCATCTGGCAGCCAAGTTCAACAAGCCCGATGCCAAAATTGTTGACCACTACACCTACGTAATTTTAGGTGATGGTTGCAACATGGAAGGCGTTTCCGGTGAAGCTTGTTCTTATGCGGGACACCTGGGATTGGGTAAGCTGATTGCCCTCTACGACGACAACCACATCTCGATTGATGGTTCGACGGATGTGGCATTTACCGAAGATGTTTCTAAGAGATTTGAAGCATACGGTTGGCACGTGCTGCATGTGGAAAACGGTAATACTGACTTAGCAGCGATTGAAAAAGCGATCGCCGAAGCTAAAGCCGTCACCGACAAACCCTCAATGATTAAAGTAACCACCACCATCGGTTACGGTTCCCCCAACAAAGCCAACACCGCAGGCGTTCACGGTGCTGCTTTGGGTAACGATGAAGTCAAACTGACTCGCGACAACTTGGGTTGGGAATACGAACCCTTTGCGATTCCACAAGACGCCCTTAACCACATGGGCAAAGCAGTGGAACGCGGCGCTGGCTACGAATCCGAATGGAATCAAGCATTTGCCGACTACAAAGCCAAATATCCCGCCGAAGCGGCTGAATTTGAGCGTTTCCTCAGCGGTGCCCTCCCCGAAGGTTGGGATAAAGTACTGCCTACCTACACCGCCGAAGATAAAGCACTACCCACCCGCAAACACTCGGAAACCTGCCTCAATAAATTAGCACCAGTTTTACCTGAATTAATTGGTGGTTCGGCTGACTTAACCCACTCCAACCTGACCGAACTCAAAGGTATCGGCGACTTCCAAAAAGGTCAATACCAAAACCGCAACATCCACTTTGGCGTGCGGGAACACGGTATGGGCGCGATCTGTAACGGTATGGCGCTGCACGGTTCGGGATTAATTCCCTACGGCGCGACCTTCCTGATCTTCACAGATTATATGCGGGCTGCGATCCGCTTATCTGCCCTGTCCCTCGCTGGCGTAATTTGGGTAATGACCCACGACTCGATCGGACAAGGGGAAGATGGTCCCACCCACCAACCGATTGAAACATTGGCTTCCCTGCGCGCGATTCCTAACCTGACGGTAATTCGTCCCGCAGACGGCAACGAATGTTCTGGCGCTTATAAAGTAGCGATTGAGAAGGCGAAGCACAACAACCCGACTTTGTTAGCATTCTCCCGTCAAAATGTCCCCAACTTGGCAGGTACTTCGATTGAAGGCACTATCAAGGGCGCATACACGGTGTTCGATTGTGAAGGAACTCCGGAATTAATCCTAATTGGTACGGGTTCCGAATTAAGCCTCTGCGTCACCGCAGCTGAAAAACTCACCGCCGAAGGCAATAAAGTCCGCGTTGTCTCGATGCCTTCTTGGGAATTGTTTGAAGCTCAAGATGCAGCTTACAAAGAATCCGTACTGCCAAAAGCAGTTACCAAGCGCCTATCTGTAGAAGCTGGCGCTAGCTTTGGCTGGCACAAGTACGTTGGCACCGAAGGCGATACAGTTAGCATCGACCGTTTTGGTGCTTCCGCACCCGGTGGCGTTTGTATGGAGAAGTTTGGTTTTAGTGTGGATAATGTTTTAGCTAAGGCTAAAGCTTTATTAGGCTAATATCTGGCTGATTCTCTGCAATTGATTGAATGAGGCTCTCTGTTACTAGAGAGCCTCTTTCAGCGGAATCGCTCTGAGTGCAGCAGATTCGTTACATTTTTAGTACAAAAATACTATAAAAACAGAAAGCAAGTTACTATAGTTGAGTACTACCCCTTGCCCTTATACTGAGAGGCGATATGAAAGGAGAGCTTCTCAAGAGACTGTTTAGGGCGATCGCTAGTTCGGACACAGAGGCGATCGACAAATTGACGCAGGTAGTGATACAGGAAGAGCGTAGCAAGGGACATACACTGCTAGCCGATCAGTTAGAGAATATTACAAAGAAGAGTCATAAAGAAAAATCTACCTCCAACGGCAAAAGGACGCCCTCAATACCAGAGAGTCGTGAAGCTCTAAGTGAATTACCAACCAGCAAGCGTTTCAATCTCCCTTTAGTCACAGTTATCCCAAGGGAAAAACTGCGGCATCACATGGTGCTGCCGGAAATTGTAGAGAAGCGTTTCCAACGAATTGAGCGCGAATATGCCGCAAGAGATAGGCTGGCTCATTATGGACTGCGCTACAGGCAAAAAATTCTGCTGTATGGCTCCCCAGGCTGTGGAAAAACATTAGGAGCAGAGCGTTTAGCTTGGAATACGGGTTTACCACTGCTTAAGGTACGATTTGATGCAATGGTATCGTCTTTTTTAGGCGAAACTGCTGGCAATTTGAGACTTGTATTTGAGGATGCTGCCAAAAATCCATGTTTGTTGTTTCTTGATGAATGTGACTCAATTGCTAAGTCGCGAGAAGACTCTCAAGAAGTCGGAGAAATCAAGCGAGTAGTAAATACATTTCTTCAAATTTTGGATGAGTACGAGCCATCATCTGGTCTTTTGGTAGCAGCCACAAATCTCAACAAGTCTCTAGATACTGCCCTTTGGAGACGATTTGATGACTTAATCGAAGTACCAAAGCCAGGAGATGCGGAACTAGAGTTTATACTAAAAGATACGCTCTCTGCAATTGAAATTGGCCACGTTAACTGGTCAGCACTCATTCAGCAGATGAGCGGCTTTTCTGCTGCTCAAGCTGTGAGGGTTGCCCAAGATGCAGCTAAACGAGCAATTCTTGAGCGAGAAGAGCTAGTCATTCAGGAACACATAGAAGAAGCAATTAAAGAAATCAAAGTGTCCTGAAATTAATTTTTTTCGGAGAACTAAATGGTTGAACGAGCTAGGCATTTTCCGCATATCCAGCTTCAGCTGACAACAGAAGGTATTGCTGCACCTGCACCAGGGGGAGGAAAAAAGAATCCTCAAACAGCAGCAAATTTAAGCGATAGGTGGGGACACGGAAGTAGGCTAAAGAGTTCAGTAGAATCTTTAATCTCTTATTGGCAAGATACTGAAGAAAAACGAAAGGAAGAGGAAAAGCCCCCACTTCCTGATGCTATACCACTTATTTTAAAGATTGACCCTGATGCTTTTGACCCAATTAGCCTAAAGGGATTTGGTATTGAGTTAATCTGTGAATTGGAAGATGGATATATTCTTGGTGCTTCTGCCGATCTAAAACTGAGCGAACTACAAAAAAAGATAGATAAATTTATTAAAGAAAAACCACGTACTGGAAATGTTGCAGCGATATTGGATATATTAGATGAGCATCTACGACCAGAATATATTCTTTCTAAGGAACTAATAGAACATTGGGATCAAGTTAAAGATAACCAAATATATACAATAGATGTAGGTATTGCTTGTTTAGGTATTAAGTCTAAATTAACTGATTATCCGAAACAAAAAAAGAATGAGAGTAATGAAAAATTTAGTAAAAGATGTCAAGAGTGGTTAAATAAGCGTAACGTAACATATGAAGAATGGGACGATCTAGCCTTTGAAAGACAGGCAGAGTTTACAAAGTTTGTTGAAGATTATGGTGGGAGGATTACAAGCTCTTTTATAGAAGGAAATATTCCAAGCGCTGCTAAGTTACCTGATAGTTTCTCCTGCCGAATTGAAATTTCAGGAAAAGGATTAAAAGATTTAGTTTTAAACTTTCCCTATATTTTTGATGTTAGCGAGCCAGATGAGTTCGCTGAAATTATTCAGCGGGAAGGTTTATCTGAGACCGATCTTCCCCCGTTTCAACTAGAACCACCAGAATCAAATGCTCCCAAGGTATGTGTAATAGATAGTGGTATTCAAGAAAGACATTCTCTTCTCAAGGCAGCAATTGATTCACAAAACTCAAGGTCTTGGGTTCCTGGAAAGACTGATGAAACTGCTGATTATGTTGGCAATGGTGGACATGGAACTAGAGTAGCTGGTGCAGTGCTTTATCCGAGTAATATACCTCGTAGTGGCAAAGAAAAAGCTGTCTGCTGGATTCAAAATGCAAGAGTGCTTGATGATAAATGTCAACTACCTAAACAGTTATTTCCACCTAATCTTTTAAGTGAAGTTGTAGAATTTTACAACGGGCAAACAGGAACGAGAATTTTTAACCACTCTATCACTGGGGCTGTGCCGTGCCGCACCCAATATATGAGTGCTTGGGCAGCAGGTATTGATAATCTTACATGGCAAAAAGATATTCTTTTGATTGTGCCGGTTGGAAACTTACCTATCGACAGTAAAATAGGCACTACAAGATTATCTGTCAAAGACCATCTTTCAGCAAATCGACTGTATCCAGATTATCTTTTAGAAGATTCCTGTAGAATTGCTAACCCTGCACAAAGTTTTCAAGCTTTAACTGTTGGCTCAATTTCTTTATCACAGAAGGATAAACCTTCAGCTTTTTCATGCTCTGGTTTAGGAATTTGGGACACAATTAAACCAGAAGTAGTTGAATATGGTGGAGATTTAGTAAAAGATGAAAGTATACCGCCTAATATTACTTACCCTAAAAATGTTTGTCCTGAATTAGTGAGGTCAACTTTGAATGGAGGGCCAGCGGTTGCTGCTGATAATGTTGGCACATCATTTGCAGCACCTAAAGTCAGCCATATAGCTGCGTGTATTGCCGCTGAATTACCTGATGAAGGTTGTCTTCTTTATCGTGCGTTAATAGTACAATCAGCTAGATGGCCTGAATGGGCGATCGCAGATGACGTGAATAAACTAGACGTTGTTCGGCAAATTGGTTATGGCATTCCCAACCTTGAACGTGCTTTAGGTAATTCTCCTAACCGTATAACTTTGATTACAAGAGGAGAACCTTTGATTAAAGCTAGGCAAGCTCATGTTTACCAAGTAAAGCTACCAGAAGAATTGCGATCGCAGGGAGAAGAATTAGAGATTCTAGTGGAAGTTACCCTGTCTTACAAAGCTCAACCACGTCGAACTCGCAGAAATCGCAGAAAGTATCTTTCAACTTGGCTGGACTGGGATTGTAGCAAAAAAGGAGAAGATCCCCAGAGGTTTCTGGCTAGGATTTTGAAGGAGTATGATGCTCCAGAAGATGCCGAAAAGGGAGAGGAACTTTTTAGATGGACACTTGGCAAAAAAAATAATTACGGAATTATTAAAGATGTATCTAGAAGCGCAGGTACTCTTCAGAAAGATTGGACTGTTGTGAGATCGTTTGAACTCACAGAGGCTTTTTGCATTGCAGTAGTTGGACACGAAGGTTGGAACAACGATCCAGATGCGACGGTTCGCTACTCTCTAGTTGTTAGTTTTGAAGCGACACAAGCTAATATTCCAATTTATGCTCCATTTGTGCAAGCTCAAGTTGAACTTGAATTTGAGCAACAAGTAGAAATAAAATCATAAATAACTGTGAATAAGATTTGGAATTTATCGAAATATCAGCAGAGATTCATGGAAATTTAAAACGAAGAAGGACACCGATTCAAGAGGCAGATATATTAATAGCTGCTACGGCAATTACACGCAGATTAGTTCTCGTTCCTAATGATTCCGATATGCTCAAAGTCAGGGGAGTTTAACGAGAGATTTGGGAAGTTAAGGAAAGCGCGATCGCCTCCATCCTTGCTTCTGTTTTCACCCATCACCACCAGAAACCCGGTTTTTTCAAAAAACCGGGTTTCTTGCTTATAAATATTTATACAAATTAGTATATTGTTTTGTAAACTTAGCTTAAAAAACATAAAAATAGTCAAGAGATCGCTCTCAGCTAAAAGCAAAAAACTTAAAAATAATTGTGTGAAGATTTACACATTTGCGGGTGATGTCGGTGATAATATAAAAAAATTAACTCAAACTAACAGTCAGCGAAGCCAAAAATGCTATCCATCTATCAATTGGTCAAAGAAAGTTTGCAGATCGGTTGCCTCTCTGTAGAAACTGAAAATAAAATTAGTCAATTGTTTGAATGTTCTGTAACCACAGAAGATATTGAAGCTCTGATAACGTTACAAGACGCTGTTGCTTTTGGTTACGTTCAGCGGGAGGCGCATCAAATTACTCTGGATAATCAAGTTAAACAACTTGTAGCAGTAGGTAAGAGGTAGTTAAATATAGCCAATACCTACTGCTTAGAAGTAGGCTAGGTTAAAGAAACTTTTTGCGCGATCGCTTTCCCAATCTCAATCGAAGAAGTAGCGGCGGGAGAGGGTGCATTGCAAACGTGTAAGGTATTTTTGGCCTCGATAATCAAAAAATCATCTACAAGTTTCCCATCATTCATTAAAGCTTGAGCGCGCACGCCAGCGCCAGCCGGAACAACATCTTCAGCTTGAACTTCTGGAATTAACTGTTGCAAGCTCCGCACAAAGGCTGCTTTACTAAAAGAGCGAATTATTTCTTGAATCCCTTCATCGGCATATTTGGCGGCAAGTTTCCACAAGCCAGGGTAAGCGATGATTTCGCTAAAATCTCGCAAATCGAAGTCGGTTTTTTTGTAACCTTCCCGCTTTAAACTGAGGACGGCATTTGGCCCCGCGTGGACGCTACCATCGATCATGCGAGTAAAGTGAACGCCGAGGAAAGGAAACGCCGGATTGGGAACTGGATAGATTAATCCCTTGACTAGATAGCGTTTTTCTGGTACTAATTCGTAGTATTCGCCCCGGAATGGAATAATTTTGGCTTCGGGGTTGGCGTTGGTGAGTTGGGCGATGCGATCGCTATACAATCCCGCACAGTTGATAATAAACTTTGTCTCGAATGTCCCTTTGTTAGTTTCCAATATCTGACTCTTGTCAGTTTGGATAATTTTCTCAACTTTAGTACCCAGAGATATCTCGCCTCCCTGAGATTGAATCAACTCGCCGTATTTCTGGCAAACTTGCCGATAGTCAACTATTCCAGTAGTAAAGACTTGAATTCCCGCCAAACAGGTGACATAGGGTTCGATTTCTTTGACTTGTTCGGCGGTAATTTTGGCGACTTTTAAGTTATTTTCTAAACCTCTTTGGTAAAGGTTTTCCAGTAAGGGCAGTTCTTTTTCTTGCGTCGCCACGATAACCTTGCCGCAGACTTCGTGAGCAATGTTATATTTTTGACAAAATTCGACGATAGATTGACTGCCTTCACGGCATAACTTGGCTTTGAGACTGCCTGGTTTGTAATAAATACCAGAGTGGATAACGCCGCTATTATGTCCTGTTTGATGATACGCCAAGCTGCTTTCTTTTTCGAGGACGATAAGGCGCGCATGGGGATATTTTTCCACCAATGCCATGCCAGTAGCAAGACCAACAATTCCGCCGCCGATAATTGCAAAATCGTACATAGATTAGCACCAATTATCTAATAAAGCGATTTTGAACCAGTTGCACCCTGTTTGTCAGCGAGGGAAATTACTGACTTGTCAGGTAGTAGGGGCGGGTTTTACCAACCATTGTGTCGAACCACGAGATATTTCGTTAAACCCGCCCCCCGCGCGATGCCAATACAAGCGGGCATGATATGAGAGCGATCGCTTCACTCCCCTAACATACTTATCTTTAGCTAGCTAATCGATAATCTTTGCCAATCAGTCAGTTGCCCTTGCCTTCCGGTGGGGGAGATTGTTTTTGTTCGCGTTCTCTAATGGCATTAATGAGGATGCTTGCTGCAAGATTACTCGTGGAACGGTGTTCCGCTGCCGCCCATTTCTCTAAAGCCTTTTGCATTTCTTCTGGCAGATAAACCGTGACTCTCCATCTGGAAGGCATTAAATCCTCATAGCGCTTCAGTTCCATCATGCCTCACCTGGAAGTCACAACAAATAAGTAATGTACTTGACGCTCAGGTACAGTCAGGTAGTATACTGGTCATCGTAAACTGAAAAACGCCCAAGCTCAGAGCTACGGCTATCTCAGCCATAGATAAACTTGGGCGAACACAGTTTTATTCGCAAAAACGGCTTTAAAATGCACAAAAAGCCGCTTTTACACACAATTCAGTCTGAATTTGCCATGAATACTCAGTTGTTTAAGAGCCATCTGAACTATCCTCCTTGCCTTGATTGGTGGTCTTGCCAGGGGGGGGAGCCTCGTTTTCTTCTAGCCATTCCTCGATCAGATCGGTTATCACTTCGCTCATAGTTTTTTGTTTGGCTGTGCAAGCCAGTTTAAATCTCAGCTTTAAGTCCTTATCGACGTAGCTGCTCAGTTCCGTCATGTTCGGCGGTAATTTCGCCACTGCCACAAATTCCCTATACGCCTACTCTCGTATCCTACTGTTTTGCCTTTACGCGGTTACGGGGTTACAAGTTTGCGAGTAAGAATGGTATCTTAAAGCTCGTAGACGAAAAACGCCCCAGTTTAGAGCTAAGGCTATCTCAGCCATAGATAAACTGGGGCGAACACACTTTTATTCGCAAAAACGGCTTTAAAATGCACAAAAAGCCGCTTTTACACACAATTCACTTCTGATTTTACCATGAATACTCAAGAAATTCATCCGAGCAGATACCTGGATCTGCACGTGTGGGCGATCGCGATTATGCTTCCGAATGCCTGTCATCGCACGATCGCTCGCTTTCGCAATCGGCAAGACGCGGAGGATCATCTGCGGGCATTGCAACGATTTATCCCAAAAGCCCAGTTTGAGATTGTATTCGATGAGGATTGGAGTAAAGAAGCGATTGGTGGGTGAGGAAGCGATCGCACATGCTAATTAAATTAGCTTGCTTTTTGGTGCGTGACAACATTAATTCTGTCACGCACCCTAATAACTGATTGATATCATTGGGTTAATCGCAGAATAAATTTTGCCACAATTACAATTATGCCATCACCATTTCCAGGGATGAATCCTTATTTAGAGCATCCAGCACTGTGGGCAGGAATTCATCACCGATTGATTAGTGCGATCGCCAACGATCTCAATCCCTATTTACGGCCTAAATATATTGCCGCAATTGAGGAGCGAGTGTATGAAATGAGTGGAGAAAAGTCTGTCTTAGTTGGCATTCCGGATGTTGCGGTACAAAGAGTCTCAGCCGTCACGAATGCAACTGAATCTAATATCGCTCTTGTTGCTCCTTCTGCACAACCGATAGAAGTGTTAATTCCGATCCCAGAAATTTTAACAGAAAGCTATCTAGAAATTCGCGCGGTAGAAACCGAAGCAGCGATCGCAGCGATTGAAGTTTTATCTCCTAAAAACAAACAATCGGTTGTCGGTCGGTTGCAATACGAAACAAAGCGGCAAAAAATTTTAGGAAGCAGTACCCATTTAGTAGAAATTGATTTGCTACGACAAGGGGAAGCTATGCCAGTTTTAAATCTAGCGATCGCCAGCCATTATCGAATTTTAGTCAGCCGCAGCGAAACTCGTCCCAAAGCGCAACTTTATGCGTTTAATTTACGCGATATAATTCCTCAGTTTTCCTTACCTTTACAACTAGGAGATGCAGAACCAATCCTAGATTTACAAAGGTTGTTGCATGAAATTTACGACCAAGGAAGTTATGACCTGAGAATCAATTACAGCAACTCCCCCGTACCAGCTTTATCGGAAACAGATGCAGCTTGGGTTGATGAAGTGTTGCGACAACAAGGCTTGAGGTAATGAGCTACATTTTTCCTTACTCCTAATTTTTGTGCTAATATATAAAGAGGATTTTACAAGTGTAAATTAAACCAGTGAAATCAACATTATATACAACAACAAAAGTACTACCAGGCAATAGAATTGAAATTCAAGCTCCAACTCTTTCAGTAGGCCAAACTGTCGAAATAGTTATTCTAATTCCAGAGGCTACTGTCCCTGAATCACCTGCGGAAGAACAAACTCTTACTTTGGAGGAGCGTCAAGATTTCCTTAAGTTACCAATGTCTGAACGCAGACGTATTCTGGAAACTCAAGCAGAAGCAATGCTTGCTCACTATCAACAAGATTCTGAATGGCAGGAGTTAATGGCAGGTGACATGATCGACTACTAGCGCCGATCTGTCAAAGCGTGGCGAGATTTGGTTGGTTAATTTTGACCCTACTGTTGGTGCAGAAATCAAGAAAGTGCGTCCTGCTGTTGTCATTAGTTCTGATGCAGTAGGAAAGCTGCCGCTCAAACTTATTGCTCCAATAACAGACTGGAAACCATATTTTTCACAAAATTTCTGGCACGTTAAAATTGAACCTGATGCCACTAATGGTTTGACCAAAGTTTCTGCAATCGACGCCCTACAATTGAGGGGTGTAGATTTACAAAGGTTCATTCGGAAATTGGGTTATTTGTCTGAGGTTAAAATGTCAGAAATTGCAACTACTATCGTTACTGTAATTGAGTACGAAGTCTAACAAATATTTAGTTGTATGTATATTCCCACTATACTTGAGCCATTGCGACTACCTTCTGTTCCATTAGCTGAACGCAAGCAACTGCCAAACTGTGCAGCTATTTACTTTGCGATAGATTCAAGTAACAGATTTCTTTACGTGGGAAAAGCAAAAAATTTAGCAGCCAGGTGGAGAAATCACCATCGCATTCATAAATTAGAAGCAATTAATCAGGAATCGTCTGTTAGAATTGCTTGGCAAGCATGGAATGAAGAGGATTTGGGTGAAGCAGAGAGAATCTCGATCGCCAGATTCCAACCTCTATTAAACAATACAGAAGTTGAAACGCCCACTGTTATTCCATCAGAAGTTGTGTTAAAGGAATTCATGAAAACTTTTTCACGACGGCTAATTATTTTTGGAATCAAGCCTAAAACCTCCGCTCAACTCCTTGAAGTTGAGCTTAAATACGACTGGACTAATTGTTCATCCAAGGGAACGGCAGCGAAAATAAAAGAATATATCAAACAGAACCAAAATAAGAATACAAGCCTAAAATTCAAACGTCATCGGTATATTAGCTTTGATTCGTTTGCTGGAGAAATTTTTGGTCCAGGCAGTAGAGATCAACGAACAATGGCACGGCAACATCGCTCGTATAACAACCATTGGGAGTTTGCCTGTAATGGAGTTATATTTCACATTACACCTACGGATTCATACCGCGAATATAAAGAACAAACTCAAGCAACAAAATTGGCTGGGGTAAAGTTTCGCGCGATCGCTAAAGAGGCATTTGCTGAAGCACAGAAAAACAATGATTATCAGTTTTCCAAATTATCTTGTTTTATGAGCGATCCAGTTCCGCTGCTTTGGAGCAACTTGTAATTTGCTATAGAGCGCTACCCTGACAATGAAACCATTAATTTTTAATGTTCAGATGGCAAATCCTCCCGCTCCAGCAGTTTTACAGATTGACGGTTTTATCATGCGATCGCTTCAACTTTCCGATCTAGATACTTTGGCAGCAATTTGGTTAGATCCTGACGTGACTCGTTTCCTTCCCAGTCGAGGAGCGCCAATTCCTCGAAACAAGACCGAAAAATCGCTTACATCTTTCCTAGAGCATTGGCAAGCAAGAGGCTATGGAATTTGGGCAATCGTAGAGGAAAATTCATCTCAAATGATTGGCTATTGCGGTTTGCGTTATTTAGATGAGTTAAATGAAGTTGAACTGCTTTACGGTTTAGCTAAAGCTTTTTGGGGCAGAGGAATTGCTACCCAAGCAGCACAAGCAGCAATATCATACGGATTCAATGTAGCTAATTTAAATAGAATAATTGCGATCGCATTCCCTGAAAATCAAGCTTCTCAGCGAGTGATGGAGAAAGCAGGTTTACGCTACGAAAAACAGGTGCATGTGTTTAATCTAGATGCTGTTTATTATTCCATAGCGCGTCCCACAGCATAATGCTGTCACTGCGCTGGAGATGCGATCGCGCCAGAGCCACCCTGCGAGCGATCGCACCCCCCATCCGTCACAGCAATCCGCGATAGCGAATAAACACCAAAATCGCCGCCCAAGATCCCAAAGCGACTTTTACCGCCACCAAGATATTGAGGATGGGGACAATCCCGCCGCTGAAGAGCGCCCCGTACTCGCCGTGGGGTAGTTCGTATCCCGCTAGGGTAATCGCTGACAAAACAACGAAAATCAGCACCGACACCTTCTCCCATGTAGCAGCGTGCCAGCGCTTGTATATCCCCTGCATCAACTGGGGTGATGAGGTAATCGCTACCAGTCCGATTGCGGTGCCCCCCGCTACACCGGCGGCAAAACCACCACCCGGACTTAAATGCCCCCGAATCGCCAATTCGATACCCACCAACGCCGAAATTGTTGCTCCCAGACGTGCCAGCACGATTGATGGTTTATCTTTGAACTGATAAATCGCGCAGGAAGGATTTTCGTTTGCTAGCAGAAAACTCGATCCCAAGATGGCGATCGTAAACACCACCACTTCGTAGATCGTGTCATACAGACGATTGCGAAAAATGATACCCGAAACCGCATTGGGTAAACCACAGTCTTGTACGACCAATTCGGTGATAGATGCCCCGGATAAATTTGGTGCCGGGTTTGCCAGGAGGAGCATTTTGACGTACAGCGCTAGTCCCGCTGCAATGTATAACCATTTCATGAATGCTGCTCCTCTAATACAGGTTTAGTTGCATTTGATGCAATCTCATTCAGTGTATCTACGTAATCGAGGGTTGTCGCTTGCGACCCAAGTTCGGCTTCTAGGATTTCATAGATGCGTTTAACCCTAGTCGCGGTGTGATAGGGTTGGTTTTCGTCCCCATATAATGGGCTGTCTAGATTGCTGTAATGGGATGAGAGACATGTCACATGGATTTCTTTTTCCATCAGCGCCCGCTGCAAAGCTTGGGTATTAGTGTAGGTAACCAGTTCGAGACGCAGATAGTGTTTGCCACAAATGGTGCGTAACTTCTGAAGCAATCGCCCAAAATCGCTTTCCCTCTCTGCCTCTTGTTTTGCCTCATCTTCAAGTATGCCGAGCCGGAGTATTAAGGATGAACGGACAGCGATCGCATACAGCGCGATCGCTAGCATGGTTCCTACCAATGCTTCGGTCAAAGCCACATCCGCCGCGCCCATAATTGCATAAATCAAGGCTGACACCGCTCCCAAGATGCCGCGAATTACCAAAGCATGGAAAGGATTAACCTGAAACACCAACATGCAAGCAGCCAAGGGCATCAGAGCCACTATGGCATAGATATAGTATTCATTCGTAGGTATCATTCGCAGTCTCCGCGCTACTGGAACAGTAAGCCAACACGTAACCCAACATGGTGTTCCAAATCGCCAACCAGATCAGGGCGAGAATCAGCAAGGGCCATACACCGGGTACCTTTAACAACAGCCCGACGATGATCGCCATCGAGCCGAGGGTATCTGCCACCGAAAGACTGTGCAGCTTGTACAATACCGAGCGATCGCCCAGCAAGTAAGAAGTGCCCCAAAACCAGAAGAACATACCTATACCGATTAAGGTATAACTGATTGCGTCTATCATGCGTCGTTCATCCTTTTGAGAATATGCGCCAGCAACATTAATCCAGCATTACCCACGCTGAGAACAATTACCCCGACGACGCCGACCATCCAATCCCCGCGCAAGACGGATATTAATAGAATCATCACCGCCGCCTTGGTGGAAAAACTGGCAAGTGCCAACATTGTCTGCCAGATATCATCTTCCTTCCATGCTTCGTAGAAAGGGATGAGCATTGCCACAATCATGGCGATTACTATCAGGTTCATGCCTTTTTCCTCCGTCGCACCACGTGTACTTCGTAACAGCCCTCTTCCTGGTATTTCACCACAATAGTTTTGGGCGTAAAGGTGATTAGAAATACATCCAAGAATATCAGCCGAGGCGATCGCGGTGTTTTAAACCGTTCGATGGCAATCTCTTCATGGTTATGGGGACGAAAGATCAGTTCAAACGCCTCGATGTATGCCTGGGGAATCGCCAACAGGATTTTACCCAGTACCGGGAGCAAATCCTTTAATCTTTCCGGGGCGGTGTAACTGCGCGGCAATAAAACAGCGATCGCAATGCCGATAATAATATTTGCCACGCTCCAATTTGCGGTAAGCAGAAACCACAAGGTGAGCCGGAATATCAGATGTGCAATCATCTAAAAACCTCAAGGAGTGTGGAAATTCTCAACTTTTTGTAGTTGGGAAGGAAACGGTGATTTTTTTGCCAGTTGCCCCATTCTATACGGGGGTATTTGAGGCCAACGCTAACCAAAATAGGAGGATCGAAATTAAAACCATAAAACCGATCAAATGGTCAAATTGTTCGAGCGAACGGGGCAGCTTGATTACCGTGCGTCTAAAAATGAATAAATAAGCCATCCATCCCACAGCAATTGTTGCCAGTGGTTTGATGATATTTGCCAGGGTGTACGCATCGTAATACACCGTATTTGCCGCCATTAGCCCGCCCAGCAACAAAATAGTCGCTACCCAGAAACCGAGTTTGACATCTTCATGTCCGCCGCGAGGCAGAAAGATGAATTTGGCAAAGGAAATTGCCGTTCCCAGCGCAGCAACGTTCATGGCAATCTCTTGCCAAGGTAAAAAATTCTTTGAGGTTAATACCTTCGCCCCAAAACCTGACAACATAGGAAATCCCGAAATCGAGAAGCTAGCCAGCACCAGGGCAATCCACACTGGGGTATTGATTTGTTTGTGTTGCAGTTCTTTAAAATTGCGGCTGGGTAAACTTCCTGTAATTAGGAATAGTGCCGCTTTCACCAGTCCGTGAGTCAGGGCATAAAAGCCGCCCACCGCAGGTGCAGCGAGGACAAAACCTAATTGGGAAACCGTGTGAAAAGCCAGCATCCGCTTGGCATCTTTTTCAAACACGGCATAGAAGACGCCCAGCAGCGCCGTCCCGACTCCAAACATCCGGACGATCGGATCGACTTCTTCCAAAGTTAGGGCACAACGCACGAGGGGATAAACACCAGCTTTGACCACAACTCCCGACAGCAATGCCGATACAGGCGTCTCCGATTCCGAGTGAGTCAAAGGTAGCCACAATCCCGATACAAATACACCACCCTTGACCAACAATCCCATAAACATCAGCGCCAGCGCTTCCGGAGGTGCGCCCCGCAGTCCGGAAAAAGCAAAAGTATGACTGGTTTGATAGGCAAGCACCGCCCCCACCAGATAAAACAACATTGCCGTATTGCTGACAAACAGATAGCGCAAACCCACCCAAATCGAGCGATCGCTTCGAGGATAGGCAATCAACAGAAACGCGGCAATACCGCTGACTTCTAACGCCACATATAAACTGATAAAGTCGGCACAGGCGAACGCAGCATTAACGCTGCCGTGTAAAATTATCGTTTGGGCATAGAAAAAATACGTCTTACCCGTATCCCAACAGTAGAAAATGACTGCGATCGTTACCAGCGCATTGGTCAAAATAAAATAGGCGCTCAATGGATCGACGACTAATGTGACGCCGAAATTATCCAGTAGTTGCAGTGTCAGGGGCGTTGAAGTTAGGCTGTCAGAAGCACTTCGTTCGGCGAATAACAGCGCGGCATACCCCGCCGAAACCAGACCTACAATCAGTGCCAAATACCGATCGAGTTTGGGCAGGAGAAAAACGGTAAACCCCAGAAAAAACGGTAGGGCGAGCCAGACAATCGTCAGGGTACTCATCAACTAAAACCTCACGGAGTTGGGAAACCACCAGCTTTTAAAAGTAATAGGACTTAGGCAAAGAAACCGGGTTTCTATGAAAAATCGTTAGTTTGGAAACTAGATATCTACGAAGAAACCCGGTTTCTGACCTCGGCGCGCGTAAGTCCTAAGTAAACAGAAATCTAAGTCGCAAACCTGAGAACCAGTTGGAAAATTAGGAAAACTCCGCGTCTCTCCTTATTGGTGTCTTCTCGATCAAGGAGTATTGTTTTTCTCGATCTCTTCAGTTTCCAATGTCGGATTATCCCGTGCCAGCTTCATGACACCGACTAGCATTAAAGCTTGAATCGAAAAGCCAATGACAATCGCTGTCAATATTACTGCCTGGGGAACCGGATCGGCGTAAGCTACATTATTTTTGGTCTGGTCAAAGATCGGTGTGAATAAGCCAACTCGCGATGCAATCAGTACGTAATAGGCGATTACCCCCGTACTCATCACATCCATAGAGACGATCTTCATCACCAAGTTCTTTTTGAAGATGATGCCAAAAAATCCACATAATACCGTCGCGAATACGAATGCTTCTAACACGGGTTTTGCCTGTTGGGTGAGGTTAGCTGTAATTATGTTTAATAAAATACATTATTTATGATAAACAGCGATCGCAGCAGCGAGGTCGGGTAAAGCCGCGATCGCTTGATTTCCAGAACTTCTCGATAGAAGACTGGATAACTGAGCATCAATAGTCAGAAATGACGTTCCTTTTTGCGGTTTGTATTGATAAAACCCGCAGGTTGTTATTGACAGAAGCATTACTTTTGGTAGTTAACTAGGGTTTTACCGGGCAATTCACGAGTATCTCCTATAGAGAATAGGTGGTATGAGGTACCGAAAGCAATAGATCTGAGTAAATCAGGTGAGAGAAAAAATTGCTACCGAAACGGGAAGCGATCGCCAGCGTCCATCGCACATCTTCAGGACTTACGCAAGGGCGTTGCGATCGCCTTAGTTTCTTAGCAACCCGTTTTAAATAAACTCGCCCCGGCTGAAGCTACCGATGCCACCGGACATGATATAAGTCCCAATCTTGCCAAAACTAAAGATTTGCTTTGGCTGAGGTTCTGCACCAACCAAGTATGTTAAAAAAAGTATTTCGAGTTACAAAACTGATATCTGACTGAGCAATATGTCACAATCGACGATTGAATCAATCCTACAAGAGAAACGGTTATTCCATCCGGCGGCGGAATTCTCCCAGAAAGCTTATATCAAGAGTTTAGAAGACTACGAGCAACTATACGAGAAGGCGAAGGCCGATCCGTTGAAGTTCTGGGCAGAATTGGCTGAAACTGAGTTGCATTGGTTCCAAAAGTGGGATACCGTTCTCGACTGGCAACCGCCGTTTGCTAAATGGTTCGCCAACGGCAAGATTAATATTTCTTACAACTGTCTTGACAGACATCTCACAACGTGGCGCAAAAATAAGGCGGCGTTGATTTGGGAAGGGGAACCGGGCGACTCGCGCACTCTCACTTACGCGCAGTTGCATCGGGAAGTTTGTCAGATGGCGAATGTGCTGAAGCAGTTAGGCGTGCAGAAAGGCGATCGCATTGGCATCTACATGCCGATGATTCCAGAAGCAGCGATCGCCATGTTAGCTTGTGCCAGAATTGGCGCACCCCATACGGTGGTGTTTGGCGGATTTAGTGCGGAAGCGTTGCGCGATCGCTTGATCGACGGACAAGCCAAAATGGTAATCACCGCCGATGGGGGATGGCGAAAGGATGCGATCGTTCCCCTCAAAGAACAAGTAGATAAAGCCTTAGCAGAAGGTGTCGAAACTGTCAAGGATGTTTTGGTAGTTAAACGCACCGCACAGCAAATTCACATGGAACCGGGGCGCGACCATTGGTGGCACGATTTACAAAAAGGTGTTTCCGCCGATTGTCCCGCCGAACCGATGGACAGCGAAGATATGCTGTTCATTCTTTACACTTCTGGTAGTACTGGAAAACCGAAAGGGGTGGTGCATACAACGGGTGGTTATAACCTTTACACTCACATGACCACCAAATGGATTTTTGATATTCAAGATACAGATGTTTATTGGTGTACCGCCGATGTTGGTTGGATTACGGGACACAGTTATATTGTTTATGGCCCCCTATCCAACGGTGCGACAACTGTGATGTATGAAGGTGCGCCGCGGGCATCGAATCCTGGCTGTTTTTGGGATGTAATTGAAAAATACGGCGTCACTATTTTCTATACCGCACCGACAGCAATTCGGGCATTTATTAAGATGGGCGAACACCATCCCAAATCCCGTAATTTATCTTCTTTAAGATTGCTGGGAACCGTGGGAGAACCGATTAACCCAGAAGCTTGGATGTGGTATTACCGGATAATTGGTGCGGAACGCTGTCCGATTGTCGATACTTGGTGGCAAACCGAAACAGGGGGAATTATGATTACCCCATTACCCGGTGCAATTCCGACAAAACCCGGTTCTGCAACTCGTCCTTTCCCCGGAATTATGGCAGAAATTGTCGATTTAGACGGCAATGCGGTTGGAGATAATGAAGGTGGATATTTAGCCGTAAAACATCCTTGGCCTGGTATGATGCGGACAATTTACGGCGATCCAGATCGGTTCCGTCGCACATATTGGGAACACATTCCCCCGAAAGATGGGCAATATTTCTACTTTGCTGGAGATGGGGCGCGTCGCGATCAAGATGGTTATTTCTGGGTGATGGGGCGCGTTGATGATGTGATTAACGTCGCCGGACATCGTTTGGGAACAATGGAAATTGAATCGGCGTTAGTGTCGCACCCGGCAGTAGCAGAAGCGGCAGTTGTAGGGAAACCAGATGACTTGAAAGGGGAAGATATCGTCGCATTTGTCACCTTGGAAGGGAATCAAAAAGCGACTGAGGAATTGAATAAGGCACTGAAGCAACATGTAGTGAGTGAAATTGGGGCTATTGCCCGTCCCGGTGAAATTCGCTTTACCGATGCATTACCTAAAACTCGTTCGGGTAAAATTATGCGGCGGTTGTTGCGAAATTTAGCGGCGGGACAAGAAGTTTCTGGCGATACTTCGACCTTGGAAGATCGCAGCGTGTTGGATAAACTGCGCGGCGGAGCCTAGCTGGAGAGGTTTAAGAAACCCGGTTTTTTGTACAAACCGGGTTTCT
Source organism: uncultured bacterium (assembly GCA_964463555.1). GTDB lineage: Bacteria > Cyanobacteriota > Cyanobacteriia > Cyanobacteriales > Aerosakkonemataceae > Microseira. The sequence goes on from CAYXCW010000008.1 coordinate 65,938, forward strand.
TTCTGGTGAGGCTTGCTGTGAAATGCCGTGGCTCACATCTTGAACAAATACAACATGGATAGAATTTGCTGTATAGTCATTATTCTTCCAATATTGTCTAGCGTGGAGATAAATTTAGCCCATAGATTCCAGGGAAAAGCAGAAGGTTTTATGATGCGTTCAATAATTACTTCAGACTCAACCACTCGATAGATTACATGTTCGCCTGTTTGCAATAAACAAGAAAATTTACCAGGTGAATCAGCAACAGGCTCGCCGCCTAACAGGTAATAGCCTTGGGAAAATTTGCTAACAAAATCCTTGTACGCTTCACGGGATAGTGGGGGCAAAGACGGCAAAAGCTTCCTAACACGGTTATGTTCCCAAACCTGAACCGCGATCTGATTCGTCATATTTGTGTCCTAAATGTTTTCAGTGGCAGGTGATATCGTATCCGCTAGCATCGGACTTGTATATCCAGCTCCTCGCCCTTGATTGCAGAGGAGATTGGTGGTAAGGATGCAAGTCCGATGTATGAGTTTCAGTCTAGCGAGGCTGCAAGGAGAATGGGTAAATTTGTGCATTTTGTAACTAAATTTACAATTTATTTGGGATCGCCTTTAAGAAGCCATTAGTCAAGCTAGAATATCGGTAACCAATAATCGTAACCTAAAATGACTAAAACTCTTGATATCACCGGACTTACTCCCGAACAAATCGAGCAGATTTATGCGATGATAGAAACATTTAGGGCTATCAATAAACATCAAAACCAATTAACAGAAGAACAACGCTCTCAATTCGATCCAACTCCGTTGTTTTTTGAAAGTGAAATCCTCCAACCCTTTAATCGCAGTATGCTTTATGGCAACAGAGCCTAAAAAAATCTATCTTGATACCAACATTCTTGCCTACGTTGCTAATACTAAAGCACCTCAACACAGGGCTGCATTAGAAATCTTTCGACCGAGCGAAACAGAAATTATATGCGTTTCATCACAAGTTTTAGCAGAATTTTACTCCTATGTTACCAATCCTGCTATTTTAGCAAAACCCCTAGAGCCAACAGAAGCCATTAGCCGCATTAAACGGATTTGCCAGATGCCTCATGTTTGCTTGCTGTCAACCCCTCTCGATCTCTTTGACCGTTGGATGAGTTTATTGGAAGAACAACCTGTGACCAATGGAGGAATTTTTGACTTACTTCATATTGCCATTATGTTAGCGCATCAAGTCACCAGTATTTACACTTTTAATGTCAAGGATTTTTCTTGGTGTTCGCAGATTGAAGCCATCGATCCTGGTAATATTTGAAAATTCAGGAAAGCACCTTTTTACAGGGCAAAATTATAAACTATTAGGAGTATAACTCGATTGAGCCAGGTTATGGAATTTGTTGTTTGCATCAATAACCAAGACTATTCGCTCGTCCCGGTGAAATTCGCTTTACCGATGCATTATCTAAGACTCGTTCGGGTAAAATTATGCGGCGGTTGTTGCGAAATTTAGCGGCGGGACAAGAAGTTTCTGGCGATACTTCGACCTTGGAAGATCGCACCGTGTTAGATAGATTGCGCGAAGGATCGTAGTTCCAAGGGTTTAAGAAACCCGGTTTTTTGCAAAAACCGGGTTTCTGGGTTTGTGCGTGCGATCGCAATCAAACTTGGAAATTTTCAAGTCTAGCTATCCATTGATTAAAATGAGGGCATTTACTGCGAATATTATCCAAGCCGATACTTTGCACTATTGTTAGACCATCAGATGTTTTACTATATACTGGTATAGCTTGAATGATTCTCTTTGATGGGGCTGTAGTTTTGCCTTGATTAATTAATTCTGGAGACTCATACCCTTCACATTCTTTAACTAATTGCTCAATTGCTTCTTCATATCCTTCAAAAATATTATTTAATCTAGATGGTTCTGATAATATTAAAGCTTCAAATTCGTGAAGTTGGATATAAGGCAAGAATCTATAATCGCTGATATCTGCTCCAAAAGCTTGTTCTAAATATTGAATTTTTTCATAAGGATTACTATACTTTTTTGCTTCATCAAAACCTGGAAAATTATCAGGTAAAGCGTACAAATCAAACATACTTGTGAAACGTGCATCTTTATTCTTATCTTCTCTTAACCAGCGCTGAATGTCTTTTTTGGCATTTTCGTAGTTTAAAACACCACCTCGATCTGCTCTAGATCTTTTAGGCTTGCTACCGGGATTGACACAGCGTACATCAGTGGAAATATTAAAACCCCCTAAATGTTCGCTCAGTAAATCCCTAATAAATGTTTCTTCTGTCTGTCCTTCTGCAATTATATGCAGCCTAATCATTTACTGGGTCTGCCTCCAATAACATTTTTTTGCCAAAGTTCTGACAATAAATAATCTTCAAGCCATTCTTGTAATCGTTGGGAGTCTAACCTATGAAATAAAGATTCTCTTTCTCTACGTTCTACAACAATAATATCTTCTGGTTCAAAGCAATCAATCAAAATTGTTGATTGAGTAGCCAAAATAATTTGGGTACGATGAGAAATACTCTGCATTAATTCGGCAATAATATTAATTGCATAAGGGTGTAACCCTAGTTCGGGTTCGTCGAGAATAATTACATCAGGGAGTTGGTCTTCTGGTTGTAAAAGTAAGGTAATTAATGACAGCGATCTTAAAGTTCCATCTGATGCTTGATGAGAACTAAAAATCATATCTGTATTGTATTCTCGCCATTGCAAAATTACACTATTGCCAATAGGTTCTAAAACAAAATCAGCGAAAAAAGGAGCGATTTGTCGGACTGTTGCAACAATTCTTAAATAAGATTTAGGTTCATTTTCACGCAGTCTCCATAGAAAGGGAGCTAAATTAGCAGCATCTTCCTTAAGATATCTATTGTCATTTATGTCCCATCTTCTTTTAATTCTGGCTGTATCTGAAGTGTTATGAAATTGATAAACCACACAATCTTTTTGAATTAAACTTAGAATAACTCTAGCAGTTCTATCGCCTTGATTAGCTTGATCTATTAATCTAGATTCTCTATGCCCTGAATCAAGAGATATCCAATCTGCGAAAGAATTGTAAATATAGTTAGAAAAACGATATTTTTCTTCAGCAAAAATTAACGTGTCTGAAGCAGCATGAAAAAGTCTAATACAATAATCATTTCTGCCTGCATCTGTTTCAAAATTCAATTCGGCTTTTATTTGAGGTGTCACTTCAGATCCATCAAATAGAAATGAGTTTGCTCCTCCGGACTGAGCAACGAAAAATTGCAATTGACCAGGATTTTGCATCATCCATCTTAAGAATTTAAAAAAAGAGATAAAATTGGACTTTCCCGTTCCATTTGCTCCAATTAAAATATTGATATTGTTTAATTCAATGCTGAGATTTTTGATTGATTTATATCCTTGTAGTTCTATTTTTTTTAGCATATAGATTAGTCTTTTTATTTTAATAAACTTATCCAAAAAAGAACCTCAAAGACAGGCGGTACGCCTATCCCACAAGAGTTATTGGAGAGGTCTAATGAAGTGAAATGTAATTATAGCATAACCACACCCTGCAGGAAAGCGGGTGCGCGTAAGTTCTGTACTCTCCAAGCGATCGCAAGCATATCTCAACGCTTTTTGCCCAAACCGGATTTCTCCAGTCATAAATCTTTCCTAATTTCAATTGGCAATTCTAACCAATCGCTTAATTCCCTTGCCAACCATTTTATTTCTAAGTTATTCAGACGAACTTGCCAGTTTAATTTGTATTTCTGTTTTCCTGCCAAAATAACTAGCTCAATGGGAAGGTAACCCCCATAAAACTCTTGTTCGTCTCCACCAAATTCCTTAGTCATTTCTAATTTAGAAATATTGTGCCTGGATGCAGGACGAAACCGATGCCATTGGAATCCAAATATTTCATTGGTGAAACGCACTTTATCATCATCAATACGGAGCCGAAATTCCCTAAATATAAACAAAATAGACTTTATTAGTATTAGAAATGTTATAGCGATCGCACATAAATCAAAAAGCTCCGGGGGTATAATATTATACGATTTGAATGAAGCCCAAAGCACTAATCCCCAGACAGATAAGGGAATTAAAAGAGAAATCAAAGCGATCGCTCCAAAACTCAACCCTCGTGGCGGGATTAAAATTTCGATAAAATCATCTGTTTTTGTCAATTCAACTTCGCTATTACGTGGTTTTCTGACGCTTAACTTAGCTTTCTTTCTAATCCGGGGTTTTTCCAAAGCTTGCAGTGCTTTACTAGGAGAATTAAGACGTTTATCCAAACTAGGTTCTGTCATCCATTGCAACCAATCTGCCAAAGCAGGATTGATATTAGCTACTTGCTGAAATTGAATGCAAAAATCTTTCTGGGGTAGTTCAGTTGGATGCAATCCTGTGACTAAATAAATCAAAGTTGCGCCTAAACTATAAATATCAGAAGCAGGAACCGCGCGTCCACCAAATTGTTCGGGCGGCATATATCCGTAGGTTCCCACAACGGTAATTGTACCGCCTTCTCTGGCGGCGAGAGTTTGCACGGAACCGAAATCAACTAGATAAACTTGACCGACGCTATTGCCAGAACGATTTGTTAATAAAATATTGCTAGGTTTGATATCGCGGTGAATAACTGGCGGTTGATGTTCGTGCAGATATGTCAGAATTTCTAATAGGGATTTGGCTAATTCTTTGACTTCTGCTTCGCTGAAGGTACGCCCTGCTTTTAGATGTTCTTCTAGGGTTTTTCCCTCGACATAACTTTGAACTAGGGCGAATCCTTTGCTATCGGGTGAATCGAGTTCTAGATAATCAAGGTAGCGGGGAATTGCGGGATGGGAAAGCGCTTTTAAAGTTTCAGCTTCGCGCTCAAATAATTTCAGGTCTTGCCATTCAAAATCATTGCCAAGAGAAAGGATTTTAACAACTACTAATTTTTGAGTTTGTAAGTCTTGGGCGAGAAAGGTTTTTCTTCCGGTTTGTTGTCCTAATTGGCGTTGGATAGCGTAGCGTTCTCCTAGTAGTTTAACGGTCATTGTTTTCCTCCTCTTCTTGTCTGCTTTTTTCTTCGTACCAGCGGGCAAATTGTTTGCTACTTGCACCCATAGATAATCCAGCGATCGCAGATGGTACCAATACTAAAACCATCTGCCAAAACCCATCAGATGGTAACCTTTGATTTGCTGCCAATACGCTAAATCCTACTAAACTTAAAATTGTGCCAAGTAGCGTGCTGATAAAAGTAACTGTGCGTCGATGTAGCTTGGGATTTTCGAGGGGAAAAAACATCAGCCACGTCACAAATGCTACCAATAATCCGTTTAAAGAACCAAGGGGTACGCCAACTATTAAACCAAATAATGCCCCAAAAAAGCTGCCAAAAACTGGAAAAATGGCTGTGCCATAAAGAGCGCCGTTAGCTGTTCCGAATCCCGCTCCTACGCATACATTCCGCACAATTGCGTATTTGAATAGTATTGTAAAGTTTCGGCTTCTCGCTCGAATAATTTTAAATCATCCCAGTTAAAATCGCTGCTAAATGTTAGCAGTTTGACGACTACGAGTTCTTGAGTTTGTTTATCCCGCGCCAGAAGGGTTTGTCTTCCGGCTTTTTTGCCTAAACGCTGCTGAATTTTATAGCGACTGTGTAGCGTCATGCTTTTTGCCCCCATGACTAGCCTTTTATCGGTTGTAGCACGTTAATGGTTAGACTACAGGGGTGCGATCGCCAATTCCAGATAAAACTTTTAAAATCCCCGACTTCTCCAAGAAATCGGGGTTTTATACTGACTTATTTGATGACACCTGAATGACCAGGAATGTCGGTCATGGGTTCAAACCGACCCCCCAAGTATTTAGCGAGAAACTCTTCAGCAATGGCATAAAAATGCAATCGATTTTCCGGTCGAGCAAAACCATGTCCTTCATCAGGATAAAGCACATATTCAACTGGTAAGTTTGCCTTTCGCATTGCTTCTACAATTTGGTCGGATTCTGCTTGTTTCACCCGCGGATCGTTGGCACCTTGAGCTATTAGCAAAGGTTTCTTGATTTTGTCTACGAAAAATAGAGGCGATCGCGACTTCAAAAACTCCTCTTCTGTTTCTAAATTACCCACCCGATGATAAAACATTGCCTTCAAGGGTTCCCAATAAGGCGGAATCGTTTGGATCAGGGTAATTATATTACTTGGCCCGACAATATCCACACCGCAGGCGAAGGTATCCGGCGTGAAAGTTAATCCGACTAAAGTGGCATAACCGCCGTAGGAACCGCCCATAATTGCAATCTTTTGTGGGTCGGAAATGCCTTTTTCAATCAGCCAATTGACGCCATCAATTAAATCGTCGTGCATTTTGGCTGCCCATTCGCGATTTCCAGCATTTAGAAAGGCTTTTCCGTACCCCGTAGAACCGCGAAAATTGACTTGCAAAACCGCATAACCTCGGTTCGCTAACCACTGCGCTTCCGGATCGTAACCCCAACTATCCCGTCCCCAAGGGCCACCGTGAACTAACATGACGGTGGGTAAATTTTGGGCAGGAATATTGACAGGAGTTGTTAGGTAACCGTGGATGGTTAAACCATCGCGCGCTGGATAGGAAACGGGTTGCATTGATGCGAGTTGCAACCCTTCTAATTTGGGTTGGTTTGTGAACAGGAAGGTGCTATTTTTAGACTCGCGATTGTAGGAATAGTAATAAATTGGCCCATCGTCTGTCATGTAAGCGACTAGCCAATTTTTATCTGCCAAATCGCGGCTGCTGATGTAAAATTCTCCAGGGCGAACTTGGGAAATCGCTGCAAAATCTGCGGCTATACTTTGGTCGAGTACCTGCCATTCTTGTTTGTCTTTAAAAAACGAAACCGCCTCGATAACTCGCGTCACCGGATGTATCATTATTTGACCGACATCGTATTGCGGATCTTCAGCAATAATAGTTTCCTGATGAGTGGCAAGATCTACCGCAATTAAACGCAGCGCGTTTGCATCGTGACTGCCTTCAATATAAAGCGTCTTACCATCAGCCGAAAAACTAACTGCCCCGCCTTGATCGTCTGGTCCCCAGTGGCGCAATATTTTCCAATCTTGCTCGATTGTTTCTCGATATAAAAGGTCATAACCGCCATCGGGCGTGCTAGCACTTGCGCCAAGAACTTGGAAGTCAGCATCAGCATTCCAGCTAATAATATTACCTGGATTTTCCGTATCGAATTCTACTGCCCCATTTTTCAAATTGATGCGATAAACGTCAAACTTTTGCGGGTTATTTAAGTTCATACCCACCAATACTCGATCCGGAAATTTAGGCTCAAGTCCAATCGGATCTGCTTTTACTCCTTGAAATGGCGTTAAATCGCGTACAATATTTGTCTGAATGTTAACTAAGTACAGGTGAAAGTTTTCGTCGCCGTCCGAGTCTTGCATGTACATTAACTCGTCGGTATTATATGTCCAGAAAAAGATCCGAATTCCGCGTTTTTTGTCAGCGGTGATTGTCCGATCGTCTTCCTGTCCGACTGTTTTTAGCCATACCTGCAAAATATTCTTGTCATCAGGCGCAATGTATGCTAGATACTTCCCATCCGGAGAAAGTCTGGGACTGGTTCTTTCTGGATTTCCGAATAAAATTTCGCGGGAAATCAGCGGCGGTAGCGAAGGTGCTTGTTGCTCGATAGTAGCAGATTGCATAGTTGCCTCGTCTACTAGAAAATCCTATTGTGCCTTGGCTGACCCAGGAAGTAAATCATACTATCGGGTGAATCAGGCGGACAATTTATTGTACGAGAAACTCTACTCCCTTCCCCCTCAAAAATTACCTATCTTTTCTTTTCTCTGACCTCTGCGTTCTCCGTGCCTCTGCGGTTCGTTAATTAGCTATTCTTAGGCGAAACGGGGCGGGTTTATATAAACTGCCGATTAGGGCATAGATGGTTGATTAAACCCGCCCCTACACATTGGATGTATAATGAATTTTAGTTGTGTTAAATCTTTAAATTAAATATCTATTACTGTGAAAAAAACGGAAAATTTGTTTTTAGCGATCGCACTAACATTCGGCCTAATATTTACCCTAATAATTGCCCCCTTTCACGCCGAATCAGAACCCCAACATTACTATCGTTCTTACCAAATCTCCGAGGGAAAACTCATAGCAGATAAAAAAATCACAGATTGCTACGGACAACAATTTGAAACCTATCTTCCATCAACCACCTGTGTAGGAGGAATGTTGCCAAAAAGTATTCTAACGACTGCAAAAACAACCGAGGGTATTGAATCTCGCAAAAATCCCAAAAGAAAGCAAAATATCCAAACTATTATTGCTTTACTCAATTTACCCCTAGACAGCAACAATCGAGTTTTTCTTCGCTTTCCCAATATCTCGCTGTTTTTTCCCATCACCCATTTGCCCCAAGCTTTTGGCATGGCAATTGGTAGGTTATTTAATCTTTCTCCTCTTGTCCTTCTCTACATGGGTAGAATTTGCAATTTATTAGTTTGGCTGCTGCTGGTTTATCTGGCGATTAAAATTACCCCATTTTACAAATGGCTGTTACTTTTACTCGCTTTAACTCCCATGTCTATTTTTCAAGCATCTTCGCTTTCGGGAGACGCGCTTACTAATGGGTTATCTTTTTTGTTAATAGCTGCAATTCTGAAAACTGCTTTTGCAGGGGAAAAGCAAGTAACAAAATCGGAAATATTTATTTTAGCTTTACTTTCTCTCTTGCTGTCGCTTAGCAAATTAGCTTATTTTCCAATTCTGTTTTTACTTTGGGTCATACCCGTGCAAAGGTTCCCCAGCAAAAAACAGTATTTTATAACCCTATCGGCGATCGTTTTAGTGTCTTTAGCGGCGGTTTTATCGTGGTTACTTATCACCAGACATTTAAACGTTCCCCTGCGGTTAGATACACCGAACCTTACTACAGAACAAAGGTTAGATTATCTAGCCAGTCAACCGTGGAAATTGTTAGTTTTACTCGGAAATACCCTTCGCCTTCACGGGTTAACTTATCTAGAACAATTCCTTGGTGGAATGGGATGGGGAGAAACAAAAATGCCCATCTGGCATATCGTATCTTTTGGATTAGTTTTAGTAGGCGTCGCCGCGTGCAGTCACGACAAAGATATCGTCGTTTGCCGCAGACAAAAAGCGATTAGCTTGGGCATTGTCGTGACCAATGTTGTTTTAATTTTTACCTTACTTTATGTTACCTGGACTTCCTTGGATGCTGATGTAATCCAGGGTTTTCAAGGACGATATTTGATTCCCATCTCACCGCTGTTGTTTTTATTGTTCTATAATCAAAAGATTAAGCTCAAATTCAAAAAGTTTAACTATGCGATCGCTTGCTATCTCCTGTTCTGCCAAACTCTGACGGTTGCGGTACTATTAAAGAGGTATTGGTTGTAACAAATCTTTATATATGCGTCTCGAACCGATTGAACGTAGCAAATTAGACCCCACAAGCGATGCGGACTTTTACTCTTTTCCCCGCTTCGTTACCCACGTCGATGAAGGGTTCATCGACCAGCTAACTAATTTATACCGCGATCGCCTCAAACCCAAAACCCGAATCTTCGATATGATGAGCAGTTGGGTGTCTCATCTCCCCGAAGAGATAGAATTTGAACATGTGGAAGGTCACGGGATGAATGCGGAAGAATTGGCGAAAAATCCGCGGTTGAACCATTATTTTGTCCAGGATTTGAATAAAGATCCTAAATTACCACTTCCAGACCAAAATTTTGATGCAGTTCTCAATTGCGTTTCGGTTCAATACTTGCAATATCCAGAAGCAATTTTTAGCGAAATTCACCGCATTCTCAAACCCGGTGGTGTCGCTATTATGAGCTTTTCTAACCGCATGTTTTACCAAAAAGCTATTCAGGCGTGGCGCGATGGCACCGAACTCAGTCGCGTTGAATTGGTTAAAAGCTACTTTCAATCTGTGCCTGGATTTACCATACCAGAAGTAGTTGCCAAACGTGCCAGCGCTCCCAGTATTATGCAATGGTTAGGCGGTGGTGGTGGCGATCCTTTTTATGCGGTTATAGCATATCGCGCTCAAGTATAGAATCGATAAACCGGGTTTCTACCACAAATCCGGTTTTTTCTTTTTTGGCGATCGCACTCCACAAAACCCCATACTAAGGTAAAATAACCTGAAAATTTATAATTGTTATGTGGTGCGATCGCAATGAGGCTAAATCAGCTTAAAAAAGTTCAGCCGATTGTCTGGATTTTGCTAACTGCTTTCTTGATTCGATTTTTGCTGCCAGTTTTGGCATTTATTTTTACTCAAGAAATACGCATATTCTATGGTGGCGACACTCCATCATATTTAGTACCAGCGAATGAATTACTTCGTACTGGTAGGTTTACAACTGGGGGATTTCCTGAGTTATTTCGCGCCCCAGGGTTTTCGCTATTATTAATTCCTGGCTTAGTTTTAAATCGGCTAGAATTAGTCATGGTGGGGATGCAAATTGTTTTCAGTTGTTTGACAGTTTATTTAGTATTTAAAATTGCTTTAATAGTATTTAAAAGCGAGAAAATTGCCACAGCTTGTGCTTTTCTCTATGCGCTTGAACCGCTTTCAATTGTATATCCAGGAAAGATTTTAACCGAGACTTCATTTACTTTTCTGTTGATGGTATTGTTATATTGTTTTTTAGTATATGTAGAGGAGCGATCGCTTAAATGGTTAATAGCAGCAGCCATCGTTCTAACTATTTCTGCCTATGTTAGACCGATTGCATATTACTTGCCTTTTTTGTTAAGTTTGATACTTGTGGGGTTAGCGATCGCTAAACCGAATAAAAAAACTCTTCTAATTCATGCCTTGATTTTCTTCTCCATATCAATGGGTTTAATTTATATCTGGAATATCAGGAATAAAATTGTTGCTGGTTATTATGGGTTCTCATCGGTAGCCGAAGTTAACTTATATTTTTGGCACGCAGCAGCGGTACTGGTTGCTAAAAATGGAACTTATTTACTAGAACAACAAGGGATGTTGCGGGAACAATTGCTCAAAGCATTACCAGCAGCCGCTTTTGAGGGTAATATCTTTCATATCTGTGCTTGCGCGCCTGATTACGCTTCGCTAACCGTTCTCAAATATATGCGCGAAACAGCGAAAGAAATTATTTTTTCCAATTTTTTCATTTATTTTAAGTTGCGTTTGAATGGTATGATAAATCTTTTATTTAACTCGACTCCTTGGCCTTATTTAACTTTGCTAAATGTTTACAAAATCGGAGGTTTTACCCACATAGTAGTTCCCTATGAAACGGAATTTTATCAAAATGGTTGGGTAGCAGGTATGCTTTATTATTTGACTAAAACACCGCCGATTGTTAGCATAACTTGGCTGATTTTACAAATCAATCTGTTTGTATACTGGTTGTTAGCTTTTATCGCAGTGCCATCAAAGTTTTTCGTCAAAAACACACCCGCACTAATTTTGTTAACTGTAGCTTCCTATTTTGTGATTATAACAGGTGGCCCAGAAGGCAGTAGCAGCCGTTATCGGCACCCTCTGATGCCAATTATTTGTATTGTGGCTGGATATGGTTTGTATTTTATTATCGAAAATTTTAAAGGGAAATTTAATCGGGAAGCTAGATAAGCAGAAACCCGGTTGTTTAAACTTAAACACCGAGGCAGAGCCTCGAAGATTCGTTCCCAGGCTCCCGCCTGGGAACGAGATCGCCGGAGGTAAAACCGAGCATTTGAACCTGTTAAAACAGGTTTTAGCTTCCTCGCTGTGAACTTTAGAAAAAGCGTTATCGCTTCGTTTGTGTAGCGGCACCCTTAAGGGTGCCGCTACACAAACGAAAGATTCGTTCCCAGGCGGGAGCCTGGGAACGAGATCTCGGAGGTAAAACCGAGCATTACAACCTGTTTTAACAGGTTTTAGCTTTAAGCAGGGAATTTATTCCCTGGCTAAAAATGCTTGAGCTTGAGCGCAAAGTGCTTCGTGACAGCAACCGTTGCTGGCGATTAAACAACCCCATTGATGCACGTCGCCTTGGTTGTATTTTAAAGGTGTGCCGTCAGCGTGGGTAAATTGTCCGCCTGCTTCGGTTAAGATTAATTCCGGTGCTGCCATATCCCAATCTTTGGGGGCAGATTTGCCGGAAAGGGAAATATAAATATCGGCATTTTGTTCGATGATGGTGACAATTTTACAGCCGACACTGCCGACATATTTTTGATTTTTGCAGGGGAGGTTTTGCAATAGTTGGTTGAAGCGTTCGTCTCGGTGCGTGCGACTGACGACGAGGGAAAGTTCTTCGATTGCGTTTCGGCTAGATACTTGCAATGGGGTTACTTTTCCGTCGCGGGTTTCTACAAATGTTCCGCCGCCTTTGGTGGCGTAGTATAATTTATCGGTTTCAGGCCATGCTACGACTGCTAAAATGGGGCTTCCGGCTTCTACTAATGCAATGTGAATTGCGTATTCTCCTGTTTTATCAATGAAGTCTCGGGTGCCATCTAAAGGATCGATAATCCACACAAATGGTTGTGTTAATTGTGCGTCCTGGGATTTATGGGTTTCTTCGCTGAGATAGCCGAATTCTTGGGTGCCAAAACAGGCTTGCAGGTTGTCTAAAATATAATGGTTGGCGGCTACGTCTGCGGCTGTTACGGGGCCATCTTTTTTATCTTGAATTGCTAAATCGCCGGTATGAGGTTCGCCGCGATAATAAGATCGGAGAATGTCTGCGGCACCCCATGCTGTTTGCCGCGCGATCGCCAGTATTTCTTCTAATCTTAATTCTGTCATGTTACAATCCTTGCTTGATAGTTTTATTGGTGTTTTTAACCGCAGAGGCGCACGAACCGGGGTGAAAAGAAGATGTTTAACTTAATTCTGGTTTCATCCATCTGCGAGTGCCGAAGAATTGGCAGGAATAAGAGGCTATTTTTGCTGCTGCTGTTAGGGTTTCTCTAAAGCTGGTTTGTAAGATGTAATGGCAAAATGCGCCGTGGTATATGTCTCCTGCACCCAATGTATCGATTGGGTTGATTTGAGGGATTTCTATTTCACCTGTTTCTGTGGGGGAATGATATAAAATTGGTTTTTCTCCTCTGGTGATGGCGATGTGGGAAATTCTCAGGTTGGATAAGTAGGAAAATACTTGTTCTGTGTTGTGGCAGTTGGGTGGATAAAAGTTATCGGAACAAATGGCATAATCTACCATTGGTAAGATGTTTTCTAACCCTGGTTTCCAACTACCGCCGTCAATAACAATGGGGATGTTTTTTGCTTTGGCTTGTTGCGCGATCGCACAACTTACTTCGATTTGATGTCCGTCAATTAGTACTATATCAACTCCCTGTAAAATATCGGCGGGAATCGCATTAACTCCTGCTTGCGCTTTGCTGGCGTTGAGGGAAACTACCGCGCGATCGCCTGTATTTTGAGTAACAATAATTGATGAGACTGGTGGCGGTTCTGTACGCGCTGGCTCTAGGTCTGCGATCGCTACTTTATAATTGTCTAAATCGCTGCCAATTAACCCATTAATTGGATGATTTCCGGCTACAGTCAGTACTAATGCTTGATTTCCTAAGTAACTAAAAGTTACCGCCGCATTTGTGGCGGGGCCACCTGCTGATACTGTATAATCAGCCGCTGCAAGTTTTTGGTTTGGACTCGGAAAGCTGGCTGTTAAATAAATAAAATCTAACGTCAGCATTCCGACAAACAATCCTTTTTTACCCATAAGCCTATTTTGTGTTTTAGTTACTACAGCTATAATTTAAGAGAATTAATATCTGATTTTATGCAGGAGCAAACACCAGGTATTTTATATTTAGTCGGGACGCCAATCGGTAACCTGGAAGACATGACTTTCCGCGCGGTGCGAATTTTACAAGCGGTAGATTTAATCGCCGCAGAAGATACGCGCCACACTGGGAAGCTGTTGCACCATTTTCAGATAACAACGCCTCAAATAAGTTACCACGAACATAACCAAAAAGGTCGAATTCCAGAATTAATCGAAAAATTGTCTGAGGGGAAAGCTGTAGCACTCGTCACCGATGCCGGAATGCCAGGTATTTCCGATCCCGGATACGAACTGGTGAAAGCTTGTGTAGAAGCTAACATTTCTGTAGTTCCGATTCCTGGCGTCACGGCGGCAATTACCGCTTTGAGTGCGGCGGGATTACCAACAGATCGCTTTGTGTTTGAAGGCTTTCTGCCTGCCAAAGGTCAAGCACGAAAACAACGATTAGAAATTCTCAAAATAGAAACAAGAAGTATTATTTTATACGAATCGCCACACCGACTGAGGCAAACTTTGCAAGATTTGGCAACTGTTTTAGGAGAAAGCCATCAAATTGTTTTAGCACGGGAGTTAACCAAGTTACACGAAGAGTTTTGGCGGGGGAGAATTGAGGATGCGATCGCTCACTATACCACTCGCGAACCTCAAGGAGAATTTACCCTCGTTGTTGCCGGTAGTCAGTTAGAAACACCCCAGATGAATGATGCTGCGATTAAAAACGAATTACAGCATTTACTCAATCAAGGACTATCCCGCAGCGAAGCCAGCCGTCAATTAGCCGCCTTAACTTCTTTACCCCGCCGCCATATTTATCAATTAGCTTTGGAAATTGGTAATGGCTAATGGCTAATTGCTAATTGCTAATTGAGAAAGTTTATTCTTCCCAATTACCCATTACCTATTACCTATTACCTATTACCATTATTCATCTTTAAATACTTCGTGAGAAAACATTTCTGAAAAAGTCCGCAGATAAGGCAGAAATATCGGCACATGTTGCAACGGCAAGCGTTCTTGAATTTCCCAGCTCATAAACAATAGCATTTCCTGCACGAGTTTCCAGCTCACTTTCAAGCAGGGATATAACATCACGCAAAGAGGAAACAATTGCTGTTGTACTGAGCGGATATTCCGGTCTAAAACGCACAGACACAGGTAAACTTGAAACATCTCTACATCTCGGATACTAGAGATTTTCACCTTTTCCGCAGTCAAAGCGCCGCTGTAGCTTTGATAGCCCGGATGCTGGCGGCTAACGCTTTGGCAAACTTCATAGGCAATTGTCGTGCTGATTGGTAGCAGGTTCTGCACAGCCAACAACAGGGGAGAATCGATCTCATGTTCGGCAGCTGCTTCGTAGGCGGCTTGCAGCGGCATGTACATGTGGTCGTCCATCACCTTTAAATAGGGCGCAAATACTTTTTGGTCGTCTGGGGATAGCCATTCAAGTAACTTTTGCCCTGTATAGTGAAACTGCATACTAACAAAGCCGATGGCACGCGGATCGACGCTAGTATATTTTTTGCGAACTCGACCGCAGTTTTTGCCTACCATCACTGACAAGCGTTGTGGCGGTACTCCGGAAGCATAGGCATCTAAAGCTTTATAGAATAGTTCCCGCGTATCTGTAGCAATCTCTAACGGATTGATTAATTCTGGATCTATATTGTGCCGTTGCATCTCCTCAGATAACAACGTTTCTGTTAGCGACCAAGCTTTAGCACTGGCTAAGTTGAGATGCTTGACCAGTTTGTCCGCCGTTATTTTCCTACTTTCGATAGATGCGGTTTCTGTTAAATTTTGATCCGGTTGTGGTTGCTCCGGAGCTTGATTGGCAGCCACAGAAAGGTAGTATTTTCGCGCCCAAAGAACTGCCAGAGATTGAAGGCTTTCCGGCTGTTGGGACTGAACTGTAGCCTTTGTAAATTCCAGGGATTGGGTCATGGCTTTGTCGAATCGGTTAAAAGTAATGATGCATAAACTGATAAAGTAATAAAAGCCTCGCTCCCTTGGCTTGCCAATGGCGCTCTCGCTTCTAAGACAAAACCTTTCAATAATTTGATTGTAATTTTTAGTTTAATTCACTGGTGAAGATAAAGTCTGCTGTATTTTTACTGAAAGATACAATTTAATGTTTATAATTATTTAATATTATTAACAATTATTGCAAAAAATGTCGGTAAACAGGAGTTGATGCTGGCGATCGCGCGACGGACTCCTGTACTTGTGACTATTCGCACAAATATATACACAATGGCGAGAGGGAAAGCCGATTTCTGGCTTTTCCTCTCGCCATTATAAATCAAAAACTATATCAAAAGATAGAGAGGGAAATTATCTCGTTGCTTTTGGCTTGCATTTAGCCTCAATTCCCCATTCGTTTATTCGTTCTGGAAGACGGCTTTAGAAAACATTTCCGCAAATGTACGGAGATAGGGTAAAAATACGGGAACGGATTTTAACGGCAAGCGTTCCTGCATTTCCCAGCTCATGAATAACAGCATTTCCTGTACCAGCGTCCAGCTAACGTTCAAACGGGGATATAACATGACGCACAGGGGAAACAGTTCCTCTTGCACCGTGCGGATATTCGCTTCCAAAACGCACAGGCACAGGTAAACTTGAAACATCTCCACATCGCGGATGCTGGAAATTCTCACCTTTTCTGAATTCAGCCCGCCGGAGTAGGTATTGTAGCCCGGATGCTGTTGAGCTACGCGATCGCATACGGAATGAGCAATTTTTGAACTGATCGGTAGCAGCTGCTGCACCGCCTCCAATTGAGGAGAATCCAGATTGTGCTTAGCCGCTGCTTCGTAAGCAGCAGATAGCGGCATGTACATGTGGTCGTCCATCACCTTCAAGTACGGCGCAAATAGTTGTTGCTCGCTTTCCGATAGCCATTCAAGCAACTTTTGCCCCGTGTGGTGAAACTGCATACTAACAAAACCGATCGCCCGCGGATCGTTGATTGTATATTTCTTCCGCACTTTACCGCAGTATTTTGCCACTAAAACCGATAAGCGTTGTGCCGATACCCCTGCTGCATAAGCATCCAGCGCTTTCTCATATAAATTACGTATATCTGCCGCAATCTCTAATGGATTGATTAAGTCCGGGTTGATGCCGTGCCGTCGTATCTCTTTCGATAGCAACGTTTCTGTCAGCGCCCAACCTTTGGCACTCGCCAAAGTCAAATTCTGCATCAGCTTGTTTGATGTCCGGCTTCGACCTGGCTTTGAGTTAGTTTCCGTCAGGTTTTCGGCGTTTTGCTGTTTTTCCTCATTCTGTGAAGTCACTGAAAGATAGTATTTCCGCGCCCACAGTACTGCCAGAGAATGCAGGTTACCTGCTGCTGGTTGGGATTGAACGCTAGCCGCTGCTGATGCTAAAGGGTGAGTCATCTTGCAATCCAAAGTTTCAAAAGTGGTTTAAAACGAGCAAATCGAGGCATTTTGGTCAGATACACTGACGCTTATGAGTTTTAAGACGACAGGAAACAGCTTTGTCCCCAGCCAAAGACCTTGGGCGCACCTGATACAAAACTGTCAAACGGACTTCGGAGTCTACAGAAGCTTTATATACTTTAATTGTTAAGTATGCCGTATTTTTGCTGAAATGTAAAACTCTTTGTTTACGATTATTAATAAATATTAGAGAAATTTGGTATTTTCCGGATAGACTTATGGCTAACGAGAGAGTCGCGCTTGCGCTTCAGTTATAAGATTTACGCAAAGAAACCGGGTTTCGATGAAAAATCCTTGGTTGGGAAACAAGAGATCCACTAAAAAACCCGGTTTCTGGCTTCGGGGCGCGTCAGTCCTAAGTTATTTAAGAAATGTTTAACAAGCTCTGCTAAAATAACTTTGCTAAATTGGCAAATCAATTTTTTTACTCCTAGCCTCAATACGTAAAAGCACTTAGTGGAGCAGGCAAATCCAACTAACCCAAATTGTGCCTCAATCATGGGTATGTAATTATATCACAAGGGTCTATTTTTGCCAAGGCTAGGCTGGGAAAGCGATCGCTCTGTAGGTGCTTCTACGAAGGAGGGAATGTAATCTCTAAAACCCTTTCCATTCAAAACCGGCAAAGATTTTTCGTGCCATCCTAGAGATAACCTGAAGCTAGTTAACAATCATTATTGTCAGTGATGAAAAGTATTGCCAATCTGATCGCTTGTCTGATTTTAGCGGTTTGGGGGATCGCGATCGCTCTGTTCTCGGTGCAAAACGCCACGCCGGTATCCTTGAGGTTGCTAGGATTTGAGTCGATTCAAATGCCAGTAGGGGTAGTGCTGGCGTTTAGTATGGGTATTGGGGCAATGCTAGGAGGAGCGATCGCACTCCCAGCGTTCATTCGTGCCAATCGCCAAGTAGAAGATGCTGAATAAAGCGTAAAATGCTCAATTAGAATCACTTTTATTTGCGCCGATATTCCCAAGGCGGTGTAAATTTTGGATCTCCCCAAACACCGCGCAAATTTTTCTTAGCATCAGCTTCTGCTTGCTCGATTATAGAGGCGCTGGGACACTTTTTTAAATAAGGACGATACACTAAGGCTAATCCTTCTTGAATCAAAACTTGTTGAATTAAAGTGCCGTTGCGTAAGCGGACTTCACTAACTTGGCGTCCGTATTGATCGGTATCGGTTACTGTTAAATTTACGCGATCGCCTCCTTTGTTCACCAACTCTTGCAATCTAGCTTTAGCTTTGATTCCCCAGTTAAATTGGTTTTTATCCAGGATTTTTCGGCTTTGTTTTTCCTTTTGAGTATGGGGAATCTCCGGCGCATCCATGCAGGCCAAGCGGACTGTGATATTCTTATCCCCATCAACGACAACAATCGTATCGCCGTCGCTGACTCGCTTGACTGAGTAGCCAGTCCTTCCAAACAAGCGATCGCATCCCACTAAGCTGAAAATCAAGCCAGCGATACTGAGGGAAATAGCTAATTTGTGGCTAATTTGATGAATCGGTTTCATTGATTAATATTTCGCACCAACAAGTTTAAGAAACCCGATCTTAACAAAATCGAGTTTAGCGGTTTATTTGAGTAATTGCTCAATCCATCCTACAATTATCTTGGAAGATTTGGCATTTGGCATATGCAAAAACTCTTAGTCACGGGGGCAAGTGGTTTTCTGGGATGGAACCTTTGCCAACTCGCCCAACAGCAATGGGAAGTTTATGGAACCTACTTTTCTAAAGCTGTCGAAATTCCCGGCGTAAAGCTAATCAAAGCCGATATCAAAGACTTTCAAGAAATTAAGCACCTATTTGCAGAAATTAAACCAGCAGCAGTAATCCATACCGCCGCCCAATCAAGTCCCAATTATTGCCAACTCCACCCTGATGAATGCTACCCACTCAATGTTACCGCGTCTTGGCATATTGCCGGACTTTGTGCAGATTATTCTATCCCTTGCGTTTTCACATCCACCGATCAAGTTTTTAATGGTGTTAACCCTCCTTATAGAGAAACAGATCCCGTATCTCCTATCAGTCATTATGGCGAACAAAAAGTTAAAGCCGAACAAGGTATGTTAGAACGCTATCCGAAAACGGCTGCTTGCCGAATGCCTTTAATGTTTGGTATTGCCCCTGCCGGTGCTACTAGCTTTATTCAACCATTTATTCAAATTCTTAGAGCCGGGAAAGAATTAAGTTTATTCACCGATCAGTTTAGAACTCCAGCCAGCGCCAAAACAGCAGCAAGCGGGCTGTTATTAGCATTGGAAAAAGTCGAAGGGATTTTGCATTTAGGCGGAAAGGAGCGGGTGTCGCGCTATGAATTTGGTCGGTTAATGGCAGAAGTGTTTGAACTGCCTCAAGACAAATTAACAGCTTGCCTGCAAGAAGACGTACCAATGCCCGCGCCCAGGCCAAAGGATGTATCTTTAAATAGCGAGAAGGCTTATGCTTTAGGATATCAACCTTTATCTTTACGTCAAGAATTAGCAAGCTTGCGGGGCTTTTTGTAAGAGCAATTTTTCTGGTTATTTTCATCATCTGCATCGTCCGATTCCAACCCGCTGTATGCTTACCAAGAGAAGTGGGAGTTGGAAAGCATTGTGTCTTTAGGCCAGGGATATCCGCAGTCATCATTAACATCTGTAACGAGCCTGAAATTAAGGGAAAATAAAATTGCGATCGCTAAATTAATTAGCCCTGGCAGATTAAATCAAGAGCAACTCTAATTGTGAAGATACCTGTAGGGTACGAGTTAGCGCTACACTTTAGAATAAAAAACTGAATCATTTTGAAACTTAAAGAGCTACATTGGGCATACTACGTGAAGCTCAAGATGCCTAGTCGCAGAAGTTGAGATTGGGGAGAATATGTCTAACAAGGCGATTTTATGTGTAGATGACGAGCGTATAGTCTTAGTGAGCTTGCGCGACCAAATAACCAAACACTTTGGCTTGCGCTACCGCTCCGAGTTTGCAGAGAGCGTGGAAGAAGCCTGGGAAGTGATAGAAGAGTTAGACTTGGATGGAGTCAAAATTCTGATTATCGTCTGCGATTGGCTGATGCCCGGTATTCGAGGTGATGAGTTTTTAATCCAAGTTCACCAACGCTTCCCCGAAATTATCACGATTATGCTAACCGGGCAGGCAGATGAAGCAGCGATTGAACGCGCGCGCCAGTACGCCGATCTACATGCTTATATCCCCAAACCCTGGAGCGAGGCAACTCTAGTCGCAGCAATTGAGTCGGGTCTGGAGAAAATTAATGTTTAAAGGTGCAATTGTCTGTGTAGACGATCAAAAACTGGTGCTGATTGGACTTCGCGATCAGCTAATTCGCCTCCTGGGTGATGAATACGCGATTCAATTGGCTGAAAGTGGAAAAGAAGCCCTAGAAATTTTTGCCGAACTAGAACGAGAAGGCATAGAAATTCCCCTGGTGATTTGCGATCAAATTATGCCGAGAATGCGAGGAGATGAACTGTTGATTGCGCTCCACGCCCGCTATCCTAAAACGCGGAAAATACTCTTAACCGGAGACGCGAACATGAATGCCGTCATCAATGCAGTTAACGGTGCCAATTTGTATCGATACATCAGCAAACCTTGGGATGAAGAAGATTTAGGTTTGACAGTCAGAGAAGCAATTCGCAGCTATTTTCAAGACAAACAGCTAACAGAACAAAATGAAGAGTTACGCAGAGTTAATCAAGATTTAGAAAAACTAAATGCATCTTTAGAGCAAAGAGTTGTCGAGCGGACTGCCGAACTGATGCAAGCAAATCAGCACCTTCAACAAGCCAAAGAAGCTGCCGAGGCGGCTAACCTTGCCAAAACTACTTTTTTGGCAAATATGAGCCACGAATTGCGAACCCCGTTAAACGCGATTTTGGGCTTCTCTCAAGTGATGAGTGGAGATAGTTCGATTAGTTCAGACAATCGGCAATACTTGGATATTATCTCCCGCAGCGGACAGCACTTGCTGAAACTGATCAATGACGTGCTGGATATGTCCAGAATAGAAGCTGGTCGCACCAAGTTAGAAGAAAGTAGCTTTGACCTGCATCGCCTGCTGAACGAGTTGGAATTGATGCTGTGTCTCAAAGCTCAGGAAAAGGAAATACTACTGATTTTTGAGCGATCGCACGAAGTTCCCCAGTATATAATTGGGGATGAAAGTAAACTGCGGCAAGTGCTGCTTAACTTGTTGGGCAACGCGCTCAAATTTACCCAACAAGGGAGCATTATCCTCAGAGTCAAATTAGCAGCACAAGCAGAATCGAAAATTCAAAATAATCTCACCCTGCTGTTCGAGGTAGAAGATACAGGCCCAGGTATTAATTCAGAGGAAATGGAACTGTTATTTCAAGCTTTTATGCAAGCAAAAAACACTCAAAAATCCCAAGCAGGAGCAGGTTTAGGTTTAGCAATTAGCCGTAAATTTGTCAACTTAATGGGGGGAGATATTACGGTTGACAGCGTTGTTGACAAAGGCAGTACATTTAGATTTAACATTCAAGCAAGTTTATCTAAAGCGCCCGATCTGCCAGAGCATTCGTCTAGGTGGCGCATTACCGGGTTAGCGCCGGATCAACCCACGTATCGTCTGTTGATTGTAGAAGACAATTGGGAAAACAGCCTACTTTTGGTTAAACTGCTGTCATCGCTTGGGTTTGAGGTGAAAGAAGCTAAAAATGGATTGGAAGCGATCGCATTGTGGGAAAGTTGGAATCCCGATCTAATATTGATGGATATGCGAATGCCGGTGATGAATGGTTACGAAGCAACTCAGCGCATCAAAGCCACTGCTAAAGGACAAGCTACGGTGATTATTGCCGTCACCAGCAGCGCTTTTGAAGAAGACAGATCGGAAATTTTATCCATCGGTTGCGATGATTTTGTGCGGAAACCATTTCAAGAAGAAATCATCTTTGCCAAATTAGCAGAACACCTGGGAGTGCGTTACCTTTATCAACAGAATAACCCACAGCCAATCGCCAGCAAACCGCCAACAGAACCCGCTAACTTGGACTGGCTCACACCTAATAGCTTAAAGGTAATGCCCAATCAATGGATTGCCGAACTTTACGTAGCTGCTAGTATGTGCCGGGACGACTTAATTTTAGAACTCATCAATCAAATACCCCAAAGCAATACAAAATTGATCGAAGCTTTAGGCGAGCTAAACTATAATTTTCAATTTGAACAAATTATGTGTCTAACAGAATTCGCTGCCTCTGACAGCGTCAACTCCAACATCAATTATTTGACATAGGATTTTCCATGTTGATCAAACCTTTGAGGATTTTTGTCGCGAATAAAGCTGGCAACTTACCCCTAAGAAAGGTTTTGATAATTCCTTTTGTTTTGCAAATTGTTGGCACAGTGGGGTTGGTGGGTTATCTTTCGTTTAAAAACGGTCAGCAAGCGGTAAATGACCTGGTTAACCAGTTGATGAATCAAGTAAGCGATCGCGTCGATCAGCACCTCGATTCCTACCTAACAGTGCCCCAACAAACCAATCAAACTATTGTCAACGCACTCCAGATGGGACTGCTAAATCCAAATGACTTTCGCAGCATAGGACAATTTTTTTGGAAACAATTGCAAATCCATCAATTTAGCTATATCAACTATGGGCTGAAAACCGGCAGATACGTATCGGCTGGGTATTTAGAAGGGGATAAAAAAGCCAGCATTAGCGAAACGGCTGCGGATGGGAAAAACTACAATTACGCCACCGATAGCCAAGGAAATCGTACCCGCTTAATCAAGGTTTTCAATGATTACGACCATCGCAGAGAAGCTTGGTATCTCAATCCCATAAAAGCAGGTAAGCCAGTATGGAGTCAAATTTACTTGTGGGATTCGACTCCTGAGTATATTTCCATTGCTGCTAGCTATCCGATAAAAAATCAAAACAATCAGATCGTCGGTGCTTTGGGTATCGATCTGCTGCTGTCGAATATCAGCCATTTTTTGCGCGCGATCAACATTAGCCAATCCGCCAGAATCTTCATCGTAGAACGCGATGGGCTGGTGGTTGCTAGTTCGAGTTTAGAACAACCTTTTAGGCTGCTTGGAAGTAAAGCAAAACGATTAAACGTTATGCAAAGTAGTGATGAATTGATTCGGGGAACGGCGAATTATTTGCAATACAAATTTGGCAGCTTTAAGGATATTAAAATTAGTCAGCAGCTTGATTTTAACCTTAGCGGCAAGCGTCAATTTGTGCGCGTATTTCCCTGGCAAGATAAGTACGGTTTAGATTGGTTAGTCGTGGTGGCGGTTCCCGAAAGCGACTTCATGGCTCAAATTAACGCTAATACCCAAACCACGATTTGGCTTTGTATTGCTGCTTTATTTTTATCTTTACAAATCGGCATTTTAACCGCTCGCTGGGTGACCAATCCGATTCTAAGTTTGAATAGTGCTGCCAAACAAATTACAGCCGGAAAATTAAACCAAACCGTCGAGAATCAACGCCGAGATGAGGTAGGAGAATTAGCCGAGTCATTTAATCGCATGGCGGCGCAATTGCAAACTTCTTTTGGGGAATTACAAGCGCTCAATGCTGCATTATCCGAGAGCCAAAAACAACTGGAAATTTATAACGAAACCTTGGAAGAACAGGTGCAACAACGCACTCAGGAACTCTCCCAAACCTTAGAACGCTTGCAAGCAACGCAAGCCGAATTAATCCAATCAGAAAAAATGGCAGCTTTGGGGCAATTAATAGCAGGAATTGCCCACGAAGTCAATACCCCTTTGGGAGCGATTCAAGCGTCGATTGGCAATATTTCTGCTGCATTAGAACAGGTTTTACAACAGTTACCCGAATTGTTACAGAAACTGCCATCAGAGAGGTTAGCAGACTTTTTTACCTTGCTGGCGATCGCGCAGCAACCGAGGGAACACCTCTCATTTCGAGAAGAAAGGCAACTCAAACGCCAACTCAAACAAGCACTTGAATCCCAGGGCATCGATCGTACAGAAACCTTGGCAGATATTCTCAGTAGAATGGGGATTCCACCAGAACTCGATCCCTTGATTCCCCTCCTACAAACACCTGACAATAAATTTATTTTAGAAACCGCCTATCACTTATCCATCGTGCAAAATAACAGCCGGAATATTCAGCTAGCAGTTGAGCGGGCGGCTAAAATAGTTTTTGCGCTTAAAAGTTATGCGCGTCAGGATAAATCTGGCGTCATGGTTAGCGCCTCCATCACCGATGGCATTGATACCGTCTTGACGCTGTATCAAAATCAAATTAAGCGGGGGGTTGAAGTTAGGAAAACCTATGCATCGCTGCCCCCAATTTTGTGTTATCCCGAAGAACTAACGCAAGTTTGGTCGAATTTAATTAGCAATGGAATTCAGGCAATGAACTATCAGGGGGAATTAGCGATCGCTGTATCCCAAATGGAAAAATATATAGTAGTACAAATTACCGATTCAGGTGTTGGCATTCCCCCAGAAATTCACCACAGAATTTTTGAGCCATTTTTTACTACCAAACCCGCTGGCGAAGGTAGCGGTTTAGGATTGGATATAGTCCGCAAGATCGTCGATAAACATGGGGGAAAAATTGACGTCACAAGCAAACCAGGACATACTACCTTTACCGTATGCTTACCGATTACCGCTTGACCAAAATCCGACACCCTTAAGGGTGTGGCTATACAAACAGAGCAACGCCTAAGCGGGCTTTGTTTGTGTAGCGGCAGCGTTAACGCTGCCCGCATACCGCTGTGATACCTCATCTGGCTGCAAACCGTTATAATCCCTAAAAAACTGTTTCCCAATTATGTCTCGTACAGGTTACACCCTTCCCGTTTTTGCCGTTGCATCTGCTAAAGCTGCTTTATTACACCTGCAAGAAAAGCTAGAATCATCCCGTGAAGTTGCTCTCGATTTACTTCCAGGTAATGCTAATATTTCGATTCAACAAGTTGCTAGATTAGATGATACAAGCGCTTTAGCAATTACCATCAGCGATCCGGGAGATAATTTAGATTTAACCCGCAATACCCCGATTTGGGCATGGGTAAAATTAATTGATAGACAATCCCAAGCCTTAATATTAGAAGCCGGAGAAGGTTTAGGAAAAACTGTCACACAAGCACCCGCGATTTATAACTACGCCCGTCGCTTATTTGATGCCAACTTACTACCATTAATTCCGCCAGATAAAACGGTAACCGTATCGATTATTCTGCCAGAAGGGCGCGAACTCGCCCAGCGCACTTCTAACGAAGCATTTGGCATTTTAGAAGGATTGGCGTTATTAGGAACCAGTGGCATTTCTCAACCTTTGTCAGCGGGTGAGCATTTGGAAGAGTTGCAACAAATATTGCAAAGAAAGGTTAAAAATTGTCCTAACTTAGTGTTTTGCATCGGCAACAATGGGATGCAAGTGGCAGAGAAATTAGGGATAAAACAAGAAGCGATCGCACCCACAGGTAACTGGATTGGCGCGTTATTAGTAGAAGCCGGATTGCGCGGTGCCGAATCAATTTTACTGTTAGGCTATCAAGGCAAATTGATTAAACTTGCGGGTGGTATATTCAACACCTCCAGTCATTTAGCAGATGCCAAATTAGAAATTATCAGCGCCGCTGTGGTGCGAATAGCTGGTAATATTGAAGCAGCGCAAGCAGTTTTAAATGCTAAAACAGCCGATGCCGCCTATAAAACTTTGGTCGAATTAGGATTTGCTGAATCGGTATTTGAGGCATTAGCGCAAATGATTAGCGAGAAAGCACAAGCATATGTCCAAAAGTATGCAAATGTAGCGTTAAAAGTGGGGACAGTGTTGTGCGATCGCCAAGGTGACATTATTATTCGGGATGCGATCGCTGCTGAAATCTTAAAATCCATATGTAGGGTGCGTTAGCGACAGCGTAACGCACCATCTAAGCAATAAAAATAGCCCAGAATTAGCCCAGAATTAGCCCAGAAATAAATTTCTGGCTGAAAGCTAAAGTCAGTTAAAACTGACTGGAATGCTTAAACAGATTTTCTAACGATCTGTTATAATCGCTATCGGCATAGTCATCAACTTTGCATATGGGAAATTCGCCCAACCCAGGTGGTAATGGATAGGTTTTCCCATCATCGGGTATTCGCAGGGTGCGTTGGAAGGAAACTGAAAAGCGATCGCCAATCTGGATAGCGTTATGTTCAACTTTAACCTCTAGCATAGTCACCCTCCTGTGGTTCATAAAACCAAGTTAGCCAACCCAGACAGCTTTTTACAAAGAGAAATTTAATTTTTATATAGTAACCGAGATTTAGTTAGCGATCGCGGAAATCGTAGATAGTACTTTTTCCGCATTCATTGATTCGTGAGGCAATACATTTTCCTCTGAACCATCGTGAACATGGTGGGGATACGTTGCTATTTCTGGATGGTGTGCTGCATTATCCCAACGCTTCAGTAATTGATCGTCAGCATTCTGCCAATGAAAGCGATATTTTGTCACTTGTACACCTGTTGCTGTAATTAAGAAAAACTCAAACATCTCTAAAAGGCTATTGTCTTTCAAGGTAAGGCGATAACGCAATAGTCCGCGATCGCCTTGTTCTTCTTCACGAACTATTCTCCAATGCGCTACCTGTGGATTCAAGAGAATTAGTGCTTTAATGTGAGCTAGATAATTGCCTGCATTTGTCACACAGCTAACTCCAAGCGATGAATTTTATTTAAAATATCTTGCCGCAGTTCGTATAACCCAGACCATTCAAAAAAATCTATTTCATCACCTAGCTCTCCTGCTGCAAAACGTTGATAAAATTTTTCTGAATTCATCTCGTAACGCTGCTCAAATTCGCGCAAATCTTGTTCGTAATGCTTTAAACGCAGCCGATGTTGGCTGAGAGAAATATCCAATATCTTACCTAAGATTTGATCTAGTTCAGCTTGATCCGGATAAATTTCTTTGATAAGTTCAAGTTTACTTAATGCATCCATTACTAAACCTCTGTTTTCCTTATTTTATGGTAAACTATATACCATAGGATGAAGTACTGTCTACTCATGATTGAGCCATAACTAATATATAAAACTTCTACTTTGTTTCCATCCAATTTTGTCCTGCATGAACATCTACAACTAACGGCACGCTTAAATCAACAGCAGTTTCCATCGTTGTGCGAATCTTACCTTGCAATTCCTCCCATTCAGATGGAGGAATTTCAAACACTAATTCGTCGTGTACTTGCAACAACAATCGCGCTTGGTAACTCTCTAAAACTTCGTGCAGTTTTACCATTGCAATTTTGATAATATCTGCACTAGAACCTTGAATAGGAGCATTCGCAGCCGCGCGTAAAAGTTGGGCGTCGTTTTGACCCATTTTCTTCAATTCGCCTAAATTAATATCATCTGGATTGCTACCTTTGAGTTGGCGCAGGCTACCAGCCTCGAATTTAAAATAGCGACGGCGTCCTAGAATTGTTTCTACATAACCATTTGCGATCGCTTCGCGTTTCATCCGTTCCAAATAATCAAAAACTTGCGGATAACGGCTATTAAACCGCTTAATAAACTCGTTCGCACTCGCCTTATTCACTCCTTTGGTTGAACGGGTAAACCGCAACGCACCCATCCCGTAAATCACGCCAAAGTTAATAGTTTTCGCCAACCGTCTTTCATCGGCGGTAACTTCATCTTTCTCAAACACTAACCGCGCCGTTACCGTGTGAATATCCTCATTATTCTTGTAGGCTTCAACTAATACAGGTTCTTGACTTAAATGCGCCAAAATTCTTAACTCAATTTGCGAATAATCCGCCGATACTAGCAACCATCCCGTTTCCGGTAAAAACGCCTTGCGAATTTGCCGACTAAAAGCAGTGCGAATCGGAATATTCTGCAAATTTGGGTTAGAAGAAGATAACCTTCCCGTCGCCGTCGCAGTTTGGTTAAAATTCGTATGCACGCGCTTGGTATCAGCACGCATCAATGCCGGTAGTGCATCGACGTATGTAGATTTCAGCTTAGACAGAGTGCGATATTCTAAAATTGCATCCACGACGGGGTGATCTCCTTGCAATTTTTCTAGCGTCGCCGCGTCGGTGGAATATCCGCTTTGGATTTTGCGCGATTTTTTAGTACTTAATCCCAGCTTTTCAAATAATATTTGACTGAGTTGTTTGGGCGAACCTAAATTAAATTTTTGCCCCGCTTCCTCATAAGCTTTTAATTCCAGTGCGGCTAAATCTTTAGCTAATTGTTGCGACAGTTCCCCAAGATAATCTGCATCTATGCGTATTCCGACGTACTCCATCTCTGCTAAAACGGGTTCTAGGGGCTGTTCCACTTCTTTTAGTAGCGATTTTAATCGAGGAATTGCTGCTAATTCCTCGCCCATTTTTGCCACTAATTGAAATGTCACGTAAACCTGCATTCCGCAGTAATCCGCAATTTTGGCAATATTGATATCGCCGATATTTTTTCCCTTGGGAACCACATCTCCATAACTGCTAATGCTGGTTCCCAAATATCGCTGAGAAAGGTCGCCCAGACTACTGCTATCTTCTGGATTTAGCACGTAACCTGCTAGCATGGTGTCAAAGACAACTCCTGCTAGTTTAATTCCCTGACAGCGCAATACTAGACGATCGAATTTGGCATTTTGTAATGCTTTGGGATATTTTGGATCTTCTAAAATAGGACGTAACGCTTCTAAAACGATTGCCTTTTCTAGATTTTTCCCATTTTTATGATTAATGGGAATATAACAGATATCCGTTGGCTCGGTTCCCCAACAGCAACCAATTCCGACTAATTCAGCATCGCGCGGTTCTATATCGCTGGTTTCTGTATCCCAAGCAACGGGAATATCTGGGTTAGTAAAAGTCTGTAGTTTAGTTACCAGTTGGGTCAGCTTTTCAGGAGTATCAATAATTTGTGGAGCAATCGGTGAAGTTTTTTCTTCCTGAGCTGCCTGTGTTTCCTCAAAACTGAAAAATGACAGTTGCTCGCCTTCAAAGAAATCTTCTGATGGGCTAGCTTCTGACTGTTTATTTTCTTCTACAACACCGCCAAATGCTTGCTGAAGTTGCTTGATTCTACCCAAAAAAGATTTGAATTCTAACTTTTCTAACAGTGGTTCTAAATCGGCGCTCTCAAAACCTTTCAGCTTGCAGTCTTCTAAAGTAACTTCTAACGGCACATCGAGTACGATTTGCGCCAAGTGCTGCGAATGATAAGCCGCATCTTTCCCTTCGATCAGCTTTTTCTTAGTTGCACCCTGAATTTGCTCGATAGAGGCGTAAATCTGGTCTAAAGAAGCGTATTCGGAAAGTAACTTAACCGCTGTGACTTCGCCAATGCCTTTAACACCGGGAATGTTATCGGATTTGTCACCGCACAGCGCTTTGAAATCAACAACTTGCTCTGGGAATACTCCCATTTTTTCTTTAACTTGCTCTCTGCCAAACTCTGTAAGTCCAGTATTGCTACTGCGCTGCAAGAAAGTTTTACCGAGATACAAAATACTGATGCACCCATCTGAATCTACGAGTTGAAATAAATCTCGATCTCCGGTGAGAATTTTGACTTTATATCCAGCCGCATTGGCTTTTTTTGCCAAAGTGCCTAGAACGTCATCCGCCTCATAGCCAGGAGCGGTTAAAATGGGCAAGTTAAAGCCATCTAGTAAGTCGTGGAGATTTTTCAGGTCAGTGATGAAATCTTCCGGTGTTTCGACGCGATCGCCTTTATAAGTATCGTCGGCTTCGTGGCGGAACGTTGGCAACCCTAAATCGAATGCGATCGCTATACTATCCGGTTTCTCTGAGGCCATCACTTCCAACAGCGACTTGATAAAGCCAAAACACACGCTGGTGGGAATTCCCGCGGAAGTTTTCAACCCCCCATCTCGTCCTTTCGCAAAGGCATAAAAGGAACGAAACGCTAACGAGTGACCATCAACCAAAATAATTAGCGGCATTTCCACGGCAGCACAGAGCAAATTTTGAGACAAGCTCCATTCTAGCTACCGGCGAAGCCTTTCCACACTAACCTGAAGAAATATCCAGTCACCGATTAAACGCCACCGACGCGACGACGACGCGAGAAGGCTAAAGCACCCCCACTCAGCGCTAAACCAGCCAAAGTCGCGGGTTCGGGAACTGCTGCTCTTGTGGCAACTGCGGTAATTGTCACATCTTGGAAGTCGGTGTCGTTACCGTTGCCGCGATCGTCGAAGCCAATTCTCACAAAGCTAGCCAACGGATCGGCTGATTGAAACTGAGATCCATTTGCACCTACAAATGGAGTTCCATCTGCTTGTGCTTGCGAACCAAAAGAGTTAAACACAGCTTGTTGCGTTCCACCGGGAGCAAAATTATTTAATGCCGTTGTCGAGTAAACCATTCCACCCCAGCCGCTATCTAACCCTAAAGTGTAGGTTTTATTCGCTAGAAATGTGAAAGAACTGGTACATGTATTGCCTTCTGTAAAGGCTACTGTATTGCCGCAAGTTCCCAGCCAACCGTTTTGCCAACCGTTATCTGAGCCTTTCGTTTCTACAAACAAATTTTGCACAAATGTCAGGCTGTTGCCAGCGCCTACTTCAAACAGTTTGACGGTTGATTGAAACATACCGTTCGATTGAATGAAGTTAAATTTTACGTTCGTATCCTCAAGAAATTTGATACCCTGAGTGCCAAATCTTTCACCTGGTGTTAAAGAAGCTGCTTGGGAAGGAGCCGCATAACTAACCAAAGCAGTAGCAGTAGCAGCCGCAATCAAACCCAAAACTTGTTTAGCTTTCATTTGAGTATCCCTTGTCTGGCAGAATGAACCTTAGTTCTATTCAAGCCGCTCCATTTGATATATAGCTACTCAATTACTGCTTTTTATTCAACTCTTTATAAAACCAACCATTGTTAGCATTTTTTTGGTAAAGTTGGTTTTTAATGTCAACTATATGATAAAATAATTCGCCGTTTTAGCCTGTTTTTACTTACTCCTTATCTTAAGTGATTTCGCGGTAAAAATCAAGTTATCTAAATTATTTTTCATCAGATTTACTGATAATATTCTTCTTGCTTGCGGTTTTTTTGGCTAAATTTCAGCATTTTTTAGCTCAAAACAACTACAAAAAATATGTTTTTGGCATTGCGTATTAGTGTAATTACACATATAGGGAATTGCAAATGATTGAAATATATTCAGATCTTGCACCATTATCAACAAGCCTTCAAACCCCTGTTTCTTGCAAATAGCTCAGCTTGAAAGCCTAGATTTGTCGTCAAGAAACCCGGTTTTTAGTCAAGGTGCAAGATGTGAGTATAGTCAAAAGGCATTGTGTAGGGGCAGCATTAATACTGTCTCTACACAATGCCTTGCACCGTATTTCTAAGGACGGCAAACAGCTATAAACGTTAAAGAAACCGTATCCTTTGGTGTCTTCTGATTAAACGCCAGCTACGCGACGGCGGCGAGAGAAAGCTAAAGCAAGCGAACTCAACGCTAAACCAGCTAAAGTCGTCGGTTCTGGTACTGCGGTTCTTGTTCCCAATGCGGTTACGGTAAAGTCTTGAAAATCTTTGTCGTTACCGTTTCCCCGATCGTCGATGCCGATTTTGACCACCATCGCCAACGGATCGCCTGCTTGCAACTGACCTGAATCTCCAATCGGAAATGGAGTTGTATCTGGTTGTCCTTGCGAACCGAATGAGTTAAATACAGCTTGCTGCGTTCCACCCGG
Organism: uncultured bacterium; assembly: GCA_964463555.1. Classification (GTDB taxonomy): domain Bacteria; phylum Cyanobacteriota; class Cyanobacteriia; order Cyanobacteriales; family Aerosakkonemataceae; genus Microseira. The sequence goes on from CAYXCW010000008.1 coordinate 97,935, forward strand.
AGCAAAGTTGTTTAATGCAGTAGTTGAGTAAACGATGCCATTTACACCGCTGTCTAACCCTAATGTGTAAGTTTTATTCGCTTGAAATGTGTAATAGCTGGTACATGTTAGCACTGTATTTCCGCAAGTTCCTAGCCAACCATTCGCATATCCGTTATCCGATCCTTTGGTTTCAACAAATAACGTTTGAACTGCTGCCAGCGTGTTGCCAGTGCCGGCTTCAAACAGTTTGAGAGTTGATTTAAAAGCACCGTTTGATTGCACAAAGGTAAATTTTACGTTGGTATCTTCAACAAACTTGAGGCCACCACTACCAAACATTTCTCCTGGTAGTAAGGAAGCCGCTTGTCCAGGAGCCGCTAAACTCACAAGTGCAGTAGCAGTAGCAGCAGCAGTCATTAAGTTACGAAAAATATTAGTTGTCATTTCTGTTTCGCTCTAGCCGATTTCATCGTAATTTGTATTAAACTTTACCCTTTGCGTGAAATCTAGGTTTATAGCGAAGCTTTCTTCAACTCTTTACATATTTATACTGATTTATGAAATTTTTGTGAAATTGATTTTTCAGTATACCTATGTGATATACACGTAAGTTTTATGCTCCCTGGCAAATAAAGTGGGTGAAAGGCAGAGCTAGAATTGCGATCGCTATCTAGTTCTTGTTCCCACTCCTGGTTTTTGCCTCAGTCCGATCCCGGCATTCCAGCCCGATCTTCCGTAAAATTGCTGAGCCTGCTTAAGCACTTTCACGTAATAAGATTAAATTTAGTTTCAAAATCAATATACGTATATACACCGATCAAATCAAATTTGATCGCATCTAAGTCAAAGAAATGCGATCGCTTTAGGTGTCAAATCAGACCGTTTGTACTTATACCTGCCGTTGCGCTCAGTAAAAAAACAAACTGCCCCGTCGCTTTTACAGAGGATGGCAGCCGCATGATGGAGATGATGGAGACATCATCCCCAACTCAAGAAAGCTCAAGAAAGCTTCCCCAGCTCCCCCTACTGCTACCCTCTAGAGTGAAGACTTGAGAAAACCGACAAGCAATCATGCAGAAAGCATCTGTTGCTCATCTAGCTTCGGCACCCAGGCAAGAAGCGATCGCCCAAGGCGATATTCAACTGCTGGTTTTGGATATTGACGGTACGATCGCAGGCGAGTCGAACCAAATTCGCCCACCCGTCCTACAGGCAATTGCAGCAGCAAGAGCAAAAGGGGTGAAGGTAGCGATCGCAACGGGTCGCATGTACCGTTCCGCCTTGCGTTTCCATCAAGCAATTAATTCGGATCTGCCCCTATGTGCCTACCAAGGTGCGTTGATTAAAGATCCGGCAACGCAAAATGTTCTGCGTCACCTGCCGGTTTCTCGCCAACTCGCATCCAAACTGCTCGATTATTTCGAGCAACCCGAACTGCGAAATTTGCTCTCAGTCCACTTTTACATCAACGATCGGTTATACGTGCGGGAACTAACCGAGGAAACGAAACTTTATGCCCAACGCTCTAATATCGAGCCGATTGCGGTTGGCGACCTCCGCAACGCCTTGGAAAACGAACCAACCAAAGTATTAGCCCTCAGCGACGATATTGACTTAATCGCACGCTTGTACGGTTCGTTGCAGCAGCAATACACTCCTGCCGAACTTTACATGACCACATCCGTCGCAACGTTTTTTGAAGCAGCTAACCCGTTAGTGAACAAGGGAACCGCAGTGCGTTATCTCGCCGAAGAAATTCTCGGACTGCAACCCCATAACGTGATGACCGTTGGCGATAACTTCAACGATGTGGAGATGCTGGCATATGCCGGTATCGGCGTGGCGATGGGAAATGCACCTGAAAAAGTGCAAGGCTTCGCCGATTGGATCGCCCCCAGCGTCGAACAAGACGGCGTCGCCGCAGCCATCGAAGAATTTATCCTTTCGTAGCAACACAACATGGTAGGGGCAAGGCATCAGTAAGTTTTGTTGCTGGCGTGCCCCTACCACGGATAACGAAGCCAGAAACCCGGTTTCTTTGTCGATCTTTGGTGCCCAAACCCACCATTTTTCCTAGAAACCGGGTTTCTTTGCTTAAGCCCTGGTTTTGCTGCTGCCGTACCCCTACCGCCACCAAATCAACCGCTTGCTCGATGACCGATCCCAATTTTGTTGCTAATGTCATGAAAATTTAATAAATAAGGCGTGACAAATCCAGGTGACCTCCTGTATAGTGACAACTGTGTGAGGAGCGAACCAGTTGGAGGACCGAGACGAAACACGGCCAGTCGTCGGTCCTCTTTCTGATCTGAACTTTTTCTGAACTTTTTTTATCAAGGACTTACGCACGACGAACCCAGAAACCGGGTTTCTGCGTAGATCTTTAGTTCCAAGTCGAAGATTTTTCGTAGAAACCCGGTTTCTTGGCGTCAGGGTGCGCGTAAGTCCTGTTATAGTTCGAGCGGTGCTGGTACGCCTAACAAGTCTTGCAGCAACAAGTGCAGCAACGGTTGAGTTGCCAAAATCAATCCCAATCTGGCTTGAGCGAGTTGGATATTTTCTGTTTTTACTTCACCCCAAATGCGGCATTGGCTATAGAAAGTCAGAAACACTTGACTTAAATTTCTGGCAGATTTTTCCCAATCAACTCGATGGCGCGATGGGGAAACCGGGTAGAGGTCATCGAGCAATGTCAGCAAATGGAAAATCAAGTTAGTTTCGCCAGGATGCACTAAGCGCAGTTTTTGATCGGTATCGAGCCAAGGAATCGGGTGAGGTGCGATCGCTTGCCAAAAATTCGGGCTAACCGGCAAATTGGGTTCAGCCAGCGCGATCGCACCTTCTCGATGGGCAAGACGCAGCAGCGAGCAACAACGCGCGTGGGCATATTGGGCATCAAATAGAGGACGCGGACACTGGGAGACGCGGGCAGGCTCACCAAGAACTGTCGGCCTCTGCAATACCCAAGGGGGTGCTTGAGCGAGGCGCTCTAACCAAGCAGCCGTTCCTAAGTCGCTCAATTGCAAGTGAATCCAGCCAGGAGTGACAACTTCTACTGTAAAATTTTGTAACGCTCTATTTGTGGCGCTGTCGTTGGACTGCTCCGAGCAAAACAGATTTGCCGCTATCTGGGTGGCAATATCAATTACTGGGGCGTTCCAGGCTTGTGCTAGTTTGAGTGCGATCGCAGATACATACACCACCTGCTTCCCACTCTTGACTGCCCGCAACGGTATTGCTTGTAACTCTGGATATTTCTGCCCAAAGGTAGAGATCCCCAGGGTTTGGCTCGATAAAACGGCTGCTGCTTGCAATCTGCAACGTAAAAAAGGCGCGATCGCCGGAAATTTCATCCCAAACGCTTCTTCTTTCCCTCTTGCCATCTATCTTAGGGTGTATCTTCAGACACACATAAATAATCGAAATCTCACCAATCGGAGAATTTGTTAAAATCTAAAGTATCTTTTATTACTTTAGAGTTACAGTAAGACTTATATAAAGATCGTATAGATAACTCAACGCTTGCTACCGCCAAAAAAAAAGGTAGTGCGTCGAGTTAAACCGAGCTTTGAAAGCAAAAACCCATTGTTTACTCGTTTTTGAGAGCTTGACTTATGCTCCAACAATCCCTTCCCGTTCAAACCAATTCTGCATCATCAGAGGCATCTGTATCTTCAGAGTCAGCACGGCCGTTTTTAACATGGCAGCGGATTCTCGACTGGGCGCAAGAACACTATCGGTGTCGCACCTTCAGTAAAGACGAGAAAATACCTGCCCGTCCCGGACTGCTCTATTTAGTCCAGCGCGGCGCTGTCCGAATGGTTGGTGTCGCCCAAGTCAGTGCCACCAGTCGTTCAGCTCGCGCCACTACCACGACGGCGGAGGAAGCCTTCTTAGGCTTTGTTGGTGCAGGACAGCCATTTGAAATCGTCGCTCAATCACCCTTTACACTCCACAGTTATGCCCACGTTGACCAAACATCGGTAGTTTGGATGTATTGGCACGACCTCGACAACTGGCCCCACTTCCGGCGCGAAGTCTTAGATGCGTTTCGCTATCAGCACCAACGCAAGCTATTGTGGCTGAGTACCCTGGGACAGCGGCGCACGATTGACCGTTTGTTAGGTTTTCTCACCCTGTTAATTGAAGAATATGGCGAACCTGCCGAACAAGGTTACTGTCTGCCTTGGACTTTAACTCACGCTCAAATTGGCAGCGCCATCGGTTCGACTCGCGTCACCGTAACGCGCTTAATGGGTAAATTACGCCAACGCGGGTTAATTCACACCCAAGATGATAATCTCATCTGCTTACCTGGTGATATAACGCTTCGTCGTTAAAATAAAAGAAAAGACAAAAGAAACCCGGTTTTTGCAAAAAAACCGGGTTTCTTGGTAATTGCTAATGGCTAATTGGTAATTGCCCCCATTAGCGATCGCGTATTAGCAGTTACACAATCGTTGCTACCGGAGATCATATTAACTCAAGTTGCTAGTTATGAGGTCAAGCATTTTAGATCCCCCTAAATCCCC
>CAYXCW010000009.1:0-2887 GCA_964463555.1 uncultured bacterium
GGGGATTTAGGGGGATCTAAAATGCTTGACCTCATAACTAGCAACTTGAGTTAATTAGATCTTTCCACGAATCGCTATAACAAAGCCCAGATTCTGCTGACGATGTGCAGAATCTGGGCTTTACTGTGCGTTAATCCTGGCGCAGGCGATCGCTGAGAATTAGATGAGAAAAGTTTCAGCTCAATCTCAGAATTAGTTACTAATTTCTTATATAAAAATCATTCTAGGCTTGATTGAGCGCATCAAAATAGTTTTTAAATCAGAATCCTCAATCAAAATTATCTGAATGGAGTTAGACAAAATGAAGCTCAATCAATTCTTACTGCTGGGTGCTACTTCTGTTTTAGTCGGTGTTATACCAGTCTCAAGCTATGCATCAGGATTGTTTAGCAATTCACCTGCGAGTACTACTGTGGCACAAAATCGAACTGTAGCGATCGCATCTGGTACTTTTGTCGCTGCGGAAAAGCCGACGACTGGAACGGCGCGAATTGTCAGAGAAAATGGACATCGTTATTTAGAGATTGATGCTGCTTTTAGTACGAGCAATCAAGGGCCAGATTTGCACGTGCTTTTAGATACTACTGATAAACCGCCGCAGGCATATCAAAATCAAGGCAGCGTTATAAATTTGGGTCGCTTACGCAGTTACAACGGCGCTCAACGTTACCCAATTCCTGACTCTATTAATCTAAATTCTTTTAAATCAGTCGTAATTTGGTGTCGAATGGCTAACGCTACTTTTGGTTACGCCCCCATTCGTACTGTTAGCATGGCACGCGATCGATAGTTTCCCCATTCCTCATTCCCAGGTTCCACCTGGGAATGCTCACCCGGAGGCAGAGCCTCCCAGGCGGCAGAGCCGCCAGATCTTTCATTTCCAGGTAGAACCTGGAAACGAGAGAAACGAGAGATGAGAGAAATATGAAATTCTGACAATGGGTGCCGTATGTCAAACATACTAAACAACTACTCAATGTTTCTCGCTCGGATTCCGGGACGCGCCTATCTATTACTCGCGATTCTGATATTCGCTGCTTCGGGTTCGGTGATTCGTAAATTAACAGAAATCGGCGCTCAACATTTAATTGATGGCAGAAATCCGATTTCCTTTTGCAATGTCTTTTTTACCGGCAATGTTTGCGCCACAATGCTGCTAATTTCCATTTACCGTCAACAGTGGATCGTTCAAAATATCAAAAGTTTCTCAAAGAGTGATTGGTTAGGTTTAAGTAAAGTAGCAATCTTAGAAGGCGCTTTAGCACCTGCATTAATTTTTACAGCGCTTTCGCTGACAATGGTTAGCAATGTAATTTTAATTGGACGCCTCGAACCACCACTGACTTTAGCTTTGTCTGTTTGGGTACTCAAAGAACGAGTGAATCGTTGGGTAGTTGCAGGTGCGATTGTCTCTTTTATCGGCGTCTGCCTGACGATATTGCTTCAGCCTCCGGGAGCAAATATGGTGGGTATGCTCGCAATTCAAATCGGTAAAGGCGAATTGATGACAGCAGGCTGGGCAGTTTGCATTGCGGTTTCTACTACTCTTAGTAAAGTTAAGCTTCAGCAAATTCCTTTGGGGATTTTTACAGTTTTTCGGACAGCTGTTGGTACGATCGTTTTTTGTGCGATTGTAATAAATCTGTTTGGATTCCATCATTTTACTGATGTTTTTTCTCCCTTCTTGTGGCAGTGGATGTTATTTTATAGCACTGTTATCGTCGTGGGAGGTCAATTATGTTTTTTCATGGGTTTAAAAAAGTCTACAGCCTCGGATGTGGCTTGGGCTAGTTCTTTTGGCCCGATTGCTGGAATCTTGGCAGCTTATTTGATTTTGGGAGAAGTACCACATATGGCTCAATATATTGGTGGCAGTGTTATTATGGGCGGTATTGTTTTAAACCAGATTGGCGTTTCTCGTCAAAGCAGTAGAATAAACAAAATACAGAAATCTGCAAAAGAAATGGATAATTCTGTTGGGTTTAAAGGTGTTTAGTTGTTTGGTAATTATAACGGAGTTATTTTATGAGTTCAAACGCATTTTTGTTTATTCCAGTTATTCTCGGCACAGTTCGCCAAGGTCGGATGAGCGAACACGTTGCTAAATTTGTAGTAGAAGAGGTTGCCAAGCGGGAGGGTGTTGAAACAGAATTAATTGATATTCGTAAACTTCCTATTTCTATCACAGATGCAGGCGAATCGATCAAAGATCCTGGGTTTTCAGCCACCGTTATGCGTGCCGATGGATTGATTATCGTTACACCAGAATACAATCACGGCTATCCTGGTTTACTCAAGCACGTTCTCGATACTTGCCTGAAAGAATACATTCATAAAGCTGTTGGCATTTGCGGTGTTTCTGCTGGCCCTTTTGGCGGCACTCGGGTTATCGAAAACCTATTGCCAGTAATGCGAGAGTTGGGTTTGGTAACGATTTTTTGGGATGGGAACTTCTCCAACGTCCAAAATATATTTGATGAATCTGGTAAGCTTTTGGATGAGGCATACATTAGAAGGTTAGATAAGTTTTTGAAGGAACTGATTTGGATGTCAAAGGTTTTGAAATATGGGCGAGAAAATGTGCCGTTGGAATAATCTAGTTTTTGATTTTGTCGCTGCGTACAGCAGATCCCCCTAAATCCCCCTTCACAAGGGGGACTTTGAAGAATCGAATAATCTAGTTTTTGATTTTGTCGCTGCGTACAGCTGATCCCCCTAAATCCCCCTTCAAAAGGGGGACTTTGAAGAATCGAATAATCTAGTTTTTGATTTTGACGCTGCGTATAGCAGATCCCCCTAAATCCCCCTTCAAAAGGGGGACTTTTAAGCATGGAATAATCTAGTTTTTGATTTTGACGCTGCGTATAGCTGATCCCCCTAAATCCCC
>CAYXCW010000009.1:2987-19353 GCA_964463555.1 uncultured bacterium
GGGGGACTTTGAAGAATCGAATAATCTAGTTTTTGATTTTGACGCTGCGTATAGCTGATCCCCCTAAATCCCCCTTCAAAAGGGGGACTTTGAAGAATCGAATAATCTAGTTTTTGATTTTGACGCTGCGTATAGCTGATCCCCCTAAATCCCCCTTCAAAAGGGGGACTTTGAAGAATCGAATAATCTAGTTTTTGATTTGGTCGCTGCGTACAGCTGATCCCCCTAAATCCCCCTTCAAAAGGGGGACTTTGAAGAGTTGATGTTTCTTCGCTTAGCGAGGGGGACTTTGAAGAGTTGATGTTTCTTCGTTTAGCGAGGGGGACTTTGAAGAGTTGATGTTTCTTCGCTGAGCGAGGGGGACTTTAAGTTATTTCCGGTCCCCCCCTTGGCAAGGGGGGTTAGGGGGGATCGAATTCAAGATCTATGACAGTAGTATTAAGGTTTGCTTTACAAATAATCTATGCACTCCCGACCCTTGAAGATGCGCTAATCCCAGTGCCATATTAGGAAGAGATCGATTTTTCTGGCGGATACTATCTTATGTCGGAATGGCTGGTTGTTTGGGGCGTGGCGCAAGCTGCGGGGTTGGTATTTAAACCCATTTTAGAAGACTTGGCTAAGGAATCAGCGAAGGATTATGCGAAGGATTTCTTTAAAGACTGTCTGAAAAAAGTCATTCACCAGCCAGAAAAAGATCCGCTGAAGGAAGCTTATGGTAAGGCTTTGACTCAATTTTTGCTGTTGGTACAGCAGGAATTGGAACGGGCTGATTATGAGGAAGTTCTGATAAAAGAATACGTTAAACCGTTAAAGGATTTTGTCAATCAAGAAAAGATTGCGGCGACGTTGGGGAGTGCTTTTAATAGCGATGCTCAGGGACTGGATATTCAAATTATGGCGGTCACTTGGCGCGAGATGAATTTGCCTTTTTTGCCGGAGGAGTTTGATTGGGGACAGATTAGCAAGCGCTATCTGAAACGAGTCAAAACTATTATTAAAGATTCCGATCAACTGCAACCGATTTTTGCGGCGCAGGCGCAGGAAGCTGCTGCGGAACAGTTACAACAAATGGCTGGGATTCCGATTGAATTTGATTTGCGGCGGTATCGGGAAGCGCTGCGGGAATACTATGGTAATCTGCGGTTAGAGGCGATGGATGCGATCGCATACGCATACAATGAGTTAAAGCTGTGGAATGTCTTCGTGCCGCAAAATGCGCGGGAGTGCCAGGAATTTTTACCCCAGGTGTATGAGATTCCTAAAGAACTGTTGCGGGAATTGCGATCGCAAAACCAATTAGATGCAGAAATTGCCGAAGTTGAGGTGGAACGCTACCGCAAAGCCTATGTAGATCAGCCAATTCGTTCTGTTTTTGAAATCTTAGGCGATCCGGGTGCTTCTGAGCCGCAAAATCGCATATTGTCTCAGTATACGGTAATTTTAGGCGATCCGGGGGCGGGAAAATCAACTCTGCTGCAATATATTGCTTTGAAATGGGCAGAAAGACCTGTAAAAGATTTGCCCGTTTACCCAATTCCCCTGTTAATTGAGTTACGCATTTATGCCCAAAATCGCCATAGCGGGAAATGCGATGGCATTCTGGGATTTTTACATTCTGGCGATATTTTGGAGCGATTGAACCAACATCAATTGGAAGAATGGTTAAAACGGGGACATGCGATCGCGATGTTTGATGGGTTGGATGAAGTATTCGATCCGGCACTGCGGGAAGTTGTGGTTACCGATATTCACAGCTTTACGAATAAGTATCCGCAGGTGCAGACAATTGCCACGTCTCGCTGGCTGGGTTACAAAGCGCAACGCTTGCGAGATGCGGGGTTTCGCCACTTTATGTTGCAAGATTTGACCTCAGAACAAATTGAAGAATTTATCCAGCGCTGGCACGATCAAACCTTCCCAGAAGGAGAAGATAAAGTCAGAAAACGGGAGCGACTGAGAACAGGAATTGCTAACTCTAAACCGATTCAAGAACTAGCAGGAAATCCTTTGCTGCTGACGATGATGGCAATTCTCAACCGCAGTCAAGAACTTCCTAGAGATCGCGCTACTCTCTACGAAAAGGCATCGGGGTTATTATTGCACCAGTGGGATGTGGAAGCCAAGGTTTTAGAAGACCCCGAATTAAAGAAATTTCCCGTCGTCATCGATTTGAAAGACAAACAGGCAATGTTGCGCCAAGTTGCCTATCAGATGCAAGGGAAAGAAAAGGGTTTGGCTGGGAATTTGATTGGCGAAACGCAGTTAGAAGATATCCTGACCAACTATTTGAAAACGATTAAAGAGGTGCCGCAAGCAAGAGATATCGCCCGCTTGACGATCAAGCAATTGCGAATCCGCAATTTTATTTTGTGCTATCTGGGTGGGAATAGTTATGCTTTTGTCCATCGCACGTTTCTGGAATATTTCTGTGCTTGGGAGTTTGTCTGGCAGTTTAAGGAGACGCAGACGCTGACGCTGGATGGGCTGATTAATGATGTTTTTGGCAAGCACTGGCAGGATGAATCTTGGCATAAAGTGCTGTGGCTGATTTGTGGGATGATTGATGCTAAGTTTGTTGGGGAAATTATTGAGTATCTGTTAAAGCAGAAAATTAATCGGCGAGAGTTTATTACTGAGTATGACAAATTGAAAAAGGAAGGGATTATCAACCTTTTATTAGCAGCGAATTGTCTGGCAGAAGTAAAGAATAGAAGCGCGATCGCTCCCATTGCGACTCAACTGCTACAAGTGTTGAAAAAAGAAGTTGAAGCAGAATATCCCTACAGGTTTGAGTCAGAAGCGGCTTATGCAATCTTAATGGCGATCGCGACTATCTGGCAAGATGACCTAGAAACCCTACTCTGGCTAAAATCTTGTATGCAATTTGATTCCGCGTCTAATGTGCCACAGTGCGCTGTGATGGCTATCGCCCAGAACTGGAAAGATGACCCGGATATCTTAATTATGCTGAAAGACCGGGCGCAAAACGATGGGGATTTTTGTGTGCGTTATGCAGCGGTGCAAGAACTCATCCTTGGTTGGAAAAATGACCCGGATATCTTAATTATGCTGAAAGACCAGGCGCAAAATGATGCGGATTTCTTTATGCGCCGTACCGCAATGGAAGAACTCGCCCGTGGTTGGAAAGATGACCCAGATACCTTAATTTTGCTGAAAAACCGGGCACAAAATGATACGGATTTCTTTGTGCGCGGCGGGGCGGTGGAAGAACTCGCCCTTGGTTGGAAAGATGCGCCTGGAATGTTTGAGTGGTTGTGCGATCGCGCTGTTAAAGATCCTTTTACAAGTGATAATTGGTTTCGATGCCATCCCCGGAAAACCGCTCTGGAGGCAATTGTCAGATACTATCACGACCATCCCCAAACCCTAGACTTGTTACGCGATCGCGCAGACAACGATCCAGATGAGCAGGTGAGGAACTTCGCCAAGAATCTATTAGAAAGGAGAAAACGAGCAGAATAGGTTGGTGTTATATCAAGGATGAGCGATCGCTTCTGCTAAAGTCAGTTTTATCAAGCGATCGCTCCCACTTCACCAAACAATATTTTCCCAAATCTCTGGTTACGATCGATGCAGTAGAATTCAAACTGGTAAACAGAAAACACCATGAGCGTTGTCATTCCCGATGAGATTCTGACAGCCGCAAAGATGTCAGAAGCCGAATTAAAGCTAGAAATTGCTATTTTACTGTACCAAAAATCCAAAATTAGCACAGGCACAGCCCGTCGCCTTGCCGGAATGAACTTAATCGAATTCCAAAAAGAACTTGCCAGTCGAGGTATCTGCATCAATTATGATGTTGAAGATTTCCAAAACGATCTCGAAACCCTAAAAAGGCTGGGCGATTTGTGAATATTGTCAGCAATACTTCACCCATAACCAACTTAGCAGCAGTCGGACAATTAAACCTATTGCAACAACTGTATGGCAACATTATCATTCCTCAAGCAGTTTACGATGAAATGGCAAGCTTGGGTTATACAGTCCCCGGTACTATTGAAGTCCAAACCCTATCTTGGATTCAAACTCAACAGGTAATCAATCGTACCCTAGTAACGCAACTCGAAACAGAAATCGCTCCAGGTGAATCTGAAGCGATCGCTCTTACTATAGAGCTATCAGCCAATCGACTTCTGATAGACGATCGTCAAGCCAGAATAGCAGCATCTAGATTTGGAATCAATACCGTTGGAGTGTTAGGAATTTTCTTAGTTGCTAAACGCAGAGGATTGATTTCATCGGTTAAACCTGTGATGAATGATTTAATTGCTCAAGCTGGTTTTCGAGTCAGCAATCAACTATATGGTGATGTGTTAAATGCTGCGGGAGAGTAGTGTATCCAAGGGAAAAATTTGCGATCGCCTCCCTTGGGTTACACGATAGGACAGACAAACGCTATTGCCAAGTGAACGTTAATTAATCTACCAGTTCATCTAAGGAAAGCTTCAAAAGGTCGCATAACGCTTTCGTTTGCTCAAAATAGAGTTTGGGAATATGCCTGCCAGCTTCCCAATTTTTCACAGTCGTTACAGATACGCCCAACCGATCGGCGACTTGCTGCTGCGTCAAAGAAAGCGATTCGCGTCGTTGTTTAAGCTTTTTCCCCACACTACTCATTAATTGTCTGATTCCAGAATTTTTCTAGTTAAGTTGACTTGACCATGATTTGTCCGTAGTATGGATGCAGAACTTCAAAAAGTCACAAAGCCAGTGCATCCCGGCTACCAACCTATCAGCACTGGCTGTGGCTCCCATACATTATGGAGACAAGTTAATTATGCCTTACAAAGAACGACTTAACCCTTGGGTCTTGGTTCGTTTGCTACCCAACATGCAACGATTGACTGTTGGTCAGTACCGCAATCGTTCGGATGCTGACGGTCATCTAGAGATTCTCCGTCGTCTGATGCCTCACGGGAAATTCGTGGTTATATTTAACCCGGATCTGCTACCGTCGCGGCAGGCTGACAGTTAGAGAAACAAGATTGGGTGATTGGGGCGATCGCATTGTGGGAGGATGCGATCGCTACCAAAACCTCTTCTGTAGGGTGCGTTAGCGCTAGCGTAACGCACCACCCACTATACCTGCTTAAATTCTGAATACTTTAATCGGGCAACCATTCAATATCAAGCAATTGGTCAAGGGAATAAGGGCATTCTAGCGGAAAACTGACAGAATTTTTAGTTTTTATTTTCACAAATCCTAACGCATCTTGATAGAGAGAATTCAATTCAGACTCTAAATAATTGCGAAGATTGGTAGTAAGTCTTCGTTTCAATTGAATTCTGAAATTATAGATTTCTTCTTGCCAGTGAACCTTATTATATTCAGATTCACTTGTCCAATATTGAAGTAATAATAAATAACGGATAACCTGTTCTAAAAGGCTAGCTAAAGCATTTTTCTTTTCTCTACCCAAGTCCTCTAACTCCTCAATTAAATTCTCTAAGTCTAGCGCTTGAAATTGTTTATTTTTAAGCAATTTCACGGTTTCTTCTAGCCATTGAGACTCATCTAACTCGTAAAGATTTTTTAGCTCGGTAACGCTCATCATAACTGCCACCTTAACTCTCTAATGCCATGAAATAAATTTCATGCTAAAAGCTAAAACCCGTTAAAACGGGTTGAAAATTCTTACCAGTCCGTTTTAACGGACTTAAGCTTTCAGCCCGAAATTTATTTCAGGGCTGACTGTTTTCCCGCAAGTATTTCAGGGCTGACTGTTTTCCTGCAAATTTTCCACAAAAGCTTGATGTTCTGGCGTCGATAATCCTAACTGCAAAACCGCTAACACTTTAGCCAAATCCCCTGCCAATAAAGCAGCTTTATCCAACCACAATCCCGGAAAAACCTGAGAACAAATTACCCCATCTGAATTCGGTTCAACTTTGATATATTCCCCTTCATTTAACCTAAACCAATCAAATTCGCAATTGAAAACTCGCCAAACCAAATATTCTTGCACCCCATTTCGACGATAAGCTGTTAGTTTTTCATGCAAATCGTAGGAAGCACTAGAAGCAGCAATTTCTACAATTAATTCCGGCGCATCTTCCAAATAATCATCTTCATTAATGCTCGATTGTCCGCCTGTTTCAATTCTTAACAGCGCATCCGGTTGCGGTTCGTTATCGCTGTCAAGTAGCACGGTAGCATTATCAGCTAAACCCACTCCAGGCGTAGCTGCTTTGTACACTCCCAACCAAGTCATAATGCAAGCATGGGGTTCTCCATGACTTTTGATTCTTAATGGGGATGCCACGTAAACAACTCCTTCAATTAACTCAGCTTTTTTCAGATGAGGCATTGCCTGGTAGCGACGCTCAAATTCTGCACGGGTGAGCCTGTCGCCGTTTTCTAAAGGAGGAATTGTTAAAGGAGGAGAAACTTTGCCAGGAGATATCATAGTTTTTTCTCTTAGCTAATTGCTGATGGCTAACAGCTCTGATTCTAGCAAAAACTGCTTAATGTTTTGGATAAAATTACAAAGCTCCTCGACTTTTTAGAGAAGTGGGCGATCGATATTGGTTGTAGGGTCACGGCATCAATAGGTTTTGCACTTAATGAGAAGATTTTCTGCCGCCGTGTCTCTACAATTTTAAACATCCCGTCGCCAAGCCATCTGGCGCAGCAAAGACTCTATCTATAGGGTGCATTAGCGCTATATTTCTAATTTAATTCCTGCAATTGCTCAACAAAAGCTTGATGTTCTGGCGTTGCTAATCCCAACTGCAACACCGCTAACACTTTAGCTAAATCTCCCGCCAATAAAGCAGCTTTATCCAACCACAATCCTGGAAAAACTTCAGAGCAAGTTACCCCATCTGAATTCGGTTCAACTTTTATATATTCTTCTTCATTTAACCTAAACCAATCAAATTCGCGATTGAAAACTCGCCATACCAAATATTCTTGCACCCCATTCCGACGATAGGCTTTTAGTTTTTTATGCAAATCGTAGGAAGCACTAGAAGCCGCAATTTCTACAATTAATTCCGGCGCACCTTCCACATAATCATCTTCATTAATGCTGGACTGTCCTCCTGTTTCAATCCTTAACAATCCATCTGGTTGCGGTTCGTTATCATTATCAAGTAAGACAGTAGCATTATCCAACGCTTCCACTCCTGGCGTAGCCGATTCATAAGTACCTAGCCAAGTCATAATGTGAGTTTGAGGTTTACCGTGACTTTTTGCTCGTAGAGCAGATGCCATATAAACAATTCCTTCAATTAATTCTGCTTTTCTCAGATGAGGCATTGCCTGGTAGCGACGCTCAAATTCAGCACGGGTGAGCTTGTCGCCGTTTTCTAAAGGAGGAATTGTTAAAGGAGGAGAAATTTTGCCAGGAGATATCATAGTTTTTTCTCTTAGCTAATTGCTGATAGCTAACAGTTGTAATTTTAGCAAAAATCACTTAATGTTTCGGATAAAATTACAAAGATACCCAACTTCTCGCGAGAAATCGGGTATCTGGAATCTTGGCTAAAAATCCCCTCGGAAAGCCATCTGACGGAGTTGCTGCTGTTGTTGGTTAAACTGTTGCTGTTCTACTGTTAATAAACTATATTCAATTGGCGATCGCATATCCGACTGCACCTCTGCCAGAAACATCAGACTGATTGCGATCGCAGCGCCGGTGGTCAAAAACTGCCAGACTCCCACATGGGGTAACCGTCCCTACAATTTCATAAACTATAGGATAACGATGCAATTCATTGAGGTGTTTGGGGTAAAGCAGAGGGTTGAATTGTGCAGGGTTTAGTTTCGCACTGGTACTCGTAAAGCTTGTGAACATAAGGTTCCTGCCAACTTAGCGGCACTTCCAACAATGATAGCGTTCCAGAAATTCCCTGAGCGATAAACAGTAAAAGAGCGATGCAATTGGCAGCAATATGAACCTTTCGCCAGCGATTGGTTTTATCTTGATAAATCTCCCGCACAATTGCTAGGGAAAAAATCATTAACAGCGCCGCCACCAGCCCGTAATAATAGTGGGAAATATACCACTGTTCGGTTTTGCGATAAACTCCATCTTGGGAACCCAGCACGATTAAGCCTACCCCAGTTAAGGTAGCAAAGACACCGCGCCATTTGGGCTGTTTAGCTCGGTCTAATAATACGAAAGATGCAATTGTAGCGGCAAATACCATTGCAATTAACAAGACTTTAAACGGTTGTTGGCTCCAAATTTGCTTGTCTATAATATTGCCAAAAATATCGTTAGCCAGAGCGATTAAAACAATACCTACCACCGCTATTGTCAACCAACGACCTAATTGTACGTGTTCTGAGCCGACGACGGGGGGAATTTTGCTTTTTCCCTCCGTCAGGGTTTGCAGGCGACGCTGACGGGTTTGTAGAGCGCGGTTGACGACGATGCCAATTAATGGGAAGACGATAATGACAGCGATCGCTGGATGCAAAAGCAAAATCGCATCTCTCAATTCCATAGAAAATTCCTCCTATCGGCTGATTCTAAGATCGTGCCCGATAAGGCTGAAGCTTTTCTAAGGTGAATCTAAGATTTGCCTGAGTTTTCCTCGCAGCAAATTTAGTCTAAACTCAGCATTTTTTCAGGAATCATACTGACGCAGCAAGCCCAGCAAAGAGATCTACAAAGAAACTAAGGTGATGGGCGGGTAAAACCCGCCCCTACAACACCATTAACCATACAAGTTCTATACGAAGGCATTAAATAGGTAACCAATGCTGATAATGCCAAAAGTGACTAACGAGATAAATACTGCTAGCAATTGAGGGCGCAAAACTTTGCGTAAAATCACTATTTCTGGCAAAGATAGGGCGGTGACTGCCATAGTGAAAGCGAGTACGGTGCCCAAGGACATGCCTTTATTAACCAAGGCTTCGGTAATCGGAAGAACGCCCGCAATATTGGCATAAAGGGGCACGCCAATTGCCGTAGCAATGGGAACGGCGAAGGGATTGCGATCGCCAGCCAAATTGGTAATAATATCTGCGGGAACATAGCCGTGAATTCCGGCACCGATGGCAATTCCGCCGACGACATAAGGCCAAACGGATTTAAATATTTCGCTTGCCGAATATTGACCTTCTGCAAATCGTTGTTTCCAGGTAATTTGGATATCTGCGCTGGTGTCTAAATCTTCGGTTTGACGAGCTTTTTGTAATTCCCAAACGAAGGATTCCACCCATTTTTCCAGCTTGAGTAAACCGATGATATATCCGGCTGCGATCGCCAGCAATACCCCAAACCCAACATAGATCAGCGTTACTTTTAAGCCAAACAATCCCCACAGCAGCACCACTGCAACTTCGTTCACCATTGGGGCAGAAATCAGATATGAAAATGTTACCCCTAACGGCACGCCTGCTTCTAAAAAACCGATAAATAACGGCACGGCAGAACAAGAACAAAAAGGCGTGACAATTCCAACCATTGCTGCTAAGATATTGCCTACAATCGTCCGCTTTCCTCCTAGCCAGCGGCGCACTTTTTCTGGTTCTAAAAAACTCTTTAAAGTTCCGACGAGAAAGCTAATCGTGAGGACTAGCGTCAAAACTTTAGGAACGTCGTAAAGAAAAAAATGAAGGCTAGCACCCAAATGAGACTCAAGGGATAAACCGAAAATTTGAGTCACAATTTGGCTGGCTAGCCAATTAAAGGGATAAAAAGGATCGAACATAATGCCCCCTTTGAGATGGGATGGCGGGGTGATTTCAATTTGGCGTTTTTGTCATAGCTTTATAGAAAAACGCGCCCGGACAAAATGAAAACTCATGACTGCAATAGCGGTTTAATTTGTTCGGGAGAAATCACCTGACCTTTGCTGACAACTTTGCCGTTGATTGCTAAAGCTGGAGTAGACAAAACACCGCGCCTGACGATTTCTGTTGGATCGGTGACGTGGGATAATTCTGCTGCGATACCAAGGGATGCGATCGCACTCCGCGCATTCTCTTCTAATTGATTGCATTTCTTGCAGCCAGAACCCAAAATTTCCACCTTTGTAGCGCTCATAACATCGCTCCTATTTTGACATACTCCATTTATTTTTAAAGGTATACAACCAAACCCCCTAATTCTGGAAAAAACCTCTAAATGTTTTTACGAGTATTAAGCTCGAGCGCGCTATTTGCCACTTGAATTACCTGCTGGGCGGCTTTTTCCTTGCGTTCGCTGTACCGATCGGTGAGGTAGTCTACTCGATCGCGCAGGAGCATGGTAAATTTGTACAATTCTTCCATCACATCGATGACGCGATCGCGATAAGAAGAATCTTTCATCGTCCCATCTTCGTTAAACTCTTGATAAGCTTTCGCCACAGAAGATTGATTCGGAATTGTAAACATCCGCATCCAGCGGCCTAAAATTCGCAAAGTATTAACCGCGTTAAAAGATTGGGAACCGCCGCTAACTTGCATCACGGCTAAAGTTCTACCTTGCGTTGGTCTGACGGCGCCGACGCTTAAGGGAATCCAATCAATTTGGTTTTTCATAATCCCAGAAATATTGCCGTGCATTTCTGGACTCGACCACACTTGACCCTCAGACCATAAACTTAATTCTCGTAACTCCTGAACTTTGGGATGATTGGCGTCTACGCTGCCATAAATTGGTAATTCGCGGGGGTCAAAAAACCGAGTTTCTGCACCAAATTCCTCGATAATTCTCGCCGCTTCTTCTGCTAACAAGCGGCTGTAGGAACGCTCGCGCAACGAGCCGTATAAAAATAAGATTCTCGGTTTGTGGTCGAAGGTTTGTGTCATCTGTGGCAAAAATTAATCAATTGAATTGGAATTGCATTAACTCAGGGTTTCGATCAGTTTTTCCACTCGCTCTTTAATTTCATCTCGCACGCGATGAAATGTTTCGATTGGTTGTCCATCGGGGTCATCGAGTTGCCAATCTTGAAATACTTCTCGCATCACCCATGCTTCGGGTAAATTAACGCCGCAACCGCATAAAGAAATTACGGCATCGTAGTCTTCTGCTTGGAAATCGCTTAAAGGATCGGATGTCTGATTGGTAATATCAATGCCAATTTCAGACATGACTTGAATCGCTGTCGGATGAACTCTACTTGCTTCGAGTCCGGAACTGGTTACAGCAATTTTCCCTTCTCCCAAAGTTCTAGCAAATCCTTCTGCCATTTGGGAACGACAGGAGTTTCTCTTGCAAACGAACATCACTTTTTTCATGAAATTTACCAGTAAAAATGGTTTTAAAGCTTCTACCTTGTAGGAAAAGAATTAATTTTCCTCGCTCGTCATCCTATCGTAAAAACCGCGATTCTTTTTCACACAAACCTGGTTTGTTTGCGTAACTGTCAACTGTCAACTGTCAACTGTCAACTGTCAACTGTCAACTGTCCACTGTCAACTGTCCACTATTTAATGTCTTGAAATCCGTTAGAAAGTTCCCGATAAATCAAGACGGCTAATTGCGCCCCTAATATTGGTGCAATCCAATACAACCAATGGTGCTGCCAAATTCCACCTACTAAAGCAGGACCAAAAGAACGCGCCGGATTCATACTCGCCCCAGTAATTGGCCCCATAAATGCGGCTTCCAATCCCACCGTTAACCCAATTGCTATGCCAGCAAAACCAATATGGGCGCGTCTGTCAAGTCCCGAACCTAAAATCACCAACATTAAGATAAAGGTGAGAACGATTTCGAGGATAAAGGATTGGAACCAGTTATCGTTTAATGGTAAAGTTGCGCCTAAATTGGCTACTTTTCCCAGGGTAGCTAGTAAGATAACAGAGGCTGCGATCGCTCCCCAACATTGCGCCAAAATATAAGGCAAAACTTTGCTTTTTGGAAAAAACCCACTCGCCCAAAAAGCCAACGTCACCGCTGGGTTAAAATGCGCGCCGCTGATATGCCCCAATCCATAAATTAAAGCTGCTACTACCGCCCCAAATACAAAGCTGATTCCCAGGTGCGTTATCGCCCCATCGCTAATTTTGTTTACCATTACCGCACCCGTACCAGCAAATACTAAAATGAATGTTCCCACACCTTCAGCAATTGCTTCCTCCCGCTTAAACTTAAAAGGTAATTTCATTCCTCTCCTCTACACTCATCAAAATTGCGGTAATTGGTAATTGGTAATTGGTAATTGGATTAACAGGCTTTCTTGGCAATTACCTATTACCCATTACCCATTACCATTCTCGCTTTCTAAAACTTTTTCTCCTTCCGCAGTAACTCGCCAATTGTTAGATTTAGCTCAGATTTTCCATCAAACACCGTTCCGACTTTGCCTGACTCAAAGTGAATCTTGGCGATGTGATAACCTTCCTCTGGTAAGGGAATGTAGTTCGCAGTTTCAACGATGCGCTTGGCATTGTTAAGGTAGAACTTGACAAACTCGCGCAGCTCTGATTTTTGCTGGTTAGCTCTGACGTTTACGTAGATAAACAAAGGTCTAGCTAGCGGTTGATATTGCGCTTTTTCTACCGTTTCGCGAGATGGTAGAATTGCCCCTTTGCCGTTATCAATTGCCAAAGCTTTTAATTTATCTTGGTTATCTTCAAAATAGCCGAAGCCAAAATAACCCAAAGCATTTGGATCGTTAGCAACTCCCTGGACTAAAACGTTATCATCTTCGCTGGCGGTGTAGTCATTGCGACTCGCTTTAGGTTGCCCTACTGTCGCTTCTGTAAAGTAATCAAAGGTACCGGAATCTTTACCCGCACCATATAGATTAATCGGTCGATCGGGCCAAGATGGTCTAATTTGATTCCATTTGGTAATTTGCTTTTCAGCAGCAGGTTCCCACAGTTTTTTCAACTCTTCGCGGGTAATATCTTGCGCCCAGGTATTTTGGGGATTAACTGCTACCGTTAAAGCATCAAAACCAATCGGCAATTCTACAAATCTAATTCCATTTGCGTCGCAAGCTTTCATTTCTGCGGCATTGATTGGACGGGAAGCGTTGCTGATATCTGTTTCACCAGCGCAGAATTTTTTAAACCCGCCTGAAGTGCCGGAAAACGCCACTTGCACATCAGCTTTGTTTTGTTTTGTCTTGTTAAATTCTTTGGCGATCGCATCCGTAATCGGAAACACCGTACTCGACCCATCAATCTTAATCGTCTGTGCGGTTCCCCCCGCTGCAACCAAGGTTGTATTTGAGTTGGTTGGCGTTGAACAACTCGTTGTTAATACCAGAATACCGAGTGCGAATAATAATGGCTTTGCTGTTACATTCATTTACTTAACCCCCATCAGTTATAGGGTCACACTCTTATCATTTCAAAAAATTTTGATTTGTCAAGGTCGAAAGCTAAAAAAAGAGTGAAACATATGGTTAAGAAATATAAAGAAATTAACGATTGTCTTGACAAGAGCGAGCTGGTAAGATATTGCTGAAGCGACGGAATTCTGCCAGATATTGCTCTAAAATGACAAATTGAGCCAGATTTAGACTGTAGTAGATCCAGCGACCTTCTTGACGCGATCGCACTAAACCAGCTTCTTTGAGGGTTTTCAGGTGGAAAGAGAGCTTAGACTGAGTCACGCCCAACATTTCGCACAACTCGCACACGCAAAGTTCTTTTGTCCGTAGCAGATCGAGTACCTTCAACCGCAACGGTTCCGAAAGCGCGTGAAAACCGGAGGAAATTAAATCTATTTCGCTTGTAATCGGTGAAGTCATCAATTTTTCTTAAAATGTTAGTCGGCATCATTAACTTAACCAAACCTTAATCTAGCAAACGGGTAAGAAAAGAGCGAGAGGGAGATTGTCAGTTAGATTTCGTTACCTTAACCCAACCGACGCTATAACCTGTTCAAACTGATAACTTGCACCAACTATAAGCTGAGCCTCGCTTTCTCGTTCGCAGGCGTAAGCCCGGAGAACGAGGTATGGTGGGCTGCTGCCGCCCGATTATTGATACTGGTGCAACTTATCAGTTCAAATCAACGCGCCGCCGCAACTGGAACCGCATCCAGCCGTGCAACCATAACAATAGGGTGCTGTTTGAATTTCTTCAATCAAATCTATTGTTCCAGCTGCGAGTAACTTTGCAACGGTTAAGGTTTCACCATTGTTGAGTTTGGCGGGTAAATTTTCCATTTGGTTAAAGTCGCAGTCATAGATATTACCCAAATAATCAACGGAAAGTTCATTCCGACACATTAAATTTTCTACAGTATCGGAATTGAAGTTTGATTCTAAGAAGTGTAAGTAAGGCAAAGATAATTTCCGATGTTCCAGATGAAACTTAGTGCGCCCGACGGGCAAATTTGTAATCGTAAACAAGTTGTTGAAAGCAATCCCAAAATGCTCTTTCAGGTAGGCTTTGTAATCTTGTTCCAGTTTGACTTGGTTGGGAGTCAAAGAAAAATTATCCCCAGTGGGAACTTGCGGGTTATAAACTAAATCCAAAATTAAGTCAGGGTTTTGACCGTATCCTAACTGATTGAGCCATTGCAGCGCCCGAATTGAGTTATTATAAACCCCATTGCCGCGCATTTTATCGACGTTATCTTCCAGATAGCAGGGGAGGGAGGCAACTATTCTCAGTTGATGGTTGGCGCAATATTCGGGAATATCTTCAAATCCTGGTTCAAAATAAATTGTAAGATTAGACCGAACAATTACTTCTTTACCCGTATTTCTTGCTGCTTCTGCTAGGGGTTTGAAGCCATAAAGCATTTCCGGCGCGCCGCCAGTTAAATCAACTATTTTGAGTTGAGGAAATTTGTATATAAGTTCAATTAGCTGGTGACAAATTTCTGGGGATAGTTCTTCGGTTCGCTTGGGACTTGCTTCTACATGACAGTGATTGCAAGCTAAGTTACAGCGCTTGCCTAAATTTATTTGCAAAACGGAGATCTGACGCTTGGTCAAAGCAGACTTAAGCTTTTTCCGAAAGGGTGCGATCGCTAAATTTGAATGGGATTTTACTGAGTCTGTTTGCATGATTATTTACCGTCGATAACTCGACCTTTATTTTAACTTATATTAAGTTTCTATGTGCTGGTTGCGGTGCGTTACGCGCTTCGCTAACGCACCCTACATTTAGAGGCTTTTTTCAATCTAAAATCTGCAATTGTTCAGAGGCGCACACCTTCGATCTTATTAACAACAACCGCCGCCAGTGTAGTGCCAGGTAGAATCGGTAATTAACACATCTTTAGACAATAACGCGCCCAGCTTACCAGCAGTTTTATCGCAGACAACGGCGGGAACGCCGCGCTGAAGAATATGCCCCGCATTATCATCAAAAAATTCTTCATTTCCCATATAGATTGCCGTTTTGCCGGTAAAAATGCAAGCGCCATCCGCAGGAATTTCGACTTTGTAAGCAACAGAATCGAGGCTTTCTAAAAGTAAAGGCGATTCTAGATTGTAAGTTTGACAATCTAAAAGCCGATAGGGGCGCCTCGCGCGAATTTCTACCTGTCCAAACCCGACGTTAACTAAGTGTTGAACGTACTCCTCATAAGTCAATGCGCCAGATAAACACATCGCCCGCAAGCGTTCATCTTGGCGCAGGTGCAAGGGGATGCGGCGAGTAGCAATGGGATCGCTCATTAATAAGCGTCCACCTGGTTTTAACACGCGAAAGGCTTCTTTGAGTGCTTTATTTAGATCTTCGGGTTCAAAGATATTAAACAGACAATTTTGCGCGATCGCATCCACCGAAGCATCAGCAACGGGCAAATTAAACGCATCCCCTTCGCGAATTTCCACAAAACTGGAATCAAACCAAGAGTTTTCCTGCGCTGCTTGCGCCAAATTCCGCGACGCCGCCTGACGCATCTCCGCCACCGGATCGACTGCGATTACCCCACCCTGACGCCGGGAAAAGTAAGCAAACTGCAACGCCTCCAAACCCCCGCCAACTCCCACATACAGCACAGTTGGTTCATTTCCCAATTCCGCAGGATGAACCGTTGTACCGCATCCGTAGTTCATTTCCTGCATTTGCGCCGGAATTTTCAATCCCGGTAGTTGCAAGGGACTGCTTTGCACGCAGCACAACCCCACTTCGGGCTTTTGCGCCACTTTGCTGTAAAATTCCGCCGCCGTTTCCAGATAAGTCATTTTGGTCAAACCCTTAACAACACTAGGGTAGTAGTTTAATTGTGCTGGAGCCTCTTCCCGGAGATTGTTCAACTTTTCCTTAATAAGTTTTTGCCTCAACCAGACCAAAACAGGACTGATATCCTGTCCCGTAGTAGAGAGGTTACATGTAACCTCTCTACTCCTGTGGTTAATGCGGTTGTAGGGGCGGGTTTTACCAGTCCCTTTTGCCAGGAAGCGAATTATGTTGATAAACCCGCCCCCCGCGCGATGCCGATGCCAGCGATCGCGATTTTACGCAAAGAAACCGGGT
>CAYXCW010000009.1:19453-29056 GCA_964463555.1 uncultured bacterium
TTCTCTCAAACATCGTCGCTGTCAAACCACCGAGCTAACCAGAAACCCGGTTTCTCTCAAACATCGTCGCTGTCAAACCACCGAGCTAACCAGAAACCCGGTTTCTGATCTTGGATGCGATCTAGATCACTTACTTCTTGTGACGAAGATCGCCTTTACATAAATTAAAAATCTGTTACATTTGTTTACAACAAGGGAAAACGAGGATAAAAAACCATGAACTCACGCTACATAGTTGAAGAAGGCGGCAGACTAAATAACTACGCAATTGAACCCAAAATGTATGTAGACAGCACTTCTCGCACTGGCTTCACCGAGTATGCAGAAAAGCTAAACGGGCGTATGGCGATGATTGGTTTTGTCTCTCTCTTGGCATTAGAAGTCATCACCGGACATGGCGTAATTGGCTGGATTAGCAACCTGTAAGAATTTTAGATTTGAGATTTAAGATTGCAGATTTGTAAGAATTTTAGATTTAATAATAAAATTAAATCTGAAATCTAAAATCTGCCATCTGCAATTAAATCATTCGCGCAAACTGTAACCGACACCGCGCACGGTATGAATTAACCGGGGCGCGGTGTCGGTTTCTAATTTTAGGCGCAGGTAGCGGATATAAACTTCAATAATATTAGAATCGCCCATAAAATCGTAACCCCAAACTTTTTCTAAGATTTGATCGCGGGTGAGAACTTGGCGGGGATGGGCGAGGAGATATTCAAGTAAATCGAATTCTTTGGCAGTTAATTCTATACTTCTACCACCGCGCCAGACTTCGCGGGTGCTGCGATTTAAACTTAAGTCAGCAAATTGTAACAAATCGGGGTTAGGTTCTTGCGTGCGTCGGAGGTGGGCGCGCACTCTGGCTAGTAATTCCTCAATGCTGAAAGGTTTGACGACGTAGTCATCGGCACCAGCATCTAATCCGGCGACGCGATCGCTTATTTCTTCTTTAGCCGTTAATAAAATAATCGGCACTTTATCTCCTGTAGTTCGCAAGCGGCGGCAGATTTCCACCCCCGTTAGTCCTGGCAGCCCCCAATCGAGAAGTATAATATCGGGATGCAATTCCCTGGCGGCGGTGAGTCCTTCAAAACCATCGTTCTTGACGCTGACTTGATATCCTTCGTAAGTCAACTCAATTTCGACAAATCGAGCTAGTTTAACTTCATCTTCAATCAGTAGAATATGCGATTTCATATTAATTTTAGATTTTGCATTCAAGGTTTATTGGTAAAACAAGGTTATGTAAAGAATTTCAGCTTTTAGCTAAGGTAATGGTGATAATGGGTTATATGAGTATAACTGCGCTCGCTCACTACAATGGTCAAATTTGTGCATAATTTGACAAATTGCCTCAAGCAAGGAGGACTGGATGTTCTGGAAATGGCTTCAGTGGCAGCAAGAAAGGGAAACAATGGCAATTTTATCATCCCTCAGCTATCGCACGGGGGAACTGAGTAGCTATCTGAAAGAAATTGCCAGTGGCGTCAGTCAATTGCTTGGGGTTGATTGGTCGGTGGTAACCTTATGCCAGGAAGGATTAGAGAAAGTCTTGGCAAGCAGTACTGACATCGAGGATGGTAACGAGCAAACTTATTCATTGCACGGTAGTTTAACGGGTACAGTCGTCAAAACAGGACAAACTCTGGTGGTGCAGGATGTCAAAAATTGCACCGACTATGGCAAAGCACCAGAAGGATATTGCGCTTATTTGGGCGTTCCCTTGCGTCCTTCCCACGGAAAAGCAATTGGTACTATTTGTTCTTTTCATAAAAAACCGCGCAAATTTGCCCCAGGAGAAATTCGCATTGCCGAAATGTTTGCCGAACGTGCCGCCACTGCGATTGATAATTATTATCTTTACCAACAACAGCGTAAATTTAATGACATGTTAGAGGAGGAAGTAGCAAAGCGAACTGAAGAATTACGGATGGCGCAAGCCAAATTAGTAGAAAGAGAACGTTTAGCAGCGATTGGCGAATTTGCTGCCACTATAGTGCATGAAATTCGCAACCCTTTAACCACAATCAAATTAGGTTTGAATGGGTTTAAGCGGTTAGATTTATCCGAATTAGATCGCGAGCGACTTTATCTATCTTTAGATGAAGCAAATCGGCTAGAAAGATTGTTGCGGGAAATTTTACTTTATGCCAAACCGCAGGCATTGAATTTAACCAAAATAGATTTAAACAAATTTATAGCAGAAAATTTGGAAACCCTTGGTAATATGCCAGAAGCAATGGGTTGTAAAATAGAATTTACCCCAGCTTATACGGGTGTTAAAATTATTGGCGATGAGGATAAATTGAAGCAAGTATTGATCAATGTAGTGCGAAATGGGTGTGAAGCGATATGTCAAGGGCTAGCTGGCGCGATCGCACAAGCAGAAACAGTCACCATCAATCTAGAAACTTGCCTAGTTCCAGATAAAGTTTGCATCCAGATTCACAACGGAGGCGATCCAATTCCTCCAGAAGTGCTACCGAAACTAACCCAACCATTTTATACAACCAAAGCCACCGGAACCGGACTGAGATTGGCAATAGTCAAGCGCATTATTGATGCTCACGGCGGCGAACTTTGCATCCAATCTTCTGCCGATATTGGAACAACCGTAAGCGCGATCTTGCCTTTAGTTGCATAAACATTGTAGCGGCGAATGGCAATTTCTTAAGCGAGGCTCTGCCTCCGGTATAAGGCTCATTGAAAACAATATAAATATATTCACAGCCATTTAGTTAACAAATAGCGATCGCGGTCTTTAAATCCAAAGCGACGATATAATTCCTGAGCTTTCGTATTGCTCCGAGCGGCTTCTAAATGGAGAGCTTTTATCCCAAGAGAACGACAAACTTCTTGCATATAATCTAAAGTTTTAGAGCCAATACCTTGCCCTCGATAATTGGCTCTAATATAAAGTTCATCAATAAAAGCATCGCGTCCGTGGAATTCCAAGCTATAGCCAATTGTGAGAACAACATAGCCAATAGTTTCTCCTTGATGCTGAATTAACCACACACCCCCATAAGATTTATTGTTTAACAGGTTAGTCAGAGCATCACGGGTATTATCATCAAATGTGAGATGTTCTATCTGATAAAACTCCTGTATCAATATCAAGAGAGCATCAACATCAAAAATTTCTGCTGGTTTGAAAGTGATCATTGAATTTAACCCGATAATAAAAGGTTGATTTCCCTCTGTCTTCTGTTTGTCTGGAGTAGTTATATCATGTCCGCGCTCATTGCCCATAATAAAAAAACCTCGCAGAGTCGTTGAGTAGGGACACGGCATCTGACGATATCTCGGACAAACAGATAACGTTAATAATGCCGTGTCCCGGCTACCGATTATGGGTAATTGACCGGACATGATATTGGTTAAAAAGGTGCGTTACAAACGCTGTAACGCACCAACAAACTATTCAGCAGGAATAAACTTAAGCGAAACGCCGTTCATACAAAACCGCTGACCAGTAGGCGCAGGGCCATCGTTAAATACGTGACCCAAATGCCCACCGCAACGACTACAATGCACCTCAATTCGAGTCATAAAAAACGACCGATCTACTGTTGTGCCAATAGCCCCTTCAATGGGAGCATAAAAACTAGGCCAACCCGTACCGCTGTTATATTTAGTTTCCGATGTAAATAGCGGCAAATCGCAACCAGAACAGACAAAAGTCCCTTGACGATATTCCTTATCAAGGGGACTCGTACCCGCGCGTTCCGTGCCGTGTTGACGCAATACGTTAAACTGTTCTGGCGTCAAAATTTTGCGCCATTCTGCCTCAGTTTTTTGAATTTCAAATTCATTTTTGGCAGTTGCCATAACTTCTGTCCTCCAAGGTAAATGACGCGATAACCATGCTGCGCCGATAATTGCGACGCCAGCTTGTAAAAAGTTTCGCTTCTTCATATTTTAAGATACAGGATTTTAGTAGGTGCAGATCTTGCATCCTTAATCAGCCGAGGCGGAGCCTCTAGTTTATCGTTCCCAGGTTGAACCTGGGAACGAGTTATACGAGTTATAACCCGTTTTAACGGGTTTTAGCTCTTAGCCTGAAATTTATTTCTGGGCGCCAAAGGAGGAAGAATTTCTAAACCGTATTTGGAAGCAGTGGCAATTAATTTTTCGATATCGGCGCTAGTCACAGCAGGCGGCGTCAGATTTTCCTCGGAAACTGTAGCACCCACTTCGATAAAAAAATTCTCCAATCCTCCTGGCGTTAACCAACACAAAAATTTAGCAGGTTTTGCACCAATGTTGCGGAAACTGTGGGGCTTTCCTTTAGCAGAATGAACGAAGGTTCCGGGTGTAGCAACGATTGTTTGTTCTCCCAGTTGAAACTCCATCTCGCCTGCTTGAATGTAAAAAGATTCGTTTTCCCTTGTATGAATGTGGGGTGGAACTGCGCTGTTGGGTTGCATGACAATTTCAATTAACCCATAAGCTTGACCTGTATCTTCGCTCAGTGCTTTAAAGGTGTACAAATCTCCCAGTACCCAAGCAGAATAACCTTCACCAAGTTGCATCAATATGCTGTCTTGCTTTATTGCCATTTTACCGTTTAACCTAAAATTGCTTTGAATTAATTATGCAATCAAAAATTTGGTTTTGCATGATGGCTTCCTGAAGGTTAAAATCAAAAATCCTGAGAATTAACCGAAAAAAATATCAGGATAATTTCAGGAAACATTAATGTTAAACTCAAAAAAATAGCGAAAAAAAGTGTATGTGGCAATAATCCGGGATGCTCGTTATACCTTAATAATTAACCAACAATATTGCGCCTTGTCGGGGCACGGCATTTCAAACATTTTGCATCGCGCAATATCTGACATCCGCCGTGCCCCTACCGTTATTCTGACTGATTCTCTTCGCCGAGATGCTCAACGCTGCGCCCCAAATAGAGTACAAGAAAATCACGCGCCGCCGATTGGTTAAGCTTTGCTAACGCTTCGACGATCTCTGGAATTGAGTCAGCCAAAGGATCTCTTGCCTCGCTGACCCAGTGGTGAACGGTAGACCGTCCTACTCCCATTGTCACTGCCAAACGGTTTTGGCTGATGCCGTAAGTTTCAAGCACCTGTTTGAGTGCTTTCCCTGCTCTTCTCATGCCGATGTTGCTATTCTGACCTATCTTGCTCGTCAAGATACTCAACGGTACGCCCCAGGTACAGCAATAGAAAATCACGCGCCGCCGATTGGTTAAGCTTTGCTAACGCTTCGACGATCTCTGGAATTGAGTCAGCCAAAGGATCTCTAGTCTCGCTAACCCAATAGTGAACCGTTGACCTTCCTACACCCATCGCCACTGCCAAACGATTTTGGCTGATGCCGTAAGTTTCAAGTACCTGTTTCAGTGCTTTCCCTGCTCTTCCCATGCCCCCAATGGTGTCAGAGCGGAATGACCAAGTAAATGTTCACAAATAGGAATATTGAGGTAAGATAGAACTGTTCCTAGTTTTGAACAAGAGGAATAGGTAAATGGAAATGTCAGAGAATTTACCCGCTAATGCTAATGAAACGCTTGATGCAGCTACAATTGAGGCTTTAACGGCTTCGGGCATTCCAGCTAACAAGATGATTTTGATTGGTACAAAAGAGTGGATAACGGGGGTGATTCGCAATTTGCACGCAGTGCGTTTTGCCGAAGTAGGGGCGTGGAGTCAATTAGTACCAACGCGCAACAAAGGCGAGATAATTAGCGTGTTGATGCGGCGGCGATCGCAAGATCAAATTTGAGCGATAGTGTTGCGCGATCGCATAGTATTTCTGCATTCTCTATATTTTTGCGACGGGAAAAGAGTCGAGCGATCGCGCCCTTCATCATAAATAAAATTGTAGGGTGCGATCTTCGACAGCGTAACGCACCAAAGCCACAATCAATTGTAAATAAAATTGTATTAAATAAAATTGTAGGGTGCGATCTTCGACAGCGTAACGCACCAAAGCCACAATCAATTGTAAACAAATTTATAGCGTCAACACCGCATCAAAACTCAAGTAACGCCATAGGCAAAATCAAAAGTTATTATAGACAAAAAAGCAATACAACGCCTCCCGTATGCCCAATTATAGAAGAGCAATTGTTCCAGGAGCCACCTACTTTTTCACTCTAGTCACTTATCAACGCCAACCTTGGTTATGTAATCAAATTGCCCGGACAACATTAAGACAAGCGATTAATAAAATTCGTCAAAAATACCCATTTTCCATTGATGCAATTGTCTTGCTCCCGGATCATCTTCATTGTATCTGGACGCTGCCGCCAGAAGATAGCGACTATGCCACACGCTGGCGATTGATTAAAGATTTTGTCACCAAAAATTGTGGAGATGAGCTGGGGATTGAGGCCAAGATTACCCTGTCACGGAAGAAACGGAAAGAAAGTAATCTTTGGCAAAGAAGATTTTGGGAGCATTTAATTCGAGATGAAAAGGATTTTGCGAGGCACTGCGATTATATTCATTACAATCCGGTGAAGCATGGTTTGTGTAAAACACCGAGAGATTGGGAATTTTCTAGCATTCATCGGTTTGTGGCACAGGGTTTGTATCCAGAGGATTGGGGAATGTATGAGATTCCTGATATATTGCCTTCAGTTGTAGGAGAGTAAGTTTGTTTAAGATGATTTCGTATATTTAATTGTCTCGCATCGGTGCGTTACGCTACCGCTAACGCACCCTACCCTTACTAAATTTATTTATGCCCTCAACAATTTTTTTAGTTTGATCTGATTCATTCTGGCATTTTCCAGGGATAATACGTTACGATTTGCCCATCGGGCATAATAGTGTCTTCCAAGACGGCATCCTTAATAGCATCATCCACAATAGCTCCCCTGAGATTAGCACCACGCAATTCAGTATTTTCCAAGATGGTATCTCTAAGATCGGCTTCAGAAAGATCGGCATCAATCAAGCCAGATCCATACAAATTAACCCCTCGCAAGTTGGCTTTTCGGAGATTGATGCCGATCAAATTCGATTCACTCAGATCGGCATTAGTCAAGTTAATCTTACTCAGTTCAAGACCACTTAAGTTGACTCCAATCAGGTTAATTCCTATAAAGTCTCTCTCTCCAGCAGCATACCTTTCCAACAATTCTTCAACTTCCAATTTTGGCAAAAAATCATTATGCATAACTCAACTGAAACACCTATCTTGTCTAGTAGTATTCCTACCTCAAGCACCATCACTTCTGATAGTTCCATCGGGCATGATGGTTTCACAAAAGATAGCTCCCTTGCATCTATTAATACTAAAATCACGAGCACCGCTCAAATCGGCGTAGCTGAGGTTGGCATTTTTGAAAGAAGTTTCAGTCAAGATAGCATCTCTCAATTTGGCATGACTGAGGTTAGCCTTTCCGAAAGTGGTTTGACCAAACACAGCTTCGCTCAAGTCAGCCCCCTCCAAATTAGCTCCATTCAAAGCGGCTTCACCAAGACGCGCTCCCCTCAAGTTGGCATGGCTCAAGTCGGCATAACTGAGATTAGTCCAATCCAGATAAGCGTTACTGAGATCGGCTTCCCTGAAAATAACCTTGCTGAGTTCCTTATCCATCAGATGGACTCCTGGCAGCTTCACTCCAGTAAAATCCCGTTCTCCAGTAGCGTATCTTCTCAGCAACTCCTTGGCATCCATAACAATACTCTTCCATTAATTAACACAATCAAAGATAACGAAATCACCCTCTGGAATACCCTCGTCAACTCCCCTACCCCCTCGACATCAACCGCCAAATAAAAGACTTTCCCACCGGAAAACTAGCAGAAGCCGGGGAAGCATTGAACAGTTGAAGTAAGGAAGTGCGATCGCGCCCTTTGTTCGCAGTATGAGTTTTAATTTAATTGTCTCGCATCGGTGCGTTACGCGATCAAAGATCGCACCCTACCCTTACTACCATTAGCCATTAGCCATTAGCCATTAGCTTGCGTTAGTAGCGCTTTAGCCCCTACGATTGCGGTAAACTCAGATCTTGCGGTATCTCCGGAGCAAACCTTGGGTGTAGAACTACGCAGCTATGTATATATAGACAGCTTGCAACAGCAATACGCAGCTTATCTGGGAACAGTCGCCCAAGGATTCTTGCCATTACCGGGAGATACATCCCTGTGGATCGAAATCTCACCCGGTATCGAAATTAACCGGATTACGGATGTAGCGGTTAAATCCGCCTCGGTTCGTCCGGCGGTTCAAGTGGTAGAACGACTGTACGGTTTACTAGAAGTACATTCCAGTTCCCAAGGCGAGGTGCGGGCGGCGGGGCAAGCAATATTGGCGACACTGGGAGTACGTAGAGAAGAATGTCTCAAACCCCGCGTCATATCCAGCCAAATTATCCGCAATATCGACGCATACCAAACCCAACTAATCAATCGCGGGCGGCGGGGACAGTTAATTTTAGCCGGACAAACGCTTTACGTCCTAGAAGTAGAACCAGCCGCTTATGCCGCCCTAGCCGCCAACGAAGCCGAAAAATCCGCAGCTATTAACATTTTGGATGTTTTGCCCATCGGCAGCTTCGGGCGCGTTTACTTGGGAGGAGCAGAACGAGATATTCTAGCGGGTGCAGCGGGTGCCTTAGCGGCAATGGAAAGCGTAATGGGTAGAGAAAATTCTAGCGGGCGGAAGGAATAGCAGCAATGGCAAATTTCGAGCATCTAGCCTTGCTAGAAGCAGGTGGAATCAAATGGATCGAGTGGAGAAACAAACACCCCCATATCCAACCAGATTTGAGCGAAGCTAACCTGCAAGGGTGGAATCTCAGAGGCGCTTGCTTGCAAGGGGCGAACTTAAGAAAGGCAGATTTGAGCGATGCTTTACTCGTAGGAGCCAACCTCAGCAATGCCGAGTTGGGCGGTGCAAACTTACACCAAGCAATCCTCAGCGAAGCCAACCTTTTCGCAGCTAACCTCAGCATCGTCAATTTGAGCTACGCTGACCTCACAGAAGCAATTCTGAGTGAAGCTAATTTGATTGGATCTGACCTTTTGGGCGCGAATCTCAAACGGGCAGATTTGAGCGCATCTAACTTGATCGGAACTAACCTCAGAAACGCGAATTTGAGAGGGGCAGATTTGGGTGGGGCGAAGCTTACCCGAACCAATCTCAGCGAGGCGAATTTGATGTCAGCTAATTTGAGCGATGCGGATTTAAGCGAGGCGAATCTCTACGAAGCCGAAATGAACCAAGCTTATCTTTACAAAACTAACTTGCAGAAATCTAATTTAAGTGAAACTCACTTGAGTGGCGCTTACCTAGTGCGGGCGAATTTGAGCGAGGCAGATTTGAGTAGAACAGACTTAAAATGGTCTAACCTGAGCTTTGCGAATCTTGCCGGAGCAAACTTAAGAGGCGCTAACTTGAGAGGCGTGAAACTGCACAAAGCGAACTTGACTGGGGCGTATTTGCAAAATACTTTGATGCCCGATGGCGCAATTCAGGATTAGCATCAAATGCGAGAAAAAGAACTGGGTTAATTACTCCCTTCCCACCAGAAGATTTTGGCCTAGAAACCGGGTTTCTATGAAAAATCGTTGGTTTGAGAACTAAAGATCCACGCAGAAACCGGGTTTCTATGAAAAATCG
>CAYXCW010000009.1:29156-29988 GCA_964463555.1 uncultured bacterium
TCGCTGGGAAACTAAAGATCTACGCAGAAACCCGGTTTCTAGGATCGTCTTGCGTCAGTCACAGGACTGACGCCAAGAAACCGGGTTTCTATGAAAAATCGTCGCTGGGAAACTAAAGATCTACGCAGAAACCCGGTTTCTAGGATCGTCTTGCGTAATATCGTGTCCGTTTACATCGGTTGTGTATATTTTCTTTTTGTGTAGGGGCGGGTTTTATATCGAGTCCGGTAGTATCGCAATGAGTACCAGTATTGAGTATAAAAATACCAGTACCCCGCCCCCGTAAATCCTAGTACCCCAGCCTAAAAATACTCACACCCCTACCCCAAAGATTTTTGCAACATCCATCTGTCTAGGATTTCCAGCCTTGAGTACAACCTTAATAAATTTAATAATATCGATCGGTGCAACGAAATAACTCACGCGCGGCAAGCCTGATAAAAAAGTAATAGATTCCAACAGAGAGATCGAAACAATTTGGGTAGTCTTATGTCACCGATAGAAACATTCTTCACCTTTAGCTGCGCTTCGATTTTTGCAGTTGCTGCACTAGCAACTTGGGTGCGGTTCACCGAGCGGCGTTCTAATGTAAAACAAAATTAAAGTTTCATTGGTGGAATGACATAACCGAACCAGATCGGATGCGTAAAAATCTAATATGGCAATCTGCGAGTCAAAAAAAACACCCCTCTTCTTGTGGGAGAGGGGATGGGGGTGAGGTTTGACTCGCAATTTCTTAGAGAGGGCTGACGCGAAACCGCAAACAAACCGGGTTTCTATAAAAAATTGTCGGTTTGGTACAAAAGAGCTACGTAGAAACCCGGTTTCTAGG
>CAYXCW010000009.1:30088-57743 GCA_964463555.1 uncultured bacterium
TATAAAAAATTGTCGGTTTGGTACAAAAGAGCTACGTAGAAACCCGGTTTCTAGGGGCGTCGGAGAGGGCTGACGCGAAACCGCAAAGAAACCGGGTTTCTATAAAAAATCGTCGGTTTGGTACAAAAGAGCTACGTAGAAACCCGGTTTCTAGGAGCGTCGGAGAGGGCTGACGCGAAACCGCAAACAAACCGGGTTTCTATAAAAAATTGTCGGTTTGGTACAAAAGAGCTACGTAGAAACCCGGTTTCTAGGGGCGTCGGGGTAAGTTATATTACAGGCGCGTCAGCAAACTGCGACCGTGAGTATCCGTACCGCAGGTGGTAAGCAATCCATAAAATGCACTTAATTTCTGCATCAGTTGGGTTTGCTTGGGACTGGGACGCCAGGGGTTAGGATTATCGTAGGCGTAGTAAGTTTCAATACCATCGATGCCGAGTTTGGCAGCTTCGTGGATTAGGTCTTCAGGCGATCGCCGATACCGTGCCGGGTGCGCCAGTACCGCCAAACCGCCCGCAGCTTGAATCGCCCCAATGACGTTAAGAGCTTTTGCAGCATCGCCCTTCACACCAGAACCTTGCAAATAAGGTTGTAGCGACGGGTGTGCCGCATCGAAGGCATAACCGAGAATGTGGACTTCTGTATTTAATAAATCGGCGTTAATTTCTACCCCCGTCCACAGGTGCGGAATTGGGTAATGGGAGCGATCTTGATACCATTGTTTCCACTCTTGCAGCCAGCAACTCGCTTGCAGATAGCCGTTGACGCTGTGGTGATCGGTAATGGCAAGCCCTTGCAACCCATTGGCTACTGCTTGCTCGATCAAATCCTGGGGCCTCAACCTGCCATCAGAGGCGGTCGTGTGCATGTGAAAATTGTACGAGCGCGGGCAACTCTCTGGATCGATGTTCTCGAACACCTGTCTGAGTGCCGATACATCTGTTGCTGCTGCTTGGGTTGACTCTAAGGGTTGAAGATTTACTGCCATAACCGCCATAGAATTTTGTTGGGATTGTCTACTATAGTCCAACCCAACCGCAGCAAGGTGTTAGTGTGGCAAAGATTGCCACGACAGGTTATGCGCCCTTGACGATGGGCTGACTAGAACTAACTGTGTATAACTGTTAAGACTAAGTTAGCAAAATTAAATACTATAAGCACTAACGTATTTATACCTAATTTAAATCTGAGTCATAAGTGGTAATGGGTAATGGGTAATGGATATTTACTACCCATTACCCATTACCCTTATCCTGTGAGGTTTCATACTGTTTGACCCGCAGTATTGCTGCTGTTACGAATTTCCCAAGCTTTGTCTAGTAATTGCGACCAGCGCTTTTGCACCTGTTTGGGCGTCCATTTGAGTAGGGTGGCGATCGCACTATCGCTTTCTGCCTCCCGTTTGAGTTGCAACAGTTGGCGCAGGGGCGGTTCTAGTTGTTGCCAGAAGCTTTCCCACTGTTTTTCATTCATCCCCAGCTTTTCATCTACATCGGCACCCAACCACTGATGTACCAATTGCCACTCTTGCTGGCGGGCAAATTTTTCTACGTGGTACTTGAACCGCTGTTGTAGGTAGTCCCGCTGACGGGGTTTTAAGCCCAGAATTTCGTCAATTTCTTTGGCAGAGAGGTCTTGTAACTTTAATACCAAATAATCTACGCAGTCAGATTGTTTTTGCTCGGTCAAGTATTTGATTAAAGCTTCAATTACGCGATCGCGCAACACCGACTCGGTTGGATCGACTGCCTCGGATACCATCGAAGCTCGTACTTGCTGCATCGCCGATGAGTTACCGTGAGCTTGCGCTTCTTCGCTTTTGGGCGATTCGGCAGCTAGTTCGATATCCATCGTTGTTTCCGCAGGCTGGCGGCGGACAAATCCTTGCGCCCGCAACACAATTAACTGCTGTGAAGTACCGCTGCGAAGTCCGATCCGACGACGTGCATATTGTTCGGTAAAAGTCAAGTACTCGGCAATTTGGAGTTGGGTACGCGGGGTGTAGTTAGGAGCGGTTTGATTTTCGCGGCGGAAAGCAGAGAGGCACTCGATGTAGAAGTTTTGCAGGAAGTCTTCCAGCATATGATAGCGGCCTTGGAAGCTAGAAGCAGCGCGCGCGGGTGTCATATAGCGATAAACCATCGAGCCTAGCGTGCTGTGCAGTTCGATCCGCGCCTGTTTGGCACCGAGTTGATAGTATTTGAGACACTTGGAAATGCGGTGCCGTGCCAAACCCATTTGCCAAGAACCGATACAGCCAGATTTTTGGATGCGGGCACTAGCAGCGCAAATCCGATCTACTTCCTTAGCAATGCGAATAGCAATCGGTTCAATCGTGGATAAATCTAACCCAATTTCTGCTTGTAATTCTGTGGCGAGGAGATGGGCGAGAACATCGACATCAAATGCGGTAGCGATCGCTGGTTCGTTGCTATTGTTATAAGCGGAGTCTACGGAAAAATTTGTATAAGCAGCTTTCATAATTTCACCTACCTGTGGACGCAGCACCTAGTCAGTCAGTTGTGTTTGGGAGTCACTTAACTCTCTTCACACTTTGAATGTAGGTCTTTCTCCATAGCCACAGGTAAGGCAATGTGGCACTGTTATAAGCTGGCAAATTTAGGTAAAAAATACTAAGGTTCCCCCTGGCAGAGGTGCTGGGGATAAAAGCAGGCTCAACCCCAATACTGGCGGGAGTTTTGGGCATTTAGAGACGGTGCGATCGCACCACAACCGCCCTCCCCTACACTTTCCCTCCAAGTGGACAATCAAACAAGTGGATAAAAAAGGCTTTGATATACGGATTGTGGCTTCGAGAGTTGGTAGTTACCCTGTCTTCCAATCTGCCAATCTAAAATCTGAAATCTCAAATCTCAAATCTATAATTGCAAAGCCGCCATCGCCTCCCAACCCAGACCCGGGCGCACGACCACTGGATCGTCTCCCGTTAAATCGAGAATCGTTGACACCTCAAAACCCGGTTCCGATCCGTCATCTACCATCACATCCACCAGTTTGTGCATACTGTCGAACAATTCTTCCTTGGAGTAATAGCCGTTCGTTTCCCAGTTATCCGCCGAGTCGGCTTCATCCTCGGTGACCAAATGCGCCGAAGTCGAAATAATCGGATTGTCTAACGCTTGCAACAGCGCCTGACACACGGGATGGTGTGGGACGCGAATCCCGGTAGTTTTGCGCTTGGGATTCATCACCAGCTGGGGGACTAACTTAGTTGCCGGTAGCAGGAACGTGTACGGCCCAGGGATTAAATGCTTCATCGTCCGATAAGCAGAGTCAGTTACCCAAGCATAGGTAGCCACATCAGATAAAGACGGACACAAAAACGTCAGCGGCTTATCGTTGGACAGCTGTTTAATCCGTCTCACCCGCTGTACGGCGGATTTGGATTTGAGATCGCAACCGATCGCATATACAGTATCGGTAGGGTAAAGCATCACAGCTCCGTCCTGAAGGGCTTCCTTAATTTGTTCTATACTGCGAGACTGGGGTGTATCCGGATGAACCCTGTAAATTGTAGCCATTTGCACCTCAATAAGCGATCGCCATAGCAGATATTACCGATAAGCGGTTGTGCTTGTCTGTAAGGGGAAAAACAAAAATTTTGCAATCTACCGTTAGATAGATAAACTTTTGATATTTGTGGCAAAATTGGATCGGAAACGTTGCTGCGAACTCTGCTGTAAGTTGATTAAATATAGCTGAATCAGCTTTCTATTATGAACAAAGTCGCCTACATCGAATGTCCCACTGGCATAGCCGGTGATATGTGTTTAGGAGCGCTGGTAGATGCTGGTGTTCCAATCGATTACATAGTAGAAAAGCTTAGCAGTTTGGGTATCGCCCACGAGTATGAATTACGAGCTGAACCAGTAAAACATAATGGTCAACAAGCGACAAAAGTACATGTCGAACTATTAGACCATCACCACCATCACCACCACCACGAGGGACACGCCCACGTCCACGGACGTTATTTGCCAGAAATTGAGCAAATGATTACCAGCGCCAAATTACCAGCGCGGGTGGAAGAGATGAGTTTAGCCGTATTTCGTAAACTGGCAGATGCCGAGGGTGCAGTACACGGAATTTCACCAGATAAAGTTCATTTTCACGAAGTTGGAGCGACCGATGCAATTGTAGATATTGTCGGGACTTGTTTGGGATTAGATTGGTTGGGAATCGAACAACTTTATTGTTCCGCAATGCCAACAGGTGGCGGCACAGTAAAAGCCGCCCACGGTATAATGCCAGTGCCAGTACCAGCAGTATTAAAATTGTGGGAAATTAGGGGAAACGTACCAGTTTATAGCAACAATATTGAAAAAGAATTGTGTACGCCTACCGGAGTTGCTCTTGCCACCACCCTAGCCACCAAATTTGGTTCCCCACCTCCCATGACTATCCAGCGCGTAGCCAAAGGCGCCGGAACCATACAATTACCAATTCCCAACATCTTGCGATTGTGGTTAGGCGAAACAGTCCATGACCAATTCCCAATTCCCAATTTAGAAACAATTTCGGTATTGGAAACCCAAATCGATGACTTGAGTCCGCAAGCGATCGCATACACCTTTGACGCCTTATTTAATGCGGGTGCATTGGATGTTTTTTCCCAACCTATCGTGATGAAAAAGTCAAGAGCAGGAATACTGTTGACAGTGATTTGTTATCCTGAAAAACTAGCAAATTGCGAAGCCGTTTTATTTCAGGAAACAACAACTTTAGGCATTCGCCGCTCGACTCAGCAACGAGCTATTTTGCAGCGAGAATTTCATCAGGTGCAAACGCCATTCGGTGAAGTGCGCGTCAAAGTTGCTTATAACCAGGGTGCCCTAGCCAACGTTCAACCGGAATACGAAGATTGTGCTGCATTGGCAAAGCAACATCAGAAAAGTTGGCGCGAAATTCATCGTTTAGCTCTACAAAGTTGGTACAACCAAACAGGACTTTAAGCAAATTGGTAATTGGTAATTGGTAATTGGTAATTGGTAATTGGTAATTGGGTTCATTCTACTTTAACGAGCAGGAGTAAGTATTACCCTTCCTTACTGGTGGTGACACAGATTGATTGGTAAAACTAAAACTCGCTCCTAATCTTGACCATTACCCATTACCAATTACCCATTACCAGCCCGGATGTAACTACCAACTTGAGCTATTAAACCCCTAGTAAAAGGCATTCTGGATTGTCCAGGATGTAAGAGATTTCTTATGTCTACTATTTCCTCCTCCACATCTCAAAATATCGCTTTGGAAAACCTGTTTAAGCCAGATTTTTACGCTCCTAAAAATCTAGGTTTAGCTGGGTTTAGCGATTGGCAAACATTAGAGCGATCGCCAAATTACAGCCTATTTGAAGAACGCGGGTTTTTACCCAGATTGAATCGCTCCCAATTTGCCGATAAATCTGAAATCGAGCGATTAAATAAAACCTCGGCTTTTATCGACGTAAATCCCTCCAGCACTAACAATTTTGATTTACCTGAACTGAACAAAAGTCAACTGGTGAATCAACCATTGAATTTTGGTTTAACCCAAAGTCAAGCTGCTACGCGCTTCGTAGAATTGCGGCAGAATTTAACCGCTGCTGGAGTGGCTCAAACATCTGCTTTATCCGAGCAACCTTTTAATAGTAACTTTGGCTATGGTTTGGTCGATGCCGCAGGGGCAGTAGCCGCCGCCATTGGCAAAACTCCCTTTACCGAAGTCCCCACTCTAGGCGGAAATAATTGGGGATTGGATGCCGTTAAAGCGCCAGAAGTTTGGCGTCAGGGATACACAGGACAAGAAACTGTAGTCGCTGTAATTGATACAGGAGTTGACTACACCCATAGCGATTTGGATAGCAATATTTGGATTAATTCCAAGGAAATTCCTGGAAATAACCTGGATGACGATCGCAATGGTTTTGTTGATGACATCCGGGGTTGGGATTTCGTCAACGATGATAGCGCGCCGATGGATGAAGAAGGACACGGCACTCACGTAGCAGGAATCATTGCCGCAGAAAATAATGGCTTTGGCACCACTGGAGTCGCTTTTAATGCCAAAATTATGCCCGTGAGAGTGTTAGGAGAAGCAGGAGGATATCAATCTGACATTGCTGCCGGAATTCGTTATGCAGTCGATAACGGTGCTGATGCAATCAACCTCAGTTTGGGTGCCAATTTGACTTCTGCTCAAGCAGCTAACGCAATTAAATATGCTGCTGAAAAAGGCGTTGTCGTTGTGATGGCAGCAGGCAACGAATCTCAATCCCAACCTTTATATCCGGCTCGTTATGCTATTAACTACGGGATTGCTGTTGGCGCAGTCAATCGCAATAATCAGATGCCTGGATTTTCTAACAAAGCGGGAACTACACAGTTAGATTATGTAGTAGCGCCTGGGGTAAATGTTTACTCTACCTGGATGGGGAATAGTTATCAATTTTCTAGTGGCACATCGATGGCTTCACCTTATGTGGCGGGTGTTGCTGCATTAATTTTAAGTGCCAATCCCAATCTGTCAGCAGCGCAGGTAGAAACAATCCTGACTTCTACTGCTAATGCTAATGCAACCAGCGTGCAGGCTGCTAGTAGTGTAAATTCAACAACAGGGTCACGTTTAAGATCTAGTGCGGCAATGGTTGATAGCGTTACTGGAACTACTATCGATGCCGATTTTGATAGTTTTAGTGTCGCAGATGCTGCTGTTAATGATTTTAATTTAGATCCGGTGACGGGTGCGATCGCATCAAACATCCCCTTACAAGACGCACCCAACCCCTATCCCCAGCTACTAGCAAACGAGATCTCACCCGTGCTAACTTCTCCTGTCGTCAATTTCCAAAATAGTATCAATCTGCCCCTCGATACTGGTATAGCGTCCATCCCATTGGATAATTGCGATAATTCTACCGGCTACATTATCTCGGAAAAATTAACTCAAACCTCACAGGTTTTAGAGCCAATATTTTCTAATAATCTCAGCCTAGAAAGTCCATTCATCTAAACATCAAAATCCTGGAGCGGGTTTAACAAAATATCTCGTGTTTCCGCAGATTGACATCATGTCCGCTAGCAACGGTAGTGGATAATTTTTGAGGCTGTAGGGGCGGGTTTTACCAGCCATTATGGAAAATCACGAGAAAATTTTTAAACCCGCCCCGGCTGACGCTGATTGGTAAAACCCGCCCCGACAAAACCATTAACCAATTGACGCTAAGAATGATGTAAATACAAACCTAGCTATCAGATTGCAGATAAACTGAGGTTGTAAAAAGTACTGCCCCGATATTGCTCAACTTCGACAAAGTAAGTACCTGTTGTCAACAACCTACTAATCTGATCTGGCTGGTTGCTGATATTAAGAGAAAACGCGATTCGTTCGTTGTAACTAGCAACACCGTCGCGGTTAAAATCTTGATAGAGGAACAAATCGGCATCCGAAATCAATCCATTAAGCCTCGCGTTAAAAAAGCGAGAACCATCGATATCGAAGCGATAAACATCAGATCGATTGCTATCTCCCACAAAGCCGTTCAAAGTTTGAGCAGCAGACAGCGTACCTAAATTGCGCTCAGGCGTTAAGTTGACATTGGTACCATCGTTACCACCGCTATTAGGCGAGGTGGAAAACCTCAGATTATAATTTGTATTACCGGAAAATTGGTCAACGATCGCAAAGTAAGTACCCGCTGGCAAAGATCTGCTGATTTCGTCAGTTTGGTTGCCAAATGCAACAGAAGAAGCGATAAATTGGTCGGTGAATTCAGCTACACCGTTACCGTTAGAGTCTCGCAAGAGCCTTAAATCCGCATCTGAACTTAGTCCATCGAGAGTTAAGGCCAAATTTCTGTTAGTGTTCAAGGTAAAGCGGTAAACGTCTTCAGGATCGCTATTTCCCACGAATCCAGAAATAGTGCGATCGCTGCTAATATTACCCAAATTCCGCGCCGCACTATAACTGCCAAATTGTTGGGGACTGCTAAGGCGTCCTTCTGTTATACCGTATTCAATGTAGTGTTCAAACGCACTGAAACCACCCGTTTGGATTGCACTTGCTACATCTGGATTTTGTTGCAAATAATAACTGGTATTAAAGTCATAGCCAGGATCTCGACGTTCAAATTGACCGAACTGTAAAAAGTGTTGATATGCACTCAATCCGCCTTGCTGGATGACTGCGTTTACGTCTGCGTTTTGTGCCAAATAAAGGCTGCTATTAAACTCGGTAATTGGATCGCGACCTTCAACTTGACCGTAATCGATAAAATGTTCAATAGCAGACAAATTACCTCGCTCAACAGCAGCCGATACATCTGGATATAACTCCAGATAAAAGCTAGTATCAAAAAAAGCACTAGGGTTACGGTGTCTCTCAAATTGACCGTATTCCTGGAAATGCTCCAACCCGCTGCTGAAACTACCTCCCGATACTGCATTGGCTACGTCTGTATTGCGGAGTAAATAATAGCTCTCGTCAAATAAAGCATTGATATCCAACATCACCCTGTTCTCCTTTGAGCCTTGGTTACGCAATCGTCTATGTTTGGCTTCAAGACACTTATGCAACTTGGTCTGATGTGCCTTTGCGCCGACATAACTGGATATGTGCGGCTGGCAAAAATTTATGCAGTGAGGCAGGGGCTTTTTAGGCGCAAGTTACCCTGCTAGCGGGGCAAATTAGGTCTGAAACTATTACCCAGTGGGAGTTTCCGGATACAAGGAAAATGTTTCTCTTTTGAAATCTTGCACCTACGCGATAAACAGCCTCCAAATAAATTTGGGGCTGAAAGCTTAAGTTAGCTAAAGCTAACTACAATCAAGGTTTTAACCCGTTTCAACGGGTTTTAGCTGTAGAGACGTTACATGTAACGTCTCTACAGCCAGAAATTTATTTCTGTTGGCTCTGGTGCAAGATGTGAGTAACTAAACAGCAACTCGCCCTTCTGCACGTCCAAATAGGAAAAAGTGTTCAAAGGCACTGCGGAATGCTCCATTAGTTACCGCCTGTGCCACATCAGGATTCCGAGCTAAATAAACTCTGGTATTAAACAGCAAACTGGGGTTGCGTCCTTCTACTTGCCCGAAATTGAGGAAATGTTCGTAAGCACTAGAAAAAGCCCCTTGTGACACCGCTCTTGCTACATCGGGATTTTGATTTAGATAAAAATTGGCATCAAAAAAGGCGTTGGGGTTGCGTCTTTCTGCTTGTCCTAATTCGATAAAATGTTCGTAAGCACTGCGGAATGCTCGATTAGTTACCGCCTGCGCTACATCGGGATTTTGGGCTAGATAAAACTCGCGGTCGAATAAAGTTGTGGCTTCGCGTCCCTCTATTTGCCCATATAAAATAAAGTGTTGAAACCCACTGCGTAATGCTCCCCGATTCACCGCATCTGCCACATCTGGATTTTGTGCCAGATAATTACTGTTATTAAACCTAACACTGGGGTTGCGTCCTTCAAATTGTCCAAATTGCAGGAAGTGAGCTAACCCGCTGCTGAATGCGCCTCGAATAATTGCTTGGGCGACATCCGGATACCGAGTTAGATAATAATTAGTATCAAATAACCTCAATATTCCCACAGCTCGATCGGCTTGAATTAATCCATACCCACTATCGAAATCTACCCCAGGCGCGCCAAGATCGATTGCAGTTCTTTCTAAGGTGGCATAAAGATCTCTAGGAGTTGTCAGAGGCGCAACTTGCAACATTAATGCCGCAACGCCAGCCGCATTGGGAGCAGCTGCCGAAGTACCGCGGAAATTAGGAAATCCGTCTGGTTCCGCATCTTCCCCAGGGATGAAAAAGGTTGTATTCGTATTATCTGGAGCGACGATTCTGGGTTGTTGGCGAATTTCGGGAACTGGCAATCGATTGCCCGCTGGATCGAACAAAATAGGTGTGGGGCCTGATGAAGAAAACGGTTGCAAAACTGTAGGCGTGCGGTAATCTGCTGCCGCCACACTCATACTCAGGGCGGCGTTGGAATGGGCGAAGATGGTGGGGCTATTGGTGGCAAATTCTAGGATATTGGGTGGATCGTTGAAGAATAGCGATCGCATTAACCCAGGCGCATCTCCTTGATGGCGGAGAATCAAAAAGTTGAATGTAGCGGTAGTTCCAGTTGTAT
This sequence comes from uncultured bacterium, assembly GCA_964463555.1. Taxonomy (GTDB): domain Bacteria; phylum Cyanobacteriota; class Cyanobacteriia; order Cyanobacteriales; family Aerosakkonemataceae; genus Microseira. Next base: position 40,230 of record CAYXCW010000009.1, read on the forward strand.
TCGCAAACACAAATTCTTCAATCGGATCTCCGCCAATGTTGTCCGCCGCGCTACCACCCACAACGGTGTTTTGTGCCGCATTCAGCACGTAAATATCAATATCGTTCGCCGCACCCCTGCCGGGACTAACTGACGCAAAAGGTTGATCCCACTGAAAGTTAACCTGAAACCTTTCACCAGGTTCAAGGGTAAAGCGTTGGAAAATGTCAATACCCAAACCTGGGTCAAAGTCGTGCGCCGTACCGCCATCGAACCCGTCGAGAAATATTCTGGCTTCCCTAGTTAGGGGCAATTGACCGGGACTAAAGGTGATTCCCGAATCTCTAAAATTACTTTGGTAAGCATCGCGCCCCTCGTTACCAGCAGCTGAGAAGTAAGCAACCCCTCGATTCACAACTTCGTTCACCGCTTGGGCGGCTAATCCGTCTTGGAAAAATGTCTGATTGCTGAAAACAATATCATCCACGATCATATCCGCCCCGGCATTGGCAAGCGCTCGTATTGCCGTCGCCAATTCCCCTTCGTTATTGCCTGCGGTATGAAACAAGAATCTGGCTCCCGGCGCGATATCGTGAATCAGTTGCATCATTGCGCGTCCTTCGTCGTCTGCCTCTTCTCCACCTAATGGCGCGCCTTCTTTGAGGACAGTGACATTCGCTGGTAAGTCGCCGGTGGCAATATCCGCAGCTGCCCCACCCAAAAAGTTGTAGCTATCGGAAATGACCCCGATGGTGACGCCGCTACCGTCTACATCAAATAGGGGGCGAGCAAAATCGGCTTGGGCGGCAAAATTGGCTTGGTTTTCCACTCGCCCAGCCCTTCTGGCGATCGCACGAGCCATTGTATCAGAGGGGATGGTGCGATCGCTTCGCCAGTCGCCCACAATCGGCGCATCCAGCGCCATGCCGGTAATATCAAATCGATCTAAATCAAAATTATTTTCTTTGGCTAATGGTTCCCTTAAATCTGCTCTAAGAAATCTTTGTTCATAGTTTATATTTAATGGCAAAGTAGGTTTAACATTGCCATAAACAGGCAATGTTTGATTTAAGTAATAAAGTTCTTCTTGATACAGCAAATCCTTCCCTTCCGGGTAGGGTAATAGACCATTCATGGGTAAAGGACTGATAAATTCCATAAATCTAAAATCTAAAATCTAAAATCTAAAATACTATAAATCCCCCACCGAGCCAACAGGTTCGAGTGGAGGTTTTCTAGCTAGTTGATGCCTAACTTGGTTTGAGAGAGCGAATCGATTAATCTAACCGATCCAAACCGCGCTCGGTATTCCGCAAAGCTTCCCGCGACTTATCTTTAGCATAGCTAGAAGCATCATCCACAGTCCGCTGAGCTTTGTAGGCTGCATCTTTAGCGCTACTTTTCACACCAGAGGCGGCATCTTGAGTGTTATCTTTGAGGTTTTCCACTCCCCGCTGAGTGCCTTTAGTAACTCCTTCGGTTACTTCCTTAGCAGAAGATCCGATATCTTCACCCAGGTTTTCAATTCTTTCGCCGAGGGGTGTACCCGAACGGTAATTGCGAACGTATTGTTCGGGGGTATCAGCCCGCTTTTCCAGATTGCGTTCGGCGTTCTTTTCCAGATAGCTGGCTTTCTCTTGAACGCCTGCTTTGTTAGCTCTGGGATCGACATCGCTAAATTGATTCATCCCACCTTCGCGGGGATTAGTAACGGCATTTTTCGGCACGTATTGTTCGGGATATGCTTTGGTATCTAGACCTTTGCTATCTAGACCTTTAGCTTGCAAGGAGCTATTGGAGCCACAAGCCGTCGCCAAAAATAAGAAACTGCTTGCCAAAAACACCGTAACAATGCGGACAATCCGCAGGTTTTGCAAAAAAGACATGATTCGTTTCATTGGAATATTTCCTCCCTTCTTTGAGGTGTTTAGATTTAAACTGCTAACGCATCCGAGCGCAAATCCATCTTTAGTTAAGTAGCCGATTGTTGAATTTTATTTCCCAGGATCGGCAAAAATCTCAATTACTTATGAGCTTTGGGAACCGTGTTTATCGGCTCGCCGCCTTTTGCGCTTTGTTCAGATTTATCTGTTAAAAATTCAGAGGCTTCTGAGAAAGCTTCCTGAACTTTTTCCAAACGACCGCTGACGCGATCGCCTAAATTTTCCTCGCGCTGAATCAGCCCGCCCGGTTGAGGTTTTTCTGCATCTTTTGCAGTTTTAATCGGTATCTTTTTACCGTTCTCAAACGTACCTGCCGGTGCTTCAGAGCCTGGATAAAGTAGCTCTTCTTTCTGAGCCGTGGCAATCAGACGATCGGAATTAAGCTGTACATCTGCCCGATTTTTACCCGTTTGGTTGTTAATCCGAGTGTCGGTAGATGAATTAAAATTGGTGTATCCATCTCCACCAGCTTTGTAAGGGTTGTTTGCTCCACCCGCTTGCACTGGAGGGTTATTAGGACGCGCTCCTCTGGCATCACCAGGGTTACAAGCGGTGCTAAGAAATACCAAAGCACCTGCTAAAAAAACCGTCAATATTTTACGCAGTTGCAGTTTTTTAAACAACCGAGTCAACTGTTTCATGACTTCCTCCCATATTTTTACCCAACGCTTGTTAAGGATAGAAAATAAATCAAGATTAATTCATCTAGCTGAGGTCGCATTATTAAAAAGGCAGATGAGAATTTGCTTCTAACTTTAGAGAGAGATTTGCAATGCAACTAACTAAAGGAAGAAACATGAACAGTTGATAGTTGATAGTTGATAGTTGACAGTTGACAGTTGACAGTTGATAGTTGACAGTTGACGCAAAGAAACCGGGTGTCTGTGGAAAATATTTTATGAAATTAATGAGCTACTCAGACACCCGGTTTCTCAGATAGGTTTCACCTGAAAAATCATTTATGAAACTAATGAGCGGAATGTATAGGAGTAGAGACGTTACATGTAACGTCTCTACAACCCGAATCCATATAATATCAAGCCCATTTTTATCGAACTGGTACAGTTAACATTTTTGTAGGAGTGGGTTTTACCCGCCCATCACCTTAGTTTCTTTGTAGATCTCTTGGCTTGGTCATTTAAAGAAGGCTTTAGGCATTTTGCCTAAAGCCTTCTTTGTCGATATGCTAGTTTGATTTACAGTGCATTCGCAAGGGTAGCGATCGCTTTTTTAGAACCGCTGACCAGGAGTACCGACTTCATTGGGTTCGCGGTAACGGGTGGGTTCTTCGCGCTTCTTGGCTAAACCTGCCAAACCGATTAAACCAAGCAATCCCAGCCAACCCCAATCAAAACCGCGGTCTTCGGTACGATATACAGTCCCGGCGGTACGGTCAGTGTTTACCGTATTGGGATTGGTTGTGGTTTGAGCAGATGCGGGTAAAACGGCGGGGACGCTCAAACTCAAGGCGAGAAGGCTAGCTCCGATAAATTTAGAGAATTTCACAGTCAAGTTTCCTCCTTCTGTTTTAAAATCCCTGAAGATTCTTTACTACAGCTTTTATGGCGTGTGAGAGTAGGCGAGTGAGCAAGTCAGATAAACAAACTCATATTTACCAGCTTATCGAGCGGCAATGGAACTACAATCAACCTTCAGCTAGAAACTTAGAATTCCTTAGACTATCACTAGAGATATAGACATCCCGCCCAGCGAGATTTGCAGCCATAGAGGACGCTTTCGTCTTTTGTGTTTTAAAAGTAACTCAATGCCAGTAGTAAAACTTTTACCTTGCCCTCAAAATGAAGAAAATTATTTCATCTCTAAAGCCTTTCCTGCGCTGGGTAATTCTAGGCGGGACGCTGTTTTTTTTGGTCAAAACCTTTAAGGATAACTGGCAGGAAGTTGCTACAATCCGAATTACCAGTGCTGGATGGACTTTTCTCGCGATCGCTTGGTTGGTCACTTTACTCGCTCACGTCTGGTCTGGTTGGGTTTGGAGCTGGATTCTGAGGGAATTAAACCAACCTTTGAGCGGGGCTTGGGGTGTCCGAGTTTACCTAGTAACTAATTTTGCTAAGTATTTACCGGGTAATATTTGGCATTTTTACGGACGAGTGAGAGCGGTGAAAAATGCTGGTGCTTCGGGAAAAGCCGCTACTTTAAGCGTGTTATTGGAACCGTTGCTAATGGCAGCATCGGCATTATTAATCGCTTTAGTTTGTATCCAGCTGGTGGGAATCGGATTACCCCAGGAATACAGATGGGTGCAATTTCTCGGTTTACCCGCCGTGCTGATGGCGGTTCATCCCTGGAGTTTAAACAAAGCGATCGCTCTCATGGGTCGTTTGAAACTTCAGTCACAAGATGCCACCCCAGCTAATAGTACCGCTTTCAAAATGGAATATTATCCCCTCAAACCTTTACTAGGAGAATTAGGTTTTGTCGGGCTGCGAAGTATTGGTTTTTTATTTACTTGGATTGCTCTATCCCCTGTCGATTTCCACCAGATGATTTTGATATTAGGGGATTTTAGTTTAGCTTGGATGTTGGGTTTGATTACTCCAGGCGCACCGGGAGGTATTGGCGTATTTGAAGTGAGTGCGATCGCTCTTTTACATCCATACTTTTCTAATGGTTTAATCCTCAGCGCCGTCGCCTTCAACCGCTTGGTCAGTATTTTAGCTGAAGCTGCTGGTGCGGCACTAGCTTTGCTGTACGAACGTTGGTTTCACCAGACAAGTGATTAAACAGTTACGAGCAATAAACAAGATGTGAGATGACTCACATCTTGCACCTATCCGATAAACAGCCCTGAAATAAATTTCAGGCTGAAAGCTTAAGTTATAGCGCTACCTGCTGGCGTATTTACAAATGCTCAATTGAACCTCTGTATAGCAAGAGCGTAATCTATCTAATCTGTAACGATACCAGCGCGTAGTGCTATAGCTAAAGCAAACTAAAATCAACGTTTTAACCCGTTTCAACGGGTTTTAGCTTTAAGCCAGAAATTTATTTCTGGGCTTGATACAAGATGTGAGATAAGGTACACCTCACTCACATGCAATCTGCTGTAACGTTTATCGTGCGATGTCCCGGCTGCTAATCGATGAATAATCGACCTCTTCAAAAGCTGCTCTTAGTGCCTTACTTTTTTTCAGGTAAGTTGCGCGGCGGTATATCGCGACCTTGATAAAATTGCCGCACGAGGCGTCCTAAAAACAGCCATGAAGCACCGCAAGTTAAGGTTATCAGCGTTAAGAGGGCGACGGCTACGATCGCGGTTTCGCCGAGAGAGAGTGCGAGTAAGGGAGAGATGATAAGTGCGATCGCTCCTAAAATAGCCAAAGCTATCCTCACCCGCTGGATATTCCCTAAAGCCGTCCGACAACTGGCACACTTGCTCGTATGGGAATAATACCGCTCTAACAAGCGATCGCGCGGCGCCGGTGGAGGCAATATTGCCCCTGGAAATGGTTCGGCGTCGTACTGATTCACCCACTGACGCAACTCCATCACAAACCGATCGGCTTTAGTTGGCAAATAAAATGCTTTAGCAAAGCGCGAACTACCACCCGCTGCCTCTAAATAGCGTTCTTGAAAATACAAGAAAATCTGGTCATCTTCTAACACCGCATTCTGCCCGATATGGGAATACCAACGCGGTGTCAGCTTGATAAACAAAGCAGGTAATTTGCTAGAAAACTTAAACGGAAAGCGGGCAAATACCCGACACTCCCCCTTGCGAATTGGAGTTGCATAAACTACCGTTAAAGTTCTGCCAAACTGCTTCGAGGTCAAGTCGTGCCACATCAAGCCAGGTGCAACAAATGTCGTATCCTGGCGGCCTAGCGTCCCCTTTCGCGGCCCTTGTTCCCAAACCCCTTTAAACCCCTGGCGGTTAGATTCAACTACTTCTAGCTCCACCGGGCTGGCATAGGCACGATTTCCCACACTGCGATGGTGAGTATAAGGAACGTGACTCGCATCCAGGACATTTTCTAACAGCGTCAAAGCATCGTAAGGCAAATCTCGAAACGTATTGAGGCAAGTCCATTCATTGGGAGAATCTTCCAAAGGTTCAATGATGGGAACTTTGGTTTTAGCCGCATTTTCTGCTTTCCCCGGATAAACAAATAACAATCCTTGTCTTTCCACCGTCGGAAACGAAGCAACGCAAGCGCGTTTAGAAAGTTCCGCGGTTCCACCTTCAACTTGTTGCGGAATCCGCTGACATTCACCGCTACCAGAAAAAGCCCAACCGTGATAAGGACATTCTAAATTACCATCTTCAGCAATTCTGCCTTCGGATAGGGGTGCGAGGCGGTGGGGACATTTATCCTCAAACGCGCGCCAACAAGAGGCAGTTTTATCCCACCAAATGACAATATCTTTGCCCAGCAAGGTAAAAGGTGAAGGCTTAGACTTATCCAAATCTTCGATATAGTAAACGGGATACCACGCTTCCTTGCAATCAAAACGAGAAAGGTCGCTGCCACCAGCAGGCATGGTGTCAGTTGAGCCAGATCCCGTCGCTGGTTTTTCTAGCGTTTTGCTAGTTGCTAAGTCGTCATCTACAGTTGCTGTTTGATACGACAGATTCTGCTCAATTGTTGTTGGGGTTGTCTCCATACCTGTGAATGTATTTTGTTTGCTGCTATCTTTATTTTGCTGCATTTTTGTAAACGTGGCAGATTTAGAAGAGCGAGGAATAGAGAGGGAAAACCGTACAAACAAAACTGCTAAATCGTTAGCGCAATCTTCTTTGTCTTGCCTTCGCGTCCTTCGTGCCTAATTCGCGATCGCGAATCGCTTCGCTAACGCGGTTGATTTTAAAATGCACCCCTTCAAGCTTTAGACTTTTAGTTACTCCATAATTAGAGAACAAATAATGACTGTAACAACTTCGATTAACAACGCTGGGCGATCGCAACTCAATCCCTTGGAAATGCCGCATCGTCTGCTGCTTGGCCCAGGCCCCTCCAATGCCCACCCCGACGTTCTGCAAGCGATGAGTACTCCCCCTGTGGGACATCTCGACCCAGCATTTTTGGCGCTAATGGACGAAATTCAGACGCTGCTGCGCTATGTTTGGCAAACAGAAAATCCCCTAACGATTGCTGTCAGCGGCACGGGAACGGCGGCGATGGAAGCAACCATTGCTAATTCTGTAGAACCTGGTGACGTGGTTTTGGTAGGTGTCGCTGGTTACTTCGGTAATCGCTTGGTTGATATGGCGGGACGCTACGGCGCTAACGTGCAAACGATTACCAAACCTTGGGGGCAAGTTTTCTCCCTGGAGGAACTGCGGGCGGCTATGGAAACCCATCGTCCGGCGATTTTGGCGTTAGTCAATGCCGAAACATCGACGGGGGCGCGTCAACCGTTGGAAGGCGTAGGCGAACTGTGTCGCGAATTTGACTGTTTGCTATTAGTAGATACCGTAACGAGTTTAGGTGGAGTGCCGTTATTTTTGGATGAATGGGGAGTTGATCTCGCTTATAGTTGCAGCCAAAAAGGGTTAGGTTGTCCCCCCGGAGCTTCGCCATTTACCATGAGTCCAAGGGCAATGGAAAAATTGCAGCGACGCCGCGACAAGGTGGCGAATTGGTATTTGGATATGAATTTGTTGGGTAAGTATTGGGGAAGCGAAAGAATATATCACCACACCGCCCCGATCAATTTATACTATGCTCTGCGGGAAGCGTTGCGTTTGATTGCCCAAGAAGGAATAGAAAACTGCTGGACTCGCCATCAAAAGAACGTCGAATATCTCTGGCAGAAATTAGAAGATTTTGGACTTACCTTACACGTCGAGAAACAATTCCGCCTCCCAACTCTCACAACGGTTCGCATACCAGATGGTGTAGATGGTAAAGCAATTCAAAGCCGGTTGTTGCACGAACATAACATAGAAATTGGCGGCGGATTGGGGGAACTTGCCGGTAAAGTTTGGCGCGTTGGTTTGATGGGTTATAACAGTCGCCCAGAAAGTGTTGACAGACTTTTAGAAGCACTGGGGGAAGTTTTTCCTAATTGATGCCGTTTAAACTGGATGAGAACATTGATTTTTCGCGCTTGTTCTCATCCAAATTTGATTTGATTGTGTAGAACGGCAATTAAAAATTATTCCAGTCAGCCAAATGAAATTTTTTAACAATATTCTGTTGTGCTGCAAGACAAACTGACTCAGCTTGATCGTGCAGTAACTGTTTTAAAATTGTTCCCGGAGTATGAATACTATTTACAAGCGCCAAACGAACTTCAATCTCACTATCTTTAGCTAATTTTTCTAAAATAGGTTCATTTACCCCCCATAGCTTCGTTACTGCAATCCGAACGAGTTTTAACTGATGAGATGCAGCCCATTCATCAAGGGCAAATAAGTCTTCATTATCATCATCGTAATAAAGATTGGTTCCTACGGATTCAAAAAGCTCATTTATGAAATTAGGATTTTCTAAAATTAATAAATCGAGCGCAGGATTATTCAAAACTCTTACGGGGTAAGGTCTAAATAGTTTTTTTAATAATTCTTTTGATGCATTGGGGTTGTGAGCAACTGCTTTACAAATAGCATCAGCATTATTACCTAAATATTTTATTTGATAAACTTCTTGTACTAATTCTTGCAGGCGTTCTGTAGGCGTGCTTTCATCTAATGCTTGTTCTAGGTCAGTTTTCTGCATAATAGTAGTAGTGCTAAAGTTTAGGATAAATTAGGGCTTAATCTATCTTCAGTAATGAAAAAAAAAGGCATAATTTGCTCCTCATTAACCAACTGGCGATCGCGGCTGTAAGATGAAGGGAGTGCGATCGCAAACCGCGAGAAGATGCTGTTTCAGCTCGCAATCTCAACTTCGTGGTACGCCCCCGGAACAATGGTATCAATAACGTTCTGTATTACGTCCACATTCTGTTGTATACGAGGCCACGACGTAGACAGCAATACCACAATAGCGATTTGTCGGTTTGCAAGGTTTTGTTGATAGCGCAAGTTTCGATCCGTTGTGACGAGCAGATCGTACCCCTCACGTTCAGCCATGTCGAGTAGATCGCCATTGGCTAATTCTGACCATCCACGCTCATAAGCAGTATCTACATCATGGCCCAGCAGCGAGCGGCGCAGCGGAACTGGCGTACCCTGGTCAAACAGTATCTTCATGCCTGCGCCATCTGCGTTAACGAAACTAGCGCGCGATCAAGTATCGCCTCGACTTGGGTGCGCGTCACCCCCGGAAACCATTCGAGAAACTGGTCAACAGAGGCTCCATCTTTCAGGTTCTCGAACAAGGCAGCCACAGGTACGCGCGTTCCCCGAAATACCCATGCGCCACTCACTTTGGTCGGATGACGTTCAATTACTTCTAAGAGGTCTGCATTCTGCATAACGTGTCGCTTGTACCGGATGAAGTTTTTCCGATACAGCAGTAGTTTAGCAAGATTCAGACAAGAATGCTTGTAGGAGTTGGGTTTGATATGATGTCCGTTGAATTGCCCATCATAAAAAAACCTCACTCTGTCGTTGCGTAGGGACACGGCATCAGAACAACATCGTTTTAATGAACTTGAAGCCGTTGAGAATTACTTGTTGCAGCATGGTAGCTAATGATGAAATTTTACAAATACCGCACAATCGGCAGTTTCAAGAGATGGCAAACTCCATATGTTGACGTTGTTCAAGGGATTTGAAAGCTAAAACTATATGCTGTTTGGGAATGCCAGCAGCAACTAAATCCAAAGCGATGCCATCTTCTGTACCATCGTGCTGAATCCAAAGTTTGTTGTTAATAATGTCGATATGTAGTAAAGTTCCGTAGATGCGATAACCGTTTTGCCAGCCGGTTTCGACTAAAAGGTAGCGATCGCGCTCTCGATCGAACACCAATTCTACTTGAACTTGGTCATCGTTACCCAGAAATTCGGCATATTCTTGGAGGGTTTTTTCCACAATATCGCGATATTGAGCGTTCAGCGAATCCATCGGACGATCGCCTCCTCTGTTGGATCGAAGGTAACTAAACTAATAATGCCATCTTCGATTAAAGTTTGACCCGCTTCTTCTTCAAATACTAACTTGCGTGTATTTTCGGACACTGCAAGATACAGCGTATGTTCGGGATAATAGCGTTTCAGAAAACGAGCGTACAGAATAAACTGACCAACAGCTTGTTCTAAATCCTTCATGTCAGAAGGGCTGGTAAAACTTTTGACCTCAACTGCTATTTTTTCAGTTCCCCGTTCTGCTGCTAGCAAACGCTCTGCACCTAAATCGACAAACAGATTTCTACCACGGGCTAGACGGATTCGTAATGGGTCGTGCGTGATTGTCCAACCATCTTTAATCAGGGCATTTTTAACGGTGTTGTGATAAGTATCTCTGGCAGGCATAATGCCTTTATTTTAGCGTGCTGGCTGTTCAAAAAAAGCAGTTATGATAAAAAGGCAAGCAAGTGGATTAGTGCGCGATCGCGCACAATGGCAGTAAAACCCGCTCAAAGAACAAAATGACTGAAGACCCCATGCTGTAAGATTCTGGGGATGCGATCGCCATACCATCTCTTCTGATATGCTAAAACTGGCATATGGAAACCATACATCCGCCCCTCAAGCCAGTTGAATGGATCGCCAGTTCCCTTAATGACTTGAAGGACTTCCCCGAAGATGTCCAACAAGTGATGGGTTATGCTCTATACCAAGCACAATGCGGTGAGAAGCATCCAGACGCAAAGCCACTCAAAGGCTTCAAAGGGGCTGCGGTTTTGGAAGTTGTTGAAAATTTTGATGGAGACGCCTATCGAGCAGTTTATACGGTCAAGTTTGAGGGAGTCGTGTACGTGTTGCACGCTTTTCAGAAAAAGTCCAAGCGCGGAATTGCTACTCCTAAGCAAGATATAGAACTGATTGAAGCTAGACTCAAACGCGCAAAAGAACACTATGAACAACACTATAAAAAACGTTTAGAGGAGGACAATAATGAGCGAGGAGATTAACGTACAATCTAGCAGTGGTAATGTTTTTGCTGATTTAGGATTGGCAAACTCTCAAGAGTTATTGATTAAAGCGGAACTGGTTCGACAAATCAGTCAACTGATTGCGGCGCGAAAACTGACCCAAACCGCAGCAGCAGAACTACTCGGAATCGATCAACCTAAAATCTCTGCTTTGCTACGTGGCAAACTATCTGGATTTTCAACCGAACGCCTATTTCGATTTTTGAATGCGCTTGGTAGTGATGTGGAAATTCGTGTAATTTACAAACCTCAATCTAATTCAATGGCTCAGACAAAAGTTGTTACTATTTCAGCGTAAACCAAAAAAGGGTGGGTAATGCCCACTCTAAAAAAGAAGGATGTATCGAAATACGTCTCTATCTAAGCACAAGAATATCATCTCTAAAATAACCCTATGACTAGCCTTCCTTACTGCGAATGTTTTAAACGTAAAAACTCAGGCAAATGGTTTGAGACAAAGTTACATCCAGAGCAGCAGGACATTGAGTGCGATGCTTGGAAGCGATTATTAGAGCTTGTGGAGGTTGCAGTCGCAGATGAGCGAGAAGAGTTTGCCCCTAGACGCGAGATGGAGCCGGATGACTGGCTCCAGATTATTACACTTCCTCCAAGCATATCGAAACTAAAATCTGTTAAGCATTTGATATTGTACGGAAGCAATCTTGTTCGCATACCTCCCGAAATTGGGGAGATGGAAAATTTAGAAATATTTACTCCCTATACATCTTATCGATTGCATTGGTTTCCTTACGAAATTACCCGCTGTAAAAAGCTAAAAGAAAGTACCGTTAGTACCCGTACTCTTTACGGAAACTATAAGTTTCGTCCACCATTTCCCAAGCTTCCTGTGGGAGCAACAGTAGAGGCAGGTTCTCCCACAAAATGCAGTGTATGTAATGCTCCTATTAGTGCTTCAAATTTACATCAAGTATGGATTTCACTTCGGGTGGCTACAGATGTTTTGCCTCTTCTTGTCAATGCTTGTTCAAAAGCCTGTATCGAGAATCTTCCTCATCCATGCGAGAACTATGTGCAGAAGCCACATATAGGAGGCTTAAATATCCAACAGCCGCCGAGGCGTTATTAAAGTACCTGGGGGTAACTGAATTTTTTCTGGTGTGATGACTGCGAACATCTAACCGATACCTCCACCTCTACTATAATGGTGAGCGATACGCAAGGGCGGGCACGCTGGGCGATCGCTAAATTAAGTTTGTGCTACTCTTTGGCTATATAGAAGTTTATACTTATTACAAAAATGTCCGCACCTAACCTTTATGAAACAGATTTTTATGCCTGGACTCAAGAACAGGTTAGCCTGCTCAAAGATCGACAGTGGGAGCGATTAGATACAGTTAACGTGATTGAGGAAATTGAAGCTTTGGGTAGGAAAGAGCGACAAGAGTTGAGGAATCGGCTTGGTTTGTTGTTAGGACATCTATTAAAATGGCATTTTCAACCTGAAAAACACAGCAATAGTTGTTTGGGTACAATTCGAGAGCAACGGGTTCAAATCAGGTTACTTTTGCAGGATAATCCTAGTTTGAAAAGTTATTTAAATGAAGTTTTCCTCGCTGCCTACGAACTAGGCTTAGCTTTAGCAATTAAAGAAACGCGGTTAGGCGAACAGATTTTTCCAGAAGTATGTCCTTACAATCTAGAACAAACGATGAATGCTGAATTCCTACCAGAGTTGAATCAGGTTGACGAGATAGAGTAACGATCGCCAACCGAAAGAAGATGCTGTTTCAGCGCGATTCAGATCGGAATGCTTGTAGGAGTTGGGTTTGTGGAAAGCACAAGGATTTGCCTAAGTCCCGATCAAAAAAGGGTGAGCAATTGCCCACCCCAAAAAAATAGGGACGTATTTCGATACGTCCCTATCTAAGCACTCAATACTGTTAAACGAGGAAGCGTATTAATTCCAGCTACACTCCTGCCCACAGATTCCGCAACAGGTTTTAAACTGCGAACTAAATTCACCATATCTTCTAAAGAAAGCGCCTGTCTGGCATCGGAAACGGATTTTTCTGGTTCTGGGTGACACTCAATAATTAACCCATCTGCACCACAAGCAACGGCAGCTTTTGCCAAAGGTGCAACTAATTCTCGCTTTCCAACTGCGTGAGATGGATCTACAATCACGGGCAAGTGGGTTAATTGTTTCAAAGCGGCAACTGCACCTAAATCTAAAACGTTGCGCGTGTAATTATCGAAACTGCGAATCCCTCGTTCGCACAATATTACATCCGGATTCCCGTGACTTAAAATATATTCTGCTGCCATAATGAATTCTTCAATTGTGGCGGCGAGTCCGCGTTTGAGCAATACTGGTTTGCTTGCTTGACCTAATGCTTTCAGCAAGTCGAAATTTTGCATGTTGCGACTGCCTACTTGCAGCATATCTGCATGTTCGACAACATCATCAATTTGTCCGATTGACATTACTTCTGTGACAACTGGGACGCCGTGACGCCGCCTAATATCTGCCAAAATTTTTAATCCTTCTAATCCCAATCCTTGGAAGGCGTAGGGCGAGGTGCGGGGTTTGTATACGCCACCGCGCAACATTTGTACTGGCGCAGATGCTAGATGGGCGGCGACTATTTCCATTTGTTCTAGACTTTCTACCGTACAGGGGCCACCGATAATTGTCAGTTCTTTGCCACCGATGGCGACTTGTTTTGAGACTTTCACAACTGTTTGATGGTTGGCGTGAGAAGCGGAAGCGAGTTTAGCAGCGTTCATTGTTTTTGTCCTTGTAAAAATGAGTAATTGCGAAAAGAAACCGGGTTTCTAGGAAAAATCGACTTAGGAAACTAGATATCTATGAAGAAACCCGGTTTCTGGCTCGATTTGGTTAACAAAAAACCCGGAGCTTTTTCAAGTTCCGGGTGTCGCGATTCATCAGCATGATGCTATCTACCCAGAACTTATTCGGGGCCAAAAGTAAAAGCCGTAAAACCAGTTAGAGTAGAGTGTCATCATTGGTAATGGGTAATGGGTAATGGGTAATGGGTAATGGGATGGTAGGGGCGGGTTTCACCAATAATTTATCGGATTCACCAACCATCTATCTAAACCCGCCCTTCCCCTTTAAAACAAAAAACCGCAGATTTTGTTCTGCGGTTCACCGGGGGTTTCCAGGGGGTACTGGATTCACTTCCGGTGAACCTCTGGATACCAAAAATAAAAATAGTAACTGGTATGATACATTTGCGGGTTTTTGATTGATTGTTGATGATATTCCTATTACTATTCACCTTAACAAGGTAATCGGGTTTGCGTCAAGAGATTAAAGTATGAATTTTTTTGATAAGTTGCTTGTGGCAATGGATCGCAATCAGAGCTTGCTTTACGCGGCACTTGACCCCGATCCGGAGATGATGTGGGGAAGCGATCGCTCATCATACCTCCCCCACCTCTGGGACTGGTTACCATTCGTCATCACCGAAACTGAAGAATTGGTGTGTTCGTATATACTTACCCTCGATTTTTACCAAGCGCTGGGTATCCCCGGTTTAGAATTACTCCAACATACTTTGGCGACTATTCCTCCGCACATCCCGGTAATTTTGGATGCCAAACACAGCGATATTAATACCAGTACCGTCTTCGCCCGTACCGCATTTGAAAATTGGCTGGTGGATGCTTGTACCGTTTTACCCTATGCCGGACACGAACAGATAGCCCCATTTTTGGTTTATCCCAACAAGGCTGTCTTTGTCCTTTGTGCAACGGCTAACGCTTCGGCGGCGGTATTGCAAGAACATCCAGCGGCAGATATACCATTTTACTTGCATCTTGTCAAGGAAGCGCAAACTTGGGGCAGTCCGGAACAAGTGGGGTTGAAAGTCGGTGCGGCGATGCCGGATATTTTAGCGAAGATGCGGGCAATGGCACCGGAACGCCTAATTTTAATGCAGGGAAATTGGTCGGATGAACAAGATTTGGCAAAATTATTGTCAGCGGGTTTAAATTCGGAAGGGCAGGGTTTATTGGTGCCAATTCCGACCGAGTTATTAACTGTTGAACATCCATCACAGGAAATAGAAAAGTTACGGGATACTGTAAATGAAGAGCGTCAGCGGGTTGTACAAGGAAATCCCACTTGCGATTTATGGTTGCCGAATGTTTGCTTTTTAGAATCCGACCCGCATCGAGATTTGATTTTACAGCTTTTCGACATGGGCTGTATTATTTTTGGCGAACACGTGCAAGCGTCTGGTGCGGTTTTCCCATACTATATCGACCTGCGAACTATTATTTCCAAACCCCAAATCTTCCATCAAATTTTAGGTGCATACGCGGAGATTCTCAAACAATTGGAATTTGACCGCATTGCCGGAATTCCTTATGGTTCTTTACCAACGGCGACTGGGTTAGCTTTGCGCTTGGAACGTCCGATGATATTTCCGCGCAAGGAAGTTAAGGAACACGGAACGAAACGGTTAGTTGAAGGGCATTTTGAAGTAGGTGAAAAAGTTGTCGCGATCGATGATATTCTAATTAGCGGTAAAAGCGTGATGCAAGGAGCGGAAAAACTTAAATCAGTGGGATTGAATGTGGAAGATATTGTGGTATTTATCGATCATGGAAAGGGCGTCAAGGATAGATTAAAGGAAAATGGTTATCGAGGTCATGCCGTGTTGACGATATCGGAGATTGCCGATACTTTGTATCAGTCGGGACGGATTGATGCCGAGCAGTTTAAACTGTTTGTTGAGTAGTTATAGCGGTTTGCACGCGCATGAGGTATCACAGCGGTGTGCGGGCACCCTTAAGGGTGCCGCTACACAAACGAAGCCAAAAGGCTGTACCTAGACGAGCTTGCAATCTGCTGTAAGGCTAATTGCTAATGGCTAATTGCTCAGAAGTACTACAAAGGGTTGGGTTTCGTAACGTCAACCCAACCTACAATTTTAAGGAGAAATTATGATCGATTTAACGGGAAAAGTAATCTTAGTTACGGGGGGATCATCGGGTATTGGGGCGGTGACGGTGCGGACATTGGCAAATGCTGGGGCGATGACGATTTTGCATTATTTTAGTCAGCGGGATAAAGCTGAGGAAATCATCAGGGACATTGGATGCAATGCCCATGTATTGCAAGCAGATTTAACCCAAGAAAATGGGGCAATAACGTTATGGAATGAGGCGCTATCCTGGCAAGGACGCATTGATATTTTAGTCAACAATGCCGCAATTATGTTAGCCGCCGGAGTCGATGACAATTTGGATCTTTGGTCAAGTGTTTGGCAGAAAACTTTACAAGTTAATTTAATTGCAGTTGCCGATTTATGCCGCGAAGCAATTCATCATTTTAAAAGTCGCAATGGTGGGACAATTATCAATGTCGCCAGTCGCGCCGCTTTTCGAGGCGATACGCCGGAATATATGCATTATGCTGCATCTAAAGGTGGAATTATTTCCCTGACGCGCAGCATCGCAAGAGGATTTGCTAAGGATAATATCCTCGCTTTTGCTGTTGCGCCTGGTTTTGTTCGTACAGAAATGGCGGAGAAGTTTATCGAAGATTATGGCGAGGATTTTGTTACCCGCGATATTCCGATGGGAAAAATTGCCCCGCCGGAAGATGTTGCTAATGTTATCGCTTTTTTGGCTTCTGGTTTAGCGCCTCATGCAACTGGTACAACTATCGATATCAATGGGGCTTCTTATGTGCGTTGATTTGAGAAAAATGTATGCTAAGTTACACAATTAACGAACCGCAGAGACGCAGAGGTAAGAGAAAAGAAGAGATAGGTAATGGAAGCAGCGCGAAGGGAGTAAAATAAAACTGTGGGGTTGAATGTATACAGTTTTTATTGGATTTGGTGACTATGTTGGCTGCAATTTTATTCGATTTGGACGGAACTTTAGTTAATACCGATCCTTTGCATTACAGGATTTGGAAAGAAATCTTGAAAGATTATGGTTTAGAAATAGATCAAACTTTTTACGATACTCGGATTAGTGGGGGATTAAACCCATTGATTATCAAAGAGATATTGCCTCATTTGTCAGAGGCTGAAAATTTACAGTTATCTGAATATAAAGAAGCTCGGTTTCGCGAGCTGGCATCGGAATTAAAACCTGTCGCGGGATTGGATCGGATTCTTGCTTGGACGGAGGAATGCAATCTAAAACGCGCTTTGGTAACTAATGCTCCTCGCAAAAATGTTGAGCTTATGCTCTCGGTTTTGGGGTTAACAGAAGCGTTTAATCCGGTTCTTATTGCTGAAGATGTGCGAGTGGCTAAACCAGATCCAGCTTTGTATAAAATGGGTTTGAATTTGTTAAATATTGCACCAGAGCAAGGTTTGGTTTTTGAGGATTCTCCTTCGGGAATTCGTTCGGCTGTGGGTGCGGGTATTTTGACTGTTGGGATTGCTTCTACTCACAATCCTCTGGCTTTGTTGGAAGCTGGGGCGTTTAATGTTGTGCCTGATTTTACTGACGAGCTGGTGTGGAGTTTGCTTCGGGGTGCGGATGTTAGCGAGGCAGAGCCTCTATAATTTCGTTCCCAGGTTGAACCTGGGAACGAGTTAATGATAATTTTCAACCTGTTTTAACAGGTT
>CAYXCW010000009.1:57843-78351 GCA_964463555.1 uncultured bacterium
TTAGCTTTGAGCATGAAATTTATTTCATGGCTCTACAAATGAATAGTTGCTCCAACCCAGGTTGAGCCTGGGAACGAGTTAATGATAATTTTCAACCTGTTTTAACAGGTTTTAGCTTTGAGCATGAAATTTATTTCATGGCTCTACAAATGAATAGTTGCTCCAATTGCTGACTGGTCGATAACCAATCTTATGATAGATGTGATTGGATGTGGGATTGGCTAAATCTGTGAAGAGAAAGCAGTATTTGCAACCGCTATCTAGCAGTTTTTGACTGAGTGCGGCGACGCAGGAAGTGGCATAACCTTTTTGGCGATGTTCGGGTGGAGTATATACCGCCGTAATGCGCTTTCCGTTGGGTGTTGAACCTCCAGCAAAAACCATTGATACGGGGATTTTATCTTCCCAAATATATGCATGATTTTGCTTAAGGTGATAATCGACTATGCGATCGCTCTGTTCGTGATTCTCTCCTAGTGCATCGAGTTCAAAGGCTTTATACCATTCTAGTATTAGTTGGCGATCGCTCTCATTAGCCAATCGCAAATAACCGCTAGATTTGGCAATTGATTCGACGGTTTGCAATTGACGTATTCGCATTTGCATTTCTATTTCGTAAGGTTCACCTGTCAGTTTTTGCCAGGTTTGAGCAAAGGCGAGTGCTTCTTCTGTCAAAGCATTGACGCCGGGGAGGGGTTCTTTTTGCGCCTGGAGGTTGGATGCGATCGCTTCAATTGCACCAAAATCTTCTACCTTTGATAATACTGCCGCATAAGGTGCTGTTTTAACTGCAACTGCTATCACTTTTCCCCCATCTTCCACGGATGCTAAATAGGGGTTTTTGTCGTATCTTTGGGGATAGTGAATCAAAGTATCGATGATGCCAAACAGCAAGCAGTGATGGGCTTCGTAGTTTAGCAGATAGTCTTTAACTTTTTCGTAAAATTGACTCGCGTCTTCAAATCTATGCAGTTTCATAACTCACTTCCATTCAGCGCGCGATATTGAGTAGAAAACTAAGTCTAGATTGTTAACTTTGGCTGCTTTTTCAAATTTCATTCCCGCTTTCTGCATCACTCGCAACGATGCGATATTAGGTGCATCTGCATTTGCCACAATGCGCTCGAAACCCAGTTGTTCAAAACCGTAATTTATTGTGGCTTTGGCAATTTCTGTAGCATATCCCCGATTCCAATATTTAGGTGCAACTCCATAAATCATTTCCAATTCTGGTGGGGTGTGAAAATACCAAAAGCCTCCAAAACCAATTAGTATTTCTTTTTCCCGCAGAAAGACTCCCCAAATACCAAAATTATTAGTCTGGAAGCAAGCGATACTTTTTTCAATTAGGGAGGCAACTTCCTCTCTGGGTATTATTTTGTCATCGCAAAGATATTTACGCACATCGGGATGAATCCACATTTGATGCAGCGCATCCACATCATCCAGGGTAAATGGGCGAAATTTGAGTCTGGCGGTTTCAATTTCAGGTGACATCGCGTTAACTCTCCCATTAAGTTTATAGCGGATTGCAACCGTATGAGCTACGCCTTTGTTTGTGTAGCGGCACCGTTAACGGTGCCGCTACACAAACGAAGCCTTAAGGCTCTACTTCACTAAGAAAGCAATCCGCTGTATTAAGCTACATTTTGCTACCATTCAATTCCAGAAAACCGGCTAGATTTTACCACCTACACGTAATATAGTCAGTGCAGAAATGCCCCTAGCCATTTTTCTAGGTATGCTTCTGCCCATTTTACCGATGGCGCTGGTTTTGATAATACGGCATTCTAAGGACATGAGGGAATTGAAAATTGTTCTTACCAATTACCAATTACCCATTACCAATTACCCATTACCAAATGGAGTTGTTAAATGTCTGCCGATCAATCTAACACAATAGTTACCTTGTCTAATAATTTAGCCGATGCGGTTGAACGCGCAGGTGGGGCGGTTATTGGCATCAATGCTAGACACCGGATGGCTTCTAGTGGCGTCCATTGGCGATCTGGTGTCATTGTTACTGCCGATCATACTATTAGACGCGAGGACGAAATTACCGTTATTTTGCCCGATAATCGCACGGTTACTGCTACTTTAGCAGGAAGGGATACGAGTACGGATTTAGCAGTTTTAAGGCTAGAAACGACAGATTTTCCTACTGCTACAATCGGCGATGTGGATTCGCTAAAAGTGGGTAATATCGTGCTGGCGTTGGGAAGATCTAGCGATCGCTCTCTAACCGCCAGTTGGGGTGTAGTTAGCGCCAAAGGCGGCGCGTGGCGCACTTGGCGCGGCGGTCAAATCGACCAATTATTATTACCCGATCTAACTTTATACCCCGGTATGGATGGCGGGCCTTTAGTCGATACTTCTGGATGCGTTGTCGGTATCAATACCGCCGGTTTATCCCGTCGCAGCGATGTCACTATTCCGGTTTCTACTATTAACCGGGTGGTGAATCAATTGTTAGAAGCGGGACATATTAAACGGGGATATTTGGGCGTAGGGATGCAACCCGTGCGCTTGCCAGATGTGCTGAAACAGCAGCTAAATTTGTCCTCTGCTGGGGGTGCGATCGCTGTCAATATAGAACCGAATGGTCCAGCCGATCAAGCTGGCATGTTGCTAGGCGATGTGATTGTATCAATCGACAATCATCCGATTAACGATACCTATGATGTTTTAGCCATGCTTGGTTCGGAAAGCGTCGGTAAAAAGATGCAAGTGCAGGTTATTCGCGGTGGGACTTTGGTTGATTTAATCGTCACCATTGGCGAACGAGTGCGACAAGAATGACGACACGGATTTTGACGCGGATGTACGGATTTTTTTGAGCGGTTGGCTTGTTTAATTTAAGGATTGGTTATGGCTGAGCTAAGTTTGTCTTTAACTGATGAGTTTGCTTTTGTGGCAGCAAGTTTGAGACGTTCTACTGTTCAAGTTCGTTCTGGAGGTGATGGGGTTGGATCTGGTACGATCTGGCGTTCTGATGGATTAATTATTACCAATGCTCACGTTGTTCGCGGTTTAAGTGCAACTGTTGAGCTGTGGGATGGGCGAGTATTGACAGGGGGAATTATTGCTCAAAATCCGCTGCGGGATTTGGCGGCGATTAAGGTTAATGCTGCTAATTTGCCCGCTGCAACTATCGCTAATTCAGATAATTTACGAGTTGGGGAGTTGGTGTTAGCTGTTGGCAATCCTTTAGGTGTAGTCGGCGCATTTACTACTGGCATTATCCACGCAGTTGGGCAAGTTTCTAATCCAAAATCTGCTCGCTGGCTTCCCCCTTTTCAAGGAGGAAGGGAGGAGAATCGTTTGGGGAGAACTCAAAGTGTAAAATTCCCCGATTTTGTCCAAGCGGATATCCGACTTTATCCTGGCAATTCTGGTGGCCCTTTGGCTGATGCACGCGGGCGCGTTATCGGTATTAATAGTATGGTTGCTCATGGTTTGGCGCTGGCGATACCGAGTAATGCGGTAGAAAGTTTCTTGCAAAAACAAAACGCGCCGCGTCCTTTTCTTGGGGTAACAACTCAACCCGTTTTAGTCAGTTTGGGTAGACAGCGGATTTTGGGTTTATTGGTTTTGGCGGTAACTAAAGGTAGCGCTGCTTTTGCGGCGGGGATTGCTCCCTTTGATGTGTTAATTAAAGCTGGGGATGATTATTTTAGGACACCAAACGATTTGGTGAGAGTGCTGTCAGAAATGAATCCGGGGAATGTGCTAGCGCTGGAATTGATTCGCAAAGGAATGCGCGATCGCATCAATATCATCGTGGGTAGCGCTAGCGAGGCGGAGGCGGCGTGACGCGGGTTTTGGTGGCGGCGGATTCTGCGATCGCCCGCGCCGGTTTAGAAAGCATTCTCCTCTCTCACGCAGATTTTACCTTAGTCGGCAGTGTCGGAACCCAGCCCACTGCGTTACAGCAGCAAATTGAAACTTATGCGCCCGATGCGATCCTGCTCGATTGGGATCGAGTTGAAGATGAAGCACTATCCGAACAATTGTTCGCTTTAGGGATGGATGTCGAGGATTTACCTGCGATCGCACTCCTCACCGACTCTCTAACTTCCACATCGCAAGCATTACGCTTAGGCGTGCGAGCAATTCTACCAAGATCCGCAACCAAAAGCGAAATTATCGCCGCCGTTGCTGCTGTTGCTACCGGACTTTTTGTCCTCCATCCCGATGCGGTAGAAACATTACAAACAAATTTACCTTCTACCGCACGCACCTTACCAGCTTCCCCGCTACAAGCACTTACTCCCCGCGAAATCGAAGTTTTGGGAATGTTAGCAGAAGGAATGGGAAATAAAACCATTGCGCGGCGGCTGGGGATATCCGAACATACAGTTAAATTCCACGTTGCTTCGATTTTGAGCAAACTCAATGCTTCCAGTCGTACCGAAGCAGTTACCCTGGGCGCGCGACTCGGTTTAATTATGCTCTAATATCAAGTCCCTTCGTATCGAACTCAATTGGTTAATGGTGTTGTAGGGGCGGGTTTTACCAAATACCTTTGAGCGAAAGCGAATTGTGTTGATAAACCCGCCCCCGCGCGATGCTTCCAAACCGCAGATGAAGCGGGTATTTTACCCGCTTCATCTGCCTTGCTCTGTGTTTTAATTGACAAATTTATAATCTTTAACAGTTAGCCCAACCTTTTAAGTTTAAAAGCATCTATTCCTGTAGTTTATATTATCCTCAGCCAATTTTATTTAAAAAGATATACCTACCAGCCAATTTTTCTATTTCTTTAGTACCAGATAATAAAACAGTTATTTCCCGCCTGAGATTGAGGATAGTTAGCGTTGTGAACCGATAAGGTAGAAACATCAGAAACAAGAAAACAAAGGCAAAGACAATTATGAAATTCACCGAAATTGCTAAAGCTAGCCTTCTAGCCGCCACTATAGCCGTCGCACCTTTAAGTTTACCCGCACAAGCTCAAACCACCACTACCCCAGGGGATACTTATACAACTACTCCTCGCCAAGGTGTTGATGCTGTTAACGACGATAACGATTTTGATTGGGGTTGGCTAGGTTTACTCGGTTTAATTGGTTTGGCTGGTTTAGCAGGGCGCAAAAATGAAGCACCCACCCGTTACCGCGAACCCGATGAAGTCGGTTCTTCTTATACCACCAGACGCTAGATATACAGCGGGTTGCGCTGTTATGAGGTACACGCGCTAGCTGGGGGAGCTGAGGGAGCTGAGGGAGCTGAGGGAGATAGAACTAATGACTTCGCCATCTTGCTCAGTATTAGTAATGCTGTACCTCATAACAGCGAGAATCGCTGTATCTATTCTCACATCTTGCACCAGGGCTAAAAACCGGGTTTCTTGCGAATAGCTAAACTTGAAAGCCTGAATTTTCGTAAAGAAACAAGGGTTTCAAGGCTTGTTGATAATGGTGCAAGCTCTGAGTATTCCTAACGTCATATCTCCCTGGTTAATGCGAGGCATTGACTGGGGAGATTTTGCCGAACAAAACTAGACTTAAGATAGTTTTTTGCTCCAGAGTTGTTGATATATTTTATGGCAAGCTCGCGACAGGAAAAATTACCTATGTCCGCTCCCTTACTCATCGTTGACGTGCAAATTGGTTTTATCAACGACTTTACCCATCATATCCCGGAAAGGGTTACCAAATTAATCAAATCTGGCGAGTACGATCCGATATTATTTACTCGCTTTATCAACGTACCAGATGGCCCTTACAATCGCTTTCTCAATTGGGATGGCTGCAACTGCGAACCAGAATCAAATATCGTTCCAGAACTAACAAATTTTGCTACCAAAGAGCGAGTATTTTCTAAGTCGGGACTTTGCGGTTTACCAAACGAATTAACTGATTACCTACTCAAGCAAAGTATAGAAAAAGTTTACGTCGTCGGTATCGATACTGATATGTGCGTGTTAAAAATTGCGATGGATCTGTTTGATATTGGCGTTGAACCGATTGTATTTACCGATTGCTGTGCCAGTACGGCAGGTTTGCAAGCACATTTGGCAGGGTTGGCGGTACTCAGCCGCAATATCGGTGCAACTCGATTGTTAGAAGCGGGGGTAGGCGATCGCATGTTGGCTGCCCCAGTAAAGCCGAGCCAGGATTAATCTACGGTAATTATTTATACTTGCATGGTACAGCGTCTATATTGACACAAGATCTACACAGCTGTGAAATAAGCCTGACAAACATCAGCCTTAAAGTTAACAACATATTCTAGTTAGGCAACAAAGCGATAAATATTCGCTTCAAATTGCTGTTGGCTAATCGCTAATAGAGCTTGGGAAGATTTGACCATCTACTATTAGCCATTATTCTGTTTCTATTGTACGCTCCTGAGAAGTCCATTCTAGCCCCTTCACTGCGACTGGAAGGGGTTTTTTTTGAGGTAATATAGAAAAACAAATTGCGGCGATCGCGAAGCGTGCCGGAGGCATATCGCGATAACTACTAATATCACATTAAGTAGTAGGGCAGGTTTGAGCAAAGAAACCGGGTTTCTGTGGAAAATTACTCAGAAACCCGGTTTCTGGTATCAGGGCGGGTTTTACCAACCATTGTGTCCAAACAAACCGGGTTTCTGTGGAAAATTGTGGCTCGACGAGAGAGATCGACTCAGAAACCCGGTTTCTGGTATCAGGGCGGGTTTTACCAACCATTGTGTCCAAACAAACCGGGTTTCTGTGGAAAATTGTGGCTCGACGAGAGAGATCGACTCAGAAACCCGGTTTATGGTATCGTTAAACCCGCTCCCCACGCGATACCAAAGCCCCGCGCACATGATATAAACCATGACCAATAAAGTAATTGTTTTCGGTAGCATCAATATGGACTTAGTAGTAAAAACACCCCGGTTACCGATTCCGGGAGAAACCCTACTAGGTCATGATTTTTTTACCGCACCGGGGGGAAAAGGCGCAAATCAAGCGGTAGCAGTAGCAAAATTGGGTATCGCAACTTGTATGGTGGGAAGGGTGGGAAAAGATGCCGAAGGTAACTCACTCATCGCCAGTTTACAAACCTATGGCGTATCTACAGATTACGTCTTAACCGATAGCGAAGCTCATTCCGGCGTCGCAGTTATTGCCGTAGAAGATAGCGGACAAAATAATATTATTGTCGTTCCCGGTGCCAATGGCCGGGTAAATACTGAAGATGTGGAAAAATTGAGCAATATTTTTGACAATGCATCCGCTTTGTTATTGCAATTTGAGATCCCTTTATTGGCAGTAATTTTAGCTGCAAAAGCCGCACAAAAAGCAGGAATAAGAGTCATTTTAGATCCAGCACCGGCGCAGAAAGATATTCCAAAAGAACTTTATAAACTGGTTGATATTATTACCCCAAATGAAATCGAAGCGAGTCAATTAGTTGGGTTTCCCGTTAATAATCCGGAAACGGCATTGGAAGCTGCTGCGGTATTGCGTCAGCGGGGGGTGAAAACGGCGATTGTCAAATTAGGGGCATTGGGTGTTTGCTGTGCTACAGAGGATGAGAGTTTCTTTGTGCCAGCATTTGCCGTGGAAGCAATTGATACAACTGCTGCTGGGGATGCATTTAATGGGGGTTTGGTAGCAGGTTTAACCGAAGGGCAGTCTTTGCGACAAGCGGTGATATGGGGTGCGGCGGCGGGTGCTTGCGCTGCTACGAAACCCGGTGCAATGCCTTCGATGCCCTGCCGCGATACATTTGATCGGTTTCTCAAAGATCGCCAAATTCTATGAGCTTTTGTCGCTTACCTGACGCAAAGAAACCGGGTTTCTATTGATTAATCGTTGGTTTGTCAGCGAGAGATCCACCAAGAAACCCGGTTTCTAATGCAAAACACTTGGGGAGGGCGGGTTGAGAGAAATTGAAAGTTTTTGCCAAAGCTTCTTGGTAAAACCCGCCCCTACATTTTGGTGCGATCGCACCAAAAATTCCCCTCTACAAACCGGCACCATCATAGGTATCATTGCCATAACAACTCGCAACCTTGACGGGATGTACGAGTATTATTCATTACCAGCTAGCAAGTTGAACCCCGATTTTCAGGTAACAGCCGTTCTGGCTAAAGTCCTCTAGGATAGAAGTAGCCGCATTGAGTCCGGTAAGGCTAGGATATAGCTCAGCCTTAAATTCCGGACGACTTTTGCGTCTCGACCTGAAGTTGCTACCTCTCCCCCAACCTACGCGGAAGGGATAAGCTGGGAGAATTCACTGACAATTAACTTTCAATTGGTATAAAAACCACCCATGATTGCAACTACCACCGTCACCGATAACCCGTTATTAACAGGCAAAGGGTTGCCCCCGTTTGATGCGATTGAGCCAAAGCATGTGGTACCTGCAATAACCCAGCTACTGGCTGAACTAGACTCAGAACTTGCCAGATTGGAGGCCAGCATAACACCAAGTTGGAGCGGCTTGGTTGAACCTTTAGATAGATTGATAGAACGCTTAAATTGGAGTTGGGGTGTAGTAAATCATTTGATGGGTGTGAAAAATAGCCCCGAACTGCGCCAAGCTCACGAAACGATACAGCCTCTAGTTGTACAATTTTCCAACAAGCTTAGCCAAAGCAAACCGATCTACGAAGCGTTTAAGGCATTGCGGGCGGGCGATACTTGGGAAAGTTTAGAGTCGGCACAACAGCGGATTGTAGAAGCGGCGATCCGAGATGCGGAACTATCGGGGGTAGGATTTGAAGGAGAAAAGCGAGAAGAATTTAACCAAATTCAACTCGAACTAGCAGAACTTTCTACTAAATTCTCGAACCACGTTTTAGACGGGACTAAAGCTTTTAGTCTCACCCTCACAAGTAAAGAAGAAGTTGATGGGTTACCGCCCAGCTTACTCAGTTTAGCTGCTTCTTCTGCCCGCGCCGTCGGAGCAGAAAACGCCACCCCAGAAAATGGCCCTTGGCGCATCACTTTGGATTTCCCCAGTTATTTTCCCTTCATGCAGCACAGCACTAGACGCGAGTTGCGGGAAAAAATCTACAAAGCTTATATCAGTCGCGCTGCTAGCGGAGATTTAGATAACAATCCGCTACTAGAACGCATATTAGAACTGCGTCAAAAACAGGCGCAGCTACTCGGTTTTAACAGCTATGCCGAATTAAGTTTAGCCAGTAAAATGGCTCCCAACGTCGATGCAGTAGAAGCGCTGCTAGAAGAACTGCGTCGTGTTAGTTACGATGCGGCTAACAAGGAATTGGCAGAACTCAAAGCTTTTGCGGCATCGAAAGGTGCTGCTGAAGCGGGAGACTTAAAACATTGGGATATCGCATTTTGGTCGGAAAGACAGCGGGAAGAAAAATTTGCCTTTAGTGCGGAAGAATTGCGCCCTTATTTTCCGTTACCGCAAGTGTTAGATGGTTTGTTTGCTTTAGCCAAGCGGTTGTTTGGAATTACTATAACTGCTGCCGATGGTCAAGCACCAGTATGGCACGAGGATGTACGATATTTCCAAGTAGCGGATGAAACGGGGAATGCGATCGCATACTTCTATTTAGATCCCTACAGTCGTCCAGCAGAAAAGCGCGGCGGTGCTTGGATGGATGAGTGCATCGTGCGCGCCAAAATTATCGAAGCGGGTACGCATCAAACCAGGTTACCTGTCGCGTATTTAGTCTGCAATCAAAGTCCCCCAGTCGATGGTAAACCCAGCTTGATGACCTTTGGCGAAGTGGAAACTTTATTCCACGAATTCGGACACGGTTTGCAACACATGCTGACCAAGGTAGATTATCCCAAAGCATCGGGCATCAATAACGTTGAATGGGATGCAGTAGAACTGCCGAGTCAGTTTATGGAAAACTGGTGTTACGAACGACCCACTTTAATGGGAATGGCGAAACATTACGAAACAGGGGAATCGCTACCAGAGCATTATTACCAAAAACTATTGGCAGCGCGCACTTATATGAGCGGTAGTGCGATGCTGCGCCAGTTGCACTTTAGCTTGGTGGACTTAGAATTGCACCATCGCTATCAACCCGGTGGCGCAGAAAAGCCAACCGATGTCCGTCGTCGCCTCGCCAAAACCACCACGGTTTTGTCACCTTTACCCGAAGATGGCTTTTTATGCAGCTTCGGGCATATTTTCGCCGGTGGTTATGCAGCGGGTTATTACAGCTATAAATGGGCTGAAGTATTGAGTGCAGATGCATTTGCCGCGTTTGAAGAAGCTGGTTTGGATCGGGAAGAAGCTATAGCCACCACCGGATCTCGCTTCCGCAATACCGTCCTCGCTCTAGGAGGAAGTTTACACCCAATGGAAGTCTTTAAAGCCTTCCGAGGACGCGAACCTTCCGTCACACCCTTACTCAGACACAGCGGTTTGGCGGCTTAATTAAAGCATAGTCGCCAAAAAGCGCGATACCCTCAAGGGTATCGCTATACAAACAAAGGCTGCCTCCGCAGCCTGCGAGAATTTTAGCCCGCGTCGGCGGGCTTTGTTTGTCTAGCCCCAGGTTTGAACCTGGGGGCATTTCCAACGATGAGCGAAGGTATTATCGAAGAAACAGAGTTTCTGGTGTTGAGTTTATCTAAATAAGAAAAGATATTTTCATGCGTTACGAATCGCACATAAATTTTTACATTGAGCGATCGCTTCACTCGCTAAAAAAGGGCAAATTTTGGCTAAAAATCCCTATCCTGCCCTTAGCCTCGCAGCCGCATCAGAAACAGAAGAGTTCTCTGTTTTGTACAATTTTTTACATTACGATCGGCAGGCAAGGAAAGTTCCCGTGCTATGCTATTTAACGCAAGCAGATGGGCAACACGCTGCAAAACGAATCAGAAAATTTTGAGTGCAATTGAAGGCAACGAGATTTTAGCATCAGCATTGGTTTGAGCGTCTGCAAGAAAGTTTGAGAGTGCTGGGGGAGTGACATCGAAGGAGTCATGCGATCGCCATCTCGATGTTGAACTCAATAGGTATTTTTGTCACCCCGATAACGGAGAAAAATCATGATAGACATCGACCTACAAGGACAAGAGATTAATTTGGCTAGCTTGGAACAAGAAGCCATGCAGCTAGCCACTCAGCTATCGGGGCAAATTCAGCCTCACGGGGTTTTATTCGTATTAGAAGAACCAGAATTAAAAATATTACAAGCAAGTAGCAATAGCTACTCAGTTTTTGGCATATCGCCCGCAGAAATACTGGAAAAGCCTCTAGAAGAAATCCTAGATCCCTATCAAGTAGAGAAAATTAAAGCCGGATTAACCGACGAAAATTTTGATTACATCAATCCCACCAAAGTTTGGGCGCGCACCCAAGGCGATAATTATCTAGTATTTGATGCGCTGTTTCATCGCAACAAAGATGGCTTTCTGATTTTGGAACTAGAGCCGACGTTCTCACAAGAAAGCATTCCGTTCCTCAGCTTTTATCATTTAGCGAGGGCATCGATTAACCAATTAGAAAAAACAGCTAACCTGCGCGACTTTTGTCAAATTATTGTCCAGGAAGTCCGAAAAGTCACTGGGTTTGACCGGGTGATGCTGTATAAATTTGATGACGATGGACATGGAGCCGTCATCGCCGAAGAAAAATTAGACAGCATGGAATCTTACCTGGGTTTGCATTACCCAGAGTCAGATATTCCCAAACCAGCCAGAACATTTTTTACCTCGAATTGGATCAGATTAATCCCGGATACCAAAGCGCAACCCATTGGGCTTTTTCCCACTGATAATCCCATCAGCGGACAACGGCTCGATTTAACATTTTCACTGCTCAGAAGTGCGGCTGACTGCCATATGGAATACCTGCACAATATGGGAGTTGGGGCTTCGCTGACAATTTCTTTAATGAAAGACCAAAAACTCTGGGGATTGATTGCTTGTCACCATCAAACGCCCAAACACGTATCTTACGAGTTACGGAAAGCGTGCGAATTCTTGGGACGAGTAGTATTTGCGGAAATCTCGGCGAAAGAAGAAACCGAAGATTATGGCTATCAGATGAAATTAAACTACGTTCAATCAGCCTTGATTGAATACATGTCCCAAGAAGAAAACTTTGTTGAGGGGTTACTCAAACACCAGCCAAATCTGCTCGACTTAGCCAGCGCTACTGGTGCTGCCGTCTGTTTTGGCAGTTATATTGCCACTATCGGCGAGACTCCCAAAGAAGAAGATTTGAATTTCTTAGTCCAATGGCTAAAGAATAACGTTCAAGAAGAAGTCTTCTACACCGATTCTTTACCCAAGATTTATCCCGATGCCGAGAAGTTTAAAAACGTTGCCAGCGGCTTGCTAGCGATTGCTATTTCTAAGAAGAACTACGTTTTATGGTTCCGACCAGAAGTAATTAAAACGGTCAATTGGGGAGGCAACCCGAATCAGGCGTATGAATTAAATCGCGCCGACGGAAATTTACGCCTGTGTCCGCGTAAATCATTTGAATTGTGGAAAGAAACCGTGCGGTTAACATCACTTCCCTGGAAACAGGTAGAAGTCAGAACGGCACTGGAATTGAGAAAGGCAATTATTAACATCGTGCTGCGTCAAGCCGATGAACTGGCTCAATTAGCGCAAGATTTAGAACGTTCCAACGCGGAACTGAAAAAGTTTGCTTATGTAGCATCTCACGACTTACAAGAACCGCTCAATCAAGTAGCGAATTACGTGCAACTGTTAGAGATGCGTTATTGCGACCAACTCGACGAAGATGCTAAAGAATTTATTAGCTTTACCGTTGAGGGAGTCAGCTTGATGCAAACTTTGATTGATGACGTGTTGGCTTATTCAAAGGTAGATATTCAAGGCAGCGAATTTAAGCTGACTGATGTGGAAAAATCCTTGGATAAAGCGCTGAGCAATCTGCGGCGACGCATCGGTGAAAATGGCGCAATTATTACTCACGATCCCATGCCAACGGTGATGGCGGATAGCACGCAAATGATGCAGCTATTCCAAAATTTGATCGGCAATGCGATTAAATTCCGCAGCGAAGAAACGCCTGTAATTCACTTAGGAGCAACTCGTTTAGAAGATGCGTGGTTATTTTCAGTCAAGGATAACGGGATTGGGATTGAACCGCAATTTTCCGAGCGCATTTTTGTGATTTTTCAACGCCTGCACGCGCGGGATGAATACCCAGGTACGGGGATGGGACTAGCGATTTGTAAAAAGATTGTGGAGTGTCACCGAGGTCGGATCTGGGTTGAGTCAGAATTAGGAGAGGGCGCAACTTTTTATTTTACAATTCCAGTCGGAGGACGCGAGCGTCAGCACCCCCGGCTGAAGCGCGGTGGCCTCGTGCCTCCCGTTTCAGGTAGCTGACCAGCCTAAGCCTTTGGGCTACGTTCAGAGTAAGAGTGTGCGATTCGTTGGTTAGAAACCAAGCCGTTGTCACTTGCGGCAAGAAAATTGGTACTTACATTGGTCGAGTTCTTTGTAGGGCAACTGGCAGCTTTGATATTGCAACAAAGGCTGGGAGAATATCAGGAATCAGTCACAGATATTGCTCTCAAGTTCATCGAAAGGATGGTTACAGCTATGCATTCTAGGAAGAAAACGGCGAATAAATTCGCCGCGTCGTCTTTCCTCTCCCGTCTGAAGCGCGGGAGCTTCCAGACTCCCGGAGGTTTATGGTGAGCGTAGAAAGCGGCGAAAGACCCAAAATAATCTTTTTGGTAGAGGACAATAAGGCAGATATTCGTTTAATACAAGAGGCATTGAAAGATAGCTCGGTGTCCCACCAGGTGGTGGCGGTGAGGAATGGGATGGACGCGATCGCATATCTCCGCCGCGAAGGCGAGTATACTGAAGCATTGCGTCCTGACCTAATCTTGCTAGATTTAAACTTGCCCAAAAAAGATGGTCGAGAAGTGCTAGCAGAAATTAAAGCCGATCCGGACTTGAAACGCATTCCCGTCGTAGTACTGACAACTTCTAGAAATGAGGAGGATATTCACCACAGCTACGAATTGCACGTCAATTGCTACATCACCAAATCCCGCAATCTCAACGAACTATTTAAAATAGTTAAGGGGATTGAAGATTTTTGGCTAGCAACAGTTACTTTACCGTCGGAGTCATAGGATTTTGGATTGTAATTTTAAATTTTAGATTGGGCAGACTATCAAAGGAGGAGAAAGGGAAGAACCAAAAGAATATGCTTGCAAGCGCGCTAAAAATCTTGTTGATTGAAGATAGTCTGGCAGAAGCTAGACTGTTGGAAGAGTTTTTGCAGCAAGCGAAGTCCAAGGAGTTTAGTCTGGTGCATGTGAAGCGATTGCGGGAAGCAATTGAACAACTAAATCAAGATTCTTTTGATGCGATTTTGTTGGATTTAACCCTACCAGACAGTCAAGGATTAGCCTCCCTGCCGCCGCTGATAAGTCTTGCCCCTAGCATACCGATTGTGGTGCTAACGAATACCAACGATGACGAACTGGCGATAGAGGCGGTGCGCCAAGGGGCGCAAGATTATCTCGTCAAGCGGCAGGTAAATTCGCAATTGTTGGTGCGATCGCTCTATTATGCGATCGAACGCAAGCAAATGTCAGAATCCTTACGCGAATTAAATAGAACCTTAGAAACTCGCGTTGAGGAACGAACTGCTGAGTTAATGAAAGCCAAAGAAATCAATCAACTCAAATCTGAATTCGTCTCGATGCTGTCACACGATTTCCGCAATCCTTTAAATGCGATTCTGCTTTCGGCTGGATTTCTGCAACACCACGAAAAAAAGTTAACCCAGGAAAAAAAACACGCTCATTACCAATTAATTCGCTCAGCCATCAAAAACATGGCGCAGTTATTGGACGAAGCTTTAGTACTAGGTAAAGCCGATGCTGGTAAATTTGAGTTTCGCCCCGCTCCTCTAGCTTTAAAACTATTTTGCCACGATTTAATTGAAGAGCTAGAACTTAGTATAGGCGAGAAACATCAGCTAGTTTTTAGCACGGGTGGCGGATTTGCCGAGGCGCTATGGGATGAAAATCTGCTGCGGCATATTTTGACCAATCTACTCGCCAACTCGATTAAATATTCACCTGAAGGCGGTATAATTCGGTTTGAACTAATTGGTCAAGAAAAAATAGTTATTTTCCGGATTCAAGACCAAGGAATTGGCATTCCAGAAGAAGACAAAGAACGACTGTTTCAACCTTTCCATCGCGCGAGTAATGTCGATACTATTCCCGGTACTGGGTTAGGATTAGCCATTGTCAAAAGGTGCGTAGAGGCGCATGGCGGTGAAATTTCGGTGCAAAGTGAAGTCGGAGTTGGCACGACATTTATCGTGACGCTGCCGGTGATGGTGCAAGCCTATTGCGGTTAAACAGTTGACAGTGGACAGTGGACAGTGGACAGTGGACAGTGGACAGTTACCCAAAGAAACCGGGTTTCTGTAAAAAATCATTTATGAAATGAAAGCTCTCCGAAGAAACCCGGTTTCTAAGAGAGGATTGCGAATTAGGGAAGTTTATTTTTCCTTTTTTTAGGGTAAGAGCCTATGGGATTTGGCTAGCGATCGCTATAATTTTCTCAGCTACTTTTTCTGCCACTGGCATCACCGATAATCGATTACCTCGTTTGACTACTAATAACTCTTCGTCGCTAAACTTTTCTTTGAGTGTTTCCAAAGATAAAATTGTTGGGAAAGCTTCAACAAATTCCACTTCAACTGTCTGCCACCTTGGGGAATCTTGAGTAGATTTTTCATCATAGTATTTACTGTTAAAATCAAACTGAGTTGGGTCTACGATGTTACTTTTGACAATCCGCATTAATCCCGCAATGCCTGGGGGCGTTGCATTCGAGTGATAGAAAAAAGCTAAATCTCCTACTTTCATTTTCCGCAAAAAGTTGCGCGCCTGGTAATTGCGAACTCCTTCCCAAATTGTTTGATGTTCTCGCTGTAAATCAGAAATGCTGTATACATTAGGTTCTGATTTCATTAACCAATAGTTTAGGGTATCAGGCATAGGTTATTGCAGAATTATGCTATTGTTTAATCAACCGCTCCAGACGCACGAACCGGGGTGAAAAGAAAAGAGAGACACTACTTATGCAGATTATAAATGAGATTTTTAAATTAGAAACAGATTCTGGAATCAATATCTATAATATTACGCCTTATTTGACCAAAATTCTAGAGGCTAGTGGGATCAAAACGGGTCAGGTTTTAGTGTTTTCCCGTCACACGACTACGGCTTTGGCGATTAATGAATATGAGGAAAGGTTGCTCGAAGATATTAAAGCCTATCTGAGAAAGTTAGCGCCTGAATCGGATAAATATTTGCATAATGACTTGCATTTAAGACCAAATATTCCGCCGGATGAACCGATGAATGCTCACTCACACTTGATGGCAATGACTTTGAGTACGAGTGAAGTAATTCCGGTTGTAGATGGTCAATTGGGTTTGGGGACTTACCAATCTGTGTTATTTTTCGATTTGGATGGGCCGAGAAAAAGAACTGTGTTTGTGCAGATTAGTGGAGTGTAAGAGAAGAGCCAGAGTTAAACAAAACGCTTTCATAATGCTCCACAGTTGGAAATGGATCGTAGAAGTGGTGGAGTAGGGAGCGCCACGCTTGATATTTTGGCGATTGTCGAAATCCAACGGTATGGTCTTCTAATTGCTGCCAACGTACAAGCAGAATATAACGATTTCTAGTTTCTAGACATCGTTGAAGCTCATGGGACATATAGCCTGACATAGAAACAATAATCTTTGAAGCTGTTTTGAATGCAGCTTCAAATTCTTCAGTTAGATCGGGTTTAACCTCAAGAATAGCAACTTCCAATATCATGGGTTGAAATGCTCAATCAACATAGCCCAACTTACCACCAAAATCTCAATGCTGTCCTAGAGATAGGTCTCAAACTGCTGTCTCCACAGATAACGTCAAGCAGCCCAAATATGTATTCTACCAAATCCGGGTTAACCACCCCCTTTATTCTTATAGACCGCGCAGGCGGTCTTTGCTTGTGTAGGCGCGACTTCAGTCGTTCGGCATCAAAGGGGTAATGAAAGCGGATTTAGTATTGAACATCACATTTGCTGGTTAAGCACTAAAAAGATAGGCAAGCAACAAAAATGTAACGCTCATCGCCGATAATAAGTCGAATACTCTTTGGGTTTATATCCTTTGATTCCATTGGCAACGACGCCAAAAACCGAAGCACCGGCAATTGATAATCCATCTAAGGCTTTGATTAACATGGAACGGTCTGTTTTTTGCAGTCCGACAACTAGGACAATGCCATCGGAATGTGCTGCTAGTAAGTTGCTATCTGCTAAACCAACTAAAGGCGGGGTGTCGTAAATAACTAGGTCGAAAAATGATTGAAATTGCTCCATTAAATCGCGCATTTTTTCCGAAGAAAGTAGTTTAATCGGATCTTTGGGGATAGTACCGGCGGTTAAGACAAACAGATTTTCTTCTGGGGATACACGGGCGATCGCATCGTTCAATCCTATATCCTTAGTCAGTATATCGCTCAGTCCTTGTTCGTTAGGTAAGCTTAATTGTACGTGAACTTTAGGACGGCGCAAATCGGCATCTACCAGTAACACGCGCTGTCCGATGGCGGCGGCGGTTTGTGCTAGGTATACTGCAACGGTTGTTTTTCCTTCTGCTGGCGTCGCCGAACCTACTACTAAAGAATGGATAACTGTATCGGGTGTTAATAATCTGACATTGGTATAAAGCGAACGAAATGCTTCTATTACTGGAGAATCTCCCTGTTTTTCTTTTCTGGGCAAAAGCCGTTTGATTGCTGCGGTTAAAAAGGCAAATCTCTCTACTTTATTGATTGGTTTTCTGACTTTTCTGGCGAAAGGAATGATGCCTATTACTGGCAGCTTTGTTTCGTCTTCCACTTCATCGGGGGTGTGAAAAACATTGTTGATGACTTCGATAACAAAACCCAGCATTAACCCAACAACTAAGCCGACAATGACTATTAAAGCTAAGTGTTTTTTGCTCAGTTTTGCTTTAATTGGCTTACCGTTTTGATCGCGGGGGATTTCCGGAGGGGCGATTAATTGCCAAGGGATTTCTTGCTGTGCGGCTTCGATCCGCAATTGATCGCGCTTGGCTAATAGTTGATTTAAGGTTTGGTTGGATACTTGTAATTTAGCTTCTAATTGATTGGCTTCGCGGGTAATTGCGGGTAATTGACTGACTCTTTGTCTTAAACGATTTTCGGCATCGACAACGATTTGCTGGCGGGTTTCTAATGCTTCTACTTCGCTTTTTGCCTTTTGTAATATGTTGAGGGCTTCTTTTTGCGATCGCTCTCTCAATTCTCTTTCTTGTTCCCGCAAAACCCGCATGGTTTTACTTTCTTCCCGAAACCGCGCACTCGTCGCTTCTATTTCTTTATCAAGTTCGTGAATTTGTGCAATCAATTTATTGTAAGCTTCGTTATCTTGACTCAAAACTGCTGCATAATTTCCTTCATTATACAGTTGTTGCAGCATCGTATAAACCGACCGACTTTGAGCCAATTTCATTTGTATATCGACTCGCTCTTTTACAATTGCATTCGCTTGTTCTGACAGGTATCTATCTTGAATTGCCGGATCGACTAGGTTATATTGCTGGCGTAAAGCTTGCAATCTTTTCCCCAAGGTATCGACTTGCTGCTGCATTTGGGGAATCTGATTTTCAATAAATCCCAGTCCTTGACTCAGATAGCTGTGGCGGTCTTCGCGGCTATATTTTAAATAAGCTTTGGAAATTTCATCTAATACAAATTGAACTTTATTCGGGTTTTTATCGCTGTAGCTTATTTCTAATATTTTCGTTCCTTCATCTTCTTTCATTATCCTTTCTATTTTGATCTGTTCGGTAAAATTTTTATCAACATCTGGATATTTATTTCTAATATTTTCGATTATTGGCATCATTAATCGCGGGCTTCTTAACACGCGAATCTGACTTTCATAGTCCAAACTTTCGTTAGTTTTGGGATTGGTGATGCCTAAAGTTTGGGAAACCACCGATAGTAATTTATTTTCTGCCGCCGTGACGGGTTCGACCAAAAGTTGAAATTTTCCTTGATAGATGGGAGGGCGAGTAGAGAAGAAGAAAACCATAGCGCTGCTGGATGCGATCGCACCCGCAATAATAACTACGGCGCGCCGCTGTCCGGCGGCAACAAGTTTCTTTATTTCCTTCAGAACTTTCTCTTCATCGCTGTTTTCAACTGCGTTAGCATAGCGCTGATTTAATGACTGCGACAGCTTGCCATTGCGCTTAGATGAAATTTGAAATTGGGGATTTGAATTCATTGCTTACACCTATTTAAAAAAGTCTAATGTTTCGGAGAATTTCCAAGATTCTGAAAATCGGGGATAATCCACCACCTCCCACACCAATCGTTAAAGCATCGGCAATTCTGGCTAAACTAGAACGGTTGACGACAATAATATCTTGATCGCGAACTAAGGGATTGGTTTTACTGTCAATTCCTTGAGCCAAATCGACAGCAATTGCTTGCTGAGTAATCGTCCCATTGGGATTTAAACGAATTAATTCCACCTCGCTTTTCTTGCCGCGATCGCGATTAATTCCTCCTGCTGCTAACAATGCTTGACTCAATGTCGTATTGGGCGGTACTTCTATTGTTCCCGGTTTTCCCACTTCTCCCACCACGCGCACAGTAATTCTCGCCGGGGAAAGACTCGACGCCGCTAATTGGGAAACTTCCGCCGGGTTAATTTCAGTTGCGGTAGGGACAAAAACTGTATCTCCTTCTTGTAAAATCGCATCTTGGCTGAAATCTCCCGCTTGCAACAATTGCCAGAAATTAACCTGAATAATTTGTTCAACTCCAGCGCGACTAGGACGGCGAACTTGGATGTTGCGAACATCTGCACCCGGTGTAATTCCTCCTGCTAGTTGAATTGCCCGCACCACGGTGGGAAATCCACCCGTTGTGCGGTCGATTTGGGTATCGCCTCCCAAGACAACGTAAGGTCCAGGACGTTTAACTTCTCCCACTACTGCTACAGTGCGGGGTTTAGTTAAATCGGCGGCAAAACTAGCAGTTGCTAACAACCGCGCTTCGGTAGGATTAAACGTTGTCAAGGTGGGAATAAATATAGTATCCCCATCTTCTAACAGGAAATCTTGACTTGAATCACCAGTTTGCAAAAATTGCCACAGATTGATGTTAAAAACTTGTTCGCCGCCAAATTGATTCGGGCGGCGCAACTGGATATTGCGAATATCCGATAAAGGCGTCACTCCTCCTGCTAGCTGAAGCGCGCGGGTTAAAGTTGGCGCCCCTGCCGTCGTGCGGTCAATTTGCGTATCGCCGCCAATCACGACGTAGGAACCGGGGCGGGTAATTTCCCCCAAAACAGAAACGGATCGGGGTTTGGTAATATCTCTGGAAAAGCTAACGTTATCGAGTCGCCTTGCTTCGGCAGGATTAAACGTAGTTGCAGCAGGAATAAATACAGTATCCCCATCTTCTAAAAGCAAATCTTGACTTGTATCTCCCGCTTGCAAAAATTGCCACAAATTTAC
>CAYXCW010000009.1:78451-88778 GCA_964463555.1 uncultured bacterium
ATCTCCCGCTTGCAAAAATTGCCACAAATTTACCCGAAAAACTTGCGATCTTCCCGCTTTAGTAGGGCGACGAACTTGAATGTTGCGAATATCGGCAGCGGGTGTAATTCCCCCTGCTATTTGCAGCGCGCGGGTGATAGTTGGTAAACCCGCCGTTGTCCGATCGATTTGAGTATTGCCGCCCAAAACAACGTAGGAACCGGGACGGGTGACTTCGCCTAAAATCGAAACGGTGCGGGGTTTATTAACATCGGTGGAAATGCTGGTTGTCGCTAATTGGCGCGCTTGGTTGGGAGTGACGCGGGTGGCGGTGGGAATAAAAATAGTATCGCCATCGCGCAAAGTAATGTCTTGATTCGGGTTGCCATTCTGTAAAAATGCTCTGATATTAATTGTCGTACTTCTGCCTTGTCTGCGGCGGATTTGGACGCGACTAATATCGGCAGATTGAGTAATTCCCCCTGCTTGCTGGATGACTTGAGTTACCGTTGGGTAGCGAATTCCAGGTTCTCTACCGATGACGGGGATGGTGTAGGAACCGGGGTTATTAATTTCGCCAGAAATGGCAATGTTAATCGGACGCGGTTCTAAAAGTCTAATTGAAATGTCGGGTTCTTTGAGAATGCGGTTGTATCGGGCGGTGATAGCGCGATCTGCTTGTTCTAGAGTCAGTCCCAAAATTGATACGCTGCCGATCAGGGGGAGGTTTAATACACCATCGGTGGGGACGACGTACTCGCCGCTTTGTTGGGGTAAGTCGCCGTTATCGATGCGGATGCGATCGCCCGCCCCCAATCGATAAGCATCGGGCGCAAGTCGGCGCTGCGCCTGGGTGGGGGAGATATTCGTGGCGATCGCTAAAACCGACAGCGCGATCGCTACAACGGGTTTGGCGATTTTTTTGGCAATTTGATCGGAACCCATACAACCCGGTGTTAGAAAAGTTATCCCTCTGGGAATAATACCCCTAGCAAAATCTGTAGCAGGTTTTAATACCGCTATAGTAAACACTTTTGGGAGTCCTTGGAACATGAGTCAACCCCGCATAGCGGTTCTCATGAGTTGTCACAACCGCCGCGATACAACCTTAACCTGTCTTGCAGCCATTTACGCCCAAGACATCTCTAGCGATATTTATTTGGTGGATGACGGGAGTTCTGACGGCACTTCAGCGGCAGTCAGCGCCAGCTATCCGGCAGTTAAAATCCTTCAGGGGAATGGCAACCTGTTCTGGGGCGGTGGGATGCAGTTGGCGTTTTCTACCGCACTGGAGGCAAAATATGACTTTTATTTGTGGCTAAATGACGATACTAAACTTGCGCCCAATGCTTTGCGGCAGCTATTAAATACCTATCAAAGTCATCCTAATTCGATTGTGGTTGGGTCAACGCAAGACCCAATTTCGAGGGAATTAACTTATGGCGGTATGGTGCGGCAGAGTCGCTGGCGTCGGCTGAATTTTAGTTTGTTACCGCCAACAGAACAGCCCCAAGAATGCGAAACGATGTGCGGGAATTGCGTGTTAATTCCTCATATCATTGCCTCGCGGGTGGGGACGATCGATGGCGATATTTTTACCCACGAGTTTGGAGATTGGGACTATGGTTTGAGGGCGCGTCAGTTGGGTTTTTCGGTTTGGATTGCACCGGGTTTTATCGGGACTTGCAGTAGAAATCCGATTCAAGGAAGCTGGAACGATCCAAATTTATCTTTGATTGAACGGTTTAAGAAAGCAGATAAGTTAAAGGGAGGTTTGCAACCCCGTGTTTGGCAGGAGTTTGCCCGCAGACATGCGGGTGCTTTTTGGTTGATTTATTGGGCTTCGCCCTATGTGCGGTTGGTTGTGGCTTCGGTGTTTAAGTGGTTGGAACATCCTGCTGTGGCGATTCAGAAGTAAGTTTTTTTGAACCGCAGAGGCGCAGAGGACGCAGAGAAGAGAAGTGAAAGGGAGATGAGGAAGATGTTGAAAAATAGAGTTGGTTATTTATCGGGTGCGCCGCGTATTTCTACTTTACCGGAGGCGGCGGTTAGTGGGCCTAGAACTCGGGTTTTGGGTATTGTTAAGGGGTTTGAGTCTTTGGGGTGGAAAGTTAATTCTTTTATTGCGGGCGATCGCGTGCCTCGCAAGTGGGTGACGGAAGAGTCGGAACCAGCAGTTAATAGTAAGGTTTGGAAGATCTTTTTAATCGATTTGGTGCGTCTGGGGCTGAATTTTGTTAATGCCCGGAAGGCGTGGAATGAGTTGAATGGTAAGGTCGATTTAGTTTACGAATATAATGCGGCTTTGGGTTCTTTGGGTTGGATTTTTAAGGAGTATGAGATTCCTTGGGTTGTGGAAACTCACCGACCTTTGTTTTATGAGGTGGAGGCGGAACGGCAAAATGTTTTCCTGAAAAAGTTGGCGCGGGAAAGAGAGCTTAAGGTTTACCGAGATTGCGATTTAGTTGTCACGATTACGGAGGCGTTGAAGGATATTTTAGTCCGGGAAGGTGGGATACCGGCTGAGAAGGTTTTGGTGGTTCCCAGCAGTGTGGATACGGATGTTTTTAATCCGGAAACTGCCAAACCAAAGCGATTTTTTGATGGCTTCACGATTGGGTTTGTGGGCAATCTTTATGTTTGGCAGCGATTAGATTTTCTGCTGGAAGTTTTGCGCGAGTTGCGCGATGAAGGGTTAGATATTTCTTTGACTGTTGTCGGTAGCGGTCAAATGCAAAAAGAGTGGATGGCGAAAGCGTTGGATTTGGAATTGGCGGGGAATGTTAAGTTTGTGGGTCAAGTTCCGGGTAATGCGGTTCCCGATTATATTGCCGGATTTGATGTCGGTTATTCGGGACATCAACAATTACAAATCGGGACGATGTACCATTCCCCGTTAAAGATTTACGAATATATGGCGATGGGAAAACCCGTCGTAGCCTCGGCTTTTGCCGATGCAATTGAGGCGATCAAAGATGGCGAAACCGGCTTTCTATTCCAATCTGGAGATAAGGAAGATTTAAAAGCTTCGCTGCGTAAGGCTTACGCCAATCAAGAATTGTTGCCAGAAATTGGACGCAAGGCGCGGGAAGAAATTATCGCCAATTACAGTTGGAATGCGCGAGTTGAAATGATGCTGGAAAAGATTCAAGACTTATTGGTCAGAACCTAGAAACCGCGTTTCTTGCTGCGCTCTCAAGTTCCAAGTCAAATATTTTTCATATAAACCCGGGTTCTTTGCGTAATTGTGGGTTATTGCGTCAATTTTTGACATTAATAAATCATGGGAGAAACTACAATGCAACAAGCTTATTCTTTGTTAGGAATCCAAGTAAATCCGCTGACTATTCCTCAATTAAATGCGTTAATTGCTAATGCGGTGGAATTGGGCGATCGCCGCATCATCGCTAACCACAATTTGCATAGTATTTATCTATACCACCACGATGCCAAAATGCGATCGTTTTTTGCTAAAGCGCATTACACCCACATTGATGGAATGGCGTTAGTTTTGGTGGGGCGACTGTTAGGATATCCCCTCAAACGCGATCACCGCGTCACCTATGTGGACTGGACGGCACCTTTGATGGCAGAGGCGGCGCAGCAAGGTTGGCGCATTTTCTACCTGGGCGGCAAACCGGGCGTAGCTGAAAAAGGAGCAAAAATTCTACAACAGCGATTTCCAGGTTTAGAAATTGTCACGGCGGATGGTTATTTTGATGCCCGCCCGGAAAGTCCAGAAAACCTGGCAATTTTAGATCGAATTAATGCTTATAAGCCGCATATTTTAATGGTTGGTATGAGTATGCCCCGTCAAGAACGCTGGGTTTTGGATAATTTCGAGCGGTTGAATACGAATGCAATTTTGACAGCAGGGGCAACTTTAGATTACGCCGCAGGTGCAGTTCCCACGCCCCCAAGATGGGCAGGAAAATTAGGATTAGAATGGCTATTTCGTTTAGTAGCAGAACCTAAGCGTTTGTGGCGGCGCTATTTAGTTGAACCTTGGTTTTTGTTCTTCTTGTTGGTGGCAGATCTTTTTAAAGTGCGAGTGATGAGGAAAAGGGAGAGGGAGAAATTTGTCGGTTGAGATCTTGCGCTATTAGCCAACTGAGGCAGAGCCTCGTTATTTTCGTTCCCAGGCAGGAGCCTGGGAACGAGATCAATGACCTATTACCAATTACCAATTACCCATTAGCCATTAGCAATTAGCAATTATGAACTCAAATCGACGTAATTTTTTGTTAGGTGCAGGTGCTTTTGTAAGTACTGCGGCTATGGGAATGGGATTTAAGTATTTTGATAGCCAAGTCGGTGCGAATGAGTTTGTTGTTAATGGTAATACTGGTTTGGGTAACCGGGGGTTGGCGAAGGGTTTGTTATATGGTGGCGCAAGCGATCGCAAACACCTTTCTTCTAATCCCAGCTTCGCGCAATCTTTTGCTAAAGAGTGTTCGATTCTAGTGTCAGAAGACGATTTAAAATGGGCACCGCTTCGCCCTACTCCTAATACTTTTGATTTTAGTCAAGGCGATTGGTTGCTGCAATTTGCTCAAACTCACGGGATGCAGTTTCGCGGACACGTTTTAGTTTGGCATCAAAGAATGCCAGCTTGGTTTAAGGAGGTAGTAAATCGCCAAAATGCCGAGAAAATTTTACTCGATCACATCGCTAAGGTTGCGGGGCATTATGCTGGTAAATTGCATTCTTGGGATGTAGTAAATGAGGCAATTCGTCCTGGAGATGGACGCGCGGATGGTTTGCGAACAAATACGCCTTGGTTGGAATTATTAGGGCCAAATTATATCGATTTAGCATTTCGCGCGGCGGCGGCGGCAGATCCAAAGGCGTTGTTAGTTTATAACGATACTCATTTGGAATACGATACGCCCGATGATGACGCGAGGCGCAAATTTGTTTTGAAATTATTGGAGGATTTAAAATCTCGCGGTACTCCGGTTCAAGCTTTGGGAATTCAAGGGCATTTGCGCGGGGATGAAACTCGGTTTAATCCGAATAAACTGAGCAAGTTTCTCAGCGATGTTGCGAGTATGAATTTAAAAATTTTGGTGACTGAAATGGATGTGGAAGATTATAAATTACCCAAGGATATTCAAGTGCGCGATCGCAAGGTTGCGGGTGCTTACTATGACTTTCTTTCTGTGGTTTTGGACTCGCCAGCAGTCGAGGCTGTTGTCACTTGGGGTTTGAGCGATCGCTATACTTGGTTAGCCGATTATCGCCCCAGATCTGATAAAGCACCCGTTCGTCCTTTACCGTTAGACGAACAGATGAAACGCAAGGCAGCTTGGAATGCGATCGCACGTGCTTTAGACGAAGCACCAGAACGATAATTCACCTTATTTTCACACAAGAACGTGAACGCTTTTAATTTTTCAATCCAACAAATTTACCGACAAATTGCCGAATCTTTACCCTATGAAGGTCGAGTAATTGACTTAGGTTGCGGCACGGCGCAATATAAAGAAACTATCCTCAAAACCGCGAAAGAATATGTCGGCGTCGATTGGCAAAATTGCTTGCACGACCAAAGTAAAGTTGATGTTTTTGCCAATCTTTGCGAACCTTTACCTTTTCCAGATAGTTATGCCGATACGGTAACTTCTTTTCAGGTGATGGAACATTTACCGGAACCGGAATTTTTCTTATCTGAATGCTATCGAATTTTACGTAAAGGCGGGCGGTTAATAATTACCGTACCTTTTATGTGGGCAGTTCACGAAGCGCCTTACGATTACTTTCGCTACACGCGGTACGGACTCGAACACTTACTCAAAAAACAAGGTTTTCTGGAAATAGAAATTCAAGAGGTAACGGGGTTTTGGCTGACTTGGGTACTCAAGTTTAACTACCATACCCACCAGTTTTTAAAGTACCGCAGTCGGGTTTTATCTGTATTTAAAATCATTCTGGTTCCGATTTGGATACTAGGGCAATTAATCGCCCCCATTCTGGATAGATATGATAAGCATCCCCAGGAAACTTCCGGGTATGTTGTTTTGGCAAAAAAGCCGTAATTTCCCTCAAGCAATGCGGCATAAGACGCGGCTATTATGAATGGAGATTATAGCCGCTTGCAGCCGCGTCAGGTACAGCGTTTTCGCTTTGTTTGTGTAGCGGCAGCGTTAACGCTGCCGCTACACAAACAAAGGTGTATCTCACTCAGCAAGCAATCCGCTGTAGAGAAACCAAAATAGACAAAAACCCGGTTTATTAACTCTCAATTTAAAAGGGTGTATATGGAAGATTTTGGCATTATTATCGCGTGTTGCGAACACGATTACTTTCTAGCAAAAGGGTGCTGCGCCAGTATCAGACATTTTTTGGGAGATGTGCCAATTTGCTTAATTGTTGACGGCACGTTTTCAACAAGTGCGTTAGAAAAAACTTACGGAGTCCGCGTTATCAATCACCAGACAGTCTCCCACAAAGTTCTAAAACAAAGAAGCTTTGGTTGGGGGCTGACTAAAATGATTGCCTTTTGGGAAAGTCCCTGGACAAACTTCCTAGTTTTAGATGCGGATACGATGATTTGGGGAAATATCCTCAAA
Source organism: uncultured bacterium (assembly GCA_964463555.1). Taxonomy (GTDB): domain Bacteria; phylum Cyanobacteriota; class Cyanobacteriia; order Cyanobacteriales; family Aerosakkonemataceae; genus Microseira. The sequence continues at coordinate 85,003 of CAYXCW010000009.1, forward strand.
TATGCCAATTTCCAAGATTATGACGCTATCATCGATATCCCTCGTTACGAACATACAGACGCAGCAATTAACAAGTATTTCTTTGATATTCAAGGGATCGAAACTCATTTCCCTAATTTTAATTGGAGGGCGCATCGAGCCAGTTATTTTTGTACGGGAACTTTCTTTGCCAAGCGAAACTTGTTCAGTTTATACGAGTATGTGGAAATTTTGGACTTCACCGCCGCGCATCCTGAAATATTCAAATTTGGCGGCGAGATGGGATTCTTGAACTTTATGCTTTTCCGCGCGGCAGACGAAGCCAGAATTAGATTGGGACATCAACCTATGCAACTTCTGGTTCCCGATTTCGATCAAAAAGATTTAAGAAATCGTTTTGCGATCGCAGAAACTGGCCCCGTTTTACAAGATAATAATGAAGCCGTAGTAATTCACTGGTGTGGAGATAAACCAATGTCGTTTAGTTCCAAAGTTTATGTCGAACCGATGACTTTCTCGCGGCGCAAGTTTATGCGCGACGAGTCAAATAAAAGCGGCATTGCCGCAGAAGTTGTGCTGAAAATGGAAGATTGCCAGCGTTATTTCTATATGTACAAAAACAAGATTCGTCGCAAACTCGGAAGTATAGTAACGCCAAAATAATCTCAGCCCAGAAATAAATTTCTGGCTTAAAGCTAAAGTCAGTTAAAACTGACTATAATATTTAATCAACCTGTTAAAACAGGTTTAAGCTTAGAAGATCTGAAATTTATTTCAAGGCGGGGGCGGGTTTAGATAAACTGTCGATTATTGCATAAATGATTGCTAAAACTCGACCCTACACCCATCAAATCAACAACTAACCACTTACCAATGACTAAAGATTATTTCAGCACAGAACATTTAGAAGCTAACTTAAAAAGTCGATCAATTCGCAGCGGAATTGTGACCACATCCGCCCAAGCTGCTAAATTTGTGCTGAATTTGGGATCGAATATTATCCTCGCCCGCTTGCTTGCACCTGCGGATTTTGGATTGCTAGCAATGGTTAGTACCGTGACTGGTTTTTTATATATGTTCCAGGATTTGGGACTATCTACGGCAACAATTCAAAAGGATAAAATTACTCACGCCCAAGTTAGTACTTTATTCTGGATTAACGTTGCGGTAAGTTGCGGAATTATGGCGCTGACGGCGGGATTGGCACCTGCGATCGCACTATTCTATAAAGAACCCCGTTTAACATTGATCGCCATAATTCTAGCCAGCGGATTTATTTTAAGCGGTTTAAGCGTGCAGCACCAAGCATTGCTAAAGCGACAAATGCGCTTTACTGCTTTAGCAACAATTGAAATTTTATCGTTGTTTGTCAGTCTCGCTACTGGGATTATTTTTGCCCTGTATGGCGCGGGTTATTGGGCGCTGGTATTAATGCAACTAACGCCGGGAATAACTACTCTAATTGGCGTTTGGTTAATCTGCGGTTGGCGTCCTGGTTTACCAGTGAGAAACTGTGGTGTAAAATCGATGTTGGCTTATGGTGGAAACTTGACGGGTTTTAATATTTTTAATTATTTTAGTCGCACTTTAGATAACATTTTAATCGGCTGGTATTGGGGCAGTCAGCAATTAGGATTTTACGCCAAAGCTTATCAGTTATTGTTACTACCAATTCAACAAATTAATGGCCCCGTTGGTAGCGTAGCGCTACCGACGCTTTGTCGTTTGCAAGCAGATCCGCAGCGGTATCGAAATTATTACAAAATGGGGATAAGATTGACGGCAAGTTTTGGGATGCCGTTGGTGGCGCTATTATTTGTAGTCGCAGATAAAGTGATTTTACTAATATTAGGCGAACAATGGCGGGATGCGATCGCAATCTTTCAACTCCTCGCCCCCGCTGCTTTTATCGGTACAATAAATGGCGCGACGGGATGGGTTTATAGTTCCCTCGGTCGAACTGATAGAATGTTGCGCTGGACGCTATTTGCAACTCCTTTAACAATACTCAGTTTTATCTTAGGTTTGAAATGGGGTGCAACGGGTGTTGCTACCTGTTATAGTATTTGCTGTTTGTTGTTATTTATCCCCGGAATTCTTTACGCCTATCAAGGTTCAATGCTGCGATTAAAAGATTTATTAGATACGATTGCTAGACCAGCAATTGCTGCTATCAGCGCGGCGGCGATCTTATTTTTAATCGAACCTTTTCTACCTAATATACAATTGGCGATCGATCTGTTACTAAACTGCTTACTATACGGCTTATTTTACTTCGCGCTTTGGTTCTGTCCTCCCAATGGCAAAAAAGCGGTATTAGAAATGTTACGAGTTCCCCAAGCTATCCGCCAAAAGTAGAAAAAATATGCGAATTGCGTTTATTGTTGGTAAGTTTCCTACGGTATCGGAGACGTTTATTTTAAATCAGATTGTGGGTTTAATTGAACGCGGACACGAGGTAGATATCTACGCCGATGTACCGGGAGATACTAATAAAATCCACGCCGATGTAGAAAAGTACAATCTTTTGCAGCGAACTTACTACGCCTCGACGCCAAGCAATCGATTTTTACGGATATTGAAGGGGTTTGGATTATTGTTGGTTCATGGTTATAAACAACCGGCAGTTTTGATGCGATCGCTCAACTTTACCCAATACAATTATGCCAAATATTGCGACCAAGGAACGGTTCTCAGGTTGCTATATTCAACAGTTCCCTTACTCCAAAAACCCGCCTACGATATTATTCACTGTCACTTTGGCCCCTACGGACTGCGAGGAGTATTATTAAGAGAAATTGGCGCAATTCAAGGTAAGGTTGTAACGACGTTTCACGGCTTCGATGTTGGTATGTATCCCCGTCAAACTCATCCAGGAATCTATCAAAAATTGTTTCAACTTGGTGACTTGTATACCGCTAACACTCAGTTTACGGCGAATCAAGCGATCGCTTTAGGCTGTCCTGAAGATAAAATTATCAAATTACCGATGGGACTAGATTTATCTAAGTATGCGTTTCGTTCCATTTCCTTGGGTAATGGAGAACCAGTTAAAATTATCACCGTTGCGAGATTAGTCGAGAAAAAAGGCATTGAATATGCAATCAAAGCCGTAGCAAAAGTTGCCAAAATTTATCCTAATCTTGAATATCGCATTGTGGGAGACGGGGAAATGCGTCAATCTTTGGAAAGTTTAATCGCCCAACTTAACTTATCTGAAAAAGTCAAAATATTAGGTTGGAAAACCCAGGAAGAAGTACGTCAACTTTACGCAGAATCGCACATTTTTATTTTATCAAGCGTCACTTCTGCTTCAGGCGATCGCGAAGGCCAAGGCTTAGTTTTACAAGAAGCACAAGCGCGAGGATTACCCGTTTTATCTACCCTCCACAATGGTATCCCAGATGGCGTATTAGATGGAGAATCTGGGTTTCTAGTTCCTGAAAGAGATGTTGATGCTTTGGCAGCAAAATTAAGTTATTTGGTCGAACACCCACAAAATTGGACAAAAATGGGTCAAGCCGGTCGAACTTTTGTCGAAAAAAACTATGATATTAATCGGTTGAACGACCGGCTGGTGGAAATTTATCAACAAATACACTAGAAGCCTTGAAATAATAAGCATTGAAATAAATTTCAAGCTTAAAGCTAAAACCTGTTAAAACAGGTTAAAAATCCACCAAGTGAGGTGGAACCTTCCATAACTCGTTCCCAGGTTGAACCTGGGAACGAGAAAACGAGAAAGCATTGAAATAAATTTCAAGCTTAAAGCTAAAACCTGTTAAAACAGGTTAAAA
>CAYXCW010000009.1:88878-102066 GCA_964463555.1 uncultured bacterium
ATCCACCAAGTGAGGTGGAACCTCCCATAACTCGTTCCCAGGTTCAACCTGGGAACGAGAAAGCTAGAGGCTCTGCCTCGACTGGATACTGATGCAAAAATTACAGTCAGTTTCAACTGACTTTAGCTTTAAGCCAGAAATTTATTTCTGTGCTTCCAATGGAGTTTGATGCAACGTTTTTGACCATTCTAGAATTAATCCCGACGGCAATATCCGATTAAAATAAATTCGAGTCAGTCGCCGCATAATTTTTCTAATAGCAAGCTGCATCGAATCATCCGAAAGTTTAAGATACCAAAAACCCAATACCTGCAAATACCGCATTCCCTGCAAGTACACCTCTTTATCCACTAAATCTTGCTCAAAACAAACCTGCCAAACTCGCAATGCTTCCTCATTTCCTTTCTCAGCAATCCAAGTTTCTGCCAACCAAAGATATAGTCTGGCAAATAAAAACTTGCGCGAGTTTGTCAGCAATCCCGCTGCAACAAAGCGTTGCAGCATCCTAGCAAACAATGCCTCGTGAGATTTTAAATGACTTGCCGACTTAGATTTCAATCCAATCGATTCGATTTGCGGCACTCGCCAAAAACAATCACCTTGAGAAAACCGCCGATATTTTAAGTTACCAATTAAAGCGCGTAAGTGAAATTCCCAATCCTGCCAACTTGGGACATATTCATCCCACAAACCGATTTTAGAGAGTGCATCTCGTCTCCAAATCGGACTCGTAGTTTGCCAAGGAGGATCAATTTCTAAAAATCGATCTATATCATCGATATCTTTATCGCTATTCCAAAGCAATTGCATATCGCCTGGATGTTGGCGAAACAAAATACAACCAAAAATTCCCAAGTCAAGTTCTGGATGTTGTTCCATTTCCTGAAAGCGATTTTCTAACGCCGTTGGCGCTAAACAATCATCCGAATCGAGGTAAATGATATATTTCCCTTGGGCAATTTCCGTCCCTTCATTTCGGCAAGCAGATGCACCTGTTTGTTGTCTCTGGCGCTTCACATACCTAATTCTAGGTTCTGCTTGGCTAATTTTTAATAATTGCTCGACTGTCTCGTTGTTGGAACCATCATCGACTACCAATACTTCCCAATCTTTGAAGGTTTGATTGCGAACCGAATCTAATGCTTGTTGTAAAAGTTCAATTCGGTTTTTTGTCGGTATTATTACGGAAATTGCTGGCGAATTCATCGAACTTATGGTCATCTGTTATTTTATAGTGTATCATTTTTTTAGAGCTTAAAATAACTATGAATAAACAATCCAAAGGCATTCTTACAATGGCTTATGGAGAGCAGCGTTATATAGACATGGCTAAAACTTTAGCAAAGTCTCTCCAATTGCATAACGATAAAATTCCCCGCGCGATTGTCACCGATTCTAAGGATTCGGAATTAAGCAAACTGTATCATCTTTGTCTGCCTGTAAAACCAGAATTGGGCAACGGATTTAGGCAAAAACTTTATATTGACCAATATTCGCCGTTTGAGGAAACCCTTTATATAGACAGCGATTGCATTGTAGTTAATGACATAAAATTTATTTGGGATTTTTTCTCTAAAGTTTCGTTTGGAGTTGTAGGTTATCAAAAGCGGGAAGGAAAAGCTTTTGCAGATATATTAGACGTAAGCGATATTATTTCAATTTTGGGTTTAAGTTCGCTTCCCGTATTTAACGGCGGCATCTACTATTACAAAAATAATGCCGAAGCGGCGCAAGTTTTTTCAGAAGCAAGAAGGATAGAAAGGGACTATGAAAGTTTAGGAATTGCTAAGTTTAGAGAGAGTATCGCCGACGAACCAGTATTTGCGATCGCACTATCTTTATGCGGTATAGAAGCGGTACAAGATCCCCAAGGATTAACCATGCGAACGCCTTTAAATATGACAGGTTCGCTTGATATAGACGTGCTAAAAGGATACTGTAAATTTATCAAAGAAGGTCAACTCGTACAGCCAGCGATCGCACACTTTTGCGGTTCATTTGCTGAAGGGTTTTATTACAACAGAGAAAAGCTAAAATTAGACTTACTTCAATTTAACTTAGCCTGCGTAGGCAGGCTTAGTTTGTATAGCCACTTACTTCAATTTAACTTAGCCCGCGTAGGCAGGCTTAATTTGTATAGCCACTTACTTCAATTTAACTTAGCCCGCGTAGGCAGGCTTAATTTGTATAGCCACTTACTTCAATTTAACTTAGCCTGCGTAGGCAGGCTTAGTTTGTATAGCCGCACCCTTCAGGGTGTCGGAATATTTATTTCGCTCATGGCTAATTTAGCGCTTCCATTCCGCTATCCTGACGCCGCCTATCGCGGATTAAAAAATGCTGTCAAAAGATTGCTAAAAAAGGGATAAAAATGAAAGTTTTAATGCTCAGTACTTCAGATATAGAAGGCGGTGCAGCGAGAGCAACATATCGATTGCATCAAGGATTGCAAAAAGCGGGAGTAGAATCGCAAATTTTAGTCCGAACGCAGTTAAGCGACGATCCAAGCGTCATCGGAACAAAGAATAAAATCGAAGAGCAATTAGCGCATTTGAGAACAACTTTAGATAACCTGCCATTGCAACTGCAACGCCAGCGCGATCGCACAATTTTTTCCCTGCAATGGTTTCCCGATATCGTTGCACCCAAAGTCAATCAAATTAACCCAGATATTATTAACTTGCATTGGATTAACTTCGGTTTTGTTAAAATAGAAACCCTGGCAAAATTAAATAAACCCCTCGTGTGGACGCTGCACGATATGTGGGCATTTACCGGCGGATGTCATTATCACGAAGAATGCGATCGCTACACCCAATCCTGCGGCAATTGTCCCCAACTCAAAAGCGAAAAAAACCAGGATTTATCCCGTTGGGTGTGGCAGAGAAAAGCCAAAGCTTGGCAAAATTTAAACTTAACCGTTGTTACTCCTAGTAAATGGTTAGCCGATTGTGCAAAAGCGAGTTCTCTGTTTAAAAATACACCAATCGAAGTCATTCCCAACGGCATCGATATAGAAAAATATCGACCGATAAACAAACAAATTGCCCGGGAATTACTCAAATTACCAACAGATAAGCAACTGCTCCTATTTGGATCGATGAAAGCAACAAGCGATCGCAGAAAAGGTTTTCACCTCCTGCAACCCGCGCTACAGAATTTAATCCAATCTTCATGGCATAATAAACTAGAGCTAGTTGTTTTCGGTTCATCCCAGTCCAATCGAAATGACTTAGGTGTTAAAGTGCATTATTTAGGTCAATTAAACGATGATATTTCCATCGCCCTCGCCTACGCAGCAGCAGATGCATTTGTTTTACCTTCAGTTCAGGATAACTTGCCGAATACGATAGTGGAAGCGATCGCTTGCGGTACACCCTGCGTCGCATTCAACATCGGCGGAATGCCAGATTTAATCGAACATCAGCAAAACGGATATCTCGCCCAAGCTTTTAAAAGCGAAGATTTAGCCCAAGGCATTGCTTGGGTATTGGAACATAAAGAACGCCATCAAAAATTATGCCTAAACGCTCGCAAAAAAGCCGAACAAGAATTCACCCAACAGCTACAAGCAAGTAGATATCTATCGCTTTTTGAGCAAATTACGTCTATGAAAAATAGTCGATTTCTCAACTAGAAATCAACGAAGAAACCCGGTTTCTGACCTCCGCTTTTTGAGCAAATTTTACACAGATGAACCTCAATCCATTCCTTCGTTCCTTATTAGTTTTAAGCATCGCCCTAGAACAAGTTTTTGTTGTAGCAATCCTAATTCTTTCCAGCGGCGGGTTTAGAATTATTTTAAGTAGCGGTATTCTCAAAGCCTGTTTTTACGGCAGTTATGCTATCAGTTTATTATTGATTATTGTGCGATGGAAGCGGTTTTTGCGCGGGATTTTACTAGGTGATAAAGTGCCCTTAATTTTAGTCGCGATCGCACTCCTGTCGATTTTATGGTCTGACGTACCCAACGTCACCCAACTCAAAGGGCGAGAACTACTAGGAATTACCTTATTTGCCACATATTTTGGCACGCGCTACACCTTAAAAGAACAGTTCCGACTCGTCGCTTGGACTTTAGGTATTTCAGCAGTTCTCAGCCTGATTTACGGGGTCGCACTGCGAAAATATGGCGTGCATCCAGAAGCATTATTTGATGGTGCTTGGCGAGGAATTTACCTGCATAAAAACATCCTGGGTACGATGATGGCCCTCAGCGGTGTATCCTTTTTGCTAATTGCTCGCAGTCCTGGTAAATACAATTGGCTGGGATGGATCGGTGTTGCCCTTTCTTTCATGTTAATAATTCCAGCACAATCTGGCGGGGGCAGAATCGTATTTTTCTTTTTAGTACTGCTGATTCCCCTTTACAAAGCATTGCGATTTCGTTATAACTTGTTGATATTTTTTGCAATCATTTTAGTTTTATCCGGTGCCGTTGCCTCTATATTATTTTTCGAGAACGTCGATTTTATTTTTGAAAGTTTGGGAAAAGATGCGACCCTCACCGGACGAGTTCCCATCTGGAATATGATGTTTAAACAACTCGAATTTCGACCTTGGCTCGGTTATGCCTATGGAGGATTTTGGCGAGGGTGGGAAGGCCCATCAGCGTACATTTGGAGACATTCAAATTGGCGACCTAATTACGGACATAACGGTTACATGGATTTGTTACTTGAATTAGGCTGGATTGGATTTGCTGTTTTTGTTTTAGCTTTTTTAATGACGATCGGGCGAGCCTTTTTGTGCATTCGTTCAACTAAGAGCCTTGAAGGTTTGTTTCCTCTTTTATACCTAACTCATCTAGGATTGGGCAATTTAAGTGAAAGCCGACTTTTAGATCCAAACAGCATGTTTTGGGTACTCTTTGTTTCAATTAGTTTGCTGCCAATTGCTCCGCGCAATTCAGCTATTGAAAATCAACCGGACGCTACAATTGAAAATAATAAATATTCCGGTTAAACCCATGCAAAAAGGTCAGCGACCTTCAACACAGTTGCGATTTTTAATAATTGTTATTCTGGTCATAGGTATATTCTTTCGCTTTTTTAACTTATCCCGAAAAGTATACTGGCCCGACGAGACTTTTACCTCATTGCGAATTGCTGGTTACACAAAAACAGAAGTGGTTGAAAAGCTTTATAACGGTCAGGTTATCGGGGTTGAATATTTACAGAAGTATCAGCGCCTCAATTCAGAAAAAGGTATATGGGATACGATTAAAGGTTTAGCACTAGAAGAACCCCAGCATACCCCATTTTATTATTTGATAGCGCGGGGCTGGGCGCAATTGTTTGGCGATTCGGTAGCGACGATTAGAAGTTTATCAGCTTGGATTAGTTTATTGGCATTTCCATGTATTTATTGGTTGTGTATAGAATTATTTAATTCCCCCGTGACGGGATGGGTAGCGATCGCACTCCTATCCATCTCCCCCTTTCACGTTTTATACGCCCAAGAAGCACGCCCCTCTAGTTTGTGGACAGTCGCAATCTTACTATCAAGCGCTGCCTTATTACGGGCAATGCGCCAAAGTAAAAACATAGCTGGATGGGGCATTTATACAGCGACCGTAATTGTTAGTCTGTATTCCTTTTTATTTTCAGGATTAGTCATCATCGGTCACGGAATTTATGTCTTCGCAATCGAACGATTCCGGATTAATAAGACAGTTATTGCTTACCTAATAGCATCTTGTACCGGAATTTTAACCCTCGCACCTTGGGCATATGCCGTCACCGCAAATTTAGCCCAAGCCACAACAACAACCAATTGGTCAGGCACAAAAGTTTCCCTATTTATATTGCTAACAATGTGGGCGGGTAATTTGAGCCGCCTCTTTTTTGATTCAGGGCTTGGCTCTAACGATTTTTTAATCAAATTATTACCCTTAATTACCGTAATTTTACCCATATTACTGCTGTTCGGATATGCCATTGGTTTTGTGATTCGCCAAACTCCAAAATCCGTTTGGTTATTTATCCTCGCTTTAGGAAGCGTCACTTTCCTTGCACTCGTACTTCCCGACTTAATTTTAGGAGGGCGACGCTCCGGTGTGGCTCGCTATCCAATCCCTTGTTATCTGGCAATTCAGCTAGCCGTTTCTCACTTAATAGCCACCCACATTACCCATCATCGCCGACAAAAGTTATGGCGCATCGTCTTCATTGCCCTACTTACAGGCGGTATTTTATCTTGTACGATTAGCTCGCAAGCACAAGTTTGGTGGAACAAAGGCCCCGAACGAACCAAATACAATCCTCAAATTGCTCAGATAGTTAATCGAGCAGCAAAACCATTAATAATCAGCGATGCTAAGCTCGATATCGTTCAATCTCTTGGCTATTTGCTCGACCCAAAAGTACAGCTTCAGTTAGTGATAGAACCGAATATCCCCAAGATTGCCGATAATTTTAGCGATATCTTTTTATATAGACCTTCAAGAACGCTGCGTTCTGGAATCGAGCAAGCCCAGGGTTACAAAACAGAACCGGCTTACCAAGGAAGCGAGATTTGGCTGTACAGATTGAGCAAATAGTTTTGGATGTTGGGTTGACGCTAAGAATCCCGGTTTCTTTAATCATATCTTCGCCAATGTTTTATTTCGCCGTCAGGCTAAAGCTTGGCGCTAAACAAACAAAGCAAGGCGTAGCGGGCTAGAACTCTTACAGGCTGCGGAGGCAGCCTTTGTTTGTATAGCGATACCCTTAAGGGTATCGAATTTGGGCGAAGGTATTGTTTAAGAAACCGGCATTCTGAATAGTTAGTGGGTTGACAATAAGAATCCGGGTTTCTTAAAGAAACCCGGATTCTGAAGCCCCCCTTGTGAAGGGGGGTTGGGGGGATCAAAAATTAAGCTTGATGAACGCGGCGACGACGAGCAAAAACCAGCCCTCCAACAACCACTCCCAAACCACCCAAAGTAGCAGGTTCGGGGACAGTAGCTCTCGCTTGAGCGGTTAACATGAAATCGTTATAGTCTACGTGGTCGTCAGCTCCACCATCCCTCATACCGAAATCCTCGAAGGCAATTAAAACTGGGCCAGCAAAAGGATTGGCATTATTCGTTCCCGCTGTTGTAGCCAGCAAACTGTTTGGACTGGTGTTGTAATTCCGGTATCTAGTATCTGCAAGCACCGTTGCAGCTTGAGGAGCATTGAAAAACTTAACTGCTTCGTCAAGCGCGTAAGTACCGCCGAAGTTATCTATTGCATTCAGAAACAACGAGTAAGTTTTACCTGCTTGGAACGTGAAGCTAGCCGTGCAGTTGAGAACCGCGTTACCGCAAGTTCCTTGCCAGTCATTAGCGCCAGAATTATTGTCAGAACGGGTATTTTCCCAGAGTAAATTGGTTGCAGCTCCACCAATTTCTTGAACGCCAAATCTCTGCCGGAAATAGCCGTGAGATTCGTTGAAAGTAAAGTCAACCGTCGTGTTTCTGTCAAATCTGATGCCACCAGGGCCAAAACTGAAGGCTTGTGCTGGCGAAGACACTGCACCGACTACGGTGGTGGCGGCGGCAGCAGCAGAAAGTAGATATTTTGTAAGTTTCATAGCCATCATCCCCTTTTATAGCGGTAAATTGTTTATCCCAAGCTGAAAGAAAGTTTCACTGTCGCTTTTTTTAAAGGATTGGATGTAAACCGTTCAAAAATTCACAATTCCACTCTTTAAAAACAGCTATTTAGGCATGAGATTTATCGCTGTCTAAGCAATTGTAAGTTCAAGCACTATGGGAATGCCTATGGGTTTTATACGGGATTTAATTGTCTGTAAGGCTGCGGAATACGGTTATAAATTAATCTTAAATACTTAGTTGTTTGAGTAATACTTAGGTTTCAGAATATCGGTAAATACGGTAGCAAGAGCGAGAGGGGGGGATGAGATGACGTCCGTTGAATTGCCCATAATAAAAAACCTCACCCCGTAGTTGCGTAGGGACGCATCAGAGATATCTCCGACACAGATAACGTTAACAATGCCCTGTCCCGGCTGCTAATTATGGGTAATCGACCGGACATCATATGAGATAATGCGCGAACAACGAAGAAACCGAGTTTCTGGCTTCGTCCTGCTTAAGTCTGAAGCAAAGAATCCGGTTTCTGCATCAACCTGGATCGTACTTGCGTCAGAACTCGTAGTCTTACTGACACCCCTGTTTATACTCAGAACTTACGCAACTGTCACAATCGGTGGTTGGTGCGTGACGTCAAAAGTCTCATTGCTACGTTCAAATATTCTCGCAGCGTCACGCACCCTACAGCAAAAATATGCCAGTTGCGTAAGTCCTAATACTAAAACTATAAAAATGTCAATTTACCTTAGTGGCACAGACATATTAGTAAGCTCCCTCATGCCCCAGAACAACTTTAATTGTTTGCAACATGATTTGAAAATCAAGCGCCAGCGACCAATTTTGAATATAGATTAGATCTAGGCGGAAAACTTCATCAAAATCGACGACGTTAGAACGACCGGAAACTTGCCAAAGGCCGGTAATTCCGGGCAATATTTCATGGCGAATAAAGTGGTTATCTGACATTTTTTCCACATCTCGTAAGGGAAAGGGACGAGGGCCGACCAGACTCATTTCCCCGAGCAATACGTTAAAAATTTGCGGCAGTTCATCTAGGCTATAACGGCGGAGAAACTTGCCAACTCTTGTAACGCGGGGGTCGTCTTTCATCTTGAACATTACGCCCCCTTTCATCTCATTTTTTGCTTCTAATTCTTTGATTAATTTTTCCGCATTAATCACCATCGTGCGGAACTTCCAAACTTTGAACCTCCGGCCTTTTAAACCTATACGGGTTTGCTTGAAAAATATAGGCCCTGGTGAGTCGAGTTTAATCGACAATGCTATTATCAAAAGCAAGGGTAAAATTACCAACAAAATAACAATCGAAGCGACAAGATCGACAAAACGCTTCACCCAAAAATCGCTGCCCAGGATGGGTGGATAACCATATCGGATCGTTGCGACGCCTTCAATCATCTTGATTTCCGACCATTGGCTGGGTAATTTTAGCCCAATCGGCAACACCCGTAATGCAATTCCAGCCGCCTTCAATTCCCAGTAAAGATATATTGGCGCTCTGACTGCTTCCCAAGAGCAAACAAAGACTTCATCAACTTTGAGGTGACGCGCGCATTCAATGATTTCAATCCAACTTTCACGCTTATCATCTGCCGGTAATAATGCCTGACCCCGGATTTTATATTGTCCGGTTTTATTGAGGAGTTTTTTGGCTTCTTCAATATCCTCGGTTTTGCCCATGAGAAAAATAGGGCGACGCGCTTTGCCTCGCAGCCGTAACTGAACGACTGCTAACTGAATTAGGAACCGCTCGCCACAGACAAAAAGCAAAGCGAGTACCCAACCTATCGAAAAAGTTGAACGCGATACAATGACGCCTGGTTGGTAAAGATAGGCAATCAGCAATAAAACAATCTGAGCTAGAGAAATTGCCTTGCACAAGCTATAGTAATTTCGGCGTTTATCATCAGTGCCGTAGAGTCCTGATGCGGCAATAATTCCCAGGCTAATCGCCAAAATTGGGAGTAGAAATCCTGGCTGTTGCTCGGAATTGGCTATCAGTTCAAAAAACTCGACGGGAGTCCCCCACCGCTCGGCAATAATCCAAGCTAAAGATAACATCAAGCTGTCGAGCAGGAGCAAGGTAATCACCCGCATCCAACTAATGCTAGTGCCACGGCTAAGCCTTGTGATTCCCGGAGCGCGTAAATCTGACATATGCTAATACTTCAGTAGTGCGAGCAAAAATGATTTAAGTAGATGCATGGAATTGAATGTTAATTATGGTGCGTGATTCTGCTGAAAGCAGGATCGCTAAATTTTCCTTGATTGATACCTATTGACTAGGATTATACGGTTAAACTGAATTTATCACTCCGCTCAAAGACAATAGGCTCGATCTTAGTATTCCCAGGGTCAACCTCAAAATTTTACAGGCGCTTAGGTGAATTCTCTTCCCGTCGGTGACCAGAGTGCAAGACTTCTATCTCGCGATTCTGCTGGTACGCCTACACTATCCCGCCCCGCACTCCGCGTTATGCCAAGGCAGAAATTAAAGTTTTTTTTCTGATACTACTTCACCCTTAACCCTACGCCTAATTTTCACTATTGTGAAAATTACAGGATTGCGATCGCTTAACATACCATTAATTTTTCGGTCAATCTTCCCCTAATTCCACCAGCATTTCTATCGTGCTAACCCGAAAGCCGCAGGAGGAAAACAACCGCCGCGCCGATTCGTTCACCGCCGCTGTATCGAGCCGAATTTGTTGGACTCCCATCTGTTTAAATCTATCTATGGTTTCCATCACCATTTGTCGCGCGATTCCACTGCGGCGATATTCTTCTTCTACCCAAAGGTCGTGAATAAAAGCATATTCTTTTAAACGATAGATCGGTATTTCTTTCTCTACCGTTGCTACTATAAATCCAGTTAATTTTTCTGGTTGTTCGGGTGCGGCGGCGACGAGAAAAACGCTGCTTTCGCTCGTCGCCATTCTTTTCAACCATCCCTCGTAAAGCTGTTCTGGATGGGGTAAAAATCCATATTTCGCCTCATCCCAAGTTTCATGCAAGGCGCAAATCTTGGCAACCATCGGCAAAACGGCAGAAACATCAGCAGGTGTAGCAGGACGGATCGGCATTAATGGTTTCAATTCTCCTCACCAATTTTCCCCAAATTGTCTCAATTATTGCCATTTATCTGTTCTAACTTACCCTTCCTGATGCGCTCCAATATGAGATATTTAGCCTTTTCAGCCCTCAAAAGCAAATTAATAATATAGAGTTTTAACCAATTTTGCTGGGAAATTTTACAAAGCTTTTTATTGATAAACAATAAATCTAAATTACTTATTCCTCCAAACAAATATGAAAATGGAATACAAAAGAATCCAAGATTTACTAATCTGTTCTCTATCGCCCGTACTTCCTCTAGGCTCATACCGTCCAAGAAATCATGAAATTCTATAGTAATTTGCTTAATCTGACGTAGAGTATCATCACTTGTTGATTTAAACACTTCCACTTCAGCACCTTCGATATCTAATTTTAACAAATCTACCATCTCAATATTATTATTCTCCAAAAAACTTTCCAGCGTTATTCCTTCTACAGTTACAACTCCTTGAATTCCATCCTCAAAAGAGGCTACATTGTTCTTAATGCTGCTGCTTTCTGCTTGGTTGGAAATATAAAATTGTACGGGATTATTGCTGTTAGTTACTGCGTAATTAAACTTTTTGACTAAACTGCTTTCTGGAATTTTTTCGTACAATGCTGGCAACGCTTCTACTGCGTAACACTTACATTTATTCCGCCGACTTAATTCATTAGAAAAATCCCCTAAATGTGCGCCAAAATCTACGATTGTAGATTCACGATCTAACAGTTTTTCGTAGATTGTATGACCTCTATGGGAGGTGATTTGTAAGTCTTTTTTGTATCCTTCAATCATTTTCACTAACAGTTCGTAAAGTGCCATAACTCACTCCTTAGTTAGTATTAAATAAAATTAGATCGAAGTTTCACTGGCGATTGGTTAGCTAGCGATCGCTTGCTAGCCGTTCACCAAATTGATGTTAATCGGCAATCACGGGGAGATTACCTCCACCTGTAATGAATCAAGTTTAATCTGGTGGGCTGCTGGTATCACTACACCCGACAACGGTGCTTCATTCATCAATGCCGATATACCATACACTACTAGACGACAATTACACTTTCTTGTTTACATATTTTCACATATTGCCCTCTATTCATGCCCACATATTTAATATTAGGATTTACGCAAAGAGACTGGGTTGCTCTGAAAAATCGTTGATTGGGAAACTAGAGATCTACTCAGACACCGGATTTCTGGCCTTGTCTTGCGTAAGTACTGAAGATCTCAGCCAGCAATCTTGAGGCGATTCGCTGGTGCGATCGCTACCCCAGTCTACCCTTCTGGTTCCGGCGCGATCGCTCCACGTCTAATTTTTCCACAATTTTTTTATTTTTTATCTCCAATTTTTTGCCAAAAAACCTTTATAATTAATGGGGTTTTACAGGAAAAGGTAACAAATATGACAGCAAATTTTCCTTTTTTTGATTTAACTCCCGGGCCTGACAATTTTACCATCACTAAAGATCTACTCACAACGCTCCCTGGTGGGTTACGAGCTTTAGCAGGAAACGATATCATCACAGGCTCATCGAACGGAGATTTGGTTTTTGGTGGTACAGACAGCGACAGTATTGTAGGCGGTGGAGGCAGGGATAGCCTATTTGGTAATGAAGGGATCGATAACATTTTTGGCGACGCTGATAATGACTTCCTCAGCGGTATGCAAGATGATGATTTGATCAATGCCGGAGATGGAGATGACTTAATCCGAGGTGGTAAAGGTGATGACTATTTAATTGGTGGCAGTGGTAACGATACTTTAATTGGCGATAAGGGTGTAAATATAAGTAAGGGCGGCGACGGTAATGATGTGTTTGTATTCAGACAGGATCTACTCGTAGGCGATACCAGCGATACCATAACCCAAACTATCCCACAACTGATTCTCGACTTCGATCCAACTACTGATTTTATTGGACTTAGCGGCGGGTTAACAGCGGCTCAACTGACAATTACTAAACAGATTGTAACTCCCGCTCAAGCTTTTGGCGCTTTTCTCGGTTCCGGTCGAGGCACAAGGTTTGTCCAAGAGGGTCTGATTACAACTGGATCTTTCGATCGCGATGGGAATGGTGTTACAGAAGTTACCTTTATTAGGGTAGGTGCAACTGGGCCATTTGTGGCTAGCATTATTGACGTAACGCCAGAGCAAGTTCAGAGCCGTTTTATCCAAGTTAATATCTAACTCAAGTTGCTAGTTATGAGGTCAAGCATTTTAGATCCCCCTAAATCCCCCTTAACAAGGGGGACTTTGAATCCAGTTCCCCCCTTTTTAAGGCAGGGCTAATTCATCTTCGTAGCAAAAAATTATTTTGGTAGGATTGCCTGTGAAAGAGTGGAAAAATGAGGTAAATTTCTCCCCCAGCTCCCTCAGCTCCCTCAGCTCCCTCAGCTCCTCCTATTTTCTTTGATGACTATGAAGTAGCCCTGCCTTTTTAAGGGGGACTAAGAATCCGGTTCCCCCCTTTTTAAGGGGGACTAAGAA
>CAYXCW010000010.1:0-97695 GCA_964463555.1 uncultured bacterium
ATAAACAGCCCTGAAATAAATTTCACATCTGAAAGCTTAAGTTAGCTAAAGCTAAGTTAAATCAAGGTTTTAACCCGTTTTAACGGGTTTTAGCTTCCTCGCTGTGAAATTTATTTCTGTTGGCTCTGGTGCAAGATGTGAACAAAGAAACCGGGTTTCTGTGAAAAATCGTTTAGTAAACTAAATATCGCCGAAGAAACCCGGTTTCTTAGATCGGATTGCGAACGCGGAAAATTTATTTTCCTTTCCCGTTAAAACGGGGAGCCTAACAATCCATTCTTTTGGTAATTGGTAATTTTAGATTAAATCTGCAATCTGCAATCTCAAATCTACAATTACCAATTACCAATTACCAATTACCAATTACCAATTTATTAATTTATGACTTCTGTTAAAGTTTCCTCTTTTCCCAGGCAACTGGGCGGACTGATCGCTAGCGAAACAACTATTTATGTGTTGAAGCGACTGTTGCAAGCGGTTGTAACTTTGTTTTTGGCTTCGGTACTTTGTTTTGCGATTATTCAATTGGCGCCTGGGGATTTTTTGGATACGTTCAAATCAAATCCTAAAATTTCGCCCCAAAGACTGGAAGAACTCAAGCGTCAATTTGGTTTAGATAAATCCGTTTTTGAGCAATATTGGTTCTGGTTGTGGGGAATTGTATCGCGGGGAGATTTTGGGCTGAGTTTTGCTTATCAGCGCCCCGTGGCGTCTTTGTTGTGGGAGCGAGTACCGGCGACGCTGCTGCTGGCGATTTCATCTTTGGTTGTAACTTGGGCGATCGCTATCCCTTTAGGTATTCTCGCCGCAGTCAAGCAAAATCGTCTAGCGGATCGGATTCTGCAAGTACTCAGTTACGCCGGACAAGGTTTTCCCAGCTTTATCACGGCGCTTTTGCTCCTATTCTTCGCCCAGTCTACTTCCCCCCTATTTCCCGTGGGCGGGATGATTAGCATCGACCATGCCGATTTATCGCCTTTTGGTAAAATTTTAGACATTGGCTGGCACATGATTTTACCTACGGTGGCTTTGAGCATTACCAGTTTTGCTGGATTGCAGCGGATTATGCGCGGGGAATTGCTCGATGTTCTACGTCAAGATTATATCCAAACCGCTCGCGCTAAAGGTCTGCCAGAAAACCAAGTCATTTACGTCCACGCCCTCCGCAATGCGATCAATCCTTTAATTACCTTACTGGGATTTGAATTTTCTAGCTTGCTCAGCGGTGCTTTTATTACGGAAAATTTCTTTAATTGGCCTGGATTAGGGCGTTTGACTTGGCAATCTGTCATCAACCAAGACCTCTATTTAGTCATGGCTAGCCTGATGATCGGCGCGATCATGCTAATTTTAGGTAACCTATTCGCAGATTTGCTGCTCAAGGCCGCAGATCCCAGAATTCGCCTGGAAGATTTGAATTAGATAATTGGTAATTGGTAATTGGTAATTGGTAATTGCTTCACCTTTTCCTATTACCGATTACCTGCTGGACTTAGGGACAAGAATGCTAGAAACCGAGTTCCTGCGTGGATCTCTAGTTCCTGGCTCGAAGATTTTTCATAGAAGCCCGGTTTCTTGAAATTGCTTCACTGTTTCCGATTACCGATTACCCATTACCAATTACCAATTACCAATTACCCAAAGTTGTTATGTTGTCCCAAATCTTTTACATTATTCGTTCTCGATCTGATGGTAGCTATCTGGTTGCCCGCCCAGAAAGTGGCTCCAACCCATCTGCTGGGGGTTACCTGCTGATGTTTCGCGAAGATTTCGAGGCACTCAGCTATCTCAACAAATGGGGTGGGGATGTGGCACACCGCTTTGCTGTCGAGTCCCTGCCTGGGAGTCAGGTAAAGAATCTGCTCAAACGTTGGGGTTTTATTGGTGTGGGGGTTGTGGTTGATCCGCTGGTACCCAATATAGAGTTTTTGATCCCAGAGTAAGCGATCGCTCGCCTAAAAAATTTCTCCAAACCCCTGTTTATACGTCTGGAGGCTGATTTACTCTGTTCGTAGTGAGTTAAACAGATCTATCCGCTTACAGATGCATAGCTGTTAAAAATTTGAGGAAATAGGTAATGGAAATCAAAATAAAATCTGAGTTCCACCTAGCAAAAACCAAAAACGATTGATTTTGAAAAATAGGAGAAGTTTTTTATGCGCTTCATTCGCTTAAATCTGTCTGCGTTGCTGCGTCCAGTTCGCTTTTTCTTAGCAGCTTCTATCTGTGCATTGGTGTTAATTTCCTATGCTTTGCCTGCTTACAGTGCTGGCGCTATGATGAGCAGCCCTGGTTCAGGCGAAGCCAATTTGACTGAAATTGAACGCAAGTCTCAAGAAGCAGTTGCTGGTACAAAGCCCTCGGATTTTGATATCAATAAGCAGCAGGAAGAAACCCATCCGGGTTTGAATGAAATTCAAGGAGCGGCTGATTATGACAAGATGAAACGCCCTGAAAATACCAAAGGCGTTACCACACCTGCTGACCAACTGGAAAATGCATTGGAACAAATCACAGGAAGAGACTAGGGAAAAATAGGTTTCTTAAAAGCAAGTTGATGGGTTGAAAAAGGGCAGAAATATCTGCCCTTTGTTTTGTTTATTTGAACTGGTAATTGGTAATTGGTAATGGTCAAGAGTAGGGGCGCGTTTTACCAACAATTAAGTGGCACCAAGGAATATCTAGTTAAATCCACTCTGACAACTAATGAATCCAATTATCAATTACCGATTACCCATTACCTATGTCGTAACTTGTGTTACGTGGCAGAGCGTCCTGGAATTCTCAAACCTTCTACTGCTTCGCGGAAAGGTTGAACGGTGGCAGAAAAATCGATTGGTAAAACAGCCACCACGTTTTCATCAGGCCGAGGAATAATTACCCAAGATTCTAGGGCACCGCCATAAACATTTTCTACGGCTGCAATACCGGCATCCATTGCAGCTTTGACTTCGGAAACATCGCCGCGAATAATTACTGAAAAGCGGGCGCTTCCAACTCTAAGGTAGCCGACGAGAGTGACGCGGCCTGCTTTAACCATTGCGTCGGCTGCTGCTAAAATCCCCGGAAACCCTTTTGTTTCTAGGGCACCGACTGCTTGCTGTCCCATTGCTAATCTCCTGACTTGATTAATATCTGCGTCGCCGCGCATTAATTTTAGGGGTTTTCACTGCCAATGCAAGCCTTTTGGCAATCTCGTTTGATTACCGGAAAGGTTCGCTGGCTTTGGTATAGTCGATTGGCAGAATCGCTACGATATTTTCTGGGGGATTGGGAACGATGTAGTGGGTAACCACTTCTCCACCGTAAGCTTTTTCCCCAGCTTGTATACCAGCTTCCATTGCCACGTTGACTTCCGAGACAACGCCTCGAATGGCGACTAAAAGGCGGGCGCTTTCTGCTTGACCAAAATAAACTAGGGTAACTCTCCCCGCTTTCACCATCGCATCAGCGGCGGCTAATACGGCAGGAAAACCGAGCGTTTCAATAACGCCAACTGCCATTGGCATGGAGGCTTCCTCAACGATTGCGATGCTTTATCCCCCATTGTACGGGTGAAGTGATGCCAATTTTTACACTTGATTGAAAAATTTATGGTTCCCATAGAGAGGAGCAATCGATCGCTTAATCGGAACTTATAGCTGGGGACTGGGGGCTAGGGGTTAGGGGTTAGGGGCTAGGGAATAGGGAAAGAAGGCTCACATCTTGCACCTACCCGATAAACAGCCTCCAAATAAATTTAGGGCTGAAAGCTTAAGTTAGCTAAAGCTAGCTACAATCAAGGTTTTAACCCGTTTCAACGGGTTGCCTGCTTTGCGATCTGAAATTTATTTCTGTTGGCTCAGTGCAAGATGTGAGAAGGGATAATTTTTTTGATTGAGAGAAAGAGCTAATTTAACTCAACTACAACTGGCTGTGGCGGTTGGTGGCAGGGTTTGAGCTGGTAAAATCTCGGTCGTTGGAGTAATTAACAGGTGAAATGTTAACTTTCTGCTAACTGCCAGAAATCGGTAACATCGTATCCCAATTCCCCTAGCATTCTACGCAGCAAAGGCAAGCTCAAACCAATCACATTTGAGTGACAACCTTCGAGTTTTTCGACAAATAAACCGCCCCTACCTTCGAGGGCAAAACATCCGGCACATTTGAGGGGTTCGCCGGTAGCAACGTAGGCGGCAATTTGGCTCGAGCTGACATCGGCAAAATAAACTCGCGTCACCTGTAGCTGCACCAAAGTTTTGCCTTGTTTGGTATCAATTAAGGCATGTCCCGTATACAGAGCGCCCACATTGCCGCGCATAATTTGCCAGCGCGCGATCGCTTCTGCAACATCGGCGGGTTTGCCGTGAATTTCCCCATTCACCGACAACACCGAATCGCAACCCAATACTAAGGCATCAGGAAACTGAGATGCTACAGTTTCCGCCTTACGTTGAGCTAAAATTTGCACCAATTCGGCAGGGTTGGTTAACTGAACTTGAGACTCATCAAAATCGCTTTGGCGGACAATCGGTTCGATCCCGGCATTTTGCAGCAATTTTCGCCGCGCCGGAGAAGCGGAAGCAAGTACAAATTCCATAGGTAGATTAAAAGCAGGTGGGCAAGTGGGCAAGTGGGCAGGTGGGCGAGTGAGTTAATTTGCATCGGTTAATCTTTCCAATTACCAATTACCAATTACCCATTACCAATTACCAATTACCCATTACCAATAATTAATAAACCGAGAAAGAGCTAACCACGGTTTCCAACTGTTGTTTGGCTTTTTCCCAACGCTGTTCGGTGGTAGAAGCGTTGAAGGTATACAGTTTACCGCGATTGACGACGACGCTGGCTAAGTTGTGACGTTCTTGCTGGTTCGGGAGTTTGACGGCGTATTCTAAAAGATAATAAGTTTTATCGCGAAATTCCCGCATTTCGGCGTTTACCAATTCGGCGGTGCGGCCCGATTCGGGAGGAGCGATCGCACTCTTCGACAAGTTATATCCTACTTCCCCTGGCGTTCCCAAATCAGCTAAAGTTTTACTGCCCGGTACTGGACTAACTACCAAACTGACGTTTTCGGTACTCTCGATCAAATCGTGGAATACCACTTCCGGGCCATTTGATACTTTAACTTGCAACCAACCGTTAGGATAGAGGAACTGGTAACCTTTGATACTATCGACATAGCTTTTCAAGCCGCTGGTCGGTGAAATGCTGCAACTAACCAAACTTACAGCTAATAATACAACTAGCAGAACCGCCGCAATCCGTTTCAACATTTATAATGTCCTCTTAAGCGCCATGCTGGAATCGAGTAGCACCGTTATCTAGGTTACCTCAATCAACCCAGCCGTTCGTTCTATTGTCCCATTTCTTGTGTCTATTTTGGATTGAGCGAAATCTGCTATGTTAACAAGCATCGAGTTACGCTGGTTTTACCCGGGCACGCTACCGCCTGAAATTGAAGATTGGTTTAATTCGCAGGCGCTGGGCGTGCCCCCCGAGGCGCCTGAAGAACGGGAAGATTTTTATTTGCTACTGCCGGAATGCGAAACTTTAGGGATTAAACTGCGGCAAGAACGATTGGAAATTAAATGGCGCAAAGCTGAATTAGGCGTGCTGGGCTTTGGAGGTAATGTAGAGGGTAAGGCCGAAAAATGGGTGAAGTGGATTTGTAAAGACAATAATGTGGAAAGTTTAGTCACAGTAGATGTAGAGTCGAAAGCTAATTGGGTGGGTGTTTTGAAAGTGCGATCGCTCCGCCAATACCCAAACTGTAACGTCGAAATTACCCGGTTAACTATTCAAGGCAATTCTTGGTGGAGTTTCGCTTTTGAAGCTTATGGTGAAGCAGCCAATTTAAGGAACAATCTTCAATCCGCCGCCAATTTAGTTTTTCAAACCTATTCCGGTTCCTACTTCCAACTTCAAGATTCCTACGCTTATCCCAAATGGTTATCACTAGCGATCTAAAACGATTCAACTTTCCAAAACCACTTATCTCTTAACTTACGAATTTCTAAATTACCATTCTCCGCTGATTTTACAGATATATCTTTTCCATCGGCTCTGTAAATAAATTCTTTTCTTCCCCTTCCCCAGTTTTTCAGTTCATTACAAAAATAAATTACCTTCGCATTACCCGATCTTTCAATGCCAATTTTGCGATTCGGACAGCCAACAAGATGACGATATTGGCAAGGAAGTTCTGTTTCTGATTCCCCCACCTGGTCAGGTTTTATTTCTCCATTTTTAACCATTGTCACGACCGCTTCAAAGTCTTTTAAATAAGCATTAAATGTTTCTAACTTTGGATTGGCAGGATTGGTAAACTGAAGCGCTACCATCGTTACCATGCTGATAGTAAATGGCAAAATAGCCGGTTTGAAATTCGGCTTTGTTTGCTCAAAAACATAAATAGGCCAGAACAACAACAACGGCAAAAATAACATCGAGTCGGTTATTGCTTTACGGAAGATGAATAATATTACAACGAAAATAACAGAGACAAATAATAAATAATACGCTGCTTTCATCAAAGCGCTTAAAAATAACCGAAATTCCGCTGAAAATAAACCTGTTTGTGGAGGAAGCCTGCCCGAAACGTATTGAGGCCAGTAAAATAACGCAATGATAAATATTAGGTGTATCCAAAATAACGAATAATACTCACCCAAAGCGCAGCGAAATATTTTCAAAATTAATTCTAGTATTCCAAGGATTAACAGAATTAAAGAAACTCGCATTTTGATATAGACGCATAAAGCATCTGAATTACTTACAGCCGATTGCAGTGTCAACTGTCAACTGTCAACTGTTGAACCAATTTTTCATAAATTTTTAGATAATTTCTGCGCCGTCCGTAAAATTTGCCCAGCTAAAATAGCCGCACCAAAACCATTATCAATATTTACCACACCTATTCCTGTTGCACAAGAGTTGAGCATTGTCAAGAGGGGGGCGAGGCCGCCGAAACTGGCACCGTAACCGATACTGGTGGGAACCGCAATTACGGGGCAATCTGCCAAACCGGCAACGACGCTGGGTAGAGCGCCTTCCATCCCGGCGACGACGATTAAGACGTTGGCAGAGGCGATCGCGTGGCGGTTTGCCAGCAAGCGGTGAATTCCAGCAACTCCCACATCCCAGAGGCGCTGTACCCGAAAACCGGATAACTCTGCCGTTACCGCCGCTTCTTCGGCGACGGGCAAATCCGCAGTCCCCGCCGAGAGAATACTGATATTGCCTGGATACTGAGGTTCTAAAGCAGCGGGGACGGTAGCGCAAATCCGGGCAGTGGGGTAGTAGTAGAGTTGGGGTAATTTTTCTTGAACTTGGGCATAGACATCCGGTTCAATTCGGGTTGCCATTACTACCGGATGATGCTGGCGCATCGTTTGGAAAATTTGAGCAATTTGATCGGGTGTTTTACCGGGCCCCCAAATTGTTTCTGGGAATCCGGTACGCAAGGCGCGGTGATTGTCAATTTTGGCAAAATCGCCGACGGGTTCAATGGCGAAATGCTTGAGCTTTTCTAATGCCACATCTGGGGTAACTTTACCAGCGGCAACAGCTTCTAGGATAGATTGGAGGGCTTGAGGTTGAGACATTCCTTTATTTTGTCACTTTAGGAGAGTGTGCGATCGCTTACCATAGAAATGGTTCGTAACTTCACTTGCGATGCTTCATGCAAATCACAATTGAAATTCCTGATGAAATTGCCCAACGGTTAGATCTGGCGTGGGGAAGCCTTTCTCGTAGACTACTGGAAATGGTTGTGGTTGACGCCTACCGCTGTGGTGAGATTAGTACTGCTGAAGTACGCCGAATACTTCAGTTACCAACTCGTTTAGAAACCGACGCATTCTTAAAGAAAATGGGGGTTTACCTCAACTACGACGAAGCTGAACTAGAACAAGATCTGCAAACCCTTAAAGAGTTCAGAGCCAAATGATTATTGTCTCTGATACTTCACCCCTGTGCTACTTGCTGCTAATCGACCAGATTGACGTATTGCGGGAATTGTATAGTGTAGTCGTTATTCCCCAAGCTGTATCTGATGAGTTAAACTCTCCCGAATCGCCATCTGTCATCCGAAACTGGATCGCCCAACCTCCTAGCTGGCTTCACATTCAAACAGTTGACACCTCCTCAATTTCAGGATTGGAAAAACTTGACTCTGGTGAGCGAGAAGCGATTTTACTAGCCGAGCAATTGACAGCTGAATTGGTCATTTTGGACGATAAAGCAGCAAGGCGGATAGCTACGGAACGTGGTTTGAAAATCATCGGACTCTTGGGCATTTTAAAAGATGCTGCAAACTCTGACTTGCTAGATTTGGCTACCACTTTTGAACGCTTGCGAGCAGTTGGCTTTTGGGTTGCGCCTCGCCTGCTGGAACAACTCTTGAGAGATGAGTAATTAATTTTTAAGTTTCAGCCATATAAACTTTTCACCAATTATTGTACCCTCATGGGTAATAGGTGTTTCCCATTACCAATTACCCATTACCAATTACCAATTACCAATTCTATTTCGTTACCTTTAGTTCATACAGGTTCCAGAATGGGCCGCCGAGGGCGGAGTATCTGACGCCTTGAATGCGATCGCTCACCGCCTGCAAGTCCAACCGTTCCACCAGGTGTATAAACGGTAACTGTTCGGAAGCGATGCGCTGATATTGATGATAAATTTCTATCCGTTTTTTCTCATCTAATTCTTGCGCCCCTTGCTTATAAAGCCGGTCAATTTCCTTTTCCCAATCGGACACTTCCCAGCCAATTAACTTCTGAGAACCCGGTTGTGGCCCCTGATTAAATGCGTGAGAAGATCCGTTAACTGACCAAATATTGCTAGCACTGTGAGGATCGATTCCTCCTCCAGCAAATCCGCCCAGATAACAATCCCAATCTTGGGTTTCTTTCAGTTTCTGTAGATAAGCATTGAAGCTGAGAATTTGCAAATCGACTTGAATCCCAATCTTCGCCAGATCGCGCTTAATTTGGGCAACCATATCGCCCCTAGTTTTTCTTTCGGAATTCGTTAACAGGGTAAATCGGACTGGGTTGCCATCTTTATCTACTAGCTGATTTTCCGAATTATATTTGAATCCGGCTTGTAATAGCAATTGCTTTGATTTCTCCTGGTCGTAATTGTATACTCTTAACCCTTTTTCTGGCGGCAGGAAGAAAGGTGTTTTGACGTAAACAAACGAATTTTGCAGTTCTCCCAATCCCCGAAATACATTTATTTTCATCGTTTCGCGGTCAATTGCATAAGCAATTGCTTGTCTGAATTCTTTGGTATTAAACCAGCGAGACTTGATGGGATCTACTAAAGGCTGTCCTTTAGCATTCTTGGCTTTATTCAAATTGAAAGCAATAAAAGTTGTACCCGTATCTGGCCCACCATTATAGATTTTAAACCCCGCTCTTTTTTCCTCGCGCTTCAATAACTGAAAAGCCTCTGGCGCTACTTCTAAATTATCCAACTGTCCCGACCTAAAACTGACTAACTGGTTATCCGTCGATTCAATAGTTTGCGAAACAACTCGTTCGATATAAGGTTGAGGATTGCCTTGAGCATCCTTGCGCCAATAATATGGATTGCGACGGAATATGACTCGCTGACTGGGTACGTAGCTTTCCATTACATAGTAGCCATTGCCGACAACTTCTGTCGGATCGCTTCCAGTTCCCCAAGTTGTCAGAAAGTTGGGATTGCCATTAGAATCTAGCGTGCGAACGGCGTCTTTTAGCGCATGGGCTGGCATAATCGGAACGCCCCCTACATACCTCAAAAAAGGCGCAAAAGGTTCTGGTACGGTAAATTCAATGCGGCGGTTGTCTATTTTTTTGACGCTGGGTAAAGCACCGCTTTCACCAATTGCTAAAACATCTCTAACCGAAGTGGGAATTTTGGTATTAAAGTAAATTTCGTTGTAAGTAAAAATCACATCATCAGCAGTCATTGGCTGACCATCTGACCACTTTAGCCCTTGACGCAGGGTAACAACTATGCGCTTTTTATCTTCTGAAACTTCCCAAGATTCGGCTAAATTTGGTTCGAGTTTGGAGGTAAAGGGATTTTCGGTAAATAAACCATCGTAGATAAAGCCAAAAACGCTATAGGCAGATTCATTGAGTGCGTAGTTAAAAGTAGAAGGTTCGCTGAGAGATGCAACAACAATTTGGGGTACTTTAGCAGCTTCTGCTTTAAATTGGGATGGGTTGCAACTGGTGAGAGTAACAGCGCACACTCCCGCCAGCATCACCGCCATCCAACGCCGCCAACTTTTGCCAACAATAGTTACTATTTTCATAAATTTTTCTGTACCGACATTTACTGCGATTGTAGCCAACCCAGGAAATCCCCGCTGAGGCTGCAATTATTAGCGCCAGCGAGCAGTTGCGTAAGCATTGCAACCAACGGTTTTGTATTCCTGGCGACCGATCGCTGTAACAATAATATCAGCCAATTGATAGATGAGCCAATTTTTTGCCTTAAATATCCTAAAAATGCTGAGATAAAAAGTTTTAAACCTCTTGGTTTTACTGAAGAATTGGAGGTGGAAAATATGGCATTAATTCGTTGGGAACCTTTCCGAGAAATGGAAAGCCTGCAACGGGAGATGAATCGCCTGTTTGACCGGATGATGACGGTTCCTGGTGAGAGCGATCGCACAGACATGATGGTTGCTGGAACTTCTTTTATCCCCGCTGCGGAAATGCACGAAACCGGCGATCAAATTACGCTCAAAATGGAACTTCCTGGCATAGAAGCCAACGATCTTGATATCAAAGTTACCGCCGAAGCGGTAGCTATCAGCGGCGAGCGTAAATCTGAAATCAAGAGCAACGAAAAAGGCATGAGTCGTTCAGAATTCCGCTACGGCAGATTCCAACGCATCATTCCCTTGCCAGGAAGAATTCAAAACGACAAGGTACAAGCTGAATTTAAAAACGGCGTTTTATGCCTGACGATGCCTAAAGCTGAGGAAGAAAAGAACAAAGTAGTCAGAATTAGTCTGGGAGGACAAACTGAGCAAGGACAAACTCAGGGAAATGGGCAACCTGCCAGCCAAACTCAGCCTGAAAGGCAATCGGTTTAAACGTTGAAAGGAAAGAATAAATAACGCAAGTTGCTAATTGCTAATTGCTAATTGGTAATCAAGAATTTTACCGCTAATAGCGATTATTTACTATGCATTGCATTAGATAACTAGCAGCTTGAGTTAAATAGCAGGATTGACAAGCAGATATAAGTCAGTCCTGTTTCTTCTTGTTTGTTCTGTAGCATAATTTTTACTGCGATCGCAGCCAACCCAAAAAATTTTGAGTACTGCTAAAATAGTTGTTGATGCCAGCATCCCGCAAAGCTGCTTGAACCTCTGGCTTACCAAAGTCTTTGCTATTAGCGCTCAGGAACACCTTAACTTCTGTAGGGTGCAGCCTTGCATCATTAAGTATACAGAGCAAAATTAAGTTATCCAGTAAATCTTTCTTGATTGTCAAGTTTGGTGGGTTATGCAAAAAATTTTCTGAAATTTCTTGAATAATATCTTGATTTAATTTAATTATATTGGCGCGTTCGAGAGTGCTTACAATAGCCATTTTGAGTCGCACTTCGATATCATTGGTTAGAGCCTTATGCTCGATCTGTGAATTTCGTAAGTGGGAAAGTAGAGAATCAACTTGCGGTGAAGCGAGATTTCGACTTACCTCATTGATTTGGATTTTCAGATCTGACTGGAATTTCTGGCTGTACTTCTTCTCAGTTTCCCATGTTGAGAGCGCTTCTACATAACAAATTCCTGGTATTGCTATAGAGAAAGATTGCGATGTACTCTCTAACAATGTATTTGCGTCTGGGTCTTGTCCTTTAGCTATACTGAGCAGAAAATTAGTCTCGATGTAAAGAATCACTAACTAGCTCCAAGTGCTTTAATGGCGATCTTTCAGTTCAACGGATTGAACTGTTATTATTTTCCTTTGCTAGGCTACTATGAGTCTAGATAATGGCTTAAATAATTGCGCGAACTAAGTTGATTTAAAATAGCTTGGATCTTTATAGCTTGGCTTAGAAGCACAAGTTGTTTATAAACTGGTTCGCTCTTGCTTCCAACAGCCAATTCATAACTATACGAATACAGAACATCTACTTCTTGCTGAATTCTGCCTAATATTTCTTGGTTTAATAAGTTTAACGATCGCCATAATATATTCTCTATATCTACATCTTCGTGGGTTGTTGTACCTTTTAATCTTTGCACTAAACCTATTTCCTTTAATTGCTCTGAGGCTGGCGGGTTTTCTAATTTCCATTGATAAGCTAGATCTCCTATCCACGCATCAACTAGGGTCGTTAAATAAGGTTTTAAAATCGTTTTATCTGCGAAATCTTTTTCGTAAAACCGAAGAATATCGATAGTATCGAACGAGCCAACAGGTTCTACATCAACCGTTGTTAATGCTTTGCTCAAGTCACCTTTCCAATCTATATCTTGGCGTTTGTATATCAAAGTTTTTCTTAAATCGACAAACATCGCAAAAGGAATTAAAACTTTTAAAGTTTGCCAAGTTTCTATAAACTGTTGAACGCTTTTATATTCTGCTTTATTTGCTTGTACTTTAACTAATAGAACTATCTGTTCATCAACATCTTTAATAAGAATATCAGCATGAGTTTCAAATGTAGCTTGTGCAACTTCCATTTTTCTAATTCTCCTAGCAAGTTGAAAAACTCAGACCCGATGCTTTTCTCGTTCAACCCTATCTTAGCCATTTTTAAATGATTGACTCGATAGGGTTGGTAAGAGTTATTCAGCAGCAACTAATAAAGCGACAGCATAAGCAGCAATGCCTTCTTCTTGTCCAACTGCGTCTAATTTTTCGTTGGTGGTGGCTTTAACGCCGATTTGGTCTGGTTCTAAGTTTAAAACGCTGGCGAGGCGCGATCGCATCTCCCCAATATGCGGTTTCAGCTTCGGACGTTCCGCCACCACGACGGAATCAATATTGCTCACTCGCCAACCTTTCTCTTGCACTAACCCGTATACTTGCTTTAACAACTCCAGGCTATCCGCCCCCGCCCATTTTGGATCGGTTGGCGGAAAATAATGTCCGATATCCCCCAAACTCAACGCCCCCAGCATTGCATCCATGATGGCGTGAGTTAAAACATCGGCGTCGCTATGTCCCAAAAGTCCCATTTCGTGGGGAATGTTCACCCCGCCTAAAATTAAAGGACGCCCCGTAACCAATCTGTGAATGTCGTAACCGTTGCCTATTCTGAGAGACATAGTGCTTGTAAAATCCTGAATCTTGCCCTTCAGTATTTTACGAGCGATCGCTCTCCATCGGAGCGGTCTTTTTCCTTTAATACAGCGGATTGCAGCCGTATGAGGTACAGCATTTTTGCTTCGTTTGTGTAGCGGCACCCTTAAGGGTGCCGCTACACAAACGAAGGTGTACCTCACAAGGGTTGCAAGCCGCTATAAGTCGCAGATGGTGCGTTACACTTCGTTAACGCACCCTACTTAATTGCAAAGAAGATGGTGCGTTACACTTCGTTAACACACCCTACAATATCCAAACCAACAACCAATTACCGATTACCAATTACCAATTAAGCAATTTGCATCAAACCCGCATACTCGCTCAACATTTCGTCGTAAGTTAAACTTTCGGTTTCTACTTGAGGAGTCCACAGCAATTCAAACTTAGACAAGTATTCCGGAGGAGTAGAAGCAATTCTCTCTAGTGCTTGCTTTAATTCATTGGTTGAATAAACATTTCCAAACAGAGGGCGATCGTCTTCGGTGCCAATTAACAGCGTCACCACTATATAAGAACCTGGTTCGCTATCTGAATTGGAATCGGCCTGCATCTGACGCACTTTACCATTGACATTTGTTAGAGTTTCGCCGCTAAATTTACCCCGTTCTTCAATCGAAAACTGGTTAAAAATTGCCTCGGCTTCGTCGCGACTGCGGACGGTTTTAGAAGTTGCCGATACGTGAGTCCAGTTTTCTGGCATTCTTAACAGTGCTAAAGCCGATTCTTGCAATAATTCCGATAAGCCTTCTGGAGTGTCGGTATCGATATTTAAACTCAATTGTGAAAGTTGAGTTTGAATCGAACGCGCTTGCGCCAGCAATCCGACTTGGATTTTACTGATGGTGACGATATTGTTATCAAGTTCGCGGTTGCCTGTACTGGCATAAGTTTCTGTTGAACTGCTACTGATGGCTTGCTTTTTAGATATGGAAATGGCGTAAGCGATCGCAGCCACGAGAATTGCTAAAATGATGACCAAAACAATCAGAGAAATCGGGGAATAATAATAGCCACCATAGCTATATCTTGGCCCGACGTAGATAGTCGTCCCTCCGGATGAGTAACCCCCACCACCATAATTGGAATCCGAACCACTGCTGCGACTGGGAGAACTCCTCGAACGGGAAGGTGCAGATCTAAAGGAACCGCCGCCGCTACGCCCTCCTCCCCGTCTCGCTTGCGCTTCAGTACCGATGTTTAGCTTTAGTTGATTGCTTGTTGGCGTTAATTGAATATCTACCGCGTTAACCAAGAGAAACGAAACAGCGGCAGCACATAAAAGCTGTAACTTTGACTTGGGTTTCATGGGGATTATTTGGCGACTCTGTAATGATTTTCTTCTTTATTCTTCCCCCTGGAGCCATTCAATTACCCAAATCTGGCAAAAAAGTTAACAACAATCTCACCCAAATCCGGCACCCTTAAGGGTGCCGCTACACAAACAAAGCCCGCCTGCGCGGGCTGCATTTGATTTCAGCCCGCGTAGGCGGGCTTTGTTTGTCTAGCCCCAGGCTTTAGCCTGGGGGCTGGGGGCGGCTGCATTTGATTTCAGCCCGCGTAGGCGGGCTTTGTTTGTCTAGCCCCAGGCTTTAGCCTGGGGGCTTTTAGCAAACCGGGATTCTTTTTACTCGCCGCCTGTCTCGCGCAACCATTTTTCATACAAATCGGGACGCCTTGCTTTTGTTCGTTCGATTTGCTGCTGGAATCGCCAGCGGGCAATCTCGCCGTGGTTTCCCGATAGTAAAACATCGGGAACTCGTAACCCGCGAAACTCTGGGGGACGGGTGTACTGAGGATAGTCCAGCAGTGTCGCCTCAAAACTCTCTGCTTTGAGGGATTCTTCCTTCCCTACCGTACCGGGACGCAATCTGACAACGCCGTTAATCAGCGCTAGTGCCGGAATTTCGCCGCAAGTGAGGACAAAATCGCCTAAAGATACCTCGCGGGTGACTAAATCAAGCACTCGCTCGTCCACGCCTTCGTAATGTCCGCATATTACAACCAATTGGTCGTAATCGGTGGCGAATTCTTTGAGTAAACCTTGATTCAGTGTTTGACCTTGCGGTGTCATCAGGATAACATCGCGTTTGGGTAAGACGGGTAACGACTCGATCGCTGCAAAAATCGGTTCTGGTTTCATCAGCATTCCGACGCCGCCGCCGTAGGGTTCGTCATCCACGCGGCGATGCTTATCTGTAGCGAAATCTCGGGGATTGACTAGATTAACTTGCGCTATCTGTTTTTCTAGCGCCTTTCGGAGCAACCCCGAACTCAGGGGAGATGCGAAGAAATCTGGAAATAGGGTAATAACATCAAATCGCACGGGCTTTAAATTGAAATTAACTAGGCAAATCTTGAGAAAGACTTAAACATTCCTGATGTTAACAAGGATGTGTGGAAGCGTATAATTAGCCTTGCGCCAAATTTGGTGCTGTTCCCTGGGTAAAGATTATGCCCTGAGAAAGATGGAAAAGTTTTTAATAATTGCTTAATGATTTATCTAATAAGCTAAGATTATGTGTTAACCGTCACGCTCATAAGCCAAAACCCAGCCCCGCTTGTAAGGGGGTTAGCCAACCCGCCTTCACCGCCAGGAGAGAGAAGCAACACGATGCAACAATTAGAATTGCAAGCCTTGGAAACCAGGAAACCCCAATCGACCAAAACCGCCATCATGGTGATTGGCGGTGCTGAAGATAAAGTTCACGGACGGGAGATCTTGCACACTTTTTTTTACCGTGCCGGATCGACTGATGCTCAAATCGCCATTATACCATCGGCGAGTCGAGAACCCGCGATTATTGGCGAACGGTATCGCGGCATCTTTAACGAGATGGGTGCTAAGCGAATAGAGGTGTTGGATATACGCGATCGCGATCAGTGCGAAGATCCGGCAATCCACGAATACCTGGAAGTGTGTACGGGGGTATTCCTCACCGGGGGCGATCAACTGCGGCTGTGCGGACTGCTGGCGGATACGGCGTTGATGGAAAAATTGCGCCTGCGCGTCCAGATGGGTCAAATTACGCTGGCGGGAACCAGCGCCGGAGCGGCGGTCATGGGTCACCATATGATCGCCGGGGGCGGTAGCGGCGAATGTCCCAATCGTTCTTTAGTCGATATGGCAACGGGGCTTGGTATTATACCAGAAGTGGTGGTGGATCAGCACTTTCACAACCGCAACCGGATGGCGAGATTGATGAGCGCGATCGCTGCCCATCCCGATCGCCTGGGTATCGGCATCGATGAAGATACCTGTGCCTTGTTCGAGCAAGATGGTATCCTGCAAGTGGTGGGCAAAGGGACGGTAACTATCGTCGATCCGGCAGAAGTGTCATACACCAATCAGCCATATATCGGTGCTACCGACCCGATTAGCATTCACAATTTACGAGTACATATTCTCAGCTATGGTCAGCGCTACAACCTGCACCAGCGTGCAATTATTCCTACAGGCTGACGCAGATTGTTATCATCGATACCTATATATGAGATAACATAGGAGGCTTTTGAACGATTGCTTGTGCCTTCTATGGTTTTCTTGTTTGCATATTTTTGCTATGCGCTGCCCTTGGTCTTGCGCTTTTACACCCAATTTGGCTGCAAAACTGTTCGTAGAGAACAGTTTTATAACGATTACAGGTGTAAATATATAGGGTTCTTCTCAATCCTTCCTTGTCGCCAACAGATCCCCGGACTATAACTATGAAAATTCTCAAAATCCAGACGTTACGCGGGCCGAACTATTGGAGTATTCGACGCCACAAACTGGTCGTCATGCGTCTTGATTTGGAGGATCTGGCAGACAAGCCATCAGATCTCATTCCCGGCTTTTATGAAGGCTTGCTGCGGGTGCTACCCTCTTTGGAAGAGCATTTCTGCGCCCCTGGGTGTCGGGGCGGTTTCCTTCAGCGCGTGCGGGAGGGAACTTACATGGGTCACATTGTCGAACATGTCGCCCTAGAACTGCAAACCCTTGCAGGTATGGATGTGGGCTTTGGACGGACGCGGGAAACCGCTACGTCAGGCATTTACCAAGTGGTCATCGAGTACCTAGACGAACAAGCAGGGCGCTATGCAGCTAGGGCGGCGGTGCGTTTGTGCCAGAGTATCGTCGATACTGGCAGCTATGCTGAGTCAGAATTAGCCCAAGATTTGCAAGACCTCAAGGAAATGTGTTCCGATTCAGCCTTGGGGCCTTCGACAGAAACTATTGTTAAAGAAGCAGAAGCCCGGGGAATTCCCTGGCGCTATTTAAACGCCCGCGCCTTGGTGCAATTTGGCTATGGAATTTACAGCAAGCGCATCCAGGCTACTTTGAGCGAGTATACCGGGATTTTGGGCGTCGAGCTGGCTTGCGATAAAGAAAGCACGAAACAAGTTTTGCGCGATGGCGGAGTGCCAGTACCGCGCGGTACGGTGGTATATTACCTGGATGATTTGGCGGATGCGATCGCCGATATCGGCGGCTACCCAATAGTAATCAAACCCCTCGACGGTCACCACGGCAAGGGCATCACCCTCAATATCAAATCTTGGGAACAAGCAGAAGTCGCCTACGACGCCGCTAAAGGCGAATCTAAAGGCGTGATTGTCGAACGCTACTACACCGGACGCGACCACCGAGTTTTAGTCGTCAACGGCAAAGTCGTCGCCGTCGCGGAACGAGTGCCCGCCCACGTCGTCGGCAATGGCAAATTAACCATATCAGAATTAATCGAAGAAACCAATCGCGACCCCCGACGCGGCACGGGACACGAAAACGTCCTGACAAAAATCGAACTCGACCGCACTTCCTGGGATCTATTAAAAGAACAAGGATATAACCTCGATACGGTGCTAGATTCGGGTGAAATTTGTTACTTGAAAGCTACGGCGAACCTCAGTACCGGAGGCATCGCCGTAGACCGCACCGACGATATCCATCCAGAAAATATTTGGATTGCCCAACGGGTTGCCAAAATCATCGGGTTGGATATCGCAGGCATTGATGTGGTGACGTCAGATATTAGCCAACCTTTGCGCGAAACCGGAGGCGTCATCGTTGAAGTCAACGCCGCCCCTGGATTCCGGATGCACGTATGTCCCAGCGAAGGGCTACCGCGCAACGTCGCCGCCCCAGTTTTGGATATGCTGTTCCCTCCCGGCACTCCCAGCCGCATTCCCATTTTGGCGGTAACCGGGACAAACGGTAAAACCACTACCACCCGACTGCTGGCGCACATCTACAAGCAAACCGGGTTAACCGTTGGCTACACCACCACCGACGGCACTTATATCGGCGATTATTTAATCGAAAAAGGCGATAATACAGGCCCCCAAAGCGCCCAAATGCTACTGCACGACCCCACGGTAGAAGTAGCAGTCCTGGAAGCGGCGCGGGGCGGTATCCTGCGTTCTGGTTTAGGATTTGATGCCTCGGATGTGGGAGTAGTGTTGAACGTGGCGGCGGATCACCTGGGAATCGGCGATATCGATACCTTGGATCAATTAGCCAATCTCAAGAGTGTGGTAGCGGAAGCCGTTTTACCCAAAGGCTACGCCGTCCTCAACGCCGATGACCCCTTAGTCGTGGCAATGGCAAAGCGGACAAAGGCACAAATCGCTTACTTTTCCATGAACCCAGAAAATGAAATCGTCAAAGCCCATACCCAGCAAAGCGGCGTCGCAGCGGTGTATGAAAACGGCTATTTGTCGATATTAAAAGGGGATTGGACGCTGCGAATCGAACAAGCGATTAACGTACCCCTGACAATGGGCGGCAAAGCGCCGTTTATGATTGCCAATGCCTTGGCGGCTTCCTTGGCGGCGTTTGTTCAAGGGCTGGGAATAGATTATATCCGCAGGGGCTTGACAACGTTCCGCGCTTCTGCTAGCCAAACACCCGGACGGATGAATTTGTTTAATTTAGGCAGCTATCACGCTTTGGTGGATTATGCCCACAATCCGGCGAGTTACGAGGCTTTGGGCAATTTTATCAGGAATTGGCCTGGGGAAAGGATAGGCGTCGTCGGGGGACCGGGCGATCGCAGAGATGAAGACTTTGTAACGTTGGGTAAACTTTCGGCGAATATTTTCGACCGAATTATTGTCAAGGAAGATGATGATACCAGAGGACGCGATCGCGGTGCAGCAGCTGGGTTAATCGTCCAAGGGATTCAGCAAGCGAAGCCAGATTGTCGCTACGAATCGATTCTCGATGAAACAACCGCGATTAATACAGCTTTAGATAGCGCCACTCCCAGTAGTTTGGTGGTGATTTTGCCCGAAACTGTATCGCGCGCGATTCAATTAATTGAAGCGCGTCGCCCTATCCCCGAACAAGTACAGCAAGTCAATGGGGCGGAAGCTACCAACAGCGTAAAATCTTCCCTGGCTAATCAGGTTTAAGCGATTTAAAGACTTGCAGAATAGGGGAGGTAATAGCCTCCCCTATTTTGTTTTTTGGGTCAATTCTTTGTAGTTGAATTCTGCGTTATCGATAATAGAAACGATAGGTTAATCCGTAGGCTAGACGCCAAGAACGCCAAAAAGAAGATAAGACGGGTTGTCTAGGCGGATTTGATTTAAGGTAGATAATGCACAGCCTACAACTAATCGAGGATAAAGAGGATGCAAAGTATTAAACTGCAAACCCACGTCGGTGATGATGGTTTATTGGAAATTAAATTACCAAGAATGTTTCCGATCTTGTGGGGTGGGTAGTATTGCCCCCCACCCCCACAGCACAAGAATGTTTCCGATCTTGTGGGGTGGGCATCCTGCCCGCCCCAAGTATTTTTGCAACAAACCTGCACGAACTACCCTCGCAAACAAGGATGAAAATCCATCTCACCTGCTATTTTCAAAACAGGTTTAATCTTTAGTTTTTACTTCTTCTTCTGGTGCTTCTTTCTCTGTTTCCGGATTATTCATCTCTTCTTTAAAACCCTTTAAAGTCTTACCCAAGGCGCGTCCCATTTCTGGAATCTTCTTAGGGCCAAAAATTAACAGCGCTACTACCGCAATAATTCCCATTTCGGGCAATCCCAATCCAAACATATCAGTCTCCTTTCTCGATTTTTAGGGTAACTTTCAACCAAGAAACCCGGTTTCTGTGAGAAACCGGGTTTCTCCTCAACTACTCGCTGCGTGTCAGAGGCAATCCTAACCAATCGCTCAGTTCACCCGCTAACCATTCGAGTTCCGCTTCATTCACCATTGCCGCGCCAAATTCGCACTTTTGCGATCCAGCCCAGATAACAATTTTAGGATGGTTAGAGTTAGGCTCAATATACTCGATTTTGCTAATCTCCCGCCGTCGCGCAGGTCGAAACAGATTGCGCTTCAATCCAAACAACTCGTAACTTTTAGAAATATAGCGCCAGTCGATCCGCAAGCGATAGCGTCCAAAAAAGGCGAATAAAATCCTCTCTCCCATTATACCCAAAGGCACTAAATAAGGTAAAAATAGCAAGGCTGAGACGATATTAGCGGGATGACCGAAGTTTAAAAGCAACCAAAATATTAAACTAATCGAGCCAAAAGACATGGCAGCAACTGGCAAGTTAAACCCCGATGGCGGCGTGATAATTTCTATAGAGTATTCATCTTTTTTCAGCAATAAATTGCTGCTAGTTGGTTTTGGAAAAGCTAAAGACCCAATATCCGTTGCAGGCTCCTGTTCTAAAGCTTCCAGTGCTTCGCTAGCCGATGTGAATCGCTTATCCAAACTGGGGTGTGTCATCTGCCTTAACCAGCAGCTAAAACCAAGGCTAAGATTAGCCATTTTCTCAAATTGAATTCGCAATTCTTCCTGGGGTAAATCCGCTGGATGCGTCCCCGTTACCAAGTAAATTAATGTCGCTCCTAAACTATAAAGATCGGAAGCGGGAACTGCACGCCCGCCAAATTGTTCGGGGGGCATATATCCATACGTTCCTACTACGGTAATTGTGCCTCCTTGTTTGGCTGCCAGGGTTTGGACGGAACCAAAATCAACTAAATAAACTTGCCCGACGCTATGGGCAGAACGGTTAGTTAATAAAATATTGCTGGGTTTGATATCGCGGTGAATTACAGCAGGTTGACGATTGTGCAATTCAATTAAGATTTGTAACAAGGATTTGGCAATTTCCCTCACTTCTGCTTCGGTAAAAGTTCGTCCGCTGTTGAGGTGTTCTTCTAAGGATTTGGCTTGTATGTAACTTTGTACGAGGGCAAATCCTTTACCCTGGGGTAAGTCGATTTCAAAGTGGTTGAGATACCGAGGGATCGCGGGATGGGATAATGTTTGTAAGATCGATGCTTCTCGTTCAAACAACTTGAGATCGTCCCATTCAAAATCGCTGTTAAAAGACAGTAACTTGATGACGACTAATTCTTGGGTTTGGCGATCGCGCGCCAGCAACGTCCGTCTGCCGGTCTTTTTTCCCAGCTGCCGGATAATATCGTAGCGATCGCAAAGCGTGGATAGTCTATCGCCTAATACTCGATCGAACATGATCTTGCTTCCCTCGCCCTCTGTCTTCGTTTATTCTGAATTAAGCTAGGCGCTACGCCTCGATTGTTGCAATTTTTAATCACAAAAATGTTACAAAGCCCTAACCCTTCTCTGCGCGAACAACAACACCCCCTGATTCGTCAACTGGCTGATTGTATCGAGTCCACTTGGTCGCAATACCTTGACCTTTCACCTTACCACTTGCCAGAAGATTTGGGATATGTGGAAGGACGCCTAGAAGGGGAAAAACTGATTATCGAAAACCGCTGCTATCAAACGCCGCAATTTCGCAAAATGCACCTAGAATTGGCAAAAGTCGGCCCAATGCTCGATATTTTGCACTGCGTTATGTTTCCCCGCCCCGAATACCCGTTACCGATGTTTGGCTGCGATTTAGTCGGCGGTAGAGGCCAAATTAGCGCCGCGATCGCCGATCTCTCTCCCACTAGCCCAGATCTGACTTTACCCGAAGTCTACCGCTCTGCCCTCGCCACCAACGCCCCTCGCTTCTCCCAACCCCGCGATCTTCCCGCTTGGGGCGATATCTTTTCTGAGTTTTGTCTGTTTATTCGACCGGGTAGCCCAGAAGAGGAAGCACAGTTTCTTGCTCGTGTCAAGTCATTTTTGGAAATTCATTGCCAGACAGCGATCGCATCCCAACCCGTCTCTAGGGAAGAGCAAATGCAAATTCTCGCCGGACAGCGCAACTACTGCACCAAACAACAGCAAAACGACAAAACCCGCCGCGTCCTCGAAAAAGCTTTCGGCGATGAATGGGCAGAACGCTACATGACTACGGTTCTGTTTGATTATGTCGTAGAAGCATCGGCAATATAAGCGAAGATCGGGATCGACCCCCGATCTTGCATCCTTGACATAAATTAGCAATTTGCTACGATATTGATTAACCAATCAATCAAAAAACCAAAAATTAACCCATGCCAGCCCACGACCAGGTAGAGTTCGAGCGGCGGCGGCAGCAAATCATTGATGGTGCATTGGAAGTCTTTGCCAGCTTTGGCTTTGAAAAGG
This sequence comes from uncultured bacterium, assembly GCA_964463555.1. GTDB lineage: Bacteria > Cyanobacteriota > Cyanobacteriia > Cyanobacteriales > Aerosakkonemataceae > Microseira. The sequence goes on from CAYXCW010000010.1 coordinate 22,834, forward strand.
CAACTAATAAAGACATCGCCCAAGCTGCCAATATTGGCTCGCCTGGACTGATATACCACTACTTCAAAGATAAAAGCGACCTATTCCAGCAGGTATTAGAACAGCGGGTTCCCCTGCTGCAACTCCTGGCGCACAGCGGTGATGAGGTCTTGACCAAACCACCGCAAGAAGTCCTAACTATCTTCGCCAGCACCTTTCTGAAAACCTTGGAAAATCCGACCGCCGTCGCCATGTTTAAGCTGGTGATGAGCGAAGCATTCCGACAACCGAAAGTTGCCGAAGTGATGAACAACGCTGGGCCAAGTCGGGAAATGGCGTTTTTAAGTCGCTATCTGGCAAAACAAATCTCTGCTGGCGTCCTGAAACCAATCGATCCTGGAGCAGCAGCTTATTGTTTTATTGGCTCTTTGCTGGCGTATATTTTCACGCGGGAAATCTTTCCCCAGCCAGATACGCAGCAACTCGACGCTGAGACAATGGTAAAGACTACCGTTGAGGTTTTCTTGCAAGGAATGCTCGTAACAGTGGACAGTTGACAGTTGACAGTTGACAGTGGACAGTGGACAGTGGACAGTGGACAGTTGACAGTTGACAGTTGACAGTTGACCTTGAAGGGGAAAAGGGGGAGGCTAACAATCCATTTTTCCTGGTAAAGGCGTATTTTTTTCTTCTCAAGTTGATTAATTAGTCAATCAACTTGACAAAAGTTTAAACTCACCCATGCGGATGGCTCAATCGGAGGAAGCGGGGCGAGTGTTTCCGGACAGAAGCTTAAAGATAGGTAGATAGATCGCACCTCCTCGCTCTTGGTCTTCCTTTGGAAAACAAAATATTAAGCTAATTAAAGGGGTTGTAAAGAAAAGTTATGCGGCTAGACTTACCTGTGAAAGATTGGCAATTGCTCAAATCTCCAGCGCGCTGGACGATTCCGCTAGCAATTATCGCGGCTGGTGTGAGTGGTGTGGGGATATATACGGTTTATCAACAAACGCGGGTGCAGCCGCCAGTGGAAGCACCCGTGGTGACGGCGCCAGCGATCGCATCGGTAACCGCATTGGGACGCTTGGAACCCCAAGGCGAGGTGATCAAAGTATCCGCATCGAGTTCGATCGAAGGATCGCGGGTGGCGCAACTGCTGGTAAAACAGGGAGATGCGGTGAAAGCAGGGCAGCTAGTGGCGATATTAGACTCGCGCGATCGCTTGCAAGCCGCCTTAGAACAAGCCAAGCAAGATGTGAGAGTTGCCGAAGCCAATTTAGCCAAAGTGCAAGCCGGGGCGAAAGCAGGAGAAATATCCGCTCAGCGTGCCGAAATAGGCCGCCTGCAAGCCCAGCTTGAGGGGGAAATGAACACCCAAAGAGCAGAAATTAGCCGCTGGCAAGAGCAATTAGAGGGAGAAAGAAAAGCACTACAAGCCAGCATCGCCCGCCTACAAGCGCAACAAACAGGCGACGCGGCAGGGCAAAGAGCAGAAATCGCCCGCCTGACTGCACAGTTAGAAGGAGAAAGAAAAACGCAACAAGCGACTATAGCCCGCTTGCAAGCCCAATTATTGGGAGAAAAGAGAACGCAACAAGCAGCGATCGCGCGGCTTTCTGCACAGCAGCAAAATGCACAAACCGAATTTCGCCGTTATGAGATGCTATCTCAACAAGGAGCAATAGCCGCCTCTAGAATCGACAGCCAGCGCTTGCAATTAGAAACCGCTTCTCAGCAGCTAAATGAAGCCAGAGCGAATTTAAGCCGCACCGAAGCCACGTTAATTCAACAAATTAACGAAGCCAGAGCGAATTTAAGCCGCACCGAAGCGACGTTAATTCAACAAATTAATGAAGCACAAGCTAATCGGAGTAAAACAGCAGGTACGGTAGCCCAGCAAATCAATGAAGCCAGAGCGAATTTGGCTCGCACCGAAGCAACTTTAACCCAACAAATTCAGGAGGCAAAAGCCAACCGAAATAAAACAATAGATACATTAAACGAGCAAATCAAACAAGCGCGGGCGACTTTAACCCAAATTGCCGAAGTGCGTCCTACCGACGTCAATGCAGCGCAAGCAGAGATCGATCGCGCCAAAGCCGCAGTCAAGAAAGCCCAAGCAGATTTGGATCAAGCCTTCGTGCGATCGCCGGTTGACGGACAAGTGTTGAAAATTCACACTAAAGCGGGAGAATCTGTTAGCAGTACCAATGGGATAGCTGATATCGGACAGACTGGACAAATGTATGCGATCGCCGAAGTTTACGAAAGCGACATTGCTAAAGTAAAACTCGGTCAAGCTGCTACAGTTAACAGCGAAACTAATGCTTTTGAAGGCGAACTCAAAGGCACAGTAGCTGAAATTGGCTTGCAAATCGGTAAGAAAGATATCCTCAACACCGATCCAGCCGCCGATGTAGATGCCAGAGTTGTAGAAGTCAAAATCCAACTCGATCCAGAATCTAGCCGCAAAGTTTCTGGTTTAACTTACTCCAAAGTGATCGCCAGAATCGTTATGGGTCAGTAAGGGCGAGTTTTACCAACTATCTATATTTAAGGCGATCGATCCAGACTCGCCCCTCCGGTTGTTTCTGAATTATTGAACCGCAGAGACGCAGAGGACGCAGAGGAAGAGAAGAGAGTAAGCGGATGCAATATTAGTAGTGTAGGGGTGGGTTTCACTAACCATCTATGTGATAACCGACAATTTATCTAAACCCGCCCCCGTCAGTTTCCGAGCGCTTAACCAATCACCAATTACCAATTACCAATTACCAATTACCACAATGGCAAGAATACCTCTGGCTTGGCTCCAACTGACAAAAGAAAAAGTCCGCTTGCTTGTTGCTTTAGCGGGGATTGGGTTTGCGGATATCTTAATGTTTATGCAGTTAGGATTTCGCGATGCTCTGTTTGAAAGTGCGATTACTTTTCATAAAAATGTCCGGGGGGATATCTTTTTAATTAGCAGTCAATCGACGGCTTTGATTGCGATGAAAAGCTTCTCTCAGCGGCGATTATATCAAGCGATGGCGTTTGAGGGGGTGGAATCGATTACGCCTGTTTATCTCGGTTTTGGTATTTGGAAAAATCCCGAAACTCGCAGAACTAGGCAATTAATGGTAATTGCTTTTAATCCTGCCGCTGAAATTTTTAATCTCCCCGGACTGGCGGAAAATTTGGATAAGGTAAAAATTCCGGATGTGGTGATATTTGATTCAGCATCTAGAGAGGAATTCGGGCCAGTTGAAAAGTTATTTAATTCCGGACAAACGGTAGAAACAGAAATAGATAGCCGTCGCGTCAGAGTCGGTGGATTGTTTAAATTGGGGGCATCTTTCGGTGCAGATGGCAACATCGTTACCAGTGATTTAAACTTTCTACGTATCTTTGATGGGCGCGACAGAGGTTCGATTGATATTGGTGTGGTTAATTTAAAGCCCGATGCCAATAAAGAACAAATTATTGCTAAAATGAAGGATTACTATAAAAATGCCTATCCGGATGTTTTAGTCTTATCCCACGAAGAATTTATCCAATTTGAAAAGACATATTGGGAAACGGGGACATCGATTGGATTTGTGTTCTTTTTAGGCACGTTAATGGGATTTATTGTCGGGACGGTAATTGTATATCAAATTCTTTATACCGATGTTGCCGATCACCTGGCTGAATATGCGACGCTTAAAGCAATGGGGTATAAGGATTTGTATTTATTGGGGGTGGTATTTCAAGAAGCGATTATTTTATCAATTTTAGGATTTATACCGGGATATGGGGTGGCAACTGTTTTGTATACCTTGACGCGCAATGCTACCAGTTTGCCGATGGTAATGACTGTAGCTAGAGCCACAACTGTGTTAATTTTAACTGTAATTATGTGTACGATATCGGGTGCGATCGCGGTGCGGAAATTGCAAGCAGCCGATCCGGCGGATATTTTTTAAGTTGGGAATTGGTAATGGGTAATTGGTAATTGGTAATTGGTCAAGAATCAACAATCAAAGGGGAACAAAATGGAAGTTACTCTGACTGAAACACAGGCTATCAGTAAAAATACCTTGGTGAGCGAACCAGTGATTGATATTAAAAATGTGAATCACTATTTTGGTAAGGGATCGCTGAAGAAACAGGTGTTATTTGATGTCAGCCTGGAAATATATCCGGGGGAAATTGTACTGATGACGGGGCCTTCGGGGTCGGGGAAAACTACCTTGCTGACAATGATAGGCGGTTTGCGATCGCCTACAGAAGGCAGTCTAAAAATCTTGGGCAAAGAATTGGTGGGAGCGGGTAAAAATCGATTAGTGGAGGTGCGGCGCAATATTGGCTATATTTTTCAGGCGCACAACTTGCTCAAAAGTTTGACAGCCAGACAAAACGTGTTAATGTCGCTGGAATTGCACCCTGGCATTTCTAACAAAGAAGCGAATGCTAAAGCGAAAACGATGCTAGAAGCAGTTGGGTTAGGTGAGCGGATTGATTATTTCCCGGAGAACCTATCAGGGGGACAAAAACAAAGAGTTGCGATCGCACGTGCGTTGGTCAGCCATCCTAAAATTGTTTTAGCCGACGAACCTACCGCTGCATTAGACAGCAAATCGGGCCGGGATGTAGTCGAATTAATGCAGCGTTTAGCCAAAGAACAAGGCTGTACGATTTTAATGGTGACTCACGATAACCGGATTTTAGATATTGCCGACCGCATCGTGCATATGGAAGATGGTCGTTTGGCAAAAGATGCACCCTTGGGGGTAGGATCTCATTAACTAAACCAGCAAAACTACCTCGTGGTTTTTTTAGCCGGATTAACTGCTGAGCGCGGTTGATTAGGCTTAGCTTGGGTTGTCCGACCATTCGTAGGTAAGGGCATTTTAGGGTTAGGCTGAGTCGCGGTTTTAGGTGCAGCAGGTTTCTTTTCAGCGACGGGCGCTTGCCGTTTGGATGGCGGCGGAGTCGGTGGCAGCAAATCTGCTGAGGGTGCCGATACTTGCCTTTTAGTAGCGAAGCTGACGTTTACCCCTTCATTCGATTGCTCTAGCACCAGCAAAGGTGTAGGCTTGGCTTTTTGATCCCATTGGATTTGCACAATCCGGCCTTGAATCGTCGGTTGCCAATTATCATGTTCGTCAGAAGGACTCAAGTAAGTTTCAATGCAGTCGATAATTTGATTAATTGTCACCGAAGTCGCCTGAGTCGGTAACTTCATCAACCGAATTTGAATTCGGAACAGCACAGCCTTTTTCGACTTCGGGTTTTCAGCCGTCTGATACTCTACATCGAAAATTTCATCGACTTGCCTTCCCGTTGTCGTCGCAATTCCAATCGCAGCTTGTTGCGCCTGAGTCGGACGCAAGGCGGTGGAAATTTTTTCTTTTACCTTGACCTTAATTTGGTTGACAATCGCAAAGTGAAAGACTTCCTCAGCCATCCGCATCCGCAGATAATCCAGGTTAAATTCTCGCGAGTGAACCAAATCCGGATTAGTTTCCATTTTCCGAATAGTTTCCAGCGCTAATTTTAACTTTTTCTTCACATCTTCGCTTTTAAACTTTTCCAGGCGCAGTTCTTTCGCCAGCTTTTTAGTCTGGAGATAAGAATAAACTCCCAAACCAACAGTTAATAAAGCCATTAGCCCGGACGCTCCCATCCACATTGCATCCGGCGGCAGATCTTTAGCTTGAGCTTTGGGGGGGGCAGCTGCTAATTGCGGTTGTATGAGAATAATTGGGTTTGGCATGGTCGGGCAGGTGATAGGAAAAAACACATCTCTTTATAGAATGCCCATTAGGAAGGTGTTGTCATCATCAGTAAAGTCACCAAATACTAATGAATTTAGGGGTACTCAGTGTTTCCACTGAATACGGTAGTTGCACTCCCTGAATGTCATTCCCGACAATTGAAGCTACAAGCAATTTATACCATTTTCCTAAATAATGTTACCCATTTTGCCTGGGCGATCGCCCATAGGTCAAGATCGCATAGGTGGCTAAATTATAACCGATACCCTCAGTGCCTATGAGTCCCGTTTATGGGTGAAAGAGCCAATCATCAGGGAGATCAAGAAAGCAAGTTGTTACCGAAAGCTAAGAATCGAGGGCGCGGGCGGGTTTTTTATCGCTGGCGATAATATGTAAATCGATATTTTTGAGCAGTCGCACTAGCTGCTGGGTTAAAGATCCCCTCAAGAGCAACTTCCAGCGCGATCGCTGGCTTTCCCCAATCACAATCTGAGTAATGCGGTATTCTTTTGCTACCTTAGCGATCGCGCCAGAAATATCATAGCTGGTGACGCGCAAAAAGTCGCCGCCGAATTCCCCACACAGCTTTTCGCAATTGTGAATGTGCAAGCTTTCTTCCCTGGTGAGAAATCTATCCGGGTTATCAACAAATAAAATATAAAGACGGGCATTCATATAACTAGCAATTCTTGCCCCTCGCCGAATCAACTGGACTGAATTGGGATAGGTGGAGACGCAGACTAAAACCCTTTCGTGGATGTTGCAATACTTTCCCTCAGACGTTGTACCGTTTGCTTCCTGTTCGATCGCTTCCTCTTCAATATTGTCTGCAACTTCCCGCAACGCCAATTCTCTTAGAGCAATCAAATTGCGCCGCTGAAAAAAGTGTTGTAAAGCTTGGTCTATTTTTTGAGGAGCATATATTTTTCCTTCTCGCAGCCGTTCTTGCAAAGTTTCTGGCGTCACATCCACAACAACAACTTCATCGGCTGCTTCTAAAACGCGATCTGGAATGCGTTCCCGCACTACAACTCCCGTAATTCGAGCAACTAAATCGTTCAAACTTTCTATATGCTGAATATTGACAGTTGAATAAACATCTATGCCTTTTGATAAAATATATTCTACATCTTGGTAACGCTTTTCTCGCTGAGATCCGGGTACGTTTGTATGCGCCAATTCATCAATTAAAGCGAGTTGCGAGTGACGCGCCACAACAGCATCGGTGTCCATTTCAGTTAGGGTGATGCCAGACACTGTTATTTGTTGGCGCGGCACTATTTCTAAACCAACTGCTTGTTCTGCGGTTTCTTCCCGTCCGTGGGTTTCCAACAATCCAATGACAACATCCACCCCTTCTTGCTTCAGTTGCTTGCCTTCTTCTAACATGCGGTAAGTTTTACCGACGCCAGGAGACATGCCGATAAATATTTTATGCTTGCCGCGACGCCGGTTGCGATCGCCACTCATTTCGCTCGAATAAATCATAATTGCTAATTGCTAATTGCTAATATTTTCCTAACCGTCAACTGTCCACTGTCCACTGTCCACTGTCCACTGTCAACTATCAACTTGTGGGATTAATTGCTTTTGAATTGCAATTACGGCGGCTCTAGTGCGATCGTTAACGCCTAATTTATGCAATATTGTATGGACGTGGACTCGCACCGTACCGGGAGTAATATAAAGCAGATTGGCTATTTCTTGATTGGTTTTACCCGCTGCAATTAAGGCGAGGATTTCTTGTTCGCGCCTGGTGAGATGATTGTTATTTTCATCTTCTACATCGACATTAGTAGAATTATAGCTACAATTGGCTCTAATTTCTGCCGTTGCGGTTGAATCCCACCAAGACGCACCCGCCGCTACCGAACGAATGGCTAAAATCAGCGTTTCCGATGGTACGCCTTTTTGAGAATAACCCTGAACTCCGGCTTCAATTAATTTCAGAATCAAAGATTTTTGCGTGTGGGAAGTTAGGACTAAAATGGGTAGATTGGGTTGTGCTTGTTTGAGTTGACGACACGCTTCGATGCCGCCAATCCCTGGCAAACCGATGTCAAGAACTACGACATTTAAAGCATAGTGTTGTGCCAATTCTACAGCAGTTTCGCCATCTTCGGCTTCGGCAACAATTTCCATTCCTGATTCGCGTTCGAGTCTGGTTTTTAAACCCAAACGGAATAGTTCGTCATCTTCCACGAGGAGTATTTTAATAGGAGCAGCGGGCATTTTATTTAGATGAATGCGGCTGAATGGGAAAAGCAGGCAATCGGAAACAAAAGATTGCTCCGTTGGGAGAACGACTCTCCGCCCAAATTGTACCGCCATGTGCTGCGATAATTTGACGAGTGAGATACAAACCCAAACCCGATCCTGTTGCAGCGCGATCGCTCTCTCCCTGATAAAATCTTTCAAATAGGTGAGGTAATTGATCCGCTGTTATCCCCGCACCCGTATCGATAATTTTGGCAACTTGATAAGAAACTCCAGGCTCCAGGACAATTTCCACTTTACCCCCCCTTGGGGTATGGTTAATCGCATTGGTGAGCAGATTGGCAAATACTCGCCCTAATTGAAATCCATCCCCATTTACCCATAAATACTTGCGGAACTCCGAATCGCCGTAGTTAAATGACAGGTGAACGCGACGACTTTTAGCGAGATTAAAAAGCGTTGCTGCGACTTCCTCTGCTATCGTGACTAAATCTACCGGAGCGAGTTGGAGTTGCAATCCTTCGGTATCGTTGCGATAAACATCTAATAAAGTTTCTACCAATTGCAAACTGGTTTGATGACTGCGGATTATTGTTGCCAAAACCTTTCGTTGTGCGGGTAGAATGCCACCAAAATGTTCTTGCTCGAACGCTTTGAGAGTTTCTATTGCACCTAGTAGGGGTGTTTTCAAATCGTGGGTGAGGGTAGAAGCAAAATCTTCGCGCAGACGGGATAATTTTTCCCCAGCTTCTAGTTTGGCTTGCTGTTGAGCGATCGCATCAAGGTATTTCCGATTGCGATCGCTCAAAAATCCCGTTACACCCAATGCTAGCACCGCGATCGCCCTGGATGCGATCGTTGGTGCTTCTAGGCCGTTTCCGCCGAAACCCCACAGCGCTACGATGGTTAAAATCACCGCCACGAGGGTAAATTTTACCGTTGCTGACTGATTCAACCGCGAGGAAGCGAGTAAAATTGGTCCGATGTAAAGATAGCCGAATACGTAGTTTGGTGGCGTGGATAATTCTAACAGAGCGATCGCTACAAACAGTCCTACAATCGTCCAGAATACACCCCACTGCGGAGCTTTTAGCTTCCGAGTCCAACTGCGAGGTAAAGCTTTAAGCATTAACTGAAGCGACATCTGGGAATTTACCAGAGTAGTTAGGGTTTCTATTAACTCAAGTTGCTAGTTATGAGGTTAAGCGTTTTCGATCCCCCTAAATCCCCCTTAAAAAGGGGGACTTTGAATCCGGTTTCCCCCCTTAAAAAAGCAGGGCTACTTCATAGTCATCAAAGAAAATAGGAGGAGCTGAGGGAGCTGAGGGAGCTGAGGGAGCTGGGGGAGAAATTTACCTCATTTTTCCACTCTTTCACAGGCAATCCTACCAAAATAATTTTTTGCTACGAAGATGAATTAGCCCTGCTTAAAAAGGGAGACTAAGAATCCGGTTGCCCGCTGATTAAGGGGGAATTTGAATCTGGTTCCCCCCCTTTTAAGGGGAATTTGAATCTGGTTCCCCCCCTTTTAAGGGGAATTTGAATCTGGTTGCCCGCTGATTAAGGGGGAATTTGAATCCGGTTCCCCCCTTTTTAAGGGGGAATTTGAATCCGGTTGCCCGCTGATTAAGGGGGACTAAGAATCCGGTTCCCCCCTTTTTAAGGGGGAATTTGAATCCGGTTGCCCGCTGATTAAGGGGGGATTTGAATCCGGTTCCCCCCTTTTTAAGGGGGGTTAGGGGGGATCAAACCGACAATATTTATAAATAGCAACTTACACTATTATATCTATTTTTGCCCGTTTAATTAAAACTATATTCACTGATATACTTGGCAACTAAACACTTTCTAAACGCTCTAAACGCTTTTGTTACTTAAGAGGTATATCTTCTCATATAAAAGCTTGGTAAACTGCCATTTATACCTGGCGCTTTATGAAAATATGCGGCAATATTAGTTTGTAGGTTCGGTTGAATTATTCAACCGCAGAGAACGCAAAGGTAAGAGAAAAGAAGAGATAGATAATCTTTTCCGATCTTGCACCAGTTGTTAAGCGAGGCTCCGCCTCGTTCTTCTCGTTCCCAGGCTGGAGCCTGGGAACGAGATCTGGGAGGCTCTGCCTCCCGTGTTTGGTACAAGAGCTATTAGATATCGGCATCAATTGGAGTGGTTGCAACTCATGCTAGAAGGATGGATTCAAATAGCAATTACCTTGCTAATTATTGTGGCAATAACGCCGTTTTTTGGCGGATATATGGCGCGGGTGTATTTAGGAGAAAAAACCTTTATTGACCCGATTGCTAATCCCTTAGAACGGGTAATTTTTAGGCTCAGCGGGATTGCCAGAAAAGAAGATATGACGGGTTGGCAGTACGCCAGAGCCGTTATTTACAACAATTTAATCATGGCGGCGTTTATTTTCCTAATTTTTAGCTTGCAGGGAGTGCTGCCATTTAACCCAACGGGTTTAATTTCCCCGACTTGGGATACAAATTTACACACGGCAATTTCTTTTGTTACTAATACGAATCAGCAGCATTATTCTGGAGAAACTACCTACAGTTATTTCAGTCAATTTGCTGCATTAGGATTCATGATGTTTACCTCAGCGGCGACGGGATTGGCGGTGGGAATCGCTTTTATTCGCGGGTTGACGGGTAGACCTTTGGGGAATTTTTATGTGGATTTAATTAAATCGATTACGCGAATTTTATTGCCGATTAGTATAGTTGGCGCGATTGTTTTAATCGCCTTGGGAGTGCCGGAAACATTAGCGGGGCCGGTGATAGTGCCGACATTGGAAAATGGGGAGATACAGCAGGCGATCGCGCGCGGTCCCGTTGCCCATTTTGAAATCATAAAACTATTAGGAGAAAACGGCGGCGGCTTTTTCGCGATTAACTCCGCCCACCCCTTTGAAAACCCCAACCCCGCAACCAATTTAATCGAAATTGTCGCCATGATTGCGATTCCGACATCCTTGATTTATACCTTCGGCGTCATAGCCAACAACCGCAAACAAGCCTGGTTAATTTACGGCATGGTGATGGCAATTTATATCTTATTTATCATCATCGCCGCCACAGGCGAATACCAAGGCAATCCCATCGTCAATAGCCTATTAGGAAATCCAGCACCCAACTTAGAAGGAAAAGAAGTCAGATTTGGCTGGGCACAATCCGCCTTATATGCCGTAACTACCACAGGTACAATGACCGGCGCAGTTAACAGTATGCACGATTCCTTCATGCCCCCAGGTGGATTCGTCACCCTCGCCAACATGTTCTTACAAATAGTTTGGGGAGGACAAGGAACCGGAACCGCTTATCTATTTGCCTACCTAATTTTGGCAGTATTCGTTACCGGATTAATGGTAGGCAGAACCCCAGAATTTTTAGGACGCAAAATCGAAAAAAGAGAAGTAGTCCTTGCCAGCTTCCTGATATTACTCGTGCATCCAATTGCCATATTAATACCTGGAGCGATCGCCATGACCTTCCCCACCGAATTCAACGGCATCACCAACCCCGGATATCATGGACTCGCCCAAGTCATTTACGAATACGCCTCCGCCGCAGCCAACAACGGTTCAGGCTTTGAAGGACTAGCAGACAGCCAACCCGCCCCCGGTGCCTTATGGTGGAACCTCAGCGCCAGCTTCAGCCTACTAGCCGGACGCTACATCCCCATCATTTCCCTCTTATTGCTAGCAGACAGCTTATCCCGCAAACAACCAGTCCCCATGACAGTCGGCACATTGCGAACCGACACCGGACTCTTCATCGGCGTCACAGCAGGCATAATTCTAATCCTCGGCGCCCTCACCTTCTTCCCCATACTCGCACTAGGACCAATAGCCGAAGCCTTCCAAATAGCCAGAGGCGGGTAGGTGTGCAGGTGTGTAGGTGAGAGGGAAAAACTTATCCATCCAAAAACAACCTCTCCCTACCTCTTAACTTCGCGTTCTTTGCGTCTAAGCGCTGGCGCGCACGCTACGCGAACGTGGTTCAAAAAAAATCCCTCAACACCTGCAAACAACCTCTCCCTACCTCTTCCCTCTGCGTCCTCTGCGTCTCTGTGGTTCGTTAAAAAAATCCCCTCCAAAATATGAAATCCAAACCCATCAAAATACCCACTGGTCGTCGCGACACCCGCAAACACACACCCAAAGCCAACATGACGGGACTCTACCAAAGAGCCATCCGCGACGCCTTCCGCAAACTTGACCCCCGCATCGCCATTAGAAACCCAGTCATGTTCATCGTCTGGGTAGGAACCATCGTCACCGCCTTAGTCACCATCGACCCCAACTTATTCGGCAGCGTACAAGGCGAAAACCAAAGACTCCTCAACGGACTAATCACCCTCATCCTCTTCCTAACCGTCCTCTTCGCCAACTTTGCTGAAGCCGTCGCCGAAGGACGCGGTAAAGCGCAAGCGGACACCCTGCGGTCAACTCGTTCCGATACCCTCGCCCGTAAAATGCTCCCCGATGGCTCAATTCAACAAGTCAGTTCCACCAGTTTAAGACGGGGAGATCAAGTCAAAGTCATCGCCGGAGATATGATTCCCGCTGATGGGGAAGTAATTGCTGGTATCGCCTCGGTCGATGAATCTGCCATTACCGGCGAATCTGCCCCCGTTTTAAAGCAACCCGGAACCGATATCGCCAGTTCCGTCACCGGCGGTACTCGGATTGTATCCGACGAGCTAACAATTAAAATTACCGCCGATCCAGGTCAAGGCTTTATTGACCGCATGATATCTCTGGTAGAAGGGGCGGCGCGCACCAAAACTCCCAACGAAATCGCCCTCACGGTGTTGCTGGCAGTTTTGACCCAAGTGTTTTTAATCGTCGTCGCCACCACGCCGCCTTTGGCGAACTACGTAAATACACCAACAACTATCGCTATCCTAATCTCCCTCCTCGTCGCCCTGATTCCCACCACTATCGGCGGTTTGCTTAGCGCCATCGGCATCGCTGGGATGGACAGAGTAGCGCAATTCAACGTCATCGCTACTTCTGGGCGCGCCGTCGAAGCTTGCGGCGATATCAATACCTTGGTTTTGGATAAAACCGGCACGATTACCTTGGGCAATCGCTTAGCAGATGAATTTATTCCGCTCAATGGTCATACAGTAGAAGAAGTGGCGAAAGTAGCCTTAGCTGCTAGCGCGTTCGACGAAACCCCGGAAGGTCGGTCTATCGTGGCTTTGGCAGAGCGGCTGGGTGCCAGGATCGATTTTGACCGCGATCGCGCCGAAGGGGTGGAATTTTCCGCCAGAACCCGCATGAGCGGCACAAATTTACCCAATGGTCGGGAAGTGCGGAAAGGAGCCGTAGATGCGATTGCCAGCTTTGTGCGATCGCGCAGCGGTAAAGTTCCCAACGACCTCGACGCTGCCTACGAACGAGTTTCTAGGTTAGGAGGCACACCTTTAGCTGTTTGTCAAGAGGGGGAAATCTACGGCGTCATTTACCTCAAAGATATTGTAAAGCCAGGTTTGCGCGATCGCTTCGACCAGCTGCGCCGCATGGGGGTCAAAACCATCATGCTGACGGGAGACAATCGCATCACCGCGTCGGTGATTGCGAAAGAAGCAGGGGTAGATGACTTTATCGCCGAAGCGACGCCGGAAGCCAAAATCGAGGTGATTCGTCGCGAACAATCGCAAGGGAAGCTAGTCGCCATGACGGGGGACGGAACCAACGACGCCCCAGCGCTAGCGCAAGCGAATGTGGGATTGGCGATGAACTCTGGCACGCAAGCGGCAAAAGAAGCGGCGAATATGGTGGATTTAGACTCCGACCCGACTAAATTAATCGATTTGGTGACAATTGGGAAGCAATTGTTAATTACGCGGGGTGCTTTAACCACATTTTCCATCGCCAACGATATCGCCAAATATTTCGCGATTATCCCAACAATTTTCTCTGCTGCTGGGATTGGCGCGCTGAATATTATGGGATTAAAAAGTCCACAATCTGCGATTCTTTCAGCGTTAATTTACAACGCCTTGATTATTCCTGCCTTGATTCCCTTAGCGCTGACAGGGGTAAAATTCCGTCCCCTAACTGCGGATCAATTGTTGCGAAGAAACATTTTACTTTATGGCGTAGGCGGTGTAATAGCGCCGTTTATTGCCATCAAATTGATTGATGTTATCATTCCGTTTTCGTAACAACGGTGATGGGTAATAATTACCAATTACCAATTACCAATTACCAATTACCAATTACCAATTATGAGCCAAATTCACATGCGATCGCGCCCAACAACTCAAACAATTTCCCACATTTGGAGCGAATGGCGGCGTCAAAAGTTACCTTTGTATTTATTCGGGTTACTGTGTTTTAACCTCGTAGTTGCGCCTGCGGTTTTTGCAGCGGCAGGGGAGACACTTTCGCGCACCCAGTCATACGCGCTGGGACTTTTGGGAATTGTGACGGTAGCGCTTTCGATTTATTTATTCGTCGTCATGTTTCAACCAGAGCGATTTTAAACAGCCCGGAAATAAATTTCCGGCTGAAAGCTTAAGTCCGTTGAAACGGACTGTTAATCATCTTCAACCCGTTAAAAAGGGTTTTAGCTATTGCAACGGACTGTTAATCATCTTCAACCCGTTTGGCTCTTCCATCTTTAGTATGCTTTCACGAGCTGGGGGAGAAGAAGAGTAAAAATGTTCATGATGAACATTGACATACCAATTGCAAAAGAGCCAGGAGTTTTAGCTATTGAAACGAACTGTTAATCATCTTCAACCCGTTTTAACGGGTTTTAGCTTTAAGCCAGAAATTTATTTCTGGGCATCTTTCTGAGCATTTATGCAAGACAGTTAATTACCAATTACCAATCCACTATGAGTTTTGTTCGCGAAGCAAGTAAAGCAATTAGAGTTACCCTAGTTCTATGGGTATTGGTGGCGATTATTTATCCCTTGGCGATGGTCGCAATTGGACAGTTAATTTTTCCCTATCAAGCCAATGGAAGTTTGATTAAAAACGCCCAGGGACAAGTTGTAGGTTCGGCTTTAATCGGTCAACCTTTTACCTCAGACCGCTATTTTAATAGCCGTCCCAGCACTAGCAACTACAGTACGGCTGACCCCAATAACGATGCAGCAGGAGTGTTGAAAACGGGGGTTTCGGGTGCGAGTAACTTAGCACCTAGCAATCCAGCATTGCTAGAACGAATTAAAGGTACAGACTTGAGTAGATTGCAACAAGCAGGTATTAAACCAACGGCAGATTTAGTTTATACATCTGGATCTAGCCTCGATCCTCATATTACAAAAGAAGCCGCGATCGCGCAGATTAATCGCGTAGCACAAACCAGAGGGTTACAACCAAATCAACTAGAAAGATTAATTCAGCAAAATACCGATGGCAGATTTTTGGGTATTTTTGGCGAACCTGGAGTTAACGTTTTGAAATTAAATTTGGCTTTGGATGCGTTAAATGCTGGTAGTTAGCTGGTATTTCAGGATTTAGGTAAATAAACCGGGTTTCCTCAGAGAGCGATCGCACTTACTTAGTATGTTAGAGAAGTGCGATCGCTCCTACTTTACTATGAATTAGCTAGCGCTAGAATTCAGAGCTTTCTGTTGCTTGTTACGTCCTAATTGGCTACTGCCAAACAATAACCCCATCGCAGTTAAACCTAAAACCGCAGATGGCTCAGGTACGGTAGCAGATTCTGGGGGTACAATGTCAAGCTTTCCTTTAAGGGCAATGATGTCGTTATCGCAGTCTGGAGCAAGGTGAAGAATAAAATTACCATCCGGAAATAAAGACCTGTCAGCGCTCAAACCAATTGTCTGAGAACCATTGGCACCGAAGTGACCGAAATCAAGACCAAGACTGCTTAAATTGCCAGCACTCAGCAAATTGATATCACCTACCTTTTTCCCGGAGGCAATGACATTTTGAACGTGAGTTGCTTGATTGAAATAAGGATCGTTTGCACCTAAGTCCCCTATTGATGGTTTTTTACCGTTACTTTTAACCCATTCGTTGTACTCGCCTAAACTATCTAAGGCAATACCGTTTGCTTTGGCAACAGTTTTAGCTTTGACCTGGCTATACACACCTGAAGCTGCAACACCTGAATCATTTTTGCTAGCAAACCGAATACCAAACAAGTTACTATTAGCGCTGGCAGTGCTGAGATTTTTTCCGGAGAAATTGAATATTAAATCGCCCCAACCAACGTGTCCGTCATCAGCATAATTACTCTGAGTTCCTCCGAAAGGCAGATTGGCATTGATAGCGATAAAAAGTTTATCCTCAGTTTGCTTTAAAGCTAAACCGAAAATTTCATATTTAGTGCCACCAACGTTATTGCCAGTTATGCTGTCGTTAAACGAATCAATTGCATAATTCCAACCTTTGTACAAACTAGCTGCTTCTGCTGGCTTGCTGATAGCAGAGAGCGAGCAAAGTGTTGCAATAACAGAGGCTAGAAACAAAGTTCCATTTTTTGGATGACCCATAAGACAATCACCTCATTGAGGAGCGAAATTGTTGCCAGTTGTTGCTAATACAAAAGTTTTGGCGCTCGCAGAAATACAACAGGTTACCGGCTGGTGTTGGGTTGACGTAACGAAACCCAACTTAATTTCATTAAAATTAGAGCTGACCAGCGTATTATTGGTATCAGATCTAGCGATCGCACAGAATTTCCGTAACTCAAGATCTAGTTCCCCGACCTCTAAGAAGTTGGGGATCTCCGTGGATATCGGATCGAAATACCCGACTTGTTTAAGAAGAACGTGTTAGTAGATCTTAGTCAGTAGCAGGGTAGGCAATGCCCACCCTGCTAGACCGAGATTAGATAGCTCTCTAGTTATCCCGGTTTACCTTCTCCCAAGCATGGTCACGAGACTCTTTTTCAGAGTTACCTGAAGCACTGTACTCTTTACCAGTTGAGTTATCGCGAATAGTTGTTTCGTGTGTTTTCTCACCGAGGTGGTACTCCAATCCTCGGCTTTGATGGGTGTCTACGTCATAGCGAGGAGTATCTTTGTGGATTGGACATGGAAGTATTCTCCTTCAGGACAGAACGTTTTTTAGAACATAGACAAGCCCTGTCTGTGCCTGTCTATGTTTCATAGTTTTGCAGTACACGGCTACACAGAGTCGGGATGTGTAAAAATGCTTACAACTACACATTTGTGTAGAGTGTTAACGGTGGGTGAGAGGTATGGATAAGAGACGTTTTGAGCAAAAATTCGAGCAGCTAACAGGTCAACAGGAAAGAGTACTACTAAAACTGCTGGCAGGTGAAACCGATCCAGCGATCGCTCAATCCTTAAAGATCGCGGTATCAACAGTCAGAAAGCATGTTCAGGTAATTTGTGAAAAGTTTAATCTGCAAGATGAGATCTACAAGCATTGTTCAAAACGCGATCAATTGCGCGAACTGTTTCGTCAGTACAAACCTGAGCTAGTCAAAGAACTTACTTTAGCTGTTCAAACTGATGCTGACGCGGTAAAAACGGTTTGTCCGGAGCAAGATTGTGCAATAGACGACTTAGTATATGTGAAATCGGTAGATGATTTGCCAGAAGAATGGAAAATTACCCTAGCTTTTGATCTTAAAAATATCGCCGAATTAAAACTGATAATTTCTGATATTAAGAAGCGAAGTACCAGCAATTTATCCTGCGATTGCCATCTTGAGGAAATTAAGGTTGATTCGAGTAACAGCCTCAATAACCAAAACATGACTCATGCTGGCGACAGCATCCTTGGAATTCCCAACACTAACGAGCCGTGCCACGAGCAAAATAGAAATAATATACCTCCGGATGTTAGTAATGACCTGCTGATTAATCGGGGTTCCCTTTCTAGTCCTAATCTTGATTTCAATCCCCGCCACTTCTCCAACAATTGGTTTTGCAGTACTAACCAAATTTACCTGGATAATATAAATTTTCCAACTTTCACCAATCCTGTTGGTAATGAGTTTAACGCAGCTTCTAAGTTTACAGTCATTAGTAGCGATACTCAAGCTGTAACCAATAGTGTCCTTGGGTGAAATTATAAACGCTACCATCGGGTCGCACTTCTGACAATACGGCACACAAATCAAAACTAGGGGTATCTGCGGTACAAAAAACTTCTACTGCCACATCTCCTGCTAAATGCAAATCTTCCTCTAAAAGTGCAGAAGTGTAAGTTAAAACATCCGTGCGACAATCAATCCCAGAACGGTCAAACGACCCCGCAGGAATTGCCGCATGACCTCCCAATGTGGGAACTGGTCGCCAAGGATCGTGGACGAAAACATCAAACGAATTTTCGATTTTGGATGGTAGATTTTCGATTATATCTTGCTCGTGCCTCGGTTCTAAAGTTCCTTCGTCTTGTCTGACGCTGGCAAGCCCGGTACTAGCTAAATAATAGGATGTTTGATTGTTACTAGGCCAACTCTCAAAATAGCGCCATTGGTTACTACCCATTTCAAATAAAGAAACAGGAGGTTCTTCTAATAACCCGGTATTCAAACCTTTTAAAAATTGGTCAAACCAACGAATTTGCACCCGGTCAACTAAACTTTCCGCTGCTGGGCCATAATCAATTGCGCCGATTTTTCGACCCCAAGGTAAATGCGCCCAAGCGCCAATTCCGATGTGCTGAGGAAAGGCGCTTTTAGCTGCCATTGCTTTGTATAAATTAATCGTGCCGCGCAGGTGGGTATCGAACCATCCGCCGATATGCAGCATGGGCAAGTCTACATCCTGCAAATACTTTTTGGGGGACAGTTTTTCCCAATATTCATCTGGTTGTGGATGGTCTGACCATTGGTAATAAAAATTGTTGGGGGCGTATTTTCTTAAACAGGCGATTAAGAAAGGTTCGGGGTCATAAAAAGGCAAGCTCCGCGAGGCGGCGCACAGCATTTGATAAGCAATAATATCCCTTTTGAGGCGGGCGGTTTCTGCTGCGAGTTGAATTGCCCAGCCTAGATTGTTTTGTAAACAAAAAGCTCCGCCTTCATAGCCCCAATCTGCATATAGATCGTAGGCTATCATCGCGGGACAAATTGTTTTGAGAGCAGGGGGTTTGGCGGCGGCGGCATAAAGTTGCGTCATGCCTTGGTAGGAAAAGCCGTACATGCCAACATTGCCGTTACTGCCGGGTAAATTGGCTGCCCAATTTACGGTATCAAAACCATCTTCGATTTCGTGAGTAAATAGCTCGAATTTGCCTTCGGATGTGCCGCGTCCTCGCACGTCTTGGATGGCGACAATATAGCCGTGAGAAGCGTACCAGGTGGGGTGGGCGTAGACTGGGGTGGATGCGATCGCTCTCCCATAAGGTTGTCGCATTAATAACACCGGATACTCCCCCTCTTCCTCCGGACGGTATACATCTGCATCCAGCCGCACTCCGTCGCGGGTGACCATCGATACCGTTTCTTTTTTACGTACTTTTAACATGTAACTAAAACATCCGAACGACGTAACACTGCCATATCTTCTTCATCTAACTCTACAGGTTCGCCGCTGCGAATCAATTCGGCAAAATCTTCATTTGGCACCATCACGGTTAGTGCGTACAACCGGGTAGAACCTGTATTTTCAATCACATGCGTTCCCGTAGCCGGGACGAGAATGCTATCTCCGGCTTGAATTTTTACCGTTTTACCATCGCAAGTTGCTAAGCCTTCGCCTTTGAGGATAAAAAACATTTCTGCGGCAAACTGATGTCGGTTTGGCGGTGTTTTTCCCCCGACATCAAAAATCTCTACGCAAAAAGTAAAGGAAATATCGTCGGTGGTCGGATCGAAAACAATCGCCAACCGATTGCTATCGTTAGCACTGATGCGAAATGCTTGGTATTGCTTGGGCGTTTTCGCATCCGGAATGACGCAACGAGGAGAGTCAATCATAAGGATTTTGGTAATTGGTAATTGGTAATTGGTAATTGGTAATTGGTAATTGGTTTAAAGATTTCCTATTACCCATTACCCATTACCCATTACCCAATCGATTTGATTGCTTCCAGGATAGCTTGGGAATCGACGACAAAGCCAAAGCATTGTTTAACGTTATATAAAGTTGCTAACCAACAATACTCTGGCGAAGTCGTGGCGGTGCAATCTTCGACTAAGATGCAGTCGTAGCCTAAAAAATTGGCATCTTGCAGGGTTGTCATTACGCACTGGTCGGCGTTGACGCCTGCAAAGAATAGAGTAGTTTTTCCTAAGTTTCGCAGGATACTATCTAAAGGTGTATCCCAAAATCCGCTCATGCGATATTTATCGATGCGGATATCTTCGGGTTTTTGTTCTAATTCATCGACTACAGCAGCTGCCCAACTGCCTGCCATGAGTACTTTCGCACCATTTTTGGGCAAGGGGTCGCCGAGTCCGACGCCAACGCCAGTAGGATTATAAACGTGAAGCGCTGCGGGGCTAATATTGAGCAAGTCGGGACGATTGCCCCAGTTTACCCAAATGATGGGAACGTTTGCTGCCCGCAGTTCTGGTAATAATGCTTTTAAAGGTTCTATCGGTTGGCGGGCGGGTGTGACGTCCACTCCGATATGTGCCAACCAACCATCGGGATGACAAAAGTCGTTTTGCATGTCTATGACCAAAATTGCCGCTTTTGCTAAGTCGAGGCGCACCGTTTTGGTTTGGGTTGGCAAGGCGATCGCGCGCACATCTATAGGTGGGCGGGTGAGATCTGCTTGTGCTTCATTAACTCCCCAAGCGTTGGGCGGAAATCCCAGTGTATGTAAAGGTCGATTCATCGTTGTGTTTAATTTTTGATGCCATATTATCCCAGAACTGAAGAAGCTGGTTATCTCAACAGAAACAATTAATCTAAACTAGCTCTGTATCAGTTATCATTTGTCCACGCTGATTTGCTTACCGATCTTTGAGCTATGAATTATGACCAAATAAACGAACCCATCACTTATGAAGGTGGATGTCACTGCGGCGCGGTGCGCTTTCGTGTAATTGTATACAAGCACGAGGCGGATGATTGCAACTGCTCGATTTGCAAAAAGAAGGGATTTTTACACCTAATCGTCCCCCCAGAACAGTTTACCCTGCTCAGCGGTGAGGATATGCTAACTACTTACACGTTTAATACTGGTGTTGCAAAGCACATGTTCTGCCGCAATTGTGGCATCCATGCTTTTTATCGCCCGCGATCGCATCCCGACCATATCGACGTTAACCTACGCTGTCTCGATGGCGACGTTATCTCTCGGTTTAAAATTATTCCCTTCGATGGTGCTAATTGGGAAGAAAGTATAAAATCTTTCCGGCAAGAATTATAATTTTAAAGGATTCAATCATCAGGGAACTGCCGAGGCCAGAAACCGGGTTTCTTGGTTGTCTCATAAAGCCTCCCCTTTTTAGGCAGAAAGGAAAAATTAAT
Organism: uncultured bacterium; assembly: GCA_964463555.1. Lineage (GTDB taxonomy): Bacteria > Cyanobacteriota > Cyanobacteriia > Cyanobacteriales > Aerosakkonemataceae > Microseira. The sequence goes on from CAYXCW010000010.1 coordinate 44,172, forward strand.
TACGCTCGCTTGCAATCCTCTGGGCTTGAGGGAGAGGTAACTGTCAACTGTCAACTGTCCACTGTCAACTGTCAACTGTCCACTGTTGAAGGTTGGCGATCGCAATTTTTTGCTGCCAATCTCGAATCTCGGAGATATCTTGTTGAGAGAGAGATTCTGACATAAACTTTTCTCTACAGTGGAATGGGTAAATAATCAAGAAATCTCATTAAAATGTTGATGATTAGTGAGAGTCAATTTTATCAGGTAATGGGAAGGATAAATCTGTGAACTTTACGATTAAAAATGTTCTGATTTCGCAACCAGAGGGTTACGCAACGGTGGACGTGCAGATCGAAGGCGATCGCATTACTGGCATTGGTTCTCATCTAGAAATCGTCGGTACGTTAGTTAATGGAGAAAACAAGCTATTACTCCCCGGTTTTGTCAACGCCCATACCCATTCTTCGGAAATGTGGCATCGGGGTTTAATTCCGATGCTGCCTTTAGAATTATGGCTGGCTGCGCTTTACGATATCACCCCGTTAGATCCAGAGCAAGTTTATCTAAGTGCTTTGGGAACGGCAGCAGAAACAATCTTATCTGGGGGTACAAGCGTTGTCGATCACTTAGTTTTAATTCCAGGTAAAGAATTAGAAACGATCGCCGCAGCGGCGAAAGCTTATCGGGAAATTGGCATTCGCGCTTTTATCGCGCCTTTGGTGCAAGATGAATCTTTGGATGCGGGGGTGCCCTCGGGGGGCAGCGAAAAGAATTATGAGCCTTATTTTCGCTCAACGGCGGCAACGTTGGAATTAATTGAAACGGCGGTGAAGCAATTCCATCGCCCCGATGAAGGGGTGTATATTTTAGTCGCACCAACGGGAATTCAGTTAGTTACAGATGCGTTATTTGAAGGATGCATTGAATTGAGCGATCGCTACGATCTCTGCCGTCATTCTCACCTATTGGAAACCAAAGCGCAACAAGTACTAGCCCAAGAAAAATATGGTTGTAGCGCCGTCGAACATCTCAAACAAATTGGCTATCTCAGTCACAAAACATCGCTCGCTCATTGCGTGTGGTTGAACGATGCTGATATTGAAATTTTGGCTCAAACTCAATCTACTGTCGTTCACAACCCCTTGAGCAATTTACGCTTGGGCAGCGGCATCGCACCGATTTTAAAATATCGCCAAGCGGGAGTTAACGTAACTTTCGGTTGTGATGGGGCGTCTAGTAACGATTCGCAAGATTTACTCGAAGCGATTAAAATCGGCTCAATTTTGCACAATACAACCGACCGAGATTATCAGCATTGGATTACTCCATTTCAAGCTGTAGAAATGGCTGCTCAAGGAGGCGCAATCGGTTTGAATGTGGGGGATGAACTGGGTGCGATCGCAGTTGGTAAAAAAGCCGATTTAGTCCTCTACGATTTGACTAATTTATCTTTGCTACCCCGCACAGATCCAATTGGATTATTAATTTTAGGTCGCCCAAACCAAACGGTTGATAGCGTTTGGATTGATGGCAAACAGATTGTAGCCGATGGCAAAGTTAAAACTATCAACGTAGATTGGTTACGGCAAGAACTATTTAACCGCAGCCAATGGTATAATAACCTGCAATTTCCGGGTGTTTCTACAATAGAAGAACGCTACCGCAGTGTCATGGGTTTACCGGATAAATTGGCTAATGGCTAATGGCTAATGGCTAATGGCTAATTGCTAATTGCTAATTGGGGAACTTAGACCAGTTTTTTATTATAGCATATTTCTAGTATTAGCAATTAACTATTAACCATTAGCCATTAACTATTAGCAATTAGCCATTAGCAATTAACCCGAATTAATATCTACAGAATTGCAGGATTTGCTCGAACTCAAAGTCTACAGCTAAGTCAGTCAAGGTAATCGCGAGAGAACAATTGTCTGTGGGGATTTGCTCGATTAGCTGAAAAATTAGCCCATCGTTACCTGTGACTGCTGCTTGGTATAGTTGTTTAATCCAGTTAGTTGGCATTTTGGCAATCTCAAGCGCGATATCGGAATTCGGTATTGTTTCTAGGTTTTCCAAGTTTTGCCGGTTTTCCTGTTTGGATTCTATTGGGAGTGCTTCATCTTCGTAGAGATATTTTATGTGTAGATGTTGCGCGATCGCACTCAGCAGCTCTTCTTCTTTAAAAGGTTTACGCACGAAGTCATCGCATCCCGCTGATAAGATAACTTGTCGTTCTTCTTCAAACGCACTGGCTGTGAGAACAATAATGACTGTTTCGCTGCCCTTGGGATGAGATTTAATGCGTTTAGTGGCTTCATAGCCATCCATTACTGGCATCCGCCAATCCATAAAAATCAACTGGGGCTGCCAACTTTCCCATATTTCTATCGCTTCTTTTCCGTTTTCTGCCTCGCACACTTCAAAACCTAACGAGGTGAGAAATTCCACTAGCAATAAGCGATTGCTTTGCTTATCTTCTACCACCAGGACGCGATAGCTGGGTTGGTTTGGCGCTAAACCAATGACTTTTTTAACCATTGGCTGAGGGGTTTCATATCGAGGGTTTGCCACCGGAATTGCAAAAATATTAAAGCAAAACTTTGCTCCCTCTCCTGATTGACTGCTGACTGTAATTTCTCCCCCCATCAATTGCACGAATTTTTGACTAATGCATAAACCCAAACCCGTGCCTTGATTCGAGTTCAAACCTGTTTTGGTTTGCTCGAAGGCTCTAAATAATTTATTGATTTCTTCAGGTGAAATGCCGGGGCCGGTATCTTCAATTTCAAACTGCAACTGGTAATTGCGTTCTGAGGCAGAGCCAGGGAACGAGGGTAATTGGTAATTGTCTTGTTCGCTAACGGTGACGCGCAACGTAACGTTACCTTTTTCGGTAAATTTAATTGCATTACCAAGCAGGTTAATTAACACTTGGCGCAGTTTACTTTCGTCGGTTCTAATAAATTGAGGAACGTCATTACTGCGCGAGAAGGTTAGCTGTAAGCCTTTGGATTCGGCTTTGAGTCGCAGCATTTCTTCGAGACGATTTAGCAGGCGATATAGGTCAAAGTCGTTTTCGTTTAGTACGATTCGCCCTGACTCGATTTTGGACATTTCTAGAATATCGTTAATCAATTCCAGTAAATGCTCGCCGCTGCGATTAATAATGCCTAAAAATTGTTGGTGTTCGGGGGCTAAAGATTTTTCCCGGTTGAGTATTTGGCTGAAACCAAGAATGGCGTTGAGGGGGGTACGCAGTTCGTGGCTCATGTTGGCAAGGAATTCGCTTTTAGCTTTGTTGGCTTTATCGGCGGCTTCCTTGGCTTTTTGGAGTTCGATTGACTGTTGTTGCGTTTGTGCTAATAATTCGGCTTGTTGGATGGCAACGCCCAATTGTTCCCCAATTTGCACCGCCATTTTAATTTCCGCGTCCGTCCATTGGCGGGGTGAGGAATTTTGGTAAGTGGCAAGCAATCCCCAAAGTTTGTTGCCGCAGAAGATCGGTACGATGATGTATGCTCTAACTTGAAATTGCTCTAATATTTCCACGTAACAAGGCGTAAAATTAGCTGCGTAGATGTCAGGAACGCAGCGGTAACTCGTCCGCTCGTTGTAAATACCGCCTTGGGTTTCTTGCAAATAAGTATCGCTGTCTTTTATGGGGTTATTGATATCTGTCAATGTTCTGACAGCGCAAGTTGATTCGATCACCGCTGTTTCAGTGAGAGCGAATTCGTTGTTTTGTCGCTGCATTAGAGGTATCCATCCAGAAGCGACGGATTCAGATACGAATTGCCCACTCCAGTCGGGGTTAAAACGATAGATGACTGCGCGATCGCATTCTAACGCCTGTTGCAATTCAAAGGTTGTCGCGCCAAATATCTGTTCGATATCCAAAGTTTGTCGCATTCTTTGAATAATTTTAGCGATCGCTTTCTCTCTTTCGGCAATTTCCCGTAAGGCTGACTCGACTCGCTTGCGCTCCGCCGCATCCCGCAACACTCCCACTGTCATCACGACTTCTCCTTCCGAGTTAAAAATCGGCGATTTAATCGTGTCAAACTGCCTGACAACTCCGTCATGGCGCGTTACCGGCTCTTCTAAAATCGTTAAAGTATGACCAGTATTAAACACGTAGGCATCGTCTTTGATGTACTGCTCCGTGTAATCTGGGTCGTTAAAGGGAGCATCGATCATATCCCGCAGTTCTTCGTTTGTCATGCCGTAATAGTCGCGAAATGCTCTGTTCGCCCACACGATGCGCGATTGCTGCCCTTTCACCAGTAACATATCTGTAATCGCGTCGAGAATTTGGCGGTACATTTGTTCCGAGTCACGCAGCGCTGCTTCTGCTCGTTGGCGATCGCGCGTTTCCATCGCCAGTGCTGTCATGTATGCTAAATAACTGGCAAAGTTTTGCGATTCAATCGACCAACGTCTAGCAGTTTTTGTATGTTCTAAACACAGCACTCCCACTGTTTTTCCTTTCAACTGAATCGGCACATCCAACATCGAGGCGATCGCTAAAGCATTCAAATAAGATGGGGTAAGTTCTTTCGTTCGCTTATCATGGCGGGCATCGTGGGCTGCAATCACTCGCGATGTTTCTAATGCTTGGAAATATTGCGGATAATCGGCTACAGAAATTTTCGCTCCCAGACTATGTTGGTCGAGGGAAAGCTCGTATAAATCCGCGCAGTAAAGCAGGGATTTGTCATCGTTATAAAACCACAAGCTGCCTCGTTCTACGTTCAGGGTACGACAGGCGAGTTGAGTTATTTCTGCGAGCGCCGCAGCAAAATTGCCTTCGTATAAATTATTGCTTTTTGCTAGTTTTAGCAAGCCGATTTGTTGTTTTCTCAGACGAGCTTGACTGGCTCGCAATGCCGATTCGGCTGCGATTCTTTCTTTAATTTCTGCCTGTAGCGCCGCCAGTGTCGCGCTTAACTCGCTAGTCCGTTCTTGGACTCGAATTTCTAACTCCTCGTAGGCACGGCGCAAGGCGGATTCGGCTTTTTGCCTTTGCAATTCGGCGGCGGCTCTAGCTGCAAATATCTGCATAATCGCCTTGGCGCTATCTTCATGCTTGAGACGGCGATCGCTATTAATGCACAGCACTCCGATTACCTGCTTCTGTCCGTCTAACAGCGGTACTCCCATGTAACATACGGCACCCATCGCTTTTAACCCCTGGGCTTTGGGAAACCGTTCTTGCACCCGCTCTGGGAAGTAAAATAATTTTCCTTCTTCAACCACTGGCTGGCACGGAGTATCGATTGCGCCATACTCAAAGCAGCTTTCTGGCTTGTCACCCGACCAAAAAGCCAGGGTTTTTAACCGCATAGGGCCGGTAATTTCTGCTACAAACACATTGCGAACGTCCAGCGCCGATGCCAGATGCTGCACTAAAGCTGGGAAAAATTCTTCTCCAATTACCGAAGCTGTGCCCGTGACTACACTTTGTAACGTAAGTTCGGCTTGCTGGCGTTCGGCTATCTCCCGTTGTAATTCCTGATTGATCGCTTCGAGTCGATCTGGTGTTTGTAGCGATAAAAATTGCGGCAGCAGCGTCACCATTTGTAGGGCGGTATAGCAGGACACCAACGCGGTCAGTGCTTGCTCGATTCCAGATACCCAGTAAGCAGGATGCCACAGCGTCCAGATATCGAGCAAGTGCCCCGTACCGCAAGCAAAGATAAAAGCACCAAATAACACAAATACTTGTAGGAAGGGTACGTCACTCCGCTTATGGACGAAGTACACCAGCATCACCGGAATCGAGAAATATGCGATCGCTATCAGCAAATCGCTGACCACGTGCAATCCCACCAGTGGTGTTTGCCACAAGTAACAGTGACCGTGGGGAATATACTGCGATGGTGAAAATAGATTGTTTAAGACTTCCCACATTTAACTTTAGACCTACCCTGGTAATAATTGTTACGTTAAATACAGTAAAACAGCCATCTATCAAAAGGTAGATATTGCGCTATATTGGTATTTTTTTAAGATCGAGCGCAACCGCTCTTAGCTTTCAGTTTCAGGCTTGTTACAAGCAATTTTATAAAATTTTTGCCGATGTTTTTTCCGTTATAAATTAACATTATTTTCTAAGTTTACACCGAACAAATGTTGATTTTTACCAGCAACAAATTAGATATCTTAAAAATAGGTTTATTTTGATTATAGTAGCACAGCTCAACCAGTTTTTCTGCCGCCCTGCACAATATACAGCGGGTGGCGCTGTTATGAGGTACACGCGCTAGCTGGGGGAGCTGAGGGAGATAGGGAAATAGAACTAATGACTTCGCCATCTTGCTCAGTATCAGTAATGCTGTACCTCATAACAGCGAGAATCGCTGTAGCAGATTGCAATCCGCAATACGGGTGCAAGTGTTTTTAATACTGTAGGGGCGGGTTTTACGAGAGATTTTTCCTAACAGCGCCAAGAATAAATAAACCCTTCCTTTGTTTGGGCTACCGATGCAACCGGACATCATATAAACCGAGGATTTTGCTATTAGCTAAAAAATGAGGAGGGGAAAAGCAAATTAAAATTACCTTTCCCCTCCATCTTTTGACGCTGGCGATCGCTCACCAGCGCTCTAAGTACATCAACTCATTGACAAAATGTCGGTATTTTGTAGTTAGCTCAAAAGAGCGGCTAATAGCTAATGGCTAATGGCTAATGTGAGCTTTTCTGGCGCGATTGGCAATTAGCAATTAGCAATTAGCAATTATCAAGGCAGATCGGTATTCCCCATGAGATAGCGATCGCATTCTCGCGCCGCTCCCCGTCCTTCGTTAATCGCCCACACGACAAGGCTTTGTCCGCGACGGCAGTCCCCCGCCGCAAATACACCGGGAATGCTGGTAGCAAATTTACCATGCTCGGCTTTAACGTTGCTGCGGGCATCCCGTTCCAATCCCAGGGCATCGAGCAAAGGTTGTTCCGGGCCGAGGAAGCCCATCGCCAGCAAGACTAACTGTGCAGGTATAACTTTTTCCGTACCAGGGACGTGTTTCGGTATAAATTGTCCTTTCTCGTTTTTCTCCCACAGCACTTGCACGGTGTGGACGGCTTTCACATTGCCGCTTTCATCGCCTTCAAACTTGGTCGCCGTGGTGGTATAAACGCGAGGGTCGTCGCCAAACACTGCGGCGGCTTCTTCCTGCCCGTAGTCCATCTTGTAAACTTTAGGCCATTCGGGCCAGGGATTGTCCGCAGCGCGTTCTGCGGGAGGTTTGGGCAAAATTTCCACTTGCACGAGGCTGTTGCAGCCGTGGCGAATCGAAGTACCTACGCAGTCGGTACCAGTGTCGCCACCGCCGATGATCACCACATCTTTTCCGGCGGCATGTAGAGACGTTACATGTAACGTCTCTACATTTTTATCTAAAATTGCTTTTGTATTGACGGTGAGGAATTCCATCGCAAAGTGGATGCCTTTTAAATCCCGCCCTTCAATCGGCAGATCGCGCGGCTTAGTCGCACCCGTGCAAAGCAGTACGGCATCGAATTCTTTTAGCAGTTGTTCGGCGGGTAAATCTTTGCCAACTTCGGTATTGCAGACAAATTTCACGCCTTCTTCTTCTAGGACATTGAGACGGCGCAGGACAACATTTTCCTTGTCCAGCTTCATGTTGGGAATGCCATACATCAGCAAACCACCCGGACGATCGGCGCGTTCAAACACAGTCACCCAATGACCAGCGCGGTTAAGTTGCGCCGCTGCCGCCAGTCCGGCAGGACCAGATCCAATTACTGCAACCTTTTTCCCCGTGCGCTTTTGGGGTATTTCTGGGTTAATCCAGCCTTCATCGAAGCCTTTTTCGGCGATGGAATACTCGATATTTTTAATCGTCACGGGTGGGTTGTTGATCCCCAGTACGCAAGAACCTTCGCAGGGTGCCGGACAGACGCGCCCGGTAAATTCAGGGAAATTGTTGGTTTTGTGCAAGCGATCTAGCGCTTCTTTCCAGAGTCCGCGATAAACCAGATCGTTCCATTCCGGGATCAGGTTATTAATCGGACAGCCGCTAGCCATGCCGCTAATCAGCGTTCCCGTGTGGCAAAATGGGATGCCGCAGTCCATACAGCGCGCGCCTTGGGTGCGGAGTTTTTCTTCCGGCATGTGCAGGTGAAACTCGTCCCAATTGCGGATGCGATCGCTCGGGCTAATTTCCGAAGGCAACTCGCGCAAGAACTCAATAAAGCCAGTAGGTTTGCCCATAATCTTATCTGGTGTCGATACCTGGACTATGAATTTTAGAGCCAGCAGCCTTGTCGCGGCCCAAAAGTCACAGAAATCTTTAACTTTAGCCTGACCCTAACTATCCCGCCGACTTGACGCCATTGCATTAACAGACAAATCTTTAACTTTACCAGGCAATTTTGCAATCTGCTTTCTTTTGAAGCCTGTTCGCTTTCTCATTTTAGTAATTGGCTCATTAATTTTGGTGTTTTCCGCAAGCCAAATGGCAATTTACCTTCTCGTAAAGCCCGTTTGCTTTAATCCGACTTTGACACCCAAAGCGATCGCTTGCTGTACTTTTTCCTGCAAGCGGGCTAATTGCTCGAAAGCAGATTTAATCTCGACAAACATATCCGGTGCTAATTCTGGATAAATGCGAGGAACGCGCTTGAGACTATCGAAACCATTTTGCTACGGGCTGGTGATACGCTGGAGATTCAGTCATAATTTACACAAATGAATTAGTTTATAATCCCATTCAATAACTGCGTCTACGCTACTGCAAAATCTGTGTATTGTCGCATCTTAGGATGGTGGAATGCTAGCACAATATCTTCTTTAGGCACACCCGCACTCATGAGGTCACTAGCAATACCATCTTCAGTCCAATCTTCCTCGATCCAAAATTTGCAATCGCGAATACGGACGTAAACAGTAATACCCGTAATGCGTTCGTCTTTCTCCCAACCCAGATTCATCCATATGTAGTGGTTGTTGGGTTCATCCACAATCAAGAATGTTTCAAGGTTGGGATTTGGACGTTTTTTAGATAATTCCACATACTCGGTCAAGATGCGTTTAATTATTTGGGGATACTCAGTTAGTTTATCCATTGCTCGATCTCCTCTGTTTCATTATCTACTACAATTAGTGGCAGTTGATGTTTGTTTAGAATTAATTGAATCACATCTTGATTGAAAAAGGTTTTGTATGCGATCGCGCTGACAGCCACATATAGTTTGCGTTCTGGCGCTGTTTCTTCTAAAAGGTAACGATAGATGTCCTATTGACCGAGAGCTTCTTTCAAATCTTGGATTTTTGATGCACCGATAAAGCTTTTTACTTCAACAACTAGCTTCTCTCCTCCTCTTTCAGCACCAATGGGTTGTTCAGCACCGATATCCGCATATAGCTTAACTTTACGATACTCGATTGTGTAAGGATCGTCTGTAATTGTCCAGCCATCCTTGATGAGTGCATTTTTGACAGCATCGTGAATGATATCTAGCTTAGGCATAGTGTATTTCACCGCTCATTGACAATTGCATCCAAAATTTCTGGTGTCAAACCCCGGCTTTGGGCTTTGTGACTAATATCGCTCATCACTGCTTCAAGCGTTCTTTTTTGGCGAGTCGCTTCACTTAGTTTCAAACTGAGCAATACTTCTAGCTTACGTCGTTGTTCTTCTGAAACTGTTTCAAAAATCCGAGCCGCCTCGGCATTGACACGAATTGTAATTGGTTTTGTTTCCATTTTTATCTCCTTGGGTTTTGGGCCTCAATTCAATCCACAATTACTACGTATAGTAACGCACCTATATCGGAGAGCGATGTCGGATTTTACACTTACGAATAAAGCCATCCTATTTTGAGGATGGCTGCTAAGAAAATATCCAACTGCCTTTGACATTTAGCGAGTTTTGGATTACAAAGATTGGCGATCGCCTCCCAAACAAAGCAAGTTCAACAGTTCGGGAGGAATTTCCTGGTAATGTTCCAGCAGAAAGTCCATCAAGGCAAGATGGCGCAGGTCAGTTGATTTAGGACGCCGATAGTTTCTACCTCGCCCAAACCACTTTCTGACTCTAGACGCCGAACAAGAACAAATAAAAGCCATCTCCTCGTAAGTGACTTGCCATTTGGAGTAAAACTCCTGCGGGGTCATTCCTAAAGAACAGTACCCGTAGAGGTCAATTAATGTTTGCTGTTGCGCTGTTAGAGGAAGGGGTGTCATGCGGCTTCCTCCATCCGTTCGAGGTCGTCTTCCCAAGCGGTATCCGCAACTGTCCAAGCGTGACTGGGAGAGAGACTATCAAGCCAAATCAGATAGCTCCAAGTCCAAGCGCAGCAGTGAGGTGCAAAACTGTAGTATCTGCCGATGGCAATTCCCCAATCTGTCTTGTCCCCGTCGGGAATCCAGCGCAGTTTATCGCCATAGAAGAAGCGCGGAGGATTGACAAAAGGGAACGATTCTGGTAATAAAACCGATGGGATTCGGCAGGTTGGGTGAAATAAGTTGAGGGAGATATCTGTGCTGGTGTGACGGATGGCGTTTAGGTATCCGGCGTTCGCGCAAGCGTGCCGGAGGCATATCGCCATCCCCTTAAGATTAGCCGTTAAATCTCGAATCAAGATAGCGGCTAAGCTTTCAACTTCCGGTTGGGTGAGGTTCATCGGCGCCGCATCGAAGTCAGCGCTGGAGTAATTTTGGATTTGGGTGAGTAATTGGGCGATCGCAAAATCCTCTAAGGCTTGCTGATAACCATTTTGGTACGCAGAGAGGCTGTCAGTTGGACAGCTTGGTTTTACCATTGTTAGAGTCTCCTTAATTTGGGAGCAACAGCCAGCGCTGAACTGTGGAAGGTTGGGGCGCTGGCTTTTTGCTTTTTGAATTTGTACGTTATCTATCATACTTGAATTTGTACAAAATCAATCAGAGATTCCAAAAAAATTAAATAGACAGATAATGAGAAATTGTGTTAGTCAAAGAAAACAACGATCTCAGAGCCAGAGAAAAGACTATGCCGCGTGGTGGTCGCAGAGAAAGCAGTGGACGCAAACTGAAGTGGAATCTGGGGAAAACTAAGGCAGTTAGGATTCCGGAAGCGATCGCAGATACGATTCTGGAGGTTGCTAGACGGCTAGATGAGGGAGAGAGTCTTGAGTCGGTGATTATTCCTTCTTCAGAGATATTAACAGTCCAGCTTTCCCCTGATGACTTGGGGGAATTCAAAGGTCACTCCAAATACTCATCAGCTTGAGGCGGGATGAGTTGGAGGGACAAGGACAATTTGAACAGTGTCAGGTGGAAAGCGATCGCATTCAACAATTACAGCAGCAGATTGAGGCGTGGGAAGCTTTACTTGAGAAGTTAAAAGCGAATGGACGATCTAGCAGAAACACTGTTTAACATTGCTAGAGCTAATTTTGTATAGCGACGGTTGCAGTCAAGTCAAGATCGCTCAACCCTGTGTCAAACTGGAGGTTAGCGGTGTTTAACAAGGTTTACAGAATCAATGGCAGAAAGCCCTACCATAGGGGTGAGAATCCCCCCAGAATGGCTGGAGGAGATTAACGAACTCTGTAAGCAGACTGGTAAAAATAAAACTCAGATAATACTTGAGGCGTTAGCGCAATATTTGGGTAAAAATACAGTAACCGGAATCAATGCCGATTTGGAGACAATTCGTAATGCGTTACGCAACCACAGAGATTAGCAATTGATTCAGTTTTTCTTGAACTCGACTAAGCGTGTCAGGATCGGCCTTCTCAATGAATTTGATTGCTGGTTTACGAAACTTGATTGCCATGTTTCACCCACGCAGTCATATCAACGGTTTCGTCTTCGGAGTAATCAGTAGGTGAACCAAACTCGGCTTCCAGTTCTGCTTGTTCGGCATCATCAACATAGGGCATCAGGATTTTACAGAGTATCAATCGCTCCTCCCGCAAAACTTCCCGCATACTTTCTTTAATCAGTGCTTTTAGTTCTTGAATTTCCATTTGTTGCTCCATTGCTCTAAACTTGATTCAGTGTATCTATTGAATGCTCCTGCTCTATGCTTAATTTTACATTAAGCATTTTTAATTGTTCCTGTGCCTAGTCTCGTAATTGCTCGTCGGGTTCGTTGGCGGCTCTGTCGCGCAGCCGTTCGAGGGTTCTGGGATGGGTGGGATAGTAAATCACCCAACCTCTTCTAACTCAGGAATATGTTCGGCTTCATAGTTTTCGATTAAGACACCAATCACGTCCATCATCGAAGCAAGGGGATGGGTTTCATTCTCGCCCACTTGATCGATAAGGCTATCTAGTAGTTCCACTAGACGTTCGTATTCCTGTTCGGTGTGAGGGACAAAAACCGTTTCAGCAGATGACCAAGCAGCAATTGTTTTATCAAGATTAAGGTTTTGCATTATTCTTTCCAATTCTCTTCATCCTGCCGATCTAACTCTAGAAAAAGTTCCTCAGCATTTAAAATTAAATCGTTGTCAGATAAAGGTTGTGTATGTTTGTAGGGGCGAAGCATTCGGGCGATCGCTTCTGCAATCAACCCAAGATTGTTTATCCGAATGCTTCGCACTGCCCCCACGCAACCGATACAAACGGACATGATATCAATTATGGCATCGCTCAACCTAATTTTCATCATTGTTCGCCTTACTTTGATTTTCCACTTCCTAATAACGTTGAAAATATTTATACTGCTCCTTCTCTATTTGCTTGCGTAACCTTTGCAATAGTAACAGTCTATATATAGCTTCTTGATATGCTTCCTTAGATGGCGAACTCCCCAATTTATCCAACATTTCATCAGTTTCTTGAACAATGGCATCGCGAAAGAAATCGCTCAGTTTTCGGCGATTCATTCCCTCAAGTTGGATGACAGCAACTTCTACAGGTTCTCCATCAACTTTCATCTCCTTTATTTCAGATTTACCTATTCTAGAAAACTCCGAACGAGCGAGCCACTGATAAAACTCGTCTGAAACCTCAATGACTTCCGCTTCTTCTTGATCCTGGGAGTAGAATGTAATATCTAACATTATCCGTCCTCCTGAGCCGCAGATTTCATAAACTCTTTTTCTGGTACATTTTCTGCATAAGCTATATCATAATCATCAAATAGTTTTTTTGCTTTATCTGTAATTCTTCCCGTGGTTAAAACGGCAGATATGCTTCCCTTATTTACAATTTCTCGTGCTAAAGTCAGACCTATTTTTTTACGAGTTTTGACTTCAATGTATGGCATTACTAGAAGCCTAAGATTAATTGTTTACGATTGATTATATTTAGCGTTAATTTCCCGGACGATTTGCTTGACTCGCGATTCATCTTCTGCTCTGTAGTAAAGAATATCTCCATTGGAATCTCGTCCTTTGGTTCTTTCACAGGGAATTCCTGCTTCTTGCAATTTATCCATAATCCATCCAATCAAATTTTTATGGACTTCTAAGTGATAAATCATTTCATCTTCATCAGTTTCCCATTCTTTATCTGCCATTCAATAATGCTCCATTCTATTTTATCTTTTGTATCATCGATTTAGGAGTGATGCTCTCTTCGACAGCGTAACGCATCCTACGAGCAAGCTCTTAGGTATTGTTAACAAATGCTGACAGGCACATGCTCATCAGCTCATTTACGGTGGATGCACCTTCTACATTCAAGCTGATTAATCCAAGTCGGTTGACAGCATCAATTATTCGCTCATTGTATAAGCCGTTGCGCTCCAAGAACTTATCCACCAACATTCTTTCATATGGGGATTTCGTTTCATATTGACTTGCAAAGTAAATTCTTTGTCTTAAAAACTCGTTACTGGCAGTGAGCCAGATGGTAGCAATGTTGTCAAAGTTTAAAGTAATTACCGACTCAGGTAATAAAGCCGAGCCTTCCATTACCAATTTTTCAGATGACGTATCGGTTGCATGGAAAGTGACAATATCTTCGATCAGCAGCCACACATTTTTTCTGTAGTGATGGATAACGTCCTCGATAAGTTCATCGACTGACAGTAATTGATAATAGTCGGCTACGTGCTTGGGGATCTCCTTTGATTTTGCTTGCCACGGGCGTCCAGGATGTCGAGCTAGTTTGTCTGTGGAACAGTAATTCCATCTGAGATGAGATGCCAGAGACTGAGCAAGGGTTGATTTGCCCACATGGGACGAGCCTCCGATAAGGAGAAGTCTGTGTTCACCAAGCATATACTTCGGCTCCTTTTGTGCGCCTAACAACTTATTAGGCAGCCAGTAGGGTGCGTTAGGCGCTCGCCGTAACGCACCGATACTAATACTAACTTCCACCAATCCGCGCCACGTCGCGAGCATTTTCTTCAAATGCCGCAGCGATCGCATCCTCACCACTCAATCCAGATGCCAATGCATTTTTCAAGCACAGCAAGACGCGCTTGTAATCGCGAGGCATCACTTTGACGAATTTCGGCACCATTTCGGCCCAATTCGCCAGCACTTTAGCAGCTTTCTGGCTCTTGGTGTAATCTGCGTGCTTTTGAATCATCTCGCGCACGGTATTGATATCTTCCTCATCCAGAGTTTCGATATCTGCCATCGAGGTGTTGCACCGCGTCGCGAAGTCGCCCGCCTCATCCAGAATATAAGCGACGCCGCCACTCATCCCGGCTGCAAAGTTGCGTCCAGTCGCACCCAGCACGACAACTTTACCACCCGTCATGTATTCGCAGCCGTGGTCGCCGACGCCTTCGATAACGGTATTGACGCCGGAATTGCGAACGCAGAAACGTTCTCCAGCCACACCGTTGATATACGCCTCACCACGAGTGGCACCGTAGAAAGCAACGTTGCCGATGATGATGTTTTCTTCTGGCACAAAGGTCGAACCCGCAGGCGGATAGACAATTATCTTGCCACCGCTTAACCCTTTACCTACATAGTCGTTGGCGTCGCCTTCGAGTTCGAGGGTGACGCCTTTGGGTACGAAGGCACCAAAACTCTGTCCCGCACTGCCTTGGAAGTGCAGGTGAACGGTATCTTCTGGTAAGCCTTGCCAGTGGCGTTTGGTGATTTCGTTGCCGAGAATTGTACCAACGACGCGATTGATATTTTTAATCGGCAAGGTGGCGCTGACTTTTTCGCCGTTTTCAATTGCCGGTTTGCACAAATCCAGCAATGTGGTGATATCGAGCGATTTGTCTAAACCGTGGTCTTGCGGAATCTGACAGTAACGTCCGACACTGGCATCGACTTGCGGTTGATACAGAATCTTCGATAAATCGATGCCTTTGGCTTTCCAATGTTCGACAGCTTGTTTGGCTTCCAGAACATCGGTGCGTCCAACCATTTCGTTGATGCTGCGGAAACCGAGTTGCGCCATGATTTCGCGAACTTCACTGGCGATGAATCGCATGAAGTTGACGGTGTGCGCCGGATCTCCGGTAAAGTTTTTCCGCAACAGGGGATCTTGGGTTGCCACGCCCGCCGGACAGGTGTTGAGGTGGCAGACGCGCATCATGATGCAGCCGAGGGTAACTAATGGTGCGGTGGCAAAGCCGAATTCTTCTGCACCTAGCAAGGCGGCAATGACTACATCGCGCCCTGTCTTCATTTGTCCGTCGGTTTCTACGGCGATGCGACTGCGAAGGTTATTCAACACCAATGTCTGATGCGTCTCGGCAAGTCCCAATTCCCAAGGCAAGCCAGCGTGTTTAATCGATGTTTGGGGAGAAGCACCCGTGCCGCCATCGTAGCCGGAAATTAAGACTACATCGGCGTGCGCTTTCGCAACCCCGGCGGCGATTGTTCCCACTCCAACTTCCGACACCAACTTCACACTCACCCGCGCGTTGCGGTTGGCATTCTTCAAGTCGTGGATTAACTCTGCCAAATCTTCAATCGAGTAAATGTCGTGGTGCGGCGGTGGCGAAATTAAACCTACCCCAGGTGTCGAGTGACGGACTTTGGCAATCCAAGGGTATACTTTTTTACCTGGCAACTGACCGCCTTCACCCGGTTTTGCACCTTGCGCCATCTTGATTTGCAGTTCCCGCGCTTGGGATAGATACAAGCTGGTGACGCCGAAACGTCCGGAAGCAACTTGTTTGATCGCGCTGTTCTTCGAGTCGCCCTGCTCGTTTGTCCAGGTGTAACGCTCTGGATCTTCGCCGCCTTCCCCGGTGTTCGATTTGCCACCAATGCGGTTCATCGCGATCGCCAAAGCCTCATGCGCTTCTTTAGAAATCGACCCATAACTCATCGCCCCAGTCTTAAAGCGCTTCATAATCGCTTCTACCGGCTCAACTTCTTCGATGGGTACGGGTTCCCGTTGCTGGAATTTCAACAACCCGCGCAGGGTATAGAACCGCTGATTCTGCTCGTTTACGAGGGCGGCGTATTGCTTGTAAAGTTCGTAACTCCCATCCCGCACGGCTTTTTGCAGCGTGTGGATGGTTTGGGGACTGAACAAGTGCGCTTCGCCTTCTTTGCGCCACTGGTATTCACCACCGACATCGAGAGTATGACCGTTGACTTCCCGGTCGGGGAAGGCGTGGCTGTGGCGTAAAATGGCTTCGGTGGCGATCGCTTCCAACCCCACCCCCTCGATCCGCGATGCCGTCCAGGTAAAATATTGATCGATGACTGATTTGTTCAATCCCAGCGCCTCGAAAATCTGCGCGCCGCGATAGCTTTGCAGCGTTGATATCCCGATTTTTGACGCTACTTTTACCACGCCTTTGGTTACGGCTTTTACGTAATTTTTGCAGGCTTTGTAGGTATCGACATTTACCAGCGTTCCCTGTTGAATCATCGCATCGATCGTCTCGAAGGCGAGATAGGGATTGATCGCGCCGCAGCCGTAGCCGATCAGGGTGGCGTAATGATGGACTTCGCGGGGTTCGCCGGATTCGAGGACGAGTCCGACGCGGGTGCGCGTACCGTTGCGGATTAGGTGGTGATGCAGTCCGGAGACGGCGAGCAAGGCGGGGATGGGGGCTTGGCTGGGGGAGAGGTTGCGATCGCTCAAAATAATCAAGTTGGTTCCCGATGCGATCGCCCGATCTGCCTCGATAAAAATCTCTTCCATCGCCGCTGCCAAAGCTGCTACCCCATTTTTGGGGTTAAACAAAATCGGCAGCGTAATCGATTTGAAATCGCCCTCAGAAATATGTTTCAACTTCGCCAATTCTTCATTACTTAAAATCGGCGTTTTTAGCTCAATTAAATGACAGCTTTCTGGCTCAGGTTTGAGCAAGTTTCGTTCAGCACCAATAGTCGTTTCTGCCGAGGTAATAATTTCTTCCCGAATCGAATCGATCGGCGGGTTGGTAACTTGGGCGAATAGTTGCTTAAAGTAATCGTAAAGCAATTTTGGACGGTCAGAAAGCACAGCCAGTGGCGTATCTGCCCCCATCGCACCGACGGCTTCCACCCCATCCCGCGCCATCGGCGTCAGCAACAAACGCAATTCTTCAAACGTATAACCAAACGCCATTTGGCGTTGCAGTAAAGTTTTAGGATCTGATGCTGGCAATTCGGTTGCATCTTTAAGTTTTGCCAGTTCGACCATATTTTGGTCGATCCAGTTGCGATAGGGATGTGCGGTGGCGATTTTATTTTTAATTTCTTCATCGGCAACGATGCGCCCTTCTTCCATATTTACCAGGAACATCCGCCCCGGTTGCAGGCGTCCTTTAAACGCGACTCGCTCTGGTTCGATGGGTAATACGCCCGCTTCCGATGCCATAATTACCAAGTCATCTTTGGTGACGTAGTAGCGAGACGGACGCAAACCATTGCGATCGAGAACCGCACCCATCATCGTACCGTCGGTGAATGCGATCGAAGCGGGGCCATCCCAAGGTTCCATCAAACAGGAATGATATTTATAGAACGCCTTTTTCTCATCGCTCATCGACTCGTGTCCCGTCCACGGTTCGGGTATCATCATCATTACCGCGTGGGGAAGACTGCGCCCTGCCAAAGTCAGCAATTCTAGGGCATTATCAAAGATTAGCGAGTCGCTTCCATCCGGGTTAATCACCGGGCGAATCTTGTTAATATCATCGCCAAACAATTCCGATTCAAACAGCGACTGTCTGGCGTACATCCAATTTATATTGCCGCGCAGGGTATTAATTTCCCCGTTGTGGGCGATGTAGCGATAGGGATGAGAACGTTCCCAACTGGGGAAGGTGTTCGTGCTGAAGCGCGAGTGAACCAATCCCAGAGCGCTTTCCAGATCCGGATCTTGCAAGTCGGGATAATACTGTCCTACTTGCACCGGCATCAGCATACCTTTATATACAATCGTGCGGCACGAGATGCTAGCTGGATACCAATAAGGATCGATTCCTGAAGTGCGGATGGCGTTATGAGACAGCTTGCGGATAACGTAGAGTTTGCGCTCGAATGCCAAATCGTCAACCAGATCCGGGTGGCGCTGGATAAACACCTGTTCTACAAACGGTTCGCTAGATTTTGCCGTATCTCCCAGGGACGAGTTGTCCTTTGGCACGTCGCGCCAACCCAGTACTTGCTGGCCTTCTTGTGCGACAATTTCGCTAAAAATCTGCCTACTTTTTTGGCGCGTGGCAGGATCTGGCGAAGAGAATATCATCCCGACGCCATACTGTCCGACTTCTGGCAGGGTAATATTTTCTGCCGCCGTCACCTTCTGGAAAAACTTGTGCGGCACTTGGATTAAAATACCTGCACCATCTCCGGTGTTGGGTTCGCAACCGCAAGCACCCCGATGGTCGAGGTTGAGTAGGATCGTCAGCGCCTGTTCGACGATCGCGTGCGACTTGTTTCCTTTCATGTGGACGATGAAACCGACACCGCAGGCGTCGCGTTCAAACTGCGGATCGTAGAGTCCCTGTTTTGCAGGCAGTGCGTTGCTGTTCATTTTGGTGTCCTGGCAGTGCGATTTAGACGGCGGGAAGCTTTTGATTCTATGGATCTAGATTTTCTAACAACAGAGACTTGTGGTGTCGGCTCTTAAGGAAATTGTTAGACTCCATTCCAACTCGTGAGATAATATTATGTTCTAGATTGGCGATCGCTTGATTATTGGCGCCGCTGTCTTCCCAATACAACATTGTCGGGACAAGGCAAAGCAAAAACTCTGCCGAATCAAATCAAAGCGATCGCTGCCTTGTCCCTACCGTCGTTAATCGGCTGAAACAGAACTCGTTTTCAGCCATCGAATGAACCTGAGCGCGATGTGAGAAAATGAAATATTCCACCCCGCGCTCTCACGCATAATGGCGCTTTCTGGTTCGGGGGTGCAGTCTCGGAGGCAGTTTTTACTCAATGCAACAGCAGCAATACCGCATTACTCTTTTACCTGGCGATGGCATTGGCCCAGAAATTATCACCGTCGCGGTAGATGTGTTAAAAGCGATCGCTCAACAACTCAATTTAAACTTTGATTTTCAGGAAGCCCCTATCGGCGGCGCAGCTATAGATAAAACTGGCAACCCTCTCCCCGAAGAAACTCTAGCCATCTGCCGCAACAGCGATGCGGTATTGCTGGCAGCTATCGGCGGTTATAAGTGGGATACGTTACCCTCTAACCAACGCCCGGAACGAGGTTTGTTAGGACTGCGGGCGGGTTTGGGACTATTTGCCAACCTGCGACCCGCTAAAATATTACCCCAATTAATCAACGCCTCCTCTTTAAAACGAGAAGTGGTGGAAGGCGTGGATATTATGGTGGTGCGAGAACTCACGGGGGGAATTTATTTCGGACAACCCAAGGGCATATTTGCTACCGAAACCGGGGAAAAGCGGGGCGTCAATACAATGGCGTACAGCGAATCGGAAATCGATCGCATTGGCAGGGTAGCGTTTGAAACCGCGCAGAAGCGCAAAGGTCAGCTATGTTCGGTGGATAAAGCCAACGTGTTGGAAGTATCGCAATTGTGGCGCGATCGCATCACCCAACTCGCACCAGAATACCCCAACGTCGCCCTCTCCCACATGTACGTAGACAACTGCGCCATGCAACTGCTACGCTGGCCCAAACAATTCGATACCATCGTCACCGGCAACCTTTTCGGCGACATTCTCTCCGACGCCGCCGCCATGCTCACCGGCAGCATCGGCATGTTACCCTCAGCTAGTCTAGGCAGTTCCGGCCCAGGAGTATATGAACCCGTCCACGGCTCCGCCCCAGACATCGCAGGACAAGATAAAGCCAACCCCATCGCCCAAGTACTCAGCGCCGCCATGATGCTGCGCTACGGCTTAAATCAGCCCCAAGCCGCTGATAAAATCGAAACCGCCGTCCTGCAAGTATTAGACCAAGGTTATCGCACCGGCGATATCATGTCTGAGGGGATGACCTTAGTAGGTTGCCGCGCTATGGGAGAAGTTCTGCTCAAAGCGCTAGAAAATCCCCAATCCTGAGTTATTAATTAGAAGAGCAGCGATTAAAAGCTGCTCTTGAATTGCTCAACTAGCAAAGGATGAATCAGTGGTGCAAGCTTCAGACACATCCGCAGAAAATTGGGAAGACAACAGCGAGTTTTCCTCCTTAAGACAACCCGCTTTACTCCAAGCAGCTCAAGAAATTTACCGCTCCTACTACGAGAGCAATGCCAGAATGGTAAGCCGTCCCGTGGGAGTGGTCATTAATCAAGTTACCTACCGAGGCAGGGTGATTTTTTCGGGAAAGCCCATCCTATTACCCCAAGAAACTTTTCTTCCTTTGAACGAGATTGAATCAGAAATATATTAGGGAAATTTCAGATTGCAGATTGCAGATTTTAGATAGATTATGACTTACGCAAAGAAACCGGGTTTCTCTGAAAAATCTTTGGTTTAGAAACTAGAGATCCACCAAGAAACCCGCTTTCTGGCCTCGGCGCGCGTAAGTCCTATAGATATCATGTCCGTTGGCAAAGGTTGTGTATAGTTGTTTATGCTGTAGGGGCGGGTTTTACGAGATATGTTTAAACGCAGCGCCAAAGATAAATAAACCCGCCCCTTAGTGCAGCACGCTAACGGACATGATATCATATCATGTCCGGTCGATTACCCATAATTAGCAGCCGGGACACGACACGATCAAAGTTATCTGTTTGTCCGAAACATCTATAATGCCGTGTCCCTACGCAAAAACTCTGTGAGATTTTTGATTATGGGCAATTCAACGGACATCATATGACCCTTTGCAAAAATCTCTTTGGTTGTAGGGGACGGCAAGACTAATGTTGTTAAAATATCCGCGATATTCAGGTTGCCGTGCCCCTACATTTTTTGCCATCTTGTTTATTTAATCAAATCTAAAATCTGTCATCTAAAATCTGCAATCTTTAATTATGGATATTCTCACAGCGCTACCAGCAATACTGTTTGTTTTTATCCTGGGAGCATCGGTTGGCAGCTTCCTCAACGTTGTCGCCTACCGCGTACCAGCAGGGTTATCGCTGCTATTTCCGCCATCGCGCTGTCCCCAATGCCTCAACCAATTAAAAGCTTATGACAACGTGCCGATTTTTGGTTGGCTGCACTTAAAAGGGCGCTGTCGTTATTGTAAAACTCGCATTTCGGCGCGATATCCGATTGTAGAAGCGTTCACCAGCATCGTATTTTTGCTCGTTTTCTGGCAATTTGGTTATTCGCCGCAAACTTTAGGTTATTGGGCATTTTTGAGTTGGTTGCTGGCATTATCTTTAATTGACCTCGATACCATGACGCTGCCAAACTCGCTTACCCAGTCGGGATTGGTTTTGGGTTTGGTGTTTCAAGGTGCTGTCGGTTTTCTGGCAAACAACATAGCGAATCAACTCATGGCAGGTGTTGTGGGTGCGGTGCTGGGGATTTGGCTGTTTGACGCGATTATTTTGGCAGGTTCGATGGTTTATGGGCAAACCGCGATGGGTGGCGGCGATGCCAAATTAGCCGCGATGATGGGCGCTTGGTTAGGTTGGAAGTATTTGTTACTAGCGGGGTTTCTCGCTTGTGCTGTCGGGGCGCTGGTGGGATCTGTGGCGATCGCTCTCGGTTTGCTCAGCCGCCGTCAAGCTATGCCCTTTGGCCCTTTTCTCGCACTTGGCGCCGGGGTGACGGTTTTCTTGGGCGATGCTATTCTATCCACCTACCTCAATTTATTTTTCCCACTCACTTGAATGCGATCGTGTCTTCTATCAGCTTCTCACCCCTCAAGAGTAGTAGCACAGCATCGGCAGCATTCTACATTATCAAAATTTTTATACTTGCCATATTAATATAAGTTTTACAAATTTAATTTTTTCTTTATCAGTGAGGATATGAGGGCAAGTTCTAATAAAATTTTTATAGGAGTTAATTGCTAAAATATGCCTTAAGATAGCTGCAAAACTCTTGTAAAAACTGATCGGCCTTTAACTTCAGTGATTTTACTTAGATATGATTGTAGCCAGCGGGTAAAGAAAGTAGGTAAATGAGCCGATCGCAAAAAGTGAATAATTACCTAAAATCTTGGTGGTAAATTAGATATTGTAGCAGGTGGTGTAAGAAGTATAGCGATAAAATATAGATATATAAAAATTGGTTCTGCTCAAACCCCGCAAAAGCTTTGTAACTTGGAATTTGGGTTAAGTGTATTTGATTTCGAGTGTCAGCATAATTATTACGGAGATTCAAAATGACAGCCAAAATTCTTGTAGTCGATGATGAGAAATATTTACAAATGATGATTATGGAAAAATTTAGAACCAATATTCGAGGAAAATATCTTGAATTTGTGTTTGCTTCTAATGGAGTAGAAGCCTTAAAAAAATTGCAAGAAGAAGGGCCAATAGACATGGTGCTGACTGATATTAATATGCCTGGGTTAGATGGTCTGTCTCTGTTGGCGAAAATAAATGATATAGACCCAACAATTAAAACAGTCATTATGTCTGGCTATAGTGACATGAAAAGAATCAGAAAGGCGATGAACCTGGGAGCCTTTGATTTTCTTACGAAGCCCTTGGACTTTAAAGACTTAGAAATTACTCTCAAAAAAACCCTGGAAAAAAAACGTCAAATCTCTCAAACAAAAACTGCGTTATAAATCGCAAATAAGCTATAAGCAATCGCCTTGACAGATATCAACCTGCATAGTTAATAGGCTTGGCGAAGCAACCTAAACTCCCGTTACCTAAAACCGAGCCAAAATATTGATTGGGTTGGAAGTAGTTGTTGCTCGCGGAGTATGTGCCTTGTAGGCTGGGGGCGCTGGTGGGTTGTGTTGCGATCGCTCCTGGGTGGGAAATTGCCCGTCTCCTGAAACATCTACCTCAAGATAGATGACAATTATTTTATCCGATTTTTTATTTTGTATAAATACGGAAATCGCTGAAAGTTTACTGTAGCGAGTTCAAAAACAAATCCCGTAAATTTTATTAGAGTAACAAATTAATAAATACATCAATTGTTTGTAGTGACAGCGATCGCAAAACAGTTGATATTATAATCACAGTTCATAGCTAAGGACTCAGAGAATAATTTGTTGATATAAAACTTTAAAAAATCAATATCATGGTGACTCTTCCGGGCTACAAAAATTTACAATTGATGCAAGAAGGTGCCACAACGGTTATTTATCGAGGGCAGAGGGAAGAAGATGAATCTCCAGCTATCGTCAAAATCCTCAAACACGAATATCCCAGCCTAGAAGACATTACTCGCTTAAAGCACGAATACGAAATAACTAAAGACCTAGATTTAGCAGGGATAATTAGACCTTATAGTTTAGAAAATTATCAAAACGGTATAGCTTTAATTTTAGAAGATTTTGGCGGGCGATCGCTGCAACAATTTATCAGCGACTATTATCCAATCAGGCTCGGAGATTTTCTTAACATAGCCATTCAGCTAGCATCAAGTCTAGGAGAACTGCATAAAAGAAACATAATTCACAAAGATATTAAACCTGCTAATATTATCATCAATCCAAAAACTCTAGAAGTAAAAATTACCGACTTCAGCATCGCATCGCGCCTGGTTAAAGAAATCCCGAAAATTAGCAATCCTAACTTCATAGAAGGCACCCTTGCCTATATGTCGCCAGAGCAAACAGGGAGAATGAATCGCCACCTAGATTATCGCAGCGATTTTTATTCCCTGGGCGTTACCTTTTATGAAATTATAACCGGACAACTACCCTTTAAATCCGCCGATATTTTAGAAATAATTCACTGTCATATTGCCAAAACCCCTGCCGCACCTCATGAGATTGTTCGAGAAATTCCCCTGGCAATATCTAAAATCATCATGAAACTATTAGCGAAAACCGCCGAGGAAAGATATCAAAGCGCCTGGGGATTAAAAGCCGATTTAGAAACTTGCCTAACTCAACTCCAAACCAAGGGAAAAATTGATAATTTTCCCATTGGTCAATTAGACTATGCCAGCCAATTAAACGTACCGCAAAAGCTTTATGGCAGACAGCAAGAAGTTGCCACATTAATGGCAGCTTTTGAGCGCGTAGTAGGTGGTGAAACTAACCATTCCCAAACTGAACTATTGCTTGTTTCCGGCTACTCTGGAATTGGGAAAAGTTCTACTATCAAAGAAATATATAAACCAATAATACGCCAGCGCGGCTATTTTATAGATGGAAAGTTTGACCAGTTTAAGCGCAATATCCCCTATGCTTCTATAATTCAAGCTTTTCAATCATTAATGCGGCAATTGTTAACCGAACCTACAGCTAAATTGCAAATTTGGAAACAGAAACTTTTAGCCGCTTTAGGGCAAAACGGACAAGTCATTATCGATGTAATTCCCGAAGTCGAACTAATAGTCGGTAAACAGCCAGAAATTCCCCAACTCCCACCCACTGAAGCCAAAAATCGATTTAATCGGGTGTTTAAAGAATTCATACATGTTTTCTCCCAAAAAGAACATCCACTGGTGATATTCCTAGATGACTTACAATGGGCAGATTCAGCTACCTTAAAGTTAATGCAATTGCTGATGACCGATCCGGAGATTAAATATCTGTTATTAATTGGTGCGTATCGGGATAATGAAATCAATGCAGGTCATCCTTTAATTACAGTAATAGAAGAAATTAATAAAACTGGGATTGCCGTCAATCATATAGTGCTGCAACCGTTAAAATTAGAAGACGTGAAGCAGTTAATTGCGGATACATTAAAACAAACAGCAGAAAAAGTCAATTCCCTAGCAAAATTAATCTTTAATCAAACAGGCGGTAACCCATTTTTCTTAACGCAATTGCTCCAGGAACTCAAGAGCGAAAACTTATTAAAGTTTAAATTAACTTCCTTGCCAACAGGGCAAAAAGAAGGGGAATGGCAGTGGAATATAGAAGAAATTGAGGCCATCGGTATTGCAGATAAAAGTGCAGTCGAATTGGTAGCTTCTCGGATTGAAAAACTCCCCCCAGCCACACAGAAAATACTTAAGCTAGCAGCTTGTGTGGGGAACATATTTACCCTAGATATGCTTTCAGTTGTCAATGAAAAATCTCCCAGCGAAACAGCTATTGAACTTTACTCAGCTTTACGAGTCGGGTTAATTCTTCCCTTAAGCGAAGCTTACAAAATTCCTTTAGTTTTTAATGTAGAACCATCTAAAATCGATAAAATTAAGTATAAGTTTTTACACGATCGCGTGCAGCAAGCAGCATATTTTTTGATCCCAGAATCTGAGAAAAAAGCCACCCATCTTAAAATTGGTCGATTGCTACTGAAGAACGTACCAGCAGCGGAAATTGAAGCAAATATTTTTGATATTGTCAATCAGTTGAATTGGGGAATTGGCATTCTAGATCAACAATCGGAAAAAGATGAATTAGCGCGGCTCAATTTAATCGCTGGACGCAAGGCAAAAACAGCGATCGCTTATGAGGTAGCTTTCAAATATTTGAATGCAGGCTTAGAACTTTTAAGTGCAAATGCGTGGGATACTAACTATGATTTCACATGGGCATTGTATGTCGAAGCAGTAGAAGCAGCCTACCTTAGCGGTGAGTTTGACCGGATGGAAAAACTGGTTGAAATTGTAGTGCAAAAAGCCAAGACATTGCTCGACAAAATTAGAGTTTATGAATGTAAAATTTTGGCATACGTAGCCGATAGGAAATTACTAGAAGCTTTAGAAATAGCCCTAAAAACGCTGAATTTACTGGGAGCAAAAATTCCAGAATCACCGACAGAAGAAGACATTAATTTGGCGTTGGCAGAAACTGCTTCTCTAATTCCTAAAACCGGCATTAAAGACTTAATGAACTTGCCGCAAATGACCGATAGGTACTCCCTAGCAACTATGCAGATATTGACGAGCATACTTCCTGCGTCTTACCATGCTTCCCCGAAACTATATTTGCTCTTTGTGTTGTTACAGGTGAATTTATCCATCACCCACGGTAATTCCCCCATTTCTGCTTATGCTTATTCTGGTTATGGCCTCATCCTTTGCGGTATCGCCAATAACATTGAATTAGGCTATCAATTTGGACAACTAGCGCTAAATTTGTCGTTGCAGTTGGACAATAAGTCAATCAATGCCAAGGTATTACTGGTTGTTGCAACTTTTATTCTGCACTGGAAATCTCATCTTAAAGAAAGCCTATCACTTTTCCAGGCAGGATATCAAAGCGGACTGGAAAGTGGAGATTTAGAAAGTCCGGCTTGGATTCATTATTTTGAATCTCAAGCTTCATACTTGATAGGTGAGGAACTCACAGGTTTAGAGCGCAAAATAGAGTCATATAGTCATGCCATTCGCCAACTCAAGCAACAATTGCCGTTAAACGATAATCAGATATTGCACCAGGTAGTTTTGAACTTGATTGGGCGTAGTGACGATCCTTGCTGTTTAATCGGGGAAGCTTATAACGAGGAGCGATCGCTACCTCGACATATAGCAACCAATGATATGCAGGCAATTTACTACCTGCACTTGCACAAACTGATCCTTTGCTATCTGTTTGGCAACTACCCTCAAGCCCTGGAAAACTCAAGTATAGCCGCAAAGTATGTCACTAACCTACCAGCGCAGCCAATCGTACCGCACTTTTATTTCTATGATTCTTTGGTGCGACTGGCAAGGTATACTTCGATTTCAGAACTAGAGCAAAACCTTGTCCTGAGACAAGTGCAATCTAACCAGAAAAGAATGCGGTTTTGGGCGAGACATTGTCCGTATAACTATAAACATAAATACGAGCTAGTTGAAGCCGAAACAGCGCGAGTATTAGGACAAAATATCAAAGCAATGGAGTATTATGACCGAGCGATTCAGGGAGCGAACGAACAGGGGTATATACAAGAAGAAGCACTCGCCAACGAACTAGCCGCGCTATTTTACCTATCTCGCGGTAGAAAAAAGATTGCTAAGACTTATATGACCGATGCCTACTATGGATATATTCGCTGGGGTAGTCAGGCAAAAGCCACAAACTTAGATGAAAAATATCCCGAATTAATTTCTCGAACTTTAGTCAAAGAAACAGCCGGATTTGAAAAGAATCGCAAGGCAACTACAACCACCAATGGAACCAGTACCCGCTTGCTGGACTTAGCCACGGTGATGAAAGCAACACAGGCTATTTATAGCGAAATTGTTCTGGAAAAATTGCTGGAAAAATTGATTAAAATATTGATAGAGAACGCCGCCGCTCAGAAAGGATTTTTGATTTTACCCAAATCAGATCGGCTGCATATCGAAGCAGCAGCAGAAGCCGGAAAAGATGAAGCTGTTGTTTTGCAATCTATTCGGGTTGAAAATAGCGACGCCCTACCAATTTCGGTTATTAATTATGTTGCCAGGACTCAGGAAGATGTGGTTTTAGATTCTGCTACCAAAGAAGGCATATTTACTAGCGATCGCTACATCCTCAACTACCAGCCTCTGTCCCTATTATGCGCGCCTATTCTGTATCAAGGCAAATTGATTGCTATTCTTTATCTTGAAAACAATCTTTCAACAGGAGTCTTTACTAAAGAGCGATTGGAGGTATTAAAATTATTGACCTCTCAAGTGGCGATCTCGCTGGAAAATTCTTTGCTTTATCACACCTTGGAAGAGAAAGTGTTAGATAGAACTAGGGAACTAGAAGAAAAAAATGAAGCGCTTTCAAATACTCTGCAACAGCTTAAAAACATGCAAAATCAAATTATTGCCCAAGAAAAACTAGCTTCTCTGGGAGCATTAACAGCAGGAATTGCCCATGAGATCAAAAATCCTCTAAACTTTGTCAATAACTTTGCCGAGGTTTCCACCGAACTAATTCAGGAACTAACTGAAGAACTTAACAACCAAAAAAACCGAGTTTTGTCAGATGAAGCTGTTGAATATATCGAGAG
The DNA here is from genome assembly GCA_964463555.1 of uncultured bacterium. Taxonomy (GTDB): domain Bacteria; phylum Cyanobacteriota; class Cyanobacteriia; order Cyanobacteriales; family Aerosakkonemataceae; genus Microseira. Next base: position 72,414 of record CAYXCW010000010.1, read on the forward strand.
TATTTTAAACGACTTGGAGCAAAATATTCACACAATTAATAACCACGGTAAAAGAGCTGATAGTATTGTTCAGGGAATGCTATCACACTCGCGGGAGAGTAACGGTAAACGAGAATTATCCGACCTCAACGCTTTATTGTCCGAGGCAGTTCAGCTAGCTTATCATGGAATGCGCGCTAAGTACATTGACTTTAATATTACTATAGAAACCGATTATGATGCTTCTATTAGTTTAGTAGAAATCGTGCCGCAAGATATTAGCCGTGTTTTAATCAATATCATTAACAATGCTTGCTATGCAGTCAATGAAAAAAAAATCAAACTAGGTCAAGGCTTTGAACCGCGAATTGTTGTGCGGAGTCAAAATATGCCGGATTTTGTAGAAATCAGGATCAAAGATAACGGTTTTGGCATACCGCCAGAGATCGGCGACAAAATCTTCCATCCCTTCTTTACAACTAAAGCAACTGGTGAAGGAACTGGTTTAGGCTTATCAATCAGTCACGATATAATCACCGGAAAACATAGAGGAGCAATTAGAGTGGAAACCGAACCCGGAATCTATAGTGAGTTTATTATTAATTTGCCCAAATTCAATGTTTAAATATCCAATCGATCGGCGGCAGTTTCAGTTTTAATATCATTGCATCGGAGGTATAAAATGACAGCTAAAATCCTTGTGGTGGACGATCAGAGAGATTTGGAAAGATTGATCCGCCAAAAGTTCAGAAAAAACATTAGGGGTAAATATTTTGAATTTGTCTATGCCAACAATGGAATGGAAGCATTAAGAAAATTGCAAGAAGCGCCAATAGACATGGTGCTAACCGATATCAATATGCCAGGGTTAGATGGGCTATCTCTGCTGACAAAGATCAACGAGATCGACCCCACGATTAAAACAGTCATTATGTCTGCCTACGGCGACATGAGAAAAATCAGAACCGCAATGAACCGGGGGGCATTTGATTTTGTGATGAAGCCCTTGGACTTTCAAGATTTAGAAATTACCATTAAAAAAACTTTAGAGCATGTAAAAGAACTCAAAGAAAATCAAAGAGATAGGCAAAAGAAAGAACAGGATTTGCAGCGCTCGGAAAAGTACGCCAAAGAGCAAGCAGAGCAATTACAGAAGGCTTTGCAAGAACTCCAGAAAACCCAAGCCCAGTTGGTGCAAAGCGAAAAAATGTCTAGCCTCGGTCAATTAGTGGCTGGTGTAGCTCATGAAATTAATAACCCGGTTAACTTTATCTATGGCAATCTTAGCCACGCGAATGACTATACCCAAAACTTGCTGAATCTGCTGCACCTCTATAACCAGCACTATCCAAATCCGATCCCAGAAATTCAAGCTGAAATAGAGGCGATCGACCTAGAATTCTTAATTGAAGATTTGCCCAGATTGCTCGGTTCAATGAAGTTAGGAGCCGATCGCATCAGGGATATTGTGCGTAGCTTGCGTAACTTCTCCCGCGTAGATGAATCCGAAATGAAGCCGGTAGACATTCATGAAGGCATTGATAGCACGCTCCTCATCTTGCATAACCGACTAAAATCTAAGTCAGATCAGCCAGCGATTCAAGTTATCAAAGATTATGGCAACTTGCCCCTAGTAGAGTGTTATCCAGGGCAGTTGAACCAGGTGTTTATGAATCTGATTAGCAATGCGCTAGATGCCCTAGAAATCTGGAATGAGCCAGAGGCAAAAATGCCCCTGATGAGCAGAGAATATTCGAGTTGGTTGAAGACTCAATGCCCGCTTGCCCTCGCTTTATGCCCGCTTCCTACCATTCGCATCACCACTGAATTAATCAACTGCGACTGGGTGGCAATCACAATTACCGACAACGGATCTGGCATGAGCCAGGAAGTCCAGTCAAGACTTTTCAACACCTTTTTTACCACAAAACCTTTAGGCAAAGGTACTGGGTTAGGTTTGTCAATTAGCCATCAGATTGTGAGCGAAAAACACGGGGGTCAATTAAGGTGTATTTCAGCACCTGGCGAGGGAACAGAGTTCATCATTGAAATTCCAGTACGGCAGTCAATTGGGCAGCAGGCTTTGTTGCAACAGGTTGGTTGACGCTTAGCACGGTTGGTTAACTCACATCTTGCACCTAAGAGATAAACAGCCTCCAAATAAATTTGGGGCTGAAAGCTTAAGTTAGCTAAAGCTAACTAAAATCAACGTTTTAACCCGTTTCAACGGGTTTTAGCTTTAAGCCAGAAATTTATTTCTGGGCGTGGTGCAAGATGTGAGTCAATTCAGATCTTGCACCATTATCAACAAGCCTTCAAAAATCGGGTTGGTTGCAAATAGCTCAGCTTGAAAGCCTAGATTTGTCGTCAAGAAACCCGGTTTTTAGCCAAGGTGCAAGATGTGAGCCAAGAAAAAAGCATCCGTTGCAGAGCAAGGTCTGATAAAATCTAGCTGTGTCTTGGATTACGCTCTTGACTACGAGTAAGCGCTCCGAAGCCGAATTAATGCAGCAAATCTTGGCTGCTCGCGAGATTACCAGTCGAATTCTTGACCTGGGTATGGCTTCTTACCTGGGCGCTGGTGCGTTCGCGCAGCGTGCCGGAGGCATATAGTAGCATTGCAGGTGCGTCCAGAAGATCGGTGGACAGCCCTGCTGCTACTGAGTCCTGTGGAGGAGGAGCAGCCATAAAACCCAGCTCTAACTACCAATCCGAGATCTGTCAGGGGAATGGCTTAGGATTAAAAATTACTCAGTCAAATACTTTCGACTTATAAAAACTTAATGTCTCTGTTTGATTGGTTTGCAAATCGACGGAAATCGAGTCCCATTAGTTTAGATCGGCAAGAGCGCGAGATTGCCGATGGATTGTGGACGAAATGCGAAGCTTGCGGGGTGATGGCCTACACTAAAGACCTGAGAGCTAATCAGATGGTCTGCCGCGAGTGCGGTCATCACATGCGGGTGTATAGCGACGAACGCATCCACCAGCTGATCGATGCTAATACTTGGATGCCGATGGACGCTAACTTGCGTCCCACCGATCCGTTACAGTTTCGCGATCGCAAATCATACCGCGATCGCTTGCGCGAAACTCAAGACAAAATCGCCCTCGCCGACGCCGTCCAAACCGGAGTCGGTCAAATCGAAGCAAAACCTATCGCCCTCGGCGTTATGGACTTTCGGTTTATGGGCGGTAGTATGGGATCGGTAGTAGGAGAAAAACTGACTCGCCTGATAGAACGAGGCACCCGCGAACGGATAGCCGTCGTCATCGTCTGCGCCTCTGGCGGTGCGAGAATGCAGGAAGGAATGCTCTCGTTGATGCAAATGGCAAAAATTTCCGCTGCCTTAGAGCGTCACCGGGAAGCTAGACTGCTGTACATCCCCGTTTTGACTCATCCTACAACCGGGGGCGTTACCGCTTCTTTCGCCATGTTAGGAGATATTATCCTGGCAGAACCGAAAGCGACCATCGGGTTTGCAGGGCGGCGGGTAATCGAGCAAACGCTGCGAGAAAAGCTACCAGAGGGTTTCCAAACCGCCGAGTATCTCTTGCAGCACGGCTTTGTAGATGCGATCGTCCCGCGTACCCAACTCAAAGCTACCCTGGCGCAGCTGATTAGCCTGCATCAGCCCCTGCCGACATCGCACCATTTAGCCGAGTCTACCAAAATCCCAGCCCCGTCTCCCATCGGCGTGGTCTAGGGTGAAATGGCAGCCATATGCCAAACCCATCCACTCAGATTGAGTGGTTGAAATTGAATTTTTTCCCCTTTGTGGGGTGGGCAGAATTGCCCGCCCCATATATTTTTCCTACAGCCGGATTACCATCTTCCCCTAACTCCTAGCCCCTAATCCCTAACCCCTAACTATAAATCTGAAATCGGTTTGGGAAAGGAACCGCTCAGTGGCATCATAGTGATCGTGTCTGTGCTGAGTAGGGTAGCCAAGATTGGCGCTGAGAGTTGCATCAAAATAGTTGCTTTTTTGCCTCAATTGTGCATTTAAAGTCACCTTTTTGTTCGCCAACAAAACTCAGAACTGCTGAAGTGGCGATCGCTTGACTCAGGACGCATGACGCTGAAACTGGCTCGATATTTTGGCTCTTAACCAGTATGGGTTTCGCAGATCTGTCGATTGCAGAAATCGCCTTAGACAACGACACTTCGGTCGAAGAAGTGATGAGTCTTTGCGATCGCATGGGAATCGCCTACAAAAACCAAAACACCCGTTTGGCTTTGGAGGATGCGAAGGCGATTATTTCCGCAATTATGGCGCAAAAAAATCCCGATTGCACCGATCTCTAGGAAGATTTACCTAGAAGAACCTAGCACATCGCCAACCCTGATGGTAAATCGGTCAAAAATAGCACCCAGCTTGCCGGAAATTTCCGCTAATCCGGGAGTGCTGGGGAAGCGCCAGCCAAAAAACCACACCCGCTATGCCTGAAACGGCGATCGCGTTCTGCACCAACAGCTTGTAGTCGCGCCCGTAACAGGAAACCCCCGCCAAGTTGGGAAGCCCCGTTAAACCAAAAACGATAACGGGAGAAAACCTCACTCACGCCTGATTTTTTGGGAGAACCATGCTTAAAAGATCCATTTTGCTTGTTTTAGCTACCGTAGTTTTTACCTTTCAGATGCTGGTCGGTAGTGCTTTTGCTGTCGAACTCGACAAAGACACCCGCACCGTGAAAAAGAATGAGGCGGGTGACACTATGGTTCTAAGCATCAAACAAGTGCAGCAAGGCAAACGTCTGTTTGTCAATACCTGTTCTCAATGTCACCCTGGGGGGATTACGAAGACAAACCCCAACGTTGGTCTAGAGGCTGAAGCCCTGGCTTTAGCAACCCCACCCCGCGATAATGTTGACGCCTTGGTGGATTACCTCAAAGATCCGACCAGCTACGATGGGGAATTCTCAATTGCCGAATTCCACCCCAGTCTCAAGAGTGCAGATATTTTCACCGAGATGAGAAATCTCAGTGAAGATGACTTGGCAGCGATCGCCGGTTATATTCTGATCCAGCCTAAAGTGCAAGGGATCAAATGGGGAGGCGGTAAAATCTATTTCTAAAGCGTTTTTAACCGTGTAGGGGTGGGACTGCTGCCCCCACACCCCACGACGACGCTTTTCCCGACATCTTCGCAATCTAACTGTGGCAAGGTTGTGAACGCAACTCTTAGCACCAGAATCCATGCATACTAATGACTGTAGACATGGGGAAGATGTCAAGCAATCTCACAAGGTTAAGCATCCAATGCTGCATCGATGGTTTTCAGTTCCCCGCCTATGGGCGATTTTGGCAATTTGTCTGGGTTCCATGCTATTCGGTTCCCCCGCACTAGCTGACAAGATTGACCCTTACGTGATCCAGTATTTGCGAGTGACGCAACCAATTGCTCTCGAATACGACTCCCAGGGACAGACGCGAGAGTTTTCGCCCCAAGACTTGTCCTCTGGTAAACAATTGTTCAAAAACAACTGCCTTACCTGCCACGTGGGAGGATCGACCTTACCAAATCCGCGCATATCCCTATCGCTAAAGGCGCTCCAAGGTGCTACCCCGCCGCGGGATAACATCACTAATTTGGTGGCATACATGCGATACCCCATGAACTACGACAGCAGCGCTGAAACCTACTGGTGTCGAGAAGTACCTGAAACTTGGCTGTCGCAACAGCAGGTAGAGAATATAGCTGCTTTCATCCTGACGGCGGCACAGAAGGCACCCGGATGGGGAACAGAAGAGTTTTGAAACCTTGGCTTTGATCTGGTTTTGGGTTAGAGCCTGGGCGATAAAATAATCTAGTGCAGCCTATTTCTGGTTGAATGTAAGTGTTGAGAAGAGGAGAACAATCTTGAAAAAGCTCTTATCCTTCGTAATGGTCGCGATCGCGCTGTTAACTGTTTCCTTTGCCCGCCCCGCAATGGCAGGCGATGCAGCCAGCGGTGCTAAAATCTTCAGTGCTAACTGTGTCGCTTGTCACGCAGGTGGCGGCAACGTCATCATGCCAGCTAAAACCCTGAAGAAACAGGCTCTGGAACAATTCAACATGAATTCTTTGGAAGCCATTACAAACCAGGTAACCAAAGGCAAAAATGCCATGCCAGCCTTTGGCGGTCGTTTAAACGCAAAGCAAATTGAAGATGTAGCCACCTACGTGCTATCTCAAGCTGAAAAGGGCTGGTAGTTTTTGAGTTGCGCTTGTTTAGAAAAAAAGCGATAACTCAAAATACTGAAAACCTCCGGTTAACCAACCGGAGGTTTTTTGGTTGTCAGTAAGTCCTGCATTACAGGCTTACAGCGGATTGCAGACGTATGAGGTACACCTCACTCGATTGCCATCTGCTATACACAAACAAACAAACCCGGTTTCTCGCCTCGACCTGCGTAAGTCATACATTAGTTAGAAGACACCTGCCGCAGCAATCAGCTATCTTTCAGCTTGACGAGCGTAAGGAAAAATGCCTGTGGTTCCCCTGCGAGATGAAAACCCAACTAGAATTACTCCCTATGTCACCTACGGTCTAATTGCCGTTAATGTCTTGGTTTTTTTGTACGAACTGACTTTACCTCCACAACAACTGGTACTGTTTTTCCAACAGGCAGCTGTCGTACCCTGCGAACTATCTGGCAGCTGTGCCCTAGTGGGAGCAAATTCCCTGGTGCCGGAATGGCTGACGCTAGTGACATCCCAATTCCTCCACGGTGGCTTTTTGCACTTGGCGGGCAATATGTTGTTTTTGTGGATTTTTGGCAACAACGTCGAAGACCAGTTGGGTCACGCTAAATATTTAGCTTTCTATATAGCTTGCGGTGTATTAGCCGGATTAAGCCAATGGTTTTTTTCCCAGGGATCGGCGATTCCTTCTCTGGGCGCATCGGGCGCGATCGCTGGCGTTTTAGGAGCATACATTCTCAGGTTCCCCAATGCCAGAATCCTCACCCTGTTGGGCTATTTCCTGGTATATGTCCCCGCCTACTTTTTCCTCGGTTGGTGGTTTGTCCAGCAAGCATTATACGGTGTCGCCAGCCTCGGTGCCCGCTCTAACATCGGCATGGAAAGCGGTGGCATTGCCTACTGGGCGCACGCAGGCGGATTTGTCTTCGGCGCCCTTCTTGGCCCCCTGTTAGGATTATTTTCTCAAACCGATCAAACCAAATCCGAGCAGTTTTAGCAATTTATTTAATTGACAAAAACTGCTCTTTGTGCTAGGCAGCGAGACTTGCTAATTCTCTACCTGGGGGCGGCTGTGATGTTCTCTCCCGTTAAGTGGTAGCGGATAATATCATGTCCGGTCGATTACCCACGAGCGTCAGCCGGGACACGGCAAGATTAACGTTATCTGTTTGTCCGAGATATCTCTTTAGCCGTGTCCCTACGCAATGACTCTGTGAGATTTTTTGATTATGGTCATTCAACGGACATCATAAGAAACACGGGAAGCGGGAAACTCAGTCACGAAGCGTGCTGAGAGGAAAGCGACACGGGCGGTAATAAGGCTTTGCGTAAAGTAGCCAGGAATCTAAGCTTAGACTTAGGCTTACTGTGTAGGCGGTGCTTGACGACCGCAGCGAGAGTTAGGCTTTGGCAAAAGCCTTCTCTGTCAGCAGAATCTCAGTCTATGCAAGAGCTGAGAGTGTCAAATAACGGGAGCTGCTGAAGCTAAGATCGCTTTTTCCTAGCGCCGTTGGTTGATACAGAGGCTGGCTTTGGTTCCAAAGTCTCTGTTTCCTCAGACAGCATCGTTGAGGATTCTGCCACAGTAGGCGCAGGCAGTGAAATATCTGCCCCGTTGATAATCGCACCCAATAGAGTGATATCTTCCGATTCGCTCAGCTCATCAGCGATTTCACCCAACAAATTGCCGCCGGTGTAGCCGGGGCGAGTAACGAGGATCATACCATCCGTCAGCGGTTCGAGCATCCGCGCATCGTTGCACAGACTAATCGCAGGCGCATCGAGGATGACCATATCAAAGCGACCTTTGGCATCTTCCAGCAGGCGTTGGAATTCGCTAGATTCGAGAATGGCTGCGGGTTGCCGCAGCGGGCCGGGAGAAGGTACCAGGTAAAGATTTTCCACTTCTGGGACTAGGCGGATGCACTCGTTCAAGCTGCCGTAATAGCGTAGGGGTTCCACATTGGCATCGGGATCGGGTGCGACTTTCACAGCTTTGCACATCGAAGGCGATCGCAAATCTGCTTCGATTAACAGCGTGCGCTTACCAGCACGCGCCGAAGCAATAGCCAAGTTATAAGCACTGACGCTCTTACCTTCTTTATCGGTCGTACTGGTAAACAATACCACCTTGGGCGGGGTTTCCCCGGCGAGGCGCAGCTTGCTGCGGAACCGTTCGTACAATTCCAAATAAGGCGAATTCGGCTCCACCACAATTGGTGTTTCTCCACCTTCGGGATCGACAAGCAAAATATAAGGCAAGATTCCCAGCACTTCCACATCGCGTTGCACCAGCGCTGCCCGGATTTCTTCCATCGTATGCAGGATGCCGCCGAGAGTTCCCAACAGGAAGATTAACCCGTTGCCGACGATAAACCCGATCCCAACGCCCGCAGCTACAATCAGCACGGGATTTTGGGCGGGTGGTTTGATCTCGTCGGTGGATACGGGTTCAGCAATCGTCAAGCTGGTAACTGTTTCGGCTTCCGCTGCTTGAGCATCAACTAAAGCCGCCTGTATTTTGCTGTAAAAGTCTTGTTTGAGCTTCACCGTCTGTTGCAGGCGCGCTTGCTCTAGTTGTTTGTTAGGAATCGTTAAATATTCTCGCCGCAGTTGCTGTTCTTGGCGAGCCAGGGCTATCAGTTGTTGTGCCAGGGTATCGCGCTGAGTTTTTAAGCTCACCAGCTGTTGTGCCAACTGCTGCCGCGACGGATCTAAACTGCTATCCTGGCGAATTCTACTGCTGCTGACCAAAGGTTGCCCGATGCCTTTGTTGCCAATCACCTCGGATGCTCGCTCCCTCAGCAATTGATTGTAAGCTCTTAATTGAGTGTCTAACTCAACCACTCGCGGATGTGCGGCGCGGTAGCCTTGTTCGCCCAGCAGCTGTTTCTGAGTTTCCGCTTGATGAATTTGCGCCCGCAGATTGGCAATAATTGGGTCTGCGCTCAGCGCCGAGGAAGTATAAGCTTGATCTGCCGTCAATCCCAGGCGGTCTTGCAAGCTGCGAATTTGGGCGTCAATACCTTGCAATTGAAATTGAATTTGTCGTTGCTGTGTTTGGCTGCCGGTAATCCCGGCAACTATACCGCCATCGCGGGCTGCCAACAACAAGACGCCCTCGCGCTTGGTATATTGTTCGAGTTTCCTTTCAGCGTTACGCAGGTCTTTCTCCGCAGCGGGCAAACGTTTATTGATTTCGTCGATGCGTAAGCGCAAGCGCTTGGAATTGAGCGCGCGGCTCTGTTCCACCAAGGTCACCATCAAAGTCTGCACCACAGCTTTAGCCCGCTCCTGGCTGCTATCAACGTACAGAATTCCGAATCGCGGTGGGGGAGGGGGTTCTCCCCTACCAGGGGGCTTTGGTAGCTGGATGGCGATTTTTTTGATTAATTCTTCTGGTTTTACACCCACTCGCTTGGATACCGCTTTGATTGCGTCTTCGGTTAGCAAAGCCTCTTTACTGAGGACTTGTGCCTGCTGTTGAATATCTGTACCCGTCCGAGAAAAAATTACTGGCGGTTGAACGAATAACATTGCCCCTGAAGCTGAGTACTGAGTGGGCGGTGTCTCTTGCTTGGCAGCAAACAGGACAGATGCCCCCGCAATCAAAATCCATGCAGCTAATCCTGTCCATTTGTGCTGGTCGAAGGCGATGAAGTAGCGCTTGACAATAGGTGGCGTCATGGCAAAAAAGTTATAAACGTTAAGCTTTCAAAGGGATAGGTTGGAGCAATAAAAATATTCAAGCTATTAACTCGATTTGGTAGCTATAAGCGATCGCTTTGGTCATAGGTAAGTCCTATCTTCGCTTGCGATTACCCATTACCCATTACCCATTACCCATTACCCATTACCCATTACCTCTTACCAATCCTAAGCATATAACTAGCAACTTGGAGTATTAGTTATTGTTGCCATTACCTGCCCCAGGAGCGAAGAGATCCTCAGCACTCTGGCTCAACTGACGGAAGAACAACAAAAACCCCAGAATATCGCGGAAGGGTTGGGTAAAGATATTAAGCGCAAAAGTAAGCCTAGCCAGCAGGTTGCGACCGATGACAATCACATCATTTTCTCGCAAGGGAACGTTTTGAGATGCATCACCCAACAATGCCCTTCTAGCATTCAATTCTCGCACAATTGCCCGACCTCGTTCTGGGTCGAACCGAACCAAGCCAATGTTCCCGATATCCGCTGTTTGCAGACTGGGGGCAATCGCTGTAACCGCATCGAGAAAATTACTGCCATTACGAAGGGTCAGATTCCCAATCGTATTGTTAGGGTAGCTCAAAACTCTAACTAAGATCGTAGGCTGCGCTAGGTTAGAGCGCGCCACCAGTTGGCGGTCATAAGTCGCTAGATTGCCAACTTCTAGCTTGGGGACAATTACCGCATCGCCATCCTGGAGAACAACATCTGGCAGGGGATCTCCCGCCAGCAAGGGTGTAAAGAAATCTACTTTTTGTTCGATATAAGAGCCATCGGGCAGAAACCGACGCACTAAAACCGCTCTTAGGTCAGCTTGGGGCGTAGTGCCGCCCGCGGTTAACAGGATGCCTGACAGGCGCACCCCACCCAAGCCTGCACCGTAGAAGCCCGGTCGCACCACTTCGCCGGTGATACTTAGTTGTACCGGACGCGCCGTAGCTAGCGCTACCGTAACCTCGGGATTGACCACAAAGCGATTATACGCGGCGCGAATCCTTTCTTGGGCTTCGTCGAGGGTAAAACCGGCGATGCGTAATTTGCCTACCAAGGGCAGCAGGGCGTTGCCTTCATTATCAATGGCAAAAGTTCCGTTCAGTTCTGGAAACCGGGGTACGACAACACCGATGCTATCTCCTGGCCCCAAACGGTAAATTCTAAATTGAGGATTCTGCTGAAAGCGCTGGGGAGGTGTATTTTGCAGTTCAAACGGAACGATGGGGATTTGCGTTTGGGCTTGCAAAGGATTTGGCAGCTTTCTACTTTCCACGTCAGGGATAGCCGCCCAGGTGTTTTCGGCTTTGGTCCACAGCAACAGCGCTGCTGGTAAAATTGTGGCGCCAACGTGAAGCCCAAACAGGCAGCCTGCTGTCAGACGCCGCCAGATTTTCAGCTTTGAACTTTTCCCCTGTTCTCGGAAAGGTTTAATTTGGGATTTTGCAGGTGCTGCTTTGTGCATTTGTTCTGTGCGGGCAATGCTTAAACCCTACCAGCCTGTATATCTTAGCACCATCAGCCGCGCTGGCCCTGGGTGGTGATAACTGCTGTTGTTAGCGCTTGAGTGCCTCGGCAATTAAGGCAGCTTGAACGGTTTGTCCCAAGGACTCGGCAGCGGGCCAAGCGGGTTCGATCTCGCCTAATGGTTCAATGGGAATCATGATGCTAACTGCAACCCAAGGCAGGCGACGACCTTGCCACTGAGCAATTTGATCGGCAAAGAACCAGCGGCTGGGTTCTGGGTTGCCTCCGGTAGGCCAAGCATACCACTGCAATACGGCAAAAGTGCCGCTAAAGCTTCGATCCTGTATCCAACTGCGAAAGTATTGGGCTTCGACTTGCAGCGGTTGTTGGCCTGGGGTAGTTGCTGGTACTGTAAATTGCGATCGCCTAAATCCATCTCTTTGCCACTGACGCGGTTGTTCTGCCTTCCACCAGCGGAACCCCCTAAGATCTACCCACTCTACCTGGGGCATATCTTTATCATCGCGCTGGGGACGCAGCAGCAAAATTGCTTGGTTTTGAGGATCTCGCTGAATCGCTTGAAACGACCATTTGTGTCCCCCGATTTCAATCGGCTGTTGGTTCAAAGTCTGCCAACCGGGCAAACTGATTCCAGTTTGTTGTAGATTTCTCACTTGTTTGAGCTGGACAACTTGCAAGGGCTTTTGCCAACGCCAACTACCCTTCAAGTATCCTGGAACCGCTCCCAAACCCATTAGTATTACCAGGAATACCAGTACAATAATTTTTGATATTTTTGAGTTTAAAACGCCGAGTTTCACTGGCATTGCTTGCGTCCCATCGTTATTTTTTTTGAACTTGTCCTTACCAAGTTTTGAATTAAAAAAATTATTCATATTTTTTCGGTTCGATTAGCCGCACCTTCTTCAATACTCTTGTCCTGCTTCGCTTTCATCAGAAACTTCTTGAGAGTTTATTTGCTCGGAATGGGCGGGGAAAAATCTATCAATGGCGTTGATAACTAACACCAACGTTCCCAGCATACAAGCTGAATAAACGTCACCACCCCAGCCTTCGTGCAATACTTCAAAAGCATGGTCGTTTCCAGTACCGTGAAAGAAGGTCAACAGGGTATTGCGGATAATATTAGCGGTGACGCTGATCAAAACTGCCGTGGTTAAAAAGAAAATTGACTTGTTGCGCGATCGCCATGTATCTGTCCAGTACAGCAGCATGATCCCGACGTACAAACTGGTAAATAGCATTTTCAACCCAGCACAGTGGGGCGCTACCTCTACAATCCTGCCATTGACATAAAGGTTAATCTCTTCCACCGTCACCGGAAAGCCTAGCTGAATCAAGATAAACCCAGCCGTATGCGCGATAAAACTCTGGAGGGGTAACGCTAGCGGTTCGATCAAATACGGTGCTTGATTGGGCGTTGCCAAAAACACCAACAGTAGCGGGAATGCTTGCAGTTTCAAGCCGGGGAAACCTTTGAGCCACAAGCACAGCCCTGCCAGTACGATCGGGAAAGATAGATTGGCAAAGTCGGGTAACCCACTCAGATAAAAAATTCCCCCCAGTACCAGTAAACCAGCACCCAGGGGATTAAACGTATCTGGTAACCGCCGCCACTGTTTGCGCCCCATCCAAGCAATATAGGCGGCAAAGGGTAACCCGATCAGTCCGTGGCTGAAATATTCGTGGATGATGCCGATATTTTTATGCAGCCAGCCGTCATACCAATGCCAAATTAGAGGGGCGTATAAAATCGCCAACAAAGCGAGGATGGCGGCATCCCAGAGATGGCGATCGATGACATTGGGGTATCGCTGTCTGATTTGCATGGTTTTAGGCAGATATGGCAGCTGTTGGTGCGGATACGAGAACTTGGGAAAGGGCTTCGACTACTCGATGCACTTGAATTTCGCTTAAACCCGGAAACATCGGCAAGGATACAATTTGCTGAGACAGGGTTTCTGCGTGGGGAAAATCGCCTTGTTTGTAGCCTAAATGCTCAAACGCGGGCTGGAGATGGCAGGGCAGTGGGTAGTGGATGCCGGTTTGGATGCCCATCCCATCTAATTCTGCCCCGATTGTATCGCGGTCAAGTGGGCAGGTTTCCAGAATGCGGATTACGTATAAATGATACACGTGTCCGCTGCCACTTTGGTTTTGAATCGGGACGATGCCGTGTTGTTTGAGGGGTGTTAATAAGGTGTCGTATTGTTGGGCAGCTTGGTTGCGCTGGTGGTTCCACCCTTCCAAATGGGGCAATTTTACATTCAGGACTGCGGCTTGTATAGTATCCAGGCGACTGTTGGTGCCGTATTCGGTGTGGAGATATTTTTTCGGGGCGCCGTAGTTGCGGAGGGTTCTAACTTTTTTGGCTACAGTTTCATCACAGGTGACAACCATGCCGCCATCGCCAAAAGCACCTAAATTTTTACTGGGATAAAAGCTAAATGCTGCCGCCGTACCAACTGAACCAGGGCGATAGCCTTCTCGCTGGGCGAGGTGGGCTTGGGCGGCGTCTTCAAAGATAATTAAGTTGTATTTTTGGGCTACTTCTAGCAGCTTGGAGGGCGATACCATTTGCCCGTAGAGGTGTACCGGGACGATCGCTTTCGTTTTGGGTGTAATTGCTTTTTCTGCGGCATCCAGGTCAATTAAAGCGGTTTCCAATTCGCAATCGACTAAAATCGGCGTAGCACCGCTGCGAATGACGCCGATCAGCGTGGCAACGAAGGTGTTTGCCGGTAAAATAACTTCATCCCCAGGACGGATGCCGCAGGCTTGTAAGCCTAGCGCGATCGCATCGGTTCCGCAAGCCACCCCAATGCCGCTAGATCCGCCACAAGCAGCAGCAAAGGCTGACTCAAATTCAACTAAAGCCCGTCCACATACAAAATCTCCCCGCCGGACTACGTTCATTATCGCTTCGTCTAGCAGGGGTTGAATCGGTTCGTGTTGAAATGTTAGGTCTACAAACGGAACTTTTACTGGGGTGTTAGTCATTGCTGAAGGGAGTAAAGGTTAGCGTGAGTGCATGGGATGGCGCGATTCGCGCTTTGCTATAGCTTCGCTGCCAGCGCAAGCTACCTAATCTATTTATCGTGTATCTGCTTAACTTTGCCCACCGTAAGCCTACGGGAGAACGATAAAGATTCGATAAAGCTACCGTGAAATTTCTGATAACCGAGTTGACTAAAGAAGTTAGAATCGTCGGTTGGAGCTAGATTAAATCTCCAGATTCTTTACTAAACTTACTTATAGTTCCGCAACTTGAGTAAGTTATAAAGAAACCTATAGTTATTGATGGCGATTCACTTTTCGCCTTGAAAGAGTTAAGTCGTCGCAAATTTATCCTTGTTTCGACGCTGGCGGCAGGGTTTGCCTTAGCTGTGCGACCTATTTCCGCCCAAGTTATTACCACAGATACCGAAGGATTGACCTGGTATGGACGTTTGGTAGGAGAATCTTCTTCCTTAACTCCCAAACATCCAATCGACATTGCACCTGTGTTAAAAGCACCCGTCCTTGGACTCTACGGCGGTAGTGATGAGTTAATTCCTAACAATACTGTAGAGCGAATGCAGCAGGCACTCAAACGGGGGCGCAGCGGTTCGGAAATCATCCTTTATCCCGATACGCCCCACGGTTTTTTTGCCGACTATCGCCCGACTTATCGCCAACAGCAAGCTGAAGATGCTTGGAAGCGCCTACAAGCTTGGTTTAAACAGCATGGGGTGGGATAATCTGACTCAGACGCAAAAACTCGCCACTTGCTGAGCTTGAAACCTAAAATAGTAGAAGCCTGAACATTGAAGTTGCGCTTGCCCGGTTGAGAACACTAGGTAGTAGTTTCAGGGGAGAGAGGCTATCATGCACAGATTTGGAATTATCACAGCCTTCGGCATCACAGTGTTAGTTACGGGATTGGCATCAGCAGTTTACGCGCTTCCTGTAGCACAGTCTCAAGCAGAAACCGGGGTTACCCTATCGGGTGACTCGCTGCGCGGACTGGAAAACCGCAATGCAGACAAAGATTTCTCTTCGTTTTTTACTGGATCTTCTCTGAATTTCCAAAGCGGAAATAATAATAATGTCTTGACTGCACCGAATCAACCAGGCTCACCTTTGGGCAATTTAGAATTTAGCGGTGGCAGTTTAGATCGAAACAGTAACGATCCCTTGCGCTTTCCCAGTAACGAGTCGGATGACCAATTCAGGGTGCGCTATCGGGTGAACGAGCAATAATTCCTCTAATTTCACCCGGTTGTGTGAACCGCACGAGGTGTATTGAAGTTTATTTTAAATCTAGATGCGCCTTGTGTTGCCCCTTCTTGCGAAGGGGTTTTTATTTTTTAGGTTATATCATGTCCGTTAGTATCGGTAGAGTATGGATAATTGCCGCCATTAGCGATTAGCTATTAGCAGTTACACAACCGTTGCTACCGGAGATGATATTATATCGTGTTCGCAATCATTAGCCGCGGCACGGCATGAGCGACATTATCTGTTTGTGGGACATATCTATAATGCCGTGCCCCTAAGCAACGACTCTGTGAGGTTTTTTTACTACAAGCAATTCAACAGAGCTGCTATTACTACTAATGACCCAACAGTTTATCGCGCAGGTGCTTGATGCGATCGCGCAATTTCGCCGCTTCTTCAAACTCCAGTTTCTTCGCCGCTTCTTTCATCTGCGCTTCCAGTTGCCCAATTAACTCTGGAATCTCTTCTAACGACAATTCATCTGACTTTTCGTAAGCGATTTCTAGCTGTTGAGAATTCAATCGCCTGGATAAATCCAGAAATGCCAAAATCGAATTACTCGATTTTTTCACAATCGGTTGCGGTGTAATTCCATGCATTCGATTGTATGCCATTTGAATGCCTCGGCGTCGGTCGGTTTCGTCAATGGCTTTAATCATGCTATCGGTTAAATTATCGGCGTATAAGATAGCTTGACCCCGCACGTGACGCGCCGCCCGCCCGATGGTTTGGATGAGCGATCGCTCTGCCCGCAAAAACCCTTCTTTATCTGCATCCAAAATCGCCACTAATGAAACTTCGGGCAAGTCTAATCCTTCCCGCAGCAAGTTTACTCCAATCAAAACGTCGAAATTTCCTTCGCGTAATTCTTGCAAAATTTCGATTCTTTCGATTGAACCAATCTCCGAATGCAGATAGCGGACTCTGATCCCTCGCTCTTGCAGATATTCGGTTAAATCCTCCGCCATCCGTTTGGTTAACGTCGTCACTAACACTCGTTCTTGAAGTGCAACTCGGTCTTTAATTTCCCCTAACAAATCGTCAACTTGTCCCTCTGTCGGACGCACAAAAATTTCTGGGTCAATCACCCCTGTCGGGCGAATTACTTGTTCTATCACTCGACCTTCTGACACTTCGATTTCCCAGTTTCCCGGCGTTGCAGAAACAAAGATACACTGATTTACTTTTTCCCAGAACTCCTCTGCTTTTAAAGGTCGATTATCTGCGGCACTGGGGAGGCGAAATCCATGTTCGATTAAGACTTGTTTGCGCGAGCGATCGCCGTTATACATGCCGCGGATTTGCGGCACTGTGACGTGGGATTCATCGATCGCTAGCAACCAATCTTTAGGAAAATAATCGATTAAACATTCTGGCGGTTCCCCCGGCATTCGTCCTGCCAGGTGGCGAGAATAATTTTCCACGCCGTTGCAATATCCGACTTCCCGCAGCATTTCTAAATCGTAGCGAGTGCGCTGATCGAGTCGCTGGGCTTCTAATAATTTGCCAGCTTTTTCTAATTCTTGCAATCGGTCTTTTAATTCTTGTCCAATCGCTTCTACTGCTGCTTCTAATTGGTCTTCTGGGGTGACAAAGTGACGGGCGGGATAGATATTTAATGCCTCGACACTTTGGATAATTTCTCCGGTTACGGGGTCAACATAACGAATCGCGTCGATTTCATCGCCAAAGAATTCGACGCGAATAATTCTGTCTTCGTAAGCGGGACCAATTTCTAATACATCGCCGCGAACTCGGAAGCGTCCCCGACTTAATTCTGTATCGTTGCGACTGTACTGAACCGATGCTAAATCTCGCAAGATTTGTCGTTGGTTAACTTCTTTCCCAACTTGCAGGGGAATCGCAGCGTTGAGATATTCTGAGGCAATACCTAAACCGTAGATACAGCTAATCGAAGCAACTACGATTACATCCTTGCGTTCAAACAGCGATCGCGTCGCCGAATGCCGCAACATATCGATTTCGTCGTTAATTGCAGCGGTTTTCTCGATATAAGTATCGGTGACGGGAATATACGCTTCCGGTTGATAGTAATCGTAGTAGCTGATAAAGTATTCAACCGCATTTTCTGGGAAGAATTGCCGCAATTCATTACACAATTGGGCGGCTAAGGTTTTATTGTGGGCGAGGACGAGGGTAGGTTTCCCTACTTGCTCGATTACTTTGGCGATGGTGTATGTTTTTCCCGTCCCCGTCGCACCCAGCAGAGTTTGGAAGCGATTGTTTGCTTGGATGCTGCTGGTGAGGGATGCGATCGCTTGCGGTTGATCGCCTGTTGGTTGAAAGGGCGCTTGCAGGTCAAATTGCATCATATAAATCTGTAACAGCTTCTTTTAAGTTTGCTCGTATGTGCTTAAAATTTCCTCGCGAGAGATGCCTACCTGAGTTCAGATTGCTCTCAATGTTCCCGATTTAATTTGCGATTGGTTAGGCATTACCAATGGTGTCACTGTTTCTGCCACAAAAACTTCAATTACTGGGGAATCTTCTTCTAACATTTGCGATCCAAATATCTCAATATAACAGCGAATCGCTGACTTGACATCCGCTAAAGCTTCCTCGTAAGTGTTACCTTGACCGACTACAGCACCTTGGATGCCGAGAGGATAAGCTACATAACCATCGGAATGCTTTTCAACAATAATTTTGACTTGTTTCATCGGAAATGAATATGATGAAAATCTGCGGCTATTCACTATGCTAGACAACCTCGACCAAGAGCGCGCGTAGCCTGTGCGCTAGCACGTATCGCTTTTTTGTACCCCTGGTGTCGCTTGAGTCTGTCAATCCCGCGTTGCTTGCACTGTAAACGATCCTACCTAACCCACTTTCACTTTGCCTGTGCGGGTTTCATCCCCGCTCCGGGCGGTGATGCGATCGCTCAATCATGTTTAATTATTGTAACAATATATCTTTTTTATGTTGAGTTCGTTAAGATATTTATACCTATATCAGGTTATTTAAAGGTAAACTGAGTCTATACGTTTAAGCATCTGGGTTTTCCGGCATAAAGGTTACTTAAGAGTCTACAGGAGTCAAAATCATGGCAGCTAGCACCAGCAAAACTAAGAAAAATAGTACAACCAGCGCCGAAAATAGCGAAAACAACGCTGAAAGCCAAGAAAACGCCCAAGTTAAATCAGAAAGCGTCGAAAAAGTCAAGGAAGAAGCGCCCGCAGATTCCGCCAAGGTAGTGCGGTACGATAAGTCGAGTCTGGTATTTGCTAATCGCCCTGTTGATTCAAGCAACCTGGTAGTAGCGGAAACTCTCAATGCATCGGGGATTCGTCCGATTATGTCTTCCGAGTTAGCGATCGCAAGTACAGTCAATGTATCCGGAATGCGCCCGATTGGCGCCAGCAATCTGCGCGTTACCGAAACGGTAAATATTGCTGGAATTCGTCCCATCGCCGCCAGCGAGATCAAAATGTCCGATAGCATCGCCTTGATGGGAATGCGTCCAGTAGCGTTAAGTACCCTGCAATTTTCCCAAATGATTATGTCCGCTGGACTGCGCCCGATTGCATCCAACGAAATCGACGACAGCAACACGTTGATGGGTTTTCTAGATTAGGAATTTTAGATTTAAGAGTTGAGATTGCAGATTTATTTCACTCTGCAATCTCAACTCTTAAATTTTAAATCTATTAAGATAATCCGCCGCTAAAATAAGCAAAAGCGGGGGATTTTTAGCTTTGTACGGGGTAATGAGACTTCGCTACCAAGGATAAACGCGAGGTTGAAGAAGAGATTTTAGCAGCGCTTGGGCAGGTTACAAAAAGGCTATCCTTCATAATTTCTCTGAGGCTAAATCTATCGGTAATACGGATTTATTTGAATTGGTTTAAAAGCAATCTTAAAGATAGCGTCACTGCTGCTATAAAATTAGGTAATTATTAAGACATCATAAAAAAAATTAACTTTTTACACAAAAGATGATTTGGGTTTAATTCACTTATTCAAATATAATTTTAACAATTTATTTATAAAGAAGCTCTCAGTTAGACAGTGCAACCTCCCCACAAACTTTAGAGAAAATTATGGTAACAACTTATACGTTTTTTTCGATTGAACTATAGTTTGATGTCACAATAACGTTTTTTCGGCTGACTAATTGGAAACCCTTTAAAGGTTTTAGGGAGCTAAAGTATGACAGAAACGCGGCAAGAGCTTTACATGAACCTGATCGATGAATTATTCAAGTGTCCTAGCGGTCAGGAACCAGAAGTTTTAGATGCTCACTTAGATTTAATCGATGCTGGTTTAGTAGAAACAATGGTACAACTGGCAACGTATATGGCACACCAAGATAACCAGGATGGAGCTAAATTTTTACTCCACGTCGCCCGCGAATTAGCTAAGCAATTGGGATTATATCCCGAATTGTCAACGACCTCGGCGTAAGCGACAACTTATGGAATCAACTGAGGCGCAAGAACTAGCCTTCGATTTCCTGATGGCAGAATGGGAAATTGCGGAAGCAGACCGAGAGTGGTTCTCAGTTCTTAACTGTCGTTGGATTAAAGATAGTTGGTACGTTGTCGAAATTGGCGTAGAAGGATTGCCCGATAAATGGGTGATTCAAGTTTACGACACGGGAGAATGCGACCCCAACTATACTTTTAATTCCCCTATTAGTGCGGCATCGGGAACGGCTGAATTGGAAGAGTTTCCGCCCGAAGTTGCCCAGATGATCTGGAAAGAACGCCAAGGTTAGTTGATCGGGAAAGTTGCTAGATGTGGCTAATAGCTAATGGCTAATTGCTAATAGCTAATTGCTAATTGATAGATGTGAAACTCACAACAGTAAGATAGTTTCATTAGCGATTAGCCATTAGCGGCTTTTTTTGCTTAAATTTTAATTGTTGTAGGTTGGGTAACGTGCTTGTCTACCCAACCTACTCGCTTTTATATTAAAGTAAATCAACTATATGGCAGTGCTGCAACTCGAGGAGGCGGTGATGAAAGATAAACGGGTCACAATTGCTTCTGTTTTGCTGTTGATGGGACTTGCAATCGGTTGTTCGAGTCAACCTAAGACTGAAGTAGTCAGCGTTGAAGCTCCTGCGACTAAGTCCACGAGTACGCCTGCTGCTAGTAAACCTCAAGCAAAAACGGCTGCTAAGGTCAGTGAAGTTAAATCGCCTACGGTTAGCTTTTATACAGATAATGGGGTGGCAATTAGAGGTGCAGATCCGGTGGCTTATTTCCAGGAAGGAAAGCCAGTTAACGGTAACAGCCAATTCGCTTACAAGTGGATGAATGCAACTTGGTATTTTTCTAGTGCCGAAAATCGCGATTTGTTTAGCAAAAATCCGCAGAAATACGCACCTCAGTACGGCGGTTTTTGTGCTTGGGCTGTGAGTCGGGGTTATACGGCTGCTACTGACCCAGATGCTTGGAAAATTGTGGATGGAAAGCTTTATTTGAACTATAACCGAGGCGTTCAGCGAAGCTGGGAGCGAGATATCCCTGACAATATTTCTAGGGGCGATCGCAACTGGCCTTCACTGAACGATAACCTGAGAAAGTGAAGCAACTACAACTGCAACTAAGTCCAAATCCGACCCCGACGAAATGGTGGATCTGACTTTGCTGGAAAATATTAGTAAACTCACATCTTGCACCACGGGAGGTAGAACCTCCCGGATCTCGTTCCCAGGTTGAACCTGGGAACGAGAACACTGAACGAGAAGACTGAGGCTCCGCCTCAAGGTGCAAGATGTGAGTAAACTCACATCTTGCACCTAGCCCAGAAATAAATTTCGCAGCTTTTAGCTAAAACCCGTTGAAACGGGTTAAAACGTTGATTTTAGTTAGCTTTAGCTTACTTAAGCTTTCAGCCCCAAATTTATTTGGAGGCTGTTTATCGGCTTGGTGCAAGATGTGAGTAAACCTACTTGGTTTGGGCTGCACCCCGATAGATTCGGTTTGCTTGTTCCGGCGATAGCCAAGATACTGCCGGGATTTTTTCCTGGGAACCATTTCCCGCATTAGCATCTGTATGGTGACGGTGGGGTAGATCGCAAGCAACTGGAGGCGCACTCGTACTGGTATATTTTTTATCCATTGCGTCCTCTTCCGCATCGCTGAGCTGACTTTGCGGAGGTGCGTAGGTGTGGGTATTGACGTCGTATGCCAAAACTTCACCCGTTTCTATATGATAAACCCATCCGTATATTTTCAGTTTTCCTTGATACAATCTAGAGTGGACAACTGGGTAAGTTTTCAGGTTCTCGATTTGAGTCAGTACATTTTCGGCGATCGCTATTTCCAACAGTTCCTCACCCTGATACGCGCTGTAGTTTTCTTTTACCAGTCTGCGCGTTGCTTCGGCGTGTTTCAGCCACTCGTATACCAAGGGCATTTCTTCTCTGAGTTTTTCCAGTTTCAGCAATCCTTTCATTGCTCCGCAGTGAGAATGACCGCAAACAACGATCTGCTGAATGTCCAAGGCGTGTATGGCGTATTCCAACGATGCCCCTTCACCCCCGTTGGCTGCTCCGTAGGGCGGTATAATATTACCCGCATTACGGATAACAAACAATTCACCCACTTCTGTCTGGGTAATCAAGTTAGGGTCGATGCGCGAGTCGGAGCAGGTGATAAAAAGCACTCTGGGCTTCTGACCGTGGGAGAGTTGCTCAAACAATTCCTGGTGGGTCGAAAAATAACTGGCTTTAAATTCCCGTAACCCTGTAATTAATTTCCTCATAGAGCGAAGCCTATCCCATCGGCGATCATTTTCAATCGATCTTGATTTTCTCAGATTCCGGGTATTTGTTTATCTGAATTTTCTGGAAAGTTGACGCGATCGCACCAGGGCTAACCGACAGCGAAGAGCGCCACCAACAGCAGAGATCGTAGTTTTTCCCTCTCCCTCTCAGTTTCCACTACAGCTAGCACAAGACCGCAGTCAAAATAAAGGTTTATGTATATTGTCAACCTTTAAAAATCTAAAAATTATATTTACATAATTTTATCAAATTTATTCTTTCAGGAAATGTAGCATAATGAACAAAAAATTATCTAAGTAATCACTTTTTTTTATATTAAAAAAATGACGCTGTTGTTAATGGTAATTAAGTATTTTCTTGCCGAGCTTGCTTATCTTGCTTATCTTGCTTATCTTGCTTATCTTGCTTGCCGATCTTACTTGTGCTGTATCTCACTCACATGTAATCGGCTATAACTATCAGAAAAATTAGATAAAAAGCGAGAAGAACTTAGCGTTACGAAGTAACCTGCGTATAAACTTTTTCAATGGCTAAATAATTTCCCATAAGAAAATATTGAAATTATATTAACAAAATAATAAAAATATGGTTATACTTACGTAGGTCGCTTTTTCACTGAGAAGGCTTCGCAACTCAGGATGAATCTGTGAAGAATAATCTTCATAGATTCTTTAAAAATCGAGGGAAATAAATAGGAGATAATTTTATGAGGCGTGAGGACTTGGTGCTGATTTTTTTCATTTTGTACTTTTTGAAGTCGGGGTTAGGATATAGCCTCGTAGGGAAATACCATCTAGAGGATATTCTCTTTAAGCCCGACGAGATTGTTGTGGATGCGGTTAGGGAGCTTTTCTATTAGCTCATCAAGCAGGTGTGTGGCTTTCAGTCAGCTTTGAGCGATCGCTTACTCCGACTGTAGCTATTAGTGGTTAAGTTCCCAGAAACAAAAATTACCTGTTGTGTTACTCAGCAAGGAGTATGGACTGCTGCCAAATAAATCTAGCGCTATTTTGGCTGATGAAATAATGCTCCTGAATGTTAGGATTGACGGACTCGGCTATTCACATTTAGTTAAACGCTCTCCTTTATACCAATTGTTATACGTGCAGTTAACAAGACCGCGTTACCCACTTCTAGGATAGATTTTAAAAGCGCGGCTCTGCTGATAAAAAAATCCAACCTAAACGCTGCAAGGAGTTTGCTTGCCAAACTGGTTTAGGTTGGGAGAAAAAAGAAAGAAAGCCGTTTGCTTATTGCTAAAGTTTAGATTTATTGTTGAATAAAGAACTGGAATAAGGTTTTTGGGATGCCAGTGCCTCTGGTTTGGAGGAGCGCCAATATTTTCTTACTTGACCAATCCCATACCAAACAGCGATCAAAGATAGTCCTAAAGTAGGAGAAAAATTAAAAGGAACCGCAGCGTTTGTGGTTGGTGCGTTGAAGTTGCTGATGGTTAATCGTCCGGAGTCAGAGTCATTATCAAGGGTAAAAACCCGATAGCCTATTAAGTCGTTTTGATTGACAGGAATACTTATGAAACCAGAAAGGGTGGAACTGTTATTTTGAGCTAATTGGTTGTATACGCCGTTCAATAAGTATCCGCCGCTGTCGCGATCGCCAAAGTTATCAAATGACTCGTATTCCCAATCAAAACTCCAAGCTCCAGATGCCTCTACTCGGATGGTAAAATCTGTGCTGCCAGGATTGCTGCTTTGGTTTGCACCCCCTTCAATCTGAATAAAATCGGGAGCGCCACTGATAACAAATCCATCAGAGTTATCTGTAACCTCGTTCCAATTATTGGGTGAGTAATAACCAATAAACGCGGCTGAAGCATTAGCGGTTAAAGCAATAAATATCCCCGTAACTTGTAACATAAGATTAGCCGATGCCATTAAATATTTAATTGGGTGTTTGGTTTGGCTGAATAAGGTTGTATTCCACATCTTCATGCTGGTTTCTCCATTGAACTATCACAAAAACAATAGAAAGCTGAGGCAGAGCCTCTTGGTTTCGTTCCCAGGCGGGAGCCTGGGAACGAGTTAAGATCTAGGGATCTTTAGCTGAAGACAAAATTGTTGGGGTTATTTAGCTCGGTGACGCTCACATTTCTGAACGTAATGTAAGAGCGGGCTAGTGCCGATCCATCTGCACCATCTGGGTCAAGTAATAGTACTGTGTTATTGCCTCGGCTAGAAAAGCTAACGATTCCGTCAGCAATTGGATTTGAATCGCTGTAGCCAAAACTAGCTAACAGGTTTGTCATGACAATTTTGTCGCTGCCGACTTGAAAGTCGGTGATGGTGTCAAACCGATCTTGTATGCGACTGTAGACGAATTCGTCAGCGCCTCCTCCACCCGTCAGCCGATCGTTACCCTGTTCTCCGATTATGCGATCGCTCCCATTAGTCCCCGTTAAAACATCGCGGCGGTTTGTACCAGCGATGATATTAAAAGCGGGTATTTCGATCGCTTTATTGGCACCCAAAGAACCCGCTGTTCCTGGTGTAGGTAAGGTGAGAACGGCATTATTACCATCAGCGTCTTCAATGATGCCGTTATTGAGGTTTAAAGCAGTCCGAGAAAGATAGTCTAAGTCAGCGGTGGTATCCGTAACTCCAACTTTGTAGTTAAAAGTCAAAGTGTTAGTACCGCTACCACTGCTGAAGTTAACAACCGCATCCAATGCACCAGTTTCTAAAGCTAATTGGGGAGTGCCATTGACGAATACATTCTCGCTGAAGATGACGTTAATGGGAATAACTTGACCAACGGTGTATTTGCCATCCGGCGCTGTTGAAGTAACGTTAGTAATGGTTGGCCTTAAGTTTGGAACTGCGTTGACAACGCCAGCGATCGCAAAATCAAACGGATTTTCATCACTATCGTTATTCCCAAATGAAATCG
>CAYXCW010000011.1:0-15219 GCA_964463555.1 uncultured bacterium
ACCCACAGCTTGCTGCTGAGGTGTGCGGGCTACTTCTAGCTCAATGACCTGGTTGGCAACTAACGCTTTTGCTGAAATAGGGAGAGATTGAGGTTGATGAGGACTGCTAGAAAGTAAGCTGAGAATAACTGGCCCTACAACTAACAATCCACCTAGTATCCAGCCAATTCTATCAAGGTTGTTGGCAGCTTGATTTATCCTGGGATTACCGATAAAACGCGAGTGCAAACCCTGTATTTTTAAATTTGGAGAATAAATAGGATGCGTGGATTTAGCTGGTTTTAAATTAGCCATAGGTTTTACTAGCTTTTTTTGCCTGTGTCCAGTTTAAGGAAAAACCGCCTTTTCAGGCGGATTTTCTACAAACTCCTCCCAACCCGCAACTGGTAAGCTACTTCCACCAAGCTCATCAGATAGGCATCCACACCAAAGTTGGTGGAACTGAGATGTATATAGACTTAACGGCAGAAAAACTAATAGCTGCTCAGAAAGCCGAGCGCAAGATAGCCGTAGAAATCAAAAGTTTTTTAAGAGAATCGGAAATGACTGAGTTTCATTTAGCACTTGGTCAATTTCTAAACTATCGATTAGCCCTGAAACAAAAATTACCAGAGCTAATTTTATACCTCGCTATCCCTACAGATACTTATGATACTCCGTTTCAGCGCCAATTTATTCAGGATTCTATAGAAGAATATCAGCTTAAATTGCTCGTATTTGATGCTATTAAACAGGAGCTTGTTTTATGGAAAGATTAAATTACCCCGATCTGGTGGAAAAAATCATCAAGGCGCACTTTGCCAACCTTAAAGATGACCACACTGAAGTGCAGTTAATTCTAGATCGCGAACGCCATCATTACTTATTAATGCTCGTGGGTTGGCACGACCAACGACGAGAATATAGTAGCCTAATTCATATTGATATCAAGGATGAAAAAATTTGGATTCAGAGTGATGGAACAGAAGTGGGAGTAGCCAATGAATTAGTTGAGGCTGGAGTCCCGCAGAAGGATATAGTTTTAGGATTTAAGTCTCCCTTCAAGCGGCAATTTACCGAATATGCTGTCAAATAAAACGCCCGTTTAGTATCTTTCTTCAGGTGGCAGAAAATCAATTAAAATTTCATCGGGTTCTTCGATAAAGTCTTCATCAGCCCATTGCTCAACTGACGTAGCAGCAGAATTACTCCAAGTTGGAACTAGAGGCGATCGCATCTGTAATTCCTTGACTATTCCTTCCAGTTGTGATATTGAAGCACGTAATGTTGTTACTTCGGCTTCCAAAGCATTCAGGCGACTATCATTTTTATTAACATCTTCACCCAAATATTGAGCCAGTGCCTCGAAAATAATTTGGCTTGGCTCTTTTTTCCTTTCCTTTGCTAGATGCTCAATTTTTGCCTTCCAGTCTTGCGGAATCTGGCAACTTACGATTGATTTTTCTGTCATCATTAATAGTGTTAATTCGCAATCTATAAAAACCGCTATGAGTTTATGATAATTGTACAATATATTTTGATTTTAAAAATTGCAGTTAAAAATTTCGAGCATAAAAACTATAAGCCAGTACGCTGCCACCTGTAGCAATCAAAGCTAAAGCTGAAGGAACCAAAGGCACCCAACCTCCTAGCATTAATAAACCCAAACATAATCCATACAACAGACAAATAGCGCCACAGGTTGCAACTACCTTCCGCAACACCGAAGAGTTGCGCCACGCCAGTAGACCTGCCATTGCAGACCAACACCACACCCAGAGAAATTCAATCCATTTAGGCCATACCCATAGTAACGGTCGGCGATCGCGCACCGCACTTAGAATCTGACTCACCATATGCGCTTGCACTACCACTCCCGCCATTGACTGATGAGGCCACCGACCCGCACTATAAGGCGTAGACCAATAATCGTGAAAGCTTTCAGCAGTTGTACCAATTAAAACGATGCGATCGCGCACCAATTCAGCAGTAATTTTATTATTAATAACATCGCTCAATGTAACTTGCGTCGCCACTGCATCCGTTGCGCGCCAGTTGAGCAATACTTGATGACCCCAACTATCAATTCCGCGATAACTTCCACTGTTAGACTCCAAATTTTTGAACGTAACCGAGCCAATTTCCCAATCTTTTTGAGGCGTAAGTTTAGCTTTGATACCATAATCGGCTAGGTAACGAGTTGCTAACCGCAAACTGAAAGATTTGTCGGTATTGCAAGGAGATAAAGGAGCCATTGCCAGTAAATGACGGCGGATAATATTATCTGGATCTGGCACCACATCGCTAAAACCTAAACGCTTACTAGAAACTTCGGGAGGCGGTGCGACGCCAGAATTATGTTCATCCTCCCTGACTTTGCAAATCGCGATGAAGCGATCGCTTTTTTTCATCCAAGTTGCTAAACTTTTATAGTCTGGTTTTACCTTGTCCTCGCGATAGATATCCAACCCGATGACGCGGGGTTTAAACTGCTCCAATTTCTCGATCAATTGAGCTAAAGAACGATCTGATAGAGATGCGCCTCCTCTTTCTTTAGCGGGTTGACTGCGGACATCAGCTTCTGTAATAGTAACGATCAGAAGGCGCGGATCTGGGGGTTCTTGGGGACGCGATCGCATTAACATATCAAAAGCTTGCAATTCCCAAGGTTGCAACCATCCGATTTCTCGCATTCCCATCACCACGGCAGTTACTACCATTCCTGCTATAATAATTATTGGTAAAATACGTCGAAAAGGTAAGATTGAGCCAGCAGAATTACTCACACTTTGAGGCCAAATTAGCGACGGCTCGGCTGGATTTTGACAAATTACTGGCAACCAACTCGCACAGGGAAAATCCCCTTCCAAACCCTGCAATCTTTCCCCCGCTTCCCGCACCGCCAAATAGAAAGATTCCCCACTCGAAAACGCTGCCAGAAAGTGCTTCAAAAATTCTTGAGCTACCAAATCTGGCACTGGTTCCCGCATCACAATCGTTTGCGGAATATGCAAAGGAGCCAAATCTTGCGCCAATCCTAACCCTTCGCAAGAGTTGAAAATTGCTAATCGCAGACCCCGTTTAATTGCCGCTCTCAAACCATTTTTTAACTGAGAAATTGTTAAACTATCCCTTTGATTAATATAAAATTTCCCCCTCTCCTCGTTCCCAGGCGGTAAGCCCGGAGAACGCACATCATCAGGCTCTGCCTGAAAACCTTGGGAACGCTGACTATCAGGCTCCGCCTGAAAACCCTCAATCGAACTATGTCCCGCAAAGAAAAGAATATCCCACCCTTGTTTATCCCACAAAAATCGATCTAACTCCCGTCGCGACGGCTCTACCAAAAAAACCGTTTTAGCTCCCGGTAATTGCTCCAGAATTTCCCGATCTTTCTGAACATCAATCCCTAAACTATTGCCTAAAACCGCTAAAATTCGGATCGGTTCTACCGCAGGTTTACCTGATAATTTGACTGGCTCAAACTCTGACGCACTTAAGCCGACTACCGCATTAGTATAATCCTCAAAAAAATCCCATAGATGCCAGGGAAGTTGCCTTACCCAGCTATCTTCGGTTTGCAAAATCACCCGTATTTGATCGGCGGGCGCTAGTTTCGTGCGTAACTTTTGGTCGATGTTGCGAAATGACTCAGATTTAAGCCAGGAATTTATCCTTTTTTGTAACTCATTACATAGATTGCCGAACTCAACATTAGAAACATTGGTAATATCTTCCTCATCTATTTCGATTTCTTCCTCAATACCCCTGGCACGCCAACCAAAACTGGGATAGGAAGACTCATAGAGCAACCTATAGAGCAACCGCCAACGTCTATAGAGTTGAATCAACTCAGGTGCGGGAGGTAAACTTCCCGTACATTGGATAGGTACGGAGTTACCATCCTCAGACAACTGAGCTGTCACAGAAGGAAAACCTTTGAAAAAGTCTCCCTTTCCCAGATTCAATATCGCTAACTTACCCATCTTTGTTAGCCGATTAGAGAGGACAGCACAAAATCTTCTTTTATACTGACATCACCTAGCGTCACTTGGATACTGAAACCTTTTCCCGTCGGAGATTTAAATCGTTTCAGTTGAATGTAGTTATCTTGACTTCTAGATTCGACTTCTTGCAGGGTAACTCCCGATGGAGAAATCAAACCTAATTTAAGATTGGGTGGCAGATAACTTTCTCCTTTAGCTGGATAAAGTTGGACGCGAATATTGACTTTTTCATCTATCTCTGGCGTCAAACCAACTAATAGCATGACGGTATTACCTTTGAGATCCATTCCTAAGTCAATTAGCTTTAGACCCTTAACAGAAACATCGTTTAATGCAGCATTTGTTCGGAACTGAAAGGCTAAAGTTTCCCGTTGCGTGCCTAATATTGTATCAACAGATTGCCACCCGGCCTCAAAGATATTTTGTAACCACAAGCTTAAATTGGTTGCAGTTGGCTGCTTGGGTGCAATGTTTTGCTTTGCTAGCCTCAGTTGATATAACTTCTGCCGATTTTTGTCATTAGCAATTAGCGATGCCCACTGTTCAAAGGGTAGAGCGAGTATGGGAGAATAATCAATCTGCTGACTCAACTGTTCCAGGATTTTTTCTGTTTGTGCTTTTGACAAAGTTGGCAAAGGTTTAACTGCTAATTTTTTAGCCGGAAACAGTTCTCGCGCTACCCACATGACGTTGAGATCTGCAATCAAATCTTCTGGCTCTAAAACGTATGTTCGATCTGTGCGATCGCATCTTCCTCGTTGTTGTATTCTCTCGCGATTAGCGTACCCGCACACCCGCATCCAGCCAGCTTCTAAATTTAAGTTTACAGCCAAATAATAGTGACTTGCCCAGGACGGAATATCAACCCATTCTTGAGGAATCCGAAATTCCGCAAAGGCACTTTTATCGTTGGGAATAATTACCAGTTCCGTTTCACCTAGAGTCAGCTTTGTACCGTTTACTACATCCCAAATACTTGGTAGAGATGCTTCAGCAGGCCAAACTCTAAGGGTTTCTTGCAAATCTGGTTCTTCTTTAATCCAACGAGTAAAACTATTCAAACATAAGCAATTCAGATAGGCATTCCAACGCGAAGCAGCATTGGAATATTTTTGATTCTGGGTTTGCTGCCATGCTTTTTCCCGTGCTTCTGGTTCTATCTCTATCCATAATTGTTCCGGATAAACTGCCATTAATTCATTCAAACTAAGTATCATTTTTTCTGACCCCCGATCCCGCTTTTGTTGGTGACTTACGTTACCATTATTTTATAATATTACCAATTCTGTTCTGAAATAAATTAGGTGAATTTACTGAAATATTGAGGATCGTTTCCAGGTTTATTAGTAGAGTATCGTTGAGCGATCGCTTCCCTTCTTTCCCTAAATTATCTACTCCCAAAACTGGCTTATTATCCCGCTTTTCTGACTGACTTCCTTCTGCTACAATTCTCTCAAGCCAAGAATATACTAATCGCTGACAGTGGGATTCTAAACATTCTTCAAAAGATTCTTTAACTCTGGCAATATCGCCTTCATCATTGAGAGAAAACTCAGGATGGATTTGATTCCACTCGACAACAAAGTCTCTCAATAAATTTCTGGTATGCCTGCTTAAATGGCGATGCACTTGATATTGTTTTTGTAATTCTGGATATTTATTTTTCATTACCGTGGCGATCTCAGTTTGGGTTAAGTTTAAACCCAGCCAGAGTTTGAGCATGGTTTGACCAGGTTCTGGCACAGCGTCAAATAATTTTGAGACGATTAATTGTAATTCATCTCTTTCTTCTTCCTGCACGATAGTATCCCAGAGGGTAGGCGCGGGATCTGAGATAGTTTCGCAGTGTTCTAAAGGTAGGAAATTCTTAGTGCGGTAATCCCGTGCTGCTTGAATGCAGATTTGCAGCATGGTGTTAATGTTTTCCTCTTTAACAGGTGGTGCTGGGAGATTTAGATTTTTCAGCCGCCGATTGTAACCAGCGGTAATTTGTTGCAGCTCTGCTTGATTGGGGGGTGCTAAACTTTGATTATTAAAGGTTTGCTTCATTTGATACAGTTCATCAAAGCATTGCCAAGCTAGTTTGTATAAATCGATTTGCGATTGGTTGAATCCTTTTGAAGCTAAAGCTTCTTGCAATTCTTTATTACTCAAATCTTTTAACAATCCATGTTCGGAAAATTTGAGCCGTTTAGCTTCAATGTCTTGTTGATAAATTTTGTCGCGGATAAAGCGTAGGATGGCTGTTTTGGCATACCCTTCTAAATTAGAATGAGGGCGATCAAGGTTAAAACTTTTAAAAAGCTTTGCAGGCAGATTAGCAAACGAGCAAGCAATTTGAAAGTATTCTTCAATGGCGTACTTGTGCCGCAGAAACTTAAATTTTTGATATGTTTTTTGAGCAGCCCAAATACAAGCTTCCTGTAAGTAAGCACATAAGTGTTTTTCGATTTTAAAAGTGGCAGTTGAAAATTGCATCGATTGGCTGCTTTCTTGTGGGTATTCTTCTTTTAACCTTTTGAGGAAGTGTCTTGTCCAAAATTCTTCTTTGGCTTCTGGATCTGAATCAACTAAACTTTTCATATGACGTTCTAGTTGCAGGTCAGCTTGCCAAGTAGTTTTTTGATCGCCGTCATCGTCTCTAAAGCTGAGAAAAGTAGAGAATTTCTGCACGATATCTTCACGTTGTTTCATACAATTTTCCTCTTTTTGAAGCTGTTGTCTTTCTTGAGAGGTTGCACTATTGCTTAGTGCCTAGCTGGAGTGTTAGAAGTTGTGGTAATAGACTTCTCCAATAGATCGAGCCAAAAACTGCTGTTGTCGCCTATCCTACAAGAGTTTTTGGAGAATTTTAAGAGAATTGCAGCTTGATGGCGAGTTTGGGTTTGATGGCTCATGCTGGCTCAATTCAAGGGTACTACTTGTATATGGGTGTCGCGAGAGAGGATTATGCAGGTTCGCTGGGGATAGGGGGAGTGCATAATGCGATCGCTCCCAAACCCATAGAGAGTATAGAAGGCTCCTGGTATTAGCTGTCGCTTGCTGGTGCATAGTCATGAACAACAAACAATTTAATCGAATCAAACCTATTTTTGCGGTTACGTTGACATATTTCGGCTTAATCGCTTACCCCATATTGGGACTAGCACAACCCCGTAACAGTTCTCAAAGCCTACCAATTCGCTTTCAACAACAGGAAGACGACGGATCGGGTCGAGGTAGACCGGGACGCCGGGGAGGAACTGGAAGCCGTGGTGACTGTCCCCCTGTAGAGGTGTCACTAACTGCCTTAATGCCAGCTACTAATTTAGGGTCTTCTGTAGAAGCGCATCCGACTTTATGGTTTTACGTTCCCTATAAGTCGGGTGAGGTAGCTTCTGGAGAATTTTCGTTGCAAGATGAACAGAACAACGATATTTATCGCACTAATTTTACTCTGCCTGAAACACCGGGAATTGTCGGTTTTAGTCTTGCCAGTGCAGCACCGTTAGAAATTAACAAAAAGTATCAGTGGTACGTAAAACTGTATTGTTCTGGGCAAAAATCTTCTACCCCTGTTTTTATTCGCGGGTGGGTGGAACGGGTGACACCCAAACCAGAATTAGCAAGGCAGTTGCAGACAGTTACTACACCAAGAGAGCGGATTGCTCTTTATGCTCAAAATGGGATTTGGTATTCAGCTTTAAGTGAGTTGGCTAAACTACGCAGAGGCGAGCCGCAAAATGCTACTGTTGATAGCGATTGGGCTAATTTATTGCGAGATGTGGGGTTGGAAAATATTGCACAGCAGCCGATTTTGGGAGAGGTTAGCGTACAGCAGAAGCGATAATTCTGTATTTTCATACAGTTGGTTGTAGGGGCACGGCAGGAGTAAACTTTCTTGTTAGCGACAAAACTGATTGATGCCGTGCCCCTACCTCGACAATTTTTGGTTGCAGATAATTGAAAACCTTTGTATTATCGCGCCTCTACTGTTTCAGGACAAGATGGTGGATTAAACCAAAAACCGTTAGATGTAGGAGTGCGTGCAGATGCAATTAGTTCCATCTGGCCTTTTTCGTTGATTATCCAACCAGTCGCTTCTACAATTTGATTTGGGATTTTTGATTTGGGATTTTGGCTTGAGAAGTTTTGAGTTGAGATGCTTTCGGAAGCGGCGCTTTCTGCGGGCAAATCGCTACTCACCCAATTAGGCAATACTGTATTATTAGCGCGCAACAGTTCGTTAAGGGAAGGTGGCAAACCTCCACGTCCGGTGATGGTAAATGAATTGCCTCGATTCGCTGGACAACCTTGGGCTATTAATCGCGTAGAATCGACAAGATTGACTGGTAATTCTATTAATCCAGAACTGGGGTCAACATCGGG
Source organism: uncultured bacterium (assembly GCA_964463555.1). GTDB lineage: Bacteria > Cyanobacteriota > Cyanobacteriia > Cyanobacteriales > Aerosakkonemataceae > Microseira. The sequence goes on from CAYXCW010000011.1 coordinate 8,355, forward strand.
GGTATTTAGTTGTACGGTGCCGCTTAATGAAGCATCTCTCCCAAAGGCAGTAATGTCGCTTAAGTATGTATTTTGGTTGCGGAACTGAGTGCCAATAATGGCAGAACTATTAATAGTAATGTTACCGCCACGACGATCAATAGAATTGGCACTGATATCGCTATCTTCAGTTGGGAAGGCAACGAGTAAGGGAGTAGTAATATTAATATTGCCGCCATTACCAACACGATTTGCTGTTGCGGATATTTCACTGTTGCCACGCATCAACAATAAATTCCTTGCCCGTAGTTCAATATTGCCACCAGTACCGGATTCGGTTACTGCTGTAATCGTACCTCCATTGTCTAGAAAGATATAATTTGCATTGACCCGTAGCGTCCCGCCATTACCTATACCTTGATTGTTAACTTGAACTTTTGCATTATAATCTGTAACTCTTAATACAGGAGTGTTAATAGTCACATTTCCAGAGAATCCACTCGGCGCGGGTGGCAGTCCCAGAATTTCTGGGTAAGGGTGAATTCGAGACGATGCACCAAGGTAATTGATCCAGGGATGTTTTGGTGCAATATTATTTATATCACCTATCTCTACAAATTCTGTCGCATTAATCGTTATATCGCCAGCATCACCAGTAGCGTAGGCAGAAGTGGTAATTCCTCCATTCCGAATTACCAACCTAGAGGTGTTGACTGTAAGTGTGCCACCATTTCCCGCACCGAGAGAATCGCTAGATAAACCACTAGGTAAGAAAGGATATGGTGTCGTTCCAATCAGTTCTATATCAGTTGCATTCACCGTTACATTGCCTCCATCACCACTGCTAAAAGTTACAGACGCTACATTTGCTCCATTGACAGCAGTTAAATGCTGTGTTGACACCGTGATATTTCCCGCATTTCCAGAACTGTAAGCGATAGATGCAAGCGTGCTGACCTGAAAAGTGGGAGTAGGTGAACCCCCAATTAACTGTATAGAATCAGCAGAAACATTCAAATTACCCGCCTTACCAGAACCATAAGAGTGAGTATGTATTGACTGTCCATCCAGAATCACCAATTCCTGCGTCGAAACGACGACATCTGCTCCATTTCCACTTCCAATTGTTTCACTAATTACGCTAAAAGTCTGAGATCGGCTAGGTGGATTGTTTCCACTTAAGTTTATAGAATGATTAGCATTGATATAGATGTTTCCTCCTTGCTGCAATCCTTGATTTTGAATCCAAATTAATGAGCCATCAGTTAGGGATAAATTATTAGCCTGCACTCGAATAAAACCACCGCCACTGGCATCTGCCAAAGAACGTTGTGACATCCGAATATCTCTAAACTTTTGTACGCCTTGATAGTTCAGAGTAAAGCCTTGAGGAATTAAATTGAGGCTGACTTCTCCCCCATCAACACTACCTAATTCAATTCGTCCTTGCTCAGCCGTTAAGACACCATCAACTAAGTTTATATCGCCGCCAACCAAAGCTAAAGTTTTTCCAGGTAGCACTTGCAGTCCTGTTAAACTATTACCTCTGATAATTGGTCTGAATATGGGGTCAGGATCGGATAAATCGTATCCTGTACCCTGCACTTGAATGCTGGCGGGATTCTGTCCGAATTGCAAGCCAATGGGAACGTTAATTGTTAGTAAAGGTGTACCTTGGGGATTGGTGGCGCTGAACTGAAAATTATCGGCGAAGTTGATACTATTGGCTGTGGTAGCTAAGAACGAACCACCAATGTTTAACCTGGCATTTGGCCCAAAAATAATGCCATTAGGGTTGAGTAGAAATAAGTTAGCGGTGCCGTTAGCTTTAATTAAGCCATCAATATTAGAAATTGAGCTACCCGTAATGCGGCTGAAAATATTTTGCACATCGCTGGCATTGTTAAAGAAAGCGGTGCCACCTGTAGGTATGGAAAACTCTTTGAAGCTGTGAAACAGATTTGTCCCTGCGGTGGTTCCTCCCTCGATGACGCTGGTATTTCCCTGTTGCGTGACGCTGGAATTGATTGGTAGGGTAGCATCCGGGATGATTTGTGCTGCCGTTGGGTTGTAGCTGTATAGAAAAAACAGCGTACAACTATTAAAAAGCCAGAATTGATATAGATGCATTTTCATAAGTTTTAGATGCAACTGTTACCGGACATGATATCAAACCCGCCTGGGGTTTGAACCCCAGGCGGGCGATCGCGATAGGTGCAAAATCTCAGTTTTATCCAAATTGTAGAGACGTTACATGTAACGTCTCTACAATCCGAAAATTTATTTCGGGCGTGATGTATACTTTTGCAATAGGTCGATTTTGCTACAACCAATTTCCCACCAAAACGTAAGCTGCCCAGAAATAAGGTATTTCATATTTCTGCAATAGTTCGAGTTGAGCGCGTTGCAAGGCTTCAGATTTAGTTACTTTTGCATCGGCTAATTCTTGATAAAATTTACTCATTAGTTCGGCAGTAGATTCATCATCAACTGACCACAATGTCGCTAGTGTAGTGCGCGCTCCCGCCCTTACAGCTATTCCCGCAAGTCCTAATGCCGCGCGCTTGTCTCCAGATGCTGTTTGACAGGCGCTGAGGACGAGTAATTCGATGGCGCTGGGGGCGCTGGGATCGCGCGATCGCAACAAACTATCAAATTGTTTGACTTTCAATAGTTCTTCCCAAGTCAGGATAAAAGTCTGTTCGGCATTAGAGGAAAATTGCCCGTGAGTTGCCATGTGAACGACGGAAAAAGGAGCCGAATTAATCTGGTTTTGCAGGTTAGTTTCGGTGAAGGTTTGATTGACAAGTTGTTGACTGCTAGGCACTTCAGAGCGAATTCCCTGCAATTCATTTTTTACATTTGCCAGTGAGGTAAACCTTCTACCTCCGATTTCCCGTTCTTCGCTGACTCCGCCAAGTAAAGCATTTAACTGTCCCCGTTGCAAGGGTTTGGGGTCAATTAGTTGTAAACCTGGGGCTAATGCGATCGCATACTTTTCAACTAAATACTTTTGCTGTTTTCGATCGTAAAGCACCGCCATCGGAATATTCCGCAAGTAACCATCCAAGACGAAAACTAATGTTTTTACTCCCGACTTTTCTAACTCGCTTTCCAAAGGTTGGATCAACCAATCATACACTTGCTGGGACAATTTTTTCACATCGTTTATTCTATCTGGCTCTCTGAGATATTGCTGCAATTGAGATAGATTACTTTCTACTTCATTTTGGGTGGTTTCGGTTTTAAAGTTGCGAAGATCGCTGTTATTTGGTAATTTCAGTATAATTTCTAAACGATCTGCCAAGATAATCGGATAGATAACGGCGGCTTTGGAGTCGGTTTTATCAATTATTTCGTCAATTTGTTGAACTTTAGCTTGCAAACATGCTTCGCGAAAGAAGTTCTCTAATTCGCTCAGTTGTAGTGCTTCAATTACCCCACGTGCTTGTTTTAAATTTTGTTGGTTGGTGGATTTTGGTTGTAATAATAAATCAACTAATTGTCGATATACGGGTTCGACGTTATCTCGAAAGGAAAACTGCACATCTGGATTCAGAGCGACTAAATCGTTGCGTAAGGATTTGAGGGTATTTACTGCTTCGGTGTAAGAGGCGATCGCTGCTTTCTCTTCTCCTTTAATTTTTAGTAAATGTCCCAATTGCCATTGCCACAAATAAGCAATATCCGTAGCTTTAATCTCTTGGGCTAATACTAAAGCTTGTTGGGTTAATTCAACGGCATGAGCAATATCTTGTGCCTCCATATACAATGCACCCAATGCGCCCAAACCATAAGCTTCTGAACGACTATCCCCAATGCTTTTTGCTTGTCGAATTGCTGCTGCTAAATCTTGGGCAATTTCTTTCCAAGAGGGGACATCTGCGCTGGTGAATTGTTTTAAACATACCACATTATTGGCTAATTTAATTTGGGCATATATTGCCGATTGAGCGGGAGGTATTTTAGTTAATTTTAACTGGATATTTGAGGATAATTTTTGCGCTTCTGACCAATTTTGCAGTTCCAGCAATACGCTTAAATGATTCAGTTGTGCCTGAATTTGTCCGATTGGTGAGGGAGATGTAGCGGCAGCTTGTTCGTAAGATTGTGCTGCTTGTTGATAATAGTTTAAAGCCTCGCCTGAGACGGTTCTTTTGCTACAATGTAATGGTGTAGGTTTTTCTTCGCTGACTGTATCTTCGGGCGATCGCGCTCTGTTTCCTAAAGCTATTTGCGCGTTACCTAAACTGAGTAGAGTAGCAGCTATTTCTGTGGGAGATTGCAATCGTTCAGCAATTTCTCTACTTTGCTGCAAGAAGTTGAGAGACTTATCTAAATCTCCAACTAATTGCAGAATATCGCCAAGACTGCGTAAGGCTGTCGCTTTGATGATATCGGGTTGGTTTTGTAGGTTTTTCTCAACTTGTTCTAAAGTTGTCTTTGCTTGCAGGTAGAAACCTAAAGCTTGTTGCGCTTGGGCGATGTTGATTTGGCTGCGAATTTTGCCAAGTTGATCGTTTATTTGAGTATAAATATGATTAGCTTGTTTCCAAGTTTCTAATGCTGGTTGCGCTTTTCCTAGTTGTAATTGTAAGTTGGCTTGAATGTCTAAAGTTTGGGCTAAAACTTGTTTTGATTCTTGAATGTTGTTTAAGATTTTTAGACTTGCTTCGATGTGAGAGTATGCTGTTTCTAACTGTCCTAGTTGTTGAAAGGCTAGGGAGAGATTGCTGTGTGCGATCGCTTCCCCCACTTGATCTCCTTTAGCCTCGAAACCCGCTGTCGCTTGTTGCAATATTGTTGCTGCTTGGGAAAACTGTCCCGTTTCGTAGAGTTTTCGACCTTGTTCGACTAATGCTTCAGGATTTGAGCCATTTTGGGGTAATTGGGGGAAAGCGGGTAGGGAAGTTAAGGTGCTTGCGATCGCGAAGGCAAGCAAGAAAGCAAGTATAATTTTTAGGCGAGAGTGGCGCTTGAGCTTCCCAAAAACACCTCGCAAAAATTGTTGTATTTTCAGCTTTTTTGTTGCCATTTTCTTTACTATGAGGTAGATGATATTATCGCGATTCAACAGTTTCAGGACAGGATGAAGGAGTTAACAAAAACCGATTGTGCGTGCTATTGGGTCTAGAGGCAATCAACACCATTTGACCTTTCTCGTTAATTATCCAACCAGTAGCTTCTACAATCTCACCTGCTCCCCCGCTCAAGGAGTCACCTGCATCTATGCTTTCTGAGTCGCGCGTCACCCAATCAACCGATACTGTATTATTTGCGCGCAGGAGTTCGTTAGGGGAAGGTGGCAAGCCTCCGCGTCCGGTGACGATAAAAGAATTGCCTCGATTAGCTGGACAACCTTGGGCAATTAATCGCGTCGGATCGACAAAATCGACAGGTAATTCTATTAATCCAGAACTGGGGTCAACATCGGGAGTATTGACCGTGACTGTGCCTTGAAATTCGGGGCTTTCCTGTTGGGAAATCGCGGTAATATCGCTAGTGAACAATTGTCTGGGATCGGCATCTTTGGTATTGAGGAGTAGTTCAATTTCTGCTCTGGTGCGTGCGACTGAGCCAAAAATAGCGTCAGCATTGATGGTAATTTCTCCTCCTTTACCTTCTTGTGCGTTGGCGGTGATGTCGCTGTTTTCTAGGGCAGCTAATATGTCGGTATTGAGGGTGATGTTGCCGCCTTTGACTTCAATGCCCTCTGCGTTGGTGGTGATGGTGCTGTTGTCGCGCAACTGCAAGAATTGCGAACCGATGATGATATCGCCGCCCCTTTCTCCTCCAGTGGCGTTGGTGGTGATGCTGCTGTTGTGCAAGGTGATGGTAGAGGAGCGCAAGTCGATGCTACCGCCACCTGCTTTGGTATTTGCATTCAGAGAACCTTTGTTATAAAGCTCGATAGAGTCAGCAAAAACCCGAAGCGTGCCTGCTTTTCCCACTGCAAGACTGTTGACACTTACCACAGCCCCATCCCGGACGATTAAGCGTCCTGTTTCAATCATCAAATCGTTTCCATCTCCTGTTGAGCCTCGCTGGGCTGAAGTAAACAAGCCGCTAGGAATTTGACCATCGGCAGTCGTACCAATCACTTCGACTGAATCTCTTGCCCGAACTGTTAAAGTTCCCGCCTTACCTTGTCCAAAAGTACCAGCACCTATCTGCGCCCCATCCCGGACAATCAACCGTCCCGTTTCAATCATCAAATCGCCTCCATCTCCTGTTGTGCCTGGAGAGGTTGGAGCGAACAAGGCGCTGGGAGCCTTACCATCCGGAGAAGTGCCAATTACTTCGACAGAATCGGCTGCTTTTACCAAAAGAGTTCCTCCCTTACCAGGCCCTAACGTATCAATGCTTATAAATGCCCCATCTCGGACAATCAACCGTCCCGTTTCAATTATCAAATTGCCCCCATCTCCTGTTGAGCCTTGCTCGGCTGATGCAAACAAGCCACTGCCACGCTTACTATCGGCTGATTCACCAATCACTTCGACCAAATTAACTGCTTTTACCAAAAGGTTTCCCGCCTTACCTTGCCCCAAAGTACTAACGCTTATCTGTGCCCCATCGCGGACAATCAATCTTCCTGTTTCAATAATCAGATCGCCTCCATCTCCTGTCGATCCCACATCGGCTGATGCAAACAAGCCACTGCCATATAAACCATCGGCTAGTTCAATTGAATCCCTTGCTTTTACCGTCAGATTTCCCGCCTTTCCTGGCCCAAAGGTCCCAGTATTTATAAATGCCCCATCTCCAACAGTCAGCCGTCCCGTTTCAACAATTAAATTGCCTCCATCTCCTATTGAGCCTTGATTTGCTGAAGCAAACAAGCCGCTGGAAGCTTTACCATCGGCAGAAGTGCCAATCAGTTCGA